>JAECRA010000037.1 GCA_015999985.1 Comamonadaceae bacterium
ACACCTGCGGGTGCAAGTCCCGCCGTAACTTGATCACAGCGAACGAAGCGAAGCCGATCGTGGCCCGCCGCAACCGCATGAGGGTGACCGGGTGCGGGAAGGACGCGTGGAGAAGCCCTTCTGACCCACCACGAAGGCCGTACGCGTTGCAGGTCAGACGCCCCCCCCGCCGGTAGCCGCACAACGTGAGGCAGGCCCACGCTCAAACTGATGCCGCTGGCCAATGGGGGCGTCAGCACGCCGTTGGCGCAGGTGGTGGCTGCGCCGGTGACCACCATGGCATTGGGCGTGGTTGGATCAGAGTCGAGTTTTGTATAGCCGATGCGATGGGAGTCTGTGCAAAAGCCTTGGAGAACGTCAGGGCACGAATTGCGGCGACAGTCTTAGAGGCGTTGGACGTGTTGTTGCCCTTGGCCGAGACCATCGCGAGCGAGCCGCCGCAAGTATGGCTGGCGAGGCTTGCGGGAATGACACTGCGGTCAAAGTGTCAGTGAATGAGCAAATACGGCCGTCAACTATCTGGAGTTTCTCTGCCTAAAAGTAAGTAAATTTAGCTCAGAAAAACCGGTTGATCATTAACAAAAAACCCTCACAGGGCCGGATATTGGACGCCGTGAGGGGTCTGAGAATAAATTAACGGTTAATTGTTGTTTTCGTAGGATGCGGACTTTAACCCGGGTCTTCGAATTTCAATGATCAAACTGGCTCAAGACAGAGATGCCACCTTGGTGTCAGTGGTTTGAATGGGAGGTGTGACAGGGATTGCAGTGGGCGGTGGCACCACGGCGGCACGCAGACCGGGCGTGTTGCTGGGCAAGGGACGACCTTTTGCCACCTGATACAAGCGAGAGTGTTCTTGCAGCACTTTCTGTGCGTAGCCTCCGTCGCTCGGCAGATTCGCCGCACCGACGTAATAGCGCAGACCACCTTCAACCGAGCCTGCACGGGCAATGTAGTCCTGCAAGATTTTGACGCCCACGCGCAGATTGGTCTTTGGATCGAACGCCGCGTAGTGACCGCCATAGTCCATGTATTTTTCAGAGTGCACGGAAGTCATGACTTGCATGAGACCTTGAGCACCTACTGAACTTTGTGCGAAAGGGTTAAAGCTGGATTCAACAGCCATCACTGCCAGGATCAATGTGGGGTCCAGACGGCTGCTGCGGCCGACTTCGTAGGCCTCGGCGACTAACGCAGCCAGGGGCTCAGGGGCCACTCGGTACTTCTTGGCGATCCAGAAGGCCACATTGGCTTGTTCAAGAGGTAGCTCGCCTGGGTTAGCCGCGGTGGCGCGGTCAATGGCACCTGGCTCAGGCCGGACGCCAGTCGCGGCCACTTTACGCTCCGTCAGCCAACTTGTGAGGCGTTCCTCACCTTGTGCACGCAGATCGGGCCTGGTGCTCAGCATGACTATGCCAAATACAACAGCCAAGCCAACCAAGGCGAAACTGTTGTGCATGATTTCAAAGAAGCCTTCAGCCACGTCACCGCAGAATGTGCGTATGCCGCGTGCCACAGGGCTACCAGCAGAACCAGATGCTTTCATCGCATTCCTTATCTAGCCGCCAACGCATTGCCCAAACCTTGGCAATCATGGTTGCGGCCAAGGGGGGCGAGGCTCGTTGACGGAGTCGCTTAAGAGGGTGCCCTGTACGCGCGCGCCGAAACGGCCGGCGCTGCATGCGTTTGTTCTTCTTGGAACGGGGCCTGCCAGAATTGGCAGCAGACCAGGGTTTTCCTGGGTTTAGGTTGGATGGCGCGATTCTAGAAGCGTTCCAAATACTCAGTCAAGAATAAAAAACAGAGAGAACTATCTAAAAATGATATAAAAAAGATAAAAAGTGTGTCTGGACGTAGGTTTGAGACATCTTCGTGACATTGACTGCGTCAATCGATAACTTAGCTGCATTGATACTTTCATTTGACTGAAGCGTTTGCCGGGGATTACATTGAAGCTGTCCGATGTCCTCGGGCAAACCAAGGCGGAAGGAGCCCGTCTGGTGTAGCTGATACACCGGAATAGGACACCCAAGCCAACCCCTTGAAGGCAATACATTGCCTTCTCCCGCCTTCTGGAAACATCAAGCTTTCCGGAGCGGACCCGGTGGTAATTGACGCTTTTGTCGCACCACCTAGGGCCCGGCGCCTTGACTTCAGGTCGAGTCGCCGGGCCTTCTGCGTTGATATTTGCCTAAAGTTGCACTTGGTATAGATTTTTTTCATTTGGATGGCGGGTGGATGGATGGACAATCCGCTCTAGATGGAAGAAAACGGCGCTCACCCCAACCCCCAGCCTCCAGTAAGAAGATTTCTCGCGAACCGATGGGCTCGCCGGGTGGTCTATCTGCTGGGCGTTCTTATGACTCTTTGGGCGTTGGCCTGGCTGGCACTGCCGCCACTGGCCAAATGGCAAGGCGAGAAGATTGCCAGCGAGCAATTGGGCCGCAAGGTCAGCATTGGCTCCATAGATTTCAAGCCCTGGACGCTTGAGTTGACTTTGCGAGACCTGGCTCTGGCCAGCGCGGATGGCAAAACCCAGCAGTTGACAGTCAAGCGGGTGTACGCGGATGGCGAACTCGAATCCCTTTGGCGACTGGCCCCTGTGGTCGATGCCATTCAAATCGAAGAGCCAATGCTGCATGTGACCCATCAGGGGGAGGGACGTTACGATTTTGATGACATTCTTGCGCGTTTGGCGGCCCAGCCAAAAACGCAAGAGGACGGCAAGCCCGCACGCTTTGCGTTCTACAACATCGATCTGAAAGGCGGCACGATCGATTTCGATGACCAGGCCGTTGGGCAGAAACACGAAGTGCGTGATCTGCAGCTTGTTCTGCCTTTTATTAGCAACTTGCCATCGCAACGTGAGATCAAGGTGCTGCCGCACCTGGCATTTGCGGCGAACGGAAGCCGATTCGATTCAACCGCACAAACATTGCCTTTTACAGATTCGCGGCAGACTGATGCCGTTTTGCGGCTGGCCAAGCTAGATCTGTCTCCTTATATTGGCTACATCCCCTCCAGTCTTCCGGTGCCGTTGCGGCTGAAAGCCGCTATGGTGGATGCTGAACTGACCATGAGGTTCGAGCAGACCCCCAAGCCCTCGCTTCGTCTGGGCGGAAGCTTTGAAGTCAGTGGATTGAAGTCTGTTGACACAAAAGGTGCTGATGCGCTCGCCTTCGATGCGCTGAAGGTGGAACTGGCTGATGTGCGGCCTTTGGAGCAGCGGGTGCACCTGGCGTCGGTTGAGCTGAATGGGCCGCGCATGGCGGTGCACCGCGACAAGAGCGGCCAGATCAACCTCCTGGTGTCTACAAGCGAAGAATCCGGATCGAAAACGATTGCCAAGGCACAAGTGGTCACCGGCACAGCGGCAGCCGAAGACCAGCACGGCAAAACCTCGCCGGGATGGCAGGTGTCCATAGACAAATTGGCCGTGCACGGTGGTACTGCGGCTTTTACCGATGAGAGCACGGCGGAAGGCGCAGCCTCAGCAGCTACGCTGCAGTTCGATCAGTTTGAGCTGGCGGTCGAGTCCATAGGTTATCCATTTGCCAAACCGCTTTCCTTCAAGGGCTCTGCCGCGCTGGTCGGTGCGCAAGGCCTGACTCCTTTGCTTGGGCAAGCCGGATCTGCGGCAAGCCGTCGCCAGGTCAGGTCTTCGGCGGGGGACGTGGTCCGTGGGGCGCCTACGTTGGCGTTCGAGGGTACTGCGACCGATAAGCTGGCCGACGTGTCGACCCGAATCGAGCGGGTGCCGGTGGCACTGGCTGCCCCTTACCTGGCGCAAATCATGCATCCTCGGTTGACAGGTAGTCTGGACGCGCAGGTGGCCCTCCAGTGGGCAGCGCCCACCGCTGCCGGCCTCCCGGCGAGTATCAAGGTAAAGGCTGAGCGGGTAGCGCTCAGTGAACTTGCCCTGACTGAAACAAGTTCGACCAAGGCCGGTGCTCCAAAAATTGAGCGCCAGAGATCGCCCCGTGCGAACGCAAGGCGCGGCTCACTCGCTTCGGTGCGTCAGATTGAACTGGCGGACGCACAGGTGGACTTGCGCACCAAGGTGGCAAGAGTGGGCAAGCTTTCGATTGCCGAACCCAGCATCGACGTTGAGCGCGGGTCTGACAAACGCTGGATGTTCGAGTCATGGTTGCGCCAGACGGGCGAGTCAGAGGGAGCTCGCGCGTCAACCGACAACGCAAAAGTACCTGCAAGCCAGCAGCCTGACGCGCCCTGGAAGTTCGCGATTGATGAGTTTTCACTGAAAGACGGAACCGTGGGTTGGCGCGATGCGGCCACCGTGCGCCCCGTGAGAGCCGAACTGACCCGCCTCAAACTGGAGGTACGTCAGCTTAGCCTTGATTCCGGCAAACCTATGCCCGTGAACTTGTCGGCCCAACTGGGAGCCGGGCGGGCTGAGCCTGGTTCCATTTCCTGGCGCGGCACCGTGGGGTTGACGCCGATAACGGCCAATGGTGCGGTAGATGCGCAGCGCTTGCCTGTGCACGCCTTTGAGCCTTACTTTGATGACGCCATCAACCTGGACATTTTGCGGGCCGATGCCAGCTTCAAAGGGCAGGTGGCTTACAGCGATACAGCCCAGGGGCCCCGTCTGAAGCTCAGCGGCGACGCTCAACTGGAAGAGTTGAGAACCCATAGCCGACCCAACGTCATACTGGATGCCGGTGCTGCGCCGGCAGCGGCAGCGGCAGTGACCGAGACTCGCACTCTGAATGGCCGTACGGTGACCAGCGCGGCACCGCCTGTGTCCAGCTCGACGGCAGGGGCACCGGCAAGCGCATCTTCGAGGGAACTGGCCGCATCGCAGGCCCTGGTGGCGCCATCTGTGGGGCGAGCAGGTACGGGTTCGAGCGGCCCTGGTGCGCTGGGTGAAGAATTATTAAGCTGGAAGCTGCTCAAGCTGGCAGGGCTGGACGTTGCACTGGAGCCCGGACGGGCTCCGAGGGTGGAGGTCAAGAATACGCTGCTGTCTGACTTTTATGCGCGGCTCATCGTCGATGCCAATGGCCGCATCAATTTGCAGGACTTGCTGAAGTCGGACAAGAGTGGCGCTGCGCCTGTTGCCGCGGCGGCCACAAGCACGACTTCAGTCTCCAATGGCATGCCCGCTTCAGGGGAGTTTTCTGCGGGTGGCGAGACGCCGGCTGCCACTGCCGCATCAGCGCCGCTTTCCGGGGCCAACGCCAATGATCCCAATGCTCCAGTGATTGTGTTCGGGCCAGTGCAACTGGTTAACGGCAAGGTGCTGTTCTCAGACCGTTTGATTCGCCCTAATTACTCCGCTGACCTGACTGAGCTGAACGGCAGCTTGAGTGCGTTTTCTTCTGTCGCGCCTGCCGGAGCGCCTCAAATGGCTGATCTCAAAGTGGTGGGCCGTGCAGAGGGGAGTGCAGCACTCGAGGTGACAGGAAAGCTCAATCCACTGGCCAAGCCCCTGGCACTGGATATCAAAGGCAAGGTGAAAGACCTGGAACTGCCGCCGCTGACTCCTTATTCCGTGAAGTACGCCGGCCATGGCATTGAACGGGGCAAACTAAGTGTGGATGTGTCCTACACCGTGCAGCCGGATGGCCGCCTCACGGCGACGAATCGCCTGGTTTTGAACCAACTGCAATTCAGTGAACCTGTGGCGGGGGCGCCCACCAGTTTGCCGGTCAAACTGGCCACAGCGCTACTGGCGGACAGCAACGGCGTGATTGATCTTGATCTGCCTATCAGCGGCTCATTGAATGATCCCCAGTTCAGCCTGGGCCCCATTATTTTCAAAGCGGTGGTCAACTTGATTGGCAGGGCGATTACCGCTCCGTTTACGCTTTTGGCGCGTGCACTGGGCGGGGGGGCAGGCGGTGATGATCTGGCTCAAGTCTCATTTGCGCCGGGTAGTGCGGCCTTGGATACCGACACGCGAGCTCGGTTGGACAAGGTGGCCAAGGCGCTCAATGATCGGCCGGCCCTGAAGCTCACGGTGGTCGGCACGGCCAGGTTGTCGGAGGAAGGGCAAGCGTGGAGGAGAGAGCGGCTCAAAGCCTTGGTGGCAGCCGAACGGCGCAGCGATGGCAGTGCTTCCGCTTCCGCATCTGCATCTGCATCTGCATCCGGCCGTCCCGCCGACGGACTTTCTGCTCCCGCTGAAGCCGCTGCGGCTTTGACTGCCGCAAGCGGGGCTGCACCCGCCGCGTCTGCTACGGCGGACGCTGACTATGCGGTATTGCTCAGGCGGGTGTATCGACGTGCGGATCTTCCAAACAAGCCGCGCAATGCCCTGGGCTTTACCAAAGACATTCCGGTGGCGGAGATGGAAGCGCTCTTGCTGGCACATATAAATGTGGGCGAAGACGCGATGCGTCAGTTGGCATTGCAGCGTGGTGTGGCCGTGAAGGACTACCTGGCCAGCCAGAAGTTGCCGACGGAGCGCCTGTTTCTAGGCGCTGCACGGACTGCAGGGGCCGCTGCAGAAGGGGTGGCAGCCGCAGCAAGTGCCGCAGGCGGACAAGGCGCGGTGGCCAAGTGGGCTCCTCATGCCGAGTTGAATTTGAGCGCGAAATAAGTCAGGTTTCGCGTTGCTGAAAGTCTTCGTAGGCCAGCCGCAGTCCTTCTGCCAGGCCCATGCGGGGCACCCACCCCAGGTCATTCAAGCGAGTGCTGTCCAGAAGCTTGCGAGGGGTGCCGTCCGGTCGTTCGGGGTTTAGCTCTATGCGGCCTTGGAAGCCCACGGTGTGGGCCACTTGCTTTGCGAGGGCCAGGATGCTGATGTCCTTGCCGAAACCCACGTTCAAATGACGCAGCCGCGGTTGCGTGTGCTGTATATATACCTGCGCATCCAGATTCATGACGTGCACGCAAGCTTCTGCGAGATCGTCCACATAGAGAAACTCGCGCCTGGGTGTTCCGGTACCCCATAGCTCAACCGCTGGCGCGCCATTGAGCTTTGCTTCGTGAAAACGCCGGATCAGCGCAGGTACGACATGTCCGTTCTCGGGGTGGTAGTTGTCGCCTGGACCATAGAGGTTAGTGGGCATGAGGCAGCGGTAGTCGATGCCGTGGCTGCCTCCGTATTGCCGGTTGTAACTCTCACAGAGTTTGATGCCGGCGATCTTGGCGATGGCATAAGACTCATTGGTTGGTTCCAGCGAGCCTGTCAAAAGAGCTTCTTCGGCCATAGGTTGGTTGGCTAACCGGGGGTAGATGCAGCTGCTGCCCAGAAGCAGCAGTTTTTTGACTCCCGCGATAAACGACCCATGGACGACATTGGTCCCTATCATCAAGTTCTGAAACAAGAATTCGGCGGGCAGGGTGTCGTTAGCATGAATGCCTCCTACCTTCGCTGCGGCCAGGTAAACCTGCTCGGGCCGCTCCGTTTCCAGGAAGGCATGGACCGCCGCCTGATCCGTAAGATCAAGTTCTGACCGGGTGCGTGTGATGATGCACTCGGCGGGATAACCCGCAGCCAGCAGTCGCCGCACGATGGCGGAGCCCACCATGCCCTGATGGCCCGCTACATAAATGCTAGAGGGTTTATCGGCGGAAACGGTGGTGTCTGAGATCATGAAGTCGTCGAGATGCTTAGTTCGTCGGAAATGACCATATTCTGTCCCTGGGTCGCTGCAAGCCTGCCTTGAGCCATGCGCAACAGCACCAGGTAGCTGTTCAGCCTTTCAAGCAGGAAACCCATGGCCCGGCGCTGGTAGCCTTCGCGACGCTGATAGTACGGACTCTCCATGAACGCTGCAGCGCGCCGCAAGACAGAGAAGATGGCTCGGAAGTTCTCTTTGCCATAAGTTGCGATGCTGCTCGATGGAATGAATGTCTTCATGTTCATGAACCCCAGCACCTGTTGACCAGGAAGCACCTTAGCCTGCGCCAGAAAACGCCCGAAGTTCACCATGTCTTCGAGCACATGAACCTGAGCATATTGCCCAAGAACGCCCTGATCGAAGCTCATTTGCGTGTTGATCAATTCAGATTCTTCGGAACGATCAAAGGCCGATTCATATTGGTCCAGTTCGTTGGCCTGAATGACCATGGCCCATGGCTGATTGAGGGCACTTGCCGCTTGGGCTGGTCTTATGGGTGCGATGAAGCGTCGATAATGGAAGACACGCAGAAATCGATGTCCGGCTAATATGTCATCGAGGTGATCCAGCAGCCAGAGCAGCTGGGCATACTCTGACAGGGTGTCGCCGTAGGGGCCGAAGGTGTTGTCGGGTACGTGAATAGTTCTTGAGCAGGTGTTCAAGGGCACCGGAGACAGCATCAAATCCACGTATCCTGCGAAATTTTCCGGGAATGGCAGATGTCCGATGCAGATGTTGATGGTGCTCACAATTCGATCCAGTATCCCCTTAAGCGCATTATCAGATGTGGACTGCGAAAATGGTTCTTTTGCGGGCGCCTTTAGCTCTCCAATTTCACTCAAAATATGACGCCAAACAGGTAGATGCTGATCGCCCGTTTGAGGGTTTTGTCCCGGGTTTGCGCAATCCGGCGAAAATAGCGTGTTCGAGCCGCTTCGGCTCCTCTTTTTTTTAGACCTATGTTTCCCTTTTCTCGCGATCACAAAGACCAGCCAGAAGAACCGCAGGCTGCCCCCAAGCCAGCGCCTGAGGCGCATCCGCTTGATGCGCTCACCGGCGGCGTTTTCTCCGCCGCTACTTCCGGTGAGCGTGCTCAGCGCGTGCGCGAGTGGCTGACAACTGAGCCTTCTGCCGAGCAGATGCAAGAGGTGTTCAAGGAGCTTTCCGGCAAGGACAAAGGTGCCGCCAAGGCCCTGCGTGAAAAACTTGACGATATGCGCCGCGCCAAAGGCCAGGAGGCCGTGGCTGCGGAATGGGCAAGCAAGGCTGAAGCCCTGTTGAAGGCATCGCGCTTGAATATTGCTGACGCTTTGGCGTGGCAGCGTGATGCAGCCAAAGCGGGTGCACCTCTTTCCAGAGAGCCGTTGTCACTGCTGCGCGCAGATCTGGTCGAGCGCATCAAGACGGTGGAAGATCTTCAGCAGCGCGTGATGGTCCAGCGTGAAGCCGCCATGCTGCTGGCCCAGCGGATTGAGCTGCTCTCCACCAAGCCTTGGCGTGATGCCCAATCGGCGCAACCGGGTATTGAATCCGATGTGGCACGCTGGCTTGGCGAGGCGCGCGCGCTGCCCGAAGATTCCCAATGGCTCAGCGTGGATGCACGTTTTCCGCCCCAGCTCGAATCTGCACAAAGTCAGTTGAACGCCGTTTGGGAAGCATTCAGCGCTGTGCTGGCTCAAGCAGTCCTGGCTTCAGAGGACAAGAGCGCGACGCTACCGGCAGTGCCTGTTTGGGCAGACGAACTGCGTGCAGAACGCGGCGAATCCGCGCCAACTGCCGCTATCGACAAGCCAGAGCGTCAGCCTAAGCCTGCTGTTGCGCCCGAACAACGCGCGGCAGCGTCCAAAGCGGTTGAAGCGGGCGTCATGCTGCTTGAGCAAGCTGTGAGCAGTGGCAATACCAAAAACACACACAGCGCGACGGCCGCCCTGCGACAGTCACTGAAAGCCCATGGCCGACTGATCGATGACGCGTTGGAGGCCCGTGTGCACAGCGCGCTGGTTTCCGCAGGCGAGCTTGAAGGCTGGCAGCGCTGGAGTGCCGACAAGGTGCGTGAGCAGTTGGTGGCCAAAGCTGAAGCCCTGTTGGTCAAGCGCAAGCTCAAAGGCCCACGGCCTGCCGCCGCAGAGCCTCAGGCAGAAGCCGACCCTGCGACTGAGCAGAACGCAGAAGCTGCGGATCAAGCCGCCGCTGAGGCGCCTGCAGTTGCGCAGACCGATCCAGCAGCTCCAGTAGACACTGTCGTAGCTGAAGTAGAGGCGAGCTCTACAGACAATGCGGCAGAAAACGCAGCACCTGCCGACGACTTCGCTCAGGAATCCGTTGCGGAAGGCAATGAAACGCCCAGCGAAAAACCGGTTGAAAAGACAGCTGAGAAAGCTGCCTCGCCAGCAGCTGAAGCGTTTGAAGTTGTGCCAGCGATGGGTGGGCGCAAACTGCAGGAGACCATTCGCAAACTGCGTGAAGAATGGAAAGCTACCGATCAAGGTGGCGCACCTAACCACGGTCTGTGGAAGCGTTTTGACCGCGCTTGCAGCGAAGCCCACAAGTTCGTTGAGCAATGGCTGACCACCGTGCGTGCGGAAGCCGCGGCGCACAAGGCTGAGCGCCTGGCGCTGATTGAGGAAGTCAAAGCTTGGGGCGCGAAGAACGTGGGCGCCGGCGACGACGCTGATTGGAAATCCGTTAACCGCCAACTGCACCAGTTCTCCGAGCGGTGGCGCAATGCTGGCCATCTGGCCGAGAAGGCATTCGCCGAACTGCAACCTCAGTGGAAAGAAGCCATTCACACGGCTGCAGCTTCCCTTGAGAACGCTCAGAAGCTCAGCACCGAACGCCGTCAGGCCATGATCGCTGAAGCAGAGGCACTGGGTTCCGCGCCCATGCTGCGTGTGGATGCGGTGAAGTCTCTGCAACAACGCTGGCAAGCTGAGGCGCAAACGGTGCCACTGGATCGCCGATTTGAGCAAAAGCTCTGGGACGCTTTCCGTAAGCCAATTGATGAGGCGTTCAACCGCAAGACTCAGCAGCGCGAGCAAGCCAGTGCGGCCATGAGTGCCCATGACCGCGCTGTGCTCGACGCAGCCAAAGCTTTGGAGGCAGCCAATGCCAGTGGCGATGGCCAACGCATTCGCGCTGCTCTTGCACAGTTGGAAGCTGCCACACGTGGTGAGGTCCTGGCCGCTGCAAGCGCACCCGCCGCTGCAGGTGCACCTGCGACAGCCGCTGAAACTGCTCCCGACTCTGATGCCCAACCCGGTGATGCTCCTTCGGGGGATGCTGCGCCCGAGTCCGAGGCTGCGCCTGCTCCGGTGGCACCACCGAAACCAGCCAAGCCCTTGGTCGCGATGCGCGGAGACGACCGTCCTGGTGCTCGGAAAATCGAGCCAGCTGCACCTGCTCGCGGCGGCAAATTTGGTGATCGCCGCGAAGGCCGCCCAGGCGATCGACAGGGCGGCCCCGCCAAGGGTGGTTTTGGGCGAGACGCGCGTGGCCCAGGTGGTCCCGGTGGGTTTGGTGATCGGGGTGGTCGGTTCAACGACCGTCCCGAGCGCGGGCCACGCCTGGGAGACGCGGCCTTCCGTGCCCAGCGCGACGCCATGGAGCACGCGCAGGCTCAATTGCGCAAGTTGGCTGCACAAGCACACGGTGAAACGCTGACTCAATTGCTGAGTGCATGGTCTGCACGCCAGGCCGATCAGTTGCCTAGCTCTCAGGAGCTTGGCCGTAGCGTAAGTGGCGGCACACGCGGTGCCTGGGCGCAAGCGCTGCAGGCTGCACCCCAAGGCAACTCGTCCGAGCCTTTGTTGCGCTTGGAAATGGCTGCTGAGGTGCCAACGCCAGCTGAGCAACTGGATGCTCGCCGTGCTCTGCAGCTTCAGCTTCTGACGCGCCGCAATGAGCCGGGCCCTGCCGAGACCTGGGCGGCCGACGCGGGCAAGGTGCTGGCCGCGCCGCATGATGAAGCTGCAGCGCGGCGCTTGCAGAACGCGTTGAAGGTGCTGATGCGCAAGTAAGCAGGCTACTTCGGGGCGGACAAGCACCCCGATATTCTGGAAACAACAATCCCGGCCATTTGCCGGGATTGTTGTTTTTGTTGCTCTCTTTACTGCCGTCGCACCTCGGCGGGTTTGCGTACGGTCTTTCCTGTCCGCATTACTCCAGAGTAATGTTGCTAGCCTTCACTTCCGCAGCCCAGCGTTGCATGGCGGGGGAGAGTCTGGCTGGTCTATACAAGCCGATCCGGGTACGGGCAAAACATCAGAAAGGAGGTGTCATACACTTCGATGTACGTGCTGAGTGATGCGCTCTCCTCTCCAGATGCATGAGGCAGCTTTCTAAGAAAAAATTACTGATACCCGTGACGCTTCACGTTCCATCTGAATCCTTGGTCTCGGCCAGTGGTGTGCCGCTGGCCGAGGGCATTCTGGCTAAGCTGTTGGAGCGAATCCACAAGGGCCAGTTAGGCCCTGGCGATCCGATTAACGAGGCGGTGATAGCACAAGAGTTCAGTGTCAGCCGAGGGCCCGTACGAGAGGCTGTTCGGCGTTTGCAAGGCTTGCAACTCGTCACGCGTGAACCCTATCTCAAGGCACGCGTGGTGACGCTCACCCGGGAGGGCGTGCAGGAGTTGTTTGAGATGCGCATGGCGCTTGAGGGCCTCGCTTGCCGCCTCGCGGCTGAGCGAATGACTGAAGACGAGATTCTTGAGCTGGAGAAAGAGCTGGAACTGGATCGTCAGCGCATCCTGGCCTACAAGGAGGGGGATGACGAGCCTAAGCGCTTCGACCTCCACGAACGCATTGTTCTGGCCAGCCGCAATCGCCGTATCACCGATACGCTATGCGGCGACCTGTATCACTTGCTGCGCATGTACCGCAGGCGCTCTGGTGCGATGTTGGAGCGCAAAAGCCAGGCCTACGCGGAACATTGGCAACTCGTCCGTGCCATCAAGGCGCGCGACGGGGAGTTGGCAGAGTCGTTGATGCGCTCGCATATCGCGCGTGCTGCCGAGCACCTGCTGGGGACGGTCTCTACTGAATCTGACGGTAGAAGTGCCTAGCTTTGATCGCAGGCAGCACTGCTATCCGGCGCCTCTCTCAAGCAGCTTCAGAATAGTCAGGATACTAGATCTCGTTCAGCATCAAAACACTGACCTCATCACCCGCCGCTACATCCTGCTGCCCATGCGCCAGCACGAGCAGGCCGTTCGCCTGCACCATGGATGAGAGCACTCCGGAGCCTTGGTTGCCGGTGATTCTCACAGTGAGTTGACCATCAGCACTTGGCGTGACGATACAGCGCTGATATTCGGTGCGGCCGGGTTTTTTACGAATGGGACTTTCACTGACGGCCCTTAGCATGACTTGAGGCCTAGTAGAAGCTCCCATCATGCGCAGCAGGGCCGGGCGCACGAATGCGATGAAGGTGACCATGACGGCAACTGGATTGCCAGGAAGGCCAAACAGCACGGCACTGGGCTTGGGCAGTGGCGAGCCTTCATTGCTTTTCGCGTCGCCAGGAGGTGTTGAGATACGTCCCACGGCCATTGGACGACCAGGTCTCATGGCTACGCGCCAGAAGGCCATGTCGCCGAGTTTTTGCATCAGGGCACGCGTGTGATCGGCTTCGCCCGCACTGACTCCGCCACTGGTGATGATGGCGTCTGCGCGGGCGGCCGCCTGAAGGAGTGCGTTCTCCAGCAGTGCAGGTTCATCCCGGACGACGCCGAGGTCGACTACCTCGCAGCCCAATTGCTTGAGCATGCCAATGACCGTGTATCGGTTGCTGTCGTAGACAGCGCCTTCACGCGGAGACTCGCCCGCAGAGAGAATTTCGTCCCCGGTGGAGAAGTAGGCGACCCGGACGCGCCGGTGAACACGTACTTGGCTTAAACCCAGGCTGGCCAGTAAGCCCAGTGCGGCAGGGCCCAGGCGTTCACCCTGAGCGAGCGCAGTGTGCCCGGCCATGAGGTCTTCACCGAGATGCCGGCGGTTGTCACCGCTCTTGAGGACATTCACAGGAATGCTGACGGTGTCGCCTTGGATCAGCGCGAATTCCAGGGGCACGACGGTATCCAGACCTGCAGGCATGACTGCACCCGTCATGATTTTGACGCACTCGCCAGCACCTACAACGCCCTGCCACGCTCTTCCAGCCAAGGCCGTACCCACCACCCGAAGCTGAAGAGGCAAACCAGGCTGCAACTGTGCCCCGTTGAAGGCGAAGCCGTCCATGGCGGAGTTGTCGTGCGGTGGCACACTCACTGGGGAGATGATGTCTTCGGCCAGCACACGACCGAGTGCGTCGAACAAGGCAACGTTTTCAGTTCCTGTGACCGGCGCCACCAACTCGTTCAAGAATGCGCTCACGCGCTCGGTGGTCAGCGATTGGGGGTCATAGCCCTGCAGCTCGGCTGCGATTTGCGCAGTGCTCTTCATATGCATTTAAAACTTCTGCTTCAGCGCTTGCGGCAAACGGTAATCGGCTGACGAACGCACGCTTGTGAAAACCTAACCGCCGATGTAACTCATCTCCACTCGCCTGGCTGTTCTGGGGCCTGAATGGTCAGGCAGGCTGGCGCGCAGCTCGCTGTAGCGGTCGGTGCGGCCTTGCCAGATGGCCGCAATGGCCTCCTGGATTTGCTCATCACTGGCGCCGCCACGCAGCATGGAACGCAGGTCGTAGCCCTGGCTGGCAAATAGGCACAGGTATACGCTGCCCTCAGTGGAAAGCCGGGCGCGATTGCAATCGCCGCAGAAAGCATGTGTGACGCTGCTGATCACGCCGATTTCTCCCAGGGCCGGGTCGTGCTTGCCATCTTGGCCCACGTAGCCCCAACGTTCGGCGGTTTCCCCACGGGCGTTCGGGTCCAGCGGGACCAGGGCAAACTCTGGTTGAAGCCGGCTGATGACCTCCGCGGAGGGCAGCACCTCATCCATCCGCCAACCGTTGGTGGCGCCAACGTCCATGTACTCAATGAAGCGCAGCGTAATGCCCGTGCCCCGAAAATGGCGCGCCATGGGCAAAATCTCATGATCATTGGTGCCGCGCTTGACCACCATGTTCACCTTGATCTGCTCTAGTCCTGCGGCGCTGGCGGCTTCGATACCTGCAAGTACATCGGCTACCGGGAAATCGACATCGTTCATACGGCGAAAGATGTTGTCGTCCAGCGCATCCAGGCTGATGGTGACCCGCTTCAAACCGGCAGCCTTCAAAGCGCCGGCTTTTTTACGGAGCAGGGTGCCGTTGGTGGTTAGTGTGATGTCCAGGGGCTCACCGTCCACAGTCTGCAATGCGGACAATTGCCCGATCAGAGTTTCCAGGCCTTTGCGCAGAAGCGGCTCTCCACCAGTCAGCCGGAGCTTGCGCACCCCATGTCCCACAAACAGCCGGGCCAAGCGGGTGATCTCTTCGAAGCTCAGAAGGCTGGCGTGAGGCAGGTACTGGTAGTCCTTGTCGAACACCTCTTTGGGCATGCAGTAGCTGCAGCGGAAATTGCACCGGTCCGTCACGCTGATGCGCAGATCACGAAGGGGGCGGCCCCGCGAGTCGACCAATTGCCCAGGTGCCGGAAACGGCTGTGCCGCGCGCGGCACTACGAGGGGCCGGCTGCGCTGGTCGATCAAAGGGATCACGCGTTCAGCCATATGAGCTTAATTATCCCCGACTGTGCATTTGCACGTCAGCAGCCAGGACATCTGGTTTCCCCGGAGGTAATATTGCTCTGATTCGTCACATTGAAAACCTGCCATGTCCCTTTCTCGTCGTCGCTTTGTCCAGGGAGCGTGCCTTGCAGCTCCGTCGCTGGCGGTACAGGGACAAAAACCTGTTGTGCCCCCTATGCCGGCAGAAGGATCGGTTTTCCGACTTGGTTCGATACCGCTGTTGGACGGTGGACGCTTTGAGCCCGCGCAGGTGAATGGGAAGGTGTTGGTGCTGTATTGGTGGGCCAGTTGGTGTCCTTTTTGCGCGCTTCAGAGCCCCGAGATGCAAAAGCTATGGGATGCTCAACGCGCTCGAGGCTTGCAGATGCTTGGCTTGTCTATCGACAAAAAGCCTGAAGAAGCTGTTTCTTACCTGAAGAAAAAGGCCTATACCTTCCCCTCTGCCTGGATGAGTCCTGAGGTTGCTCGTTTCTACCCCAAGCCCGACGGCCTGCCTGTCACTATTGTGATCGGCAAGGATGGGCGTGTGGCGCAGACCGAAAAAGGACAGCTGTTTCCTGAAGATGTAGAGCAGTTGGCGCGATGGTTATGAGACCATGGGCATACCGCAAAAACCTAACCCCCTAAACGCTAAACGCAACGCGCGCCATCCACCTCAATGCAGGCGCCGCTGATGAAAGCCGCTTCATCGCTCAAGAGGTAGAGCGCTGCATTGGCCACATCAAGTGCGGTGGAAAAGCGACCAAGGGGTATGGTGGACAGAAATTTCTCACGCCGCGCTTCATCCAGCGTGCCACCAGCAAATTCGGCGGAAAGACCGGTGTCGGGGTTGAACACCGGGTTGATGCAGTTGACCCGAATGTTGTCGGGACCGAGTTCGGCAGCCATGGATTTGGATGTGACTATGACCGCAGCCTTGCTGCCGTTGTACCAGGTCAGGCCTGGCCGTGGCCTGATGCCTGCGGTGCTCGCGATGTTGATGATGCTGCCGCCACCGTTTTTTTTAAGGGCAGGAACCGCATGGATGGCGCTCCAGTAGATGCTCTTCATGTTCACCGCATAGACCTTGTCGAATTCAGCTTCGCTGACTTCCAGCAGGGGCCGGTTGCGGTGTGTCCAGCCCGCGTTATTGACCATGCCGTCAAGCTGGCCGTACTGAGCGATGGTGGCGGCGACCAGGGCCTGCATCTGTGTCCCCTGAGTGACATCTGCGGCGACGAAAGCGGCCTGGCCACCCGCTGCGAGAATGCTCAGGGCGACCTGTTCGCCTGATTGGGGGTTGACGTCGTTGACGATCACGCGGGCGCCTTCTTCAGCAAGCCTGCGAGCAATGCCTTCACCGATGCCGCCACCTGCTCCAGTGACGATGATGGATTTTCCTGAAACGCGCACGATCTTGGCCTTGGGTGTTGTCTGGATAGACGCAGGATAACGAGATTACGCGGTTTGAAGGTTGGACAAGTCGGCGATGGTGTTTTTAGCTGCTGCCGTGCTTGACGGCCACAGTTTTCAAGGTTGTGAAGCCGTGCAGCGCTTCGAATCCCTTCTCGCGCCCGTAGCCAGACGATTTGACGCCGCCAAATGGCAATTCCACGCCGCCCCCCGCCCCGTAGTTGTTGATGAACACCTGCCCGCTCCGGACCCTGCGGGCCATGCGAAACTGGCGCGCGCCGTTTGCAGTCCAGACCCCGGCAACCAGCCCAAAGCGGGTGGCATTGGCCAGCTCTACTGCATGATCTTCGTCGTTGAACGGCATGGCTGAAAGCACAGGGCCGAATACTTCATCTTGCGCAAGCCTGTGGTTGACTGGAACATCCGCCAGCAGGACCGGCGCCTGGTAAAAGCCTGCTTCCGGTGCTTGTTCCACGATGGTTCCCTGGGCTACCAGCGGAATGCCGGCGGCCTGGGCATCGCTCAGAAAATCCCATACGCGTTGTTGCTGCGTCTGGCGGATCAGCGGGCCCACGTCCAGATCCATCGCTGCCGGACCTACGCGAAGCGCTTCGAAGGCCTGGCACAGACGGCCGAGCATTTTTTCATAGATGGCCTGCTCAATCAGCACACGTGAACCCGCCGAGCAGGTCTGGCCGGCGTTTTGCACGATGGCGTTGATCACGACGGGAAGGGCGGCGTCCAGATCAGCGTCGGCGAAGATGATCTGAGGGCTTTTCCCACCGAGCTCCAGAGTGACCGGGCAGTGCCGCTCGGCTGCGGCTTGCTGAATCAGGGTGCCCACGTTGGGGCTTCCGGTAAAGCTGATGTGGTCAATTCCAGGGTGGCGTGCCAATGCGTCGCCGACCTCGTGTCCATACCCGGTCACGATATTGATGGCGCCTGCTGGAAAGCCTACCTCCGCCGCCAGTTGCGCCACTCGGATCACGCTCAGGCACGCATCTTCCGATGGCTTCACGACGCAGCAATTGCCCGCAGCGAGCGCACCACCCACGCTTCGGCCGAAGATCTGCATAGGGTAGTTCCAGGGGATGATATGACCCGTGACACCGTGCGGTTCACGCCAGGTGAAGACGCTGTAGCCAGCCTGGTAGGGCAGGGTTTCGCCATGCAGTTTGTCGCAGGCGCCCGCGTAGAACTCAAAGTAGCGGGCCAGCGCTGCGGCGTCTGCGCGGGCCTGCGTGGTGGGTTTTCCGCAGTCTCGTTGCTCAAGCGCGGCCAATTCATCCGCGTGCTCCAGAACCTTGTTTGACAGCGCCATGAGAAGGCGGCCTCTCGAGGCTGCGGGAAGTGCGCTCCAGGGGCCTTCGTAGCACTGGCGCGCAGCGCGTACAGCAACATCGACGTCGCGCTCGTTGCTGCGCTGAATTTCATCGATAGTCTGGCCGTCGGAAGGGTCTATGACTGGCAGGGTCTGGCCCGAAAGCGAGGCGATGGAGCTGTTTTGGATGAAGTTGAGCTGCATACCTTACATTGTGCTTTGGTTGAGTCTGTTTGTACTACTCTCAGGATCCCGGAGGGGCTTGCAGGGCCGGATTTTTGCCTCGGCAGGTAGGGCGCCTATGTTGCAGTCCGGGGGGCGATAATGGGTTGTCACAAGCTAAAAAATGAACATCGTGACCGAGATCCGTTCCGCGCGTTTTCCTGCTGACCTTCAGAAAGTCATCGAAATCTTTCGCGAGTATGTGGCCAGTCCGACGGTCAGCCTCGATTTTCAGGATTACGAGGCTGAGTTTGCACAGCTCCCCGGAAAGTATGCGGAGCCCGACGGGCGAATTATTCTTGCTTGGCAACAAGATGCGGTGGTGGGCTGTGCGGCACTGCGCGCAGTTGGCAGTGGCCACTGTGAGCTCAAGCGCGTCTACGTTCGCCCTGCTGGCAGAGGCCAGCACATTGGTCGGCATCTGGTGGAAAAAATGATTCAGGAGGCTCGGTCTGCGGGCTACGTGAAGATGTCCCTGGATGTGCTGCCTGAGTTTGCGGCTGCGCAGCAGCTTTATGAGTCCTTGGGATTTGAGCCTGCGCCAGCAGTCAGCTACAACCCCGTCGTTGGAACCAAGTTCCTGGCGATCAGCCTGTAGACGGGACTGGGGCAGGGCAGGCCGGCGGCTCAGTGGGCAGCGGTTACTGGTCCCAGGCGCGTGGGGCCGACGCGCGTTTCGATTTCGTCCTGAAGGGCACGGCGAAACCCCAGCAGAAAAAGCAGTTCAGCCGCAACGAACAACGGGCCGATCAGCAAGCCCATGATGTCATCCACAAAAGCCGGTTTACGCCCTTCGAAGATATGGCCGACAAATTGAATGACCCAGCCCAATAGAAATAAGCCGATGCCGACCCCGAGCCATGTGGCGATGGATTGGCTAGCTGCTGCTTCGGCCACCAGCAGGCCCAGGAAAAGCCATGCGGCCATCAACCAGCCCAGGGGCCTGTCGAGCCTAAGGTAGTAGAGAGCCACCGCCACGCTGAGCAAGAGGGCAGGTGTCAGTGGAACGGGCCCCAGCATCCACGCTGGACGCGCAAGCAACACCTGAACAGCCAGGACGATCATGGGGATGCCCACAAAATGCGTGGCAATGTTGCGCCTTTCCCGGTGGTAGGCAGCGTAGTTTGCCAGTTGATCGACCAAGGTTTTCATGCAAGGCCTTCTTTCCTGAATGGGTGCTGATCGTGTGCGCACATCCTAAAGCGGAACTGGCCTTGATTCAATCAGTCATTCCCAGGGTCGCAAATCAAGAAAGCGTTGCCAAAGAACCAGCCATGGCGCCCATTGGTGACCGCCCGGGGTTACGAACACCTGTTCGGGAGGCAGTGCTGCTGCCAGCAACCGGTGGCTGAAAGCGAAGCGGTCGGTATCGCCATAGCCAAGGTAAAGCGGCAGACGCTTGTCAGAAGAGCTGGCGTGCGCACGCAGCCATTGCCAGAGCGCGAGATCATGCGTGTCGGCATTAGGCAACTCCCCATTCCATGAGCGCAGGCCCCCGGCGTCGTGGATGGCCGCCGGCAGGTCTCGTCGCCCCAAAAAGGGTGCCATGACGAACACACCTTCGATCAGCTCAGCGTGCTCCCGGGCAAACAGAAGAGACCCATAGCCGCCCAAGGAAATACCCGCCATCCATATGCGTTTATAGCCCAGGGTACGCGCTGGAGCCACGACTTCATCATGCAGGCGCTGCACGATTTGCTGAGCCGTGTAGTAGCCTGTGTGGGCATCTACGAGTTGCAGGTCGACGGGCAGGTTTCGCTCGCGCAAGGCTTGGACAAACCCTTGTTCTACGAAGTCCCTCGGCGTGTCATAGGCCCCAGGGAGCAAAACAATCAGCGTATCGGAACGGCGTGCGGGGTCCGCACGCTCCATCTGGCTATCCATGGGTGTTTTGAGGGGGCGTGGCAACAAGGCGCAGGCAGAAATCAGAGGAGCCAGAGCTAGCGCGGCTGTAAAGCTGCGCCGGCTCGAGGGGTGGACAGTGGGTTCCCCGCCGTTCATGGTGCTGCTTTATTGGATGAACTGCGCAGAATCAGGCCACAGGTATTAAAGCGGCTTGCGAGCTCGGTACTCGGAAAAAATACCCAGCTCCACGTACCGGTTGACATTTTCCAGCCCGGCTGCGTTCATGGTTTCCATGATGCGGGCCGGCGGGGCGCAGGCTTCGATGCTGTCCCAGTAGTAGCGCCAGATGCGCGGTGTGTGGGCACCGGCTCCCCGCAGCTTGGCTACGAGGGGTACCCAACCGCGCATGTAGCCTTTCAAGAGGACCGTTCCCAGCCCGCTTTCGGGTTTGGTGATTTCCAGTACACACAGGCGGCCACCTGGCTTGAGCACGCGATGAAACTCGCTGAACGCGGCGCTCAAGTCGCTGATATGGCGAAGTGCATAGCCCATGCTGATGAAGTCGGCGCTGGCATCTGGAAGGGGGATGCTTTCAGCTTTGCCTTCGACCAGCTTGACCTTGGAGGCCAGGGGGCTGGCACCCATCATGGCGGGGCTCGGGTCAACGCCCGTCAGCAAATCGGGGCTGCCTATGATGCTGATGGCCTGCGTGGCCACCAGCCCTGTCCCAAAGCCCACGTCCACCACCCGCATGCCTGGCGCGAGGCCCGCACGTTCGAGTGCCCGGCGCCGATACCAGGGGCCGCTCCCCAGGGCCAGTGTGCGCTCCACTCGGTCATAGTCAGACGCAGTACTGTCGAAAATCTCGCGCAGAAAGCCTGCACGTTCTTCTTCGGTACGGTAATAGCCTTCGATAGGCTGATGCGGCGCGCGCACTGGCTCCGCAGATTCTTTTGAGGCGCTCATGAAAGGGTTTACCAGTTGTATTTTTGCTCGACTGAATCACGCAGGCGCATGACTCTAACCACCCTATCTTGCCATGGGCGTGATTATTTGGGTGACTGTGTGGCGCGGCGCTGCACACTTGCCACGTAGGCATCGCCGTCGGGCGCCTGGCGGCGACTTTGAGCGTCGGCCAGCATTTGACCCAGGCATTCCATGACTTCATGGTGGGCTTCATGCAGGCTACCTCGTCTGGCCGCGAGCAGCTCTACTGCCTGCCTGATGCCTCGTGGCTGGTCAATGCTGCACTGCTCACTGATGGCCAGGTGCATGGAGAGGTGCAAAAAAGGGTTGCCGCCCACGGCTCCGTCGCCGTAATTGCGCGCTACAGCGGCCTCGGCGTCAGCGAAATCGGGGTGCCATTCAGGGTGTTCGGCCATCCACCCCGAAGCCAGCGTTTCGATGGCTTCCATGGGTTGAGCGGCCCGGGATTTGGCCCAGGCGCCGCAAAAAAAGCGGCGAACGTCGGCTTGGCTGGGATTGAACATGGGCGGCAAGCGTAGCACGCGGCGCCGGCGGATGAACGCACAATCGCATAACATCGTCGGTTGAGCCCGTAGGAATTCCCTTCAAAACCCCTCGCGGCGCCAGGTCATTGCGGCCGGTATCGGCGAAGTGTTTTCAAGAGAATTCCTAGTCAATTGTTCCAAAGAGGAGAATTTTTCCGTGAAACAAGCCTTCATCTGTGACGCTATCCGTACCCCTTTTGGTCGCTATGGCGGCTCCCTGAGCAGCGTCCGCACAGACGATCTGGGCGCCATCCCCCTGAAGGCACTGATGGAGCGCAACCCCAATGTGGATTGGCAAGCAGTGCAGGACGTGATCTATGGCTGTGCGAACCAGGCGGGCGAAGACAACCGCAACGTGGCGCACATGAGCAGCCTGCTCGCCGGCCTGCCTATTGAGGTGCCTGGCGCCACGATCAACCGTCTGTGCGGCTCAGGTCTGGATGCGGTGGGCACTGCTGCACGCGCCATCAAGGCCGGAGAGGCGCTGATGATGATCGCGGGTGGCGTGGAAAGCATGAGCCGCGCCCCCTTTGTCATGCCCAAGGCAGAAACCGCCTTCAGCCGCGCCAACGCGGTCTACGACACCACCATCGGCTGGCGCTTTGTCAACAAATTGATGAAGGCCAAATACGGTGTGGATTCCATGCCTGAGACGGCCGAAAACGTGGCTACCGACTACAAAATCGAGCGCGAAGCCCAGGACAAGATGGCCATGAACAGCCAACTGCGCGCCGTGGCAGCTCAAAAGGCCGGCCACCTGGCGCGGGAAATCACGCCCGTGAGCATTGCGCAGAAAAAAGGCGATCCGCTGATCGTCGACAAAGATGAGCATCCTCGCGAAACCAGCCTCGAAAAGCTGGCCGCCCTCAAAGGTGTGGTTCGCCCTGACGGTACGGTGACTGCTGGCAATGCCAGCGGCGTCAATGACGGTGCCTGCGCTTTGCTGCTGGCGGACGAGTCCAGTGCTGCCAAATACGGCCTGACACCCAAGGCGCGCGTGGTGGGCATGGCTACTGCGGGTGTCGCACCACGCGTGATGGGTATTGGTCCTGCGCCTGCGACCGAGAAAGTCTTGGCGCTGACGGGCCTGACCATGGACCAGATCGACGTGATCGAACTCAACGAAGCCTTTGCCGCACAAGGCCTTGCAGTGCTGCGCATGTTGGGCCTGAAAGACGAAGACGAGCGCGTCAACGCCTGGGGCGGCGCAATCGCTCTGGGGCATCCTCTCGGGGCTTCTGGCGCGCGTTTGGCCACTACCGCCGTGAACCGCCTGCACTCACAAGGTGGGCGCTACGCACTGTGCACCATGTGCATCGGAGTGGGCCAGGGCATCGCGGTGATTCTCGAGAAGGTGTGAATTAGTCTCCGCGCGGTGAATGCCGCGCGGAGATTCTGCTATTCACCGCTCCCGAGAGTTGGAATAACTTTTGCTGGGGGAAGATGTGAGTGCTGAGAAACGCTTGAATATTCTCTTCACCAATAATACGCTTGATATTAGAGGTGGGTCGGAAATGGTCATTCTTGATTTGGCGAAGGAGTTTCGCCGTCGAGGCCATTTTCCTATGGCGTTCAGCACGAAGCTGGGACAGATCGAGAAAGAACTCAAGCAGGCATGCATACCAGTGGTGTCCAATCTGGATGCCATAGGAAATGCCCCGGACATCATTCATGGTCAGCACCATCTGGAGGCTATGGCCGCCATGGCGTATTTCCATGATACGCCTGCCATTTATGTATGCCATGGCTGGTTCCCCTGGATGGAAACTCCGCCCGTATTCTCAAATATAAAAAAATATGTGGCTGTTGGTGAGTTGACTCGCGAGCATATTTCAAATAGCTGCGCAGTCAAACGGGAAGATATATCCATTATTCCTAATTTTGTAGACCTTGAGAAATTCGAGGTCAAGCAGCAAATAAACAGAATTCCCGTTGCTGCAGCCATATTCGGCAATAGTATCGGTAAGAACAGCACACTGGTGAGGTCGGTCGCTGAAGCCTGCAACCTGGCCGGCATGAAAAGGCTGGATTTATATGGGCTGCGAGCAGGAAACCCCATCAATAATCCGCAGGAAGTGCTGCCGAACTATGACATTGTCTTTTCAGCAGGCCGGTGCGCAATCGAGGCCATGTCCGTGGGTAACGCGGTCATCATCTGCGACGAGTCCGGTGTGGCGGAAATGATTCGGCCGGAAAACATGGCCGGCATGTTTGGGCGCTTTGGCTCCAGTTCTCTGCGCAAGGAGCGGTTGAATGCGGATTTTCTCTGCAAGGAAATCAGAAAATACGACGCAGCAGGCGTTCGACAGGTGACCGATTGGATCCGGGAGAAGGTCGATCTTCGACATGCTGCGGATCGTTACGAAAGCGTCTATCGCGAGGCCATGGGATGCCCGAGGGTGGAGATGCTAAATGGTATTTCGGGAAGAGATCAGCGCTTTGTCGATGTGGGCAAATACCTTGCCTCTCTTGCCGCGACGATCAAAGGCTTCGAGGCGGAGAGCTACAGGCTGAATCAACTGGTGGATGAGCTGCAAGGACAACGTAGTCCCGCCGATCGATCAACTCCGCCAAACCGGTAATTGCCAGCCGTGGTGCACCGACAACATGCGCAGTCCGGCGGTGACCGCCACAGTGGTGCTCAGGGCAAGCCAGGCGGGGCTACCCACATCTAACAGCAACAAATGGAGCCAGCCGCCCACAAACGCCCAAAGGGCATAAGGGCGATGGTCGCTCAAGGCCTTCGGAATCTCATTGCACAGCACATCGCGCAGTACGCCGCCGAAGCAACTGGTCGTCACACCCATCAGCACTGCTATCAACGCAGGTTGCTGCAGGCTCACACTCAGATCCACACCGACGGCCGTAAAAAGTCCCAAGCCAATCGCATCCGGCCACAAAATCGCTCGTTCGGTGAGTTTCAGGTGGCGCTGGCGCATGAAGAACATGGCCAACACGCATACCGCCAGCGTGGCCCATAGAAACTCAATATGGCGCACCCAGAAAAATGGCCGCTGATCGAGCAGCAGATCCCGTAATGTTCCGCCGCCAAATGCAGCAGCGAAGGCCACCACACAGACCCCTACCGCATCCAGCCGCTTGCGCCCCGCTTCGATCACCCCCGAGAGCGCAAATGCGAGCGTCGCTGCCAGCTCCAACGTAGTATTCAGGTGAGAGCTCCAGGGGAGTTGCGATGGATCGGGCAGGTTCATGAGGCGGTATTGTGCCTACAGGCATGATCGCTGTGCGAAAGAGCTGATATGCGTACAGTTGCGCGCTGTGAATACTGTCCTTAATACGCGCTCTGCGGGAGTTTTTTCTTGAGCCTTCCATTCATCACGGACTGGCAGTTTTATGCTGCAGCGGTTCCGGCAGTATTGCTGCTGGGCATAGGGAAAAGCGGTTTTGGGGCAGGCTTTGGCTCGTTGGCGGTGCCCATGATGGCACTGGTCGTCAGCGTACCGCAGGCGGCAGCCATTCTGATGCCCGTTCTTTTGCTGATGGATCTCCTGGGTCTGGCTGCGTTTCGCAAGGACTTCGACCGATCGCTTTTGAAATTCCTGTTGCCTTGGGCCCTGGTGGGTATCGTCATCGGCACGCTCTCGTTCAAGCTGCTTGATGCCAAGTGGGTCGCTGGCTTGGTAGGGGTGTTCACGCTCCTTTTTCTGGCGCAACGCCTGTTGTTCAAACCAAAGGCCGGGGGCGAACCTCCTGCGCGATGGGTCGGGGCGGTGCTGACCACCATCTCTGGCTTCACGAGCTTTGTCGCCCATGCGGGCGGGCCTCCGCTCAACGCTTATGTCATCCCCCTGGGACTGAAACCGGTAGTTTTCACAGGGACCATGGCCTATCTGTTTTTCGTGATCAATGTCTCGAAGTGGGTTCCGTATGCCTGGCTTGGTTTGTTGGACTGGCGCAACATGCTCACTTCGTTGGTCCTTCTGCCGCTGGCCCCGTTGGGGGTTTGGATCGGCATTCGCATTGCCCGCCGGATCGATCAAAAGCTTTTCTACCGATTGATCTACGTCGGCATGTTTCTGACCGGCATCAAGCTGGTGTGGGATATGTTTTAGGCATACGGCAGAACGTTGATCACAGCGGATCTTGAGGAGCAAATCGCTGAGAATCAGCGTGGGGTTCCAGTTTTTCCTTGGCTGCGTGTTCAACCCGCGCTGCCCGGTCAGCGGCCATTTGATCCTGCAACTCCCGCCGGCCGCGCCGGGCCAGAGCCAGCACAGCTTCTTCGTCCCGATAGATCGGATGGGAGAGTTCAAGCAGGCCCAGGTTGTGCTCTCGAAAGCTATGCACACGATCCGCGGCTTCGTCATCGTCCATTCCCAGCGCGTGCATCACGTCTTTAGCGGACAGCAGGCTGCTCTCGAACAGCTCACGTTGAACGTAGTTCACGCCGCGCTCCTTGATCTCGTGCCACTGAGTGACATCTCGCGCGCGCGCGACGATTTTCAACTGTGGAAATTGCTCGCGTGCCAACTCGATGATCTTCAAGGCTTGCTCGGGATCATCGATGGCGACAACGAGTACCTTGGCTTGTGCGGCGCCAGCCGTGCGCAGCAGGTCCAATCGCGTTGCGTCACCGTAGAACACCCGGTAGTCAAATCGGCGGGTTTGCTGGATCAGCTCGGCGTCGTGATCCAGCACCGTGACTTTCATGCCATTGGCCAGGAGCGTCCTGCCAATGATTTGTCCATATCGTCCGAACCCGGCAATGATGACCGGTGCGGCCTCCGGGGTCTCTAGTTCATTCAATGGCACCCGGTGTCGTGCAAGGCGTGGCACCACCCAACGGTCGGCCAGCAGCAGCAAGATGGGGGTGAGCAGCATGGACAGGACCACGGCGCCTGTCAGCAGCGAGGCCGTCGCTTCCGAGAACACTCGGGAGCCGACGGCTGTCTGAAACACCACGAACGCGAATTCTCCCCCTTGCGCCAGAAGCAGAGTGAAGATGGGGCATTCTTCTCGTGGCAGGCCCATGGCTCGTGCCAGCCCGGCCACGACTGCAAATTTGATGAGCATGAAGCCGGCGAGGATGCCAAGCACCTTGAGGGGTGAATCCAGAAGTACATTGAGATCCAGGCTCATGCCTACGGCCATGAAAAACAAGCCGAGCAGCAAGCCCTTGAAGGGTTCTATGTCAGTTTCAAGCTCGTGGCGATATTCGCTGTCAGCCAGCACCACGCCGGCAAGAAAAGCGCCCAAGGCCATCGACAGGCCCACTGCCTCCATGAAGGCTGAGACCCCCACTACAAACAACAGGGAGGCTGCAGTGAAGATTTCCTGTCTGCCGCTGCGGGCAATCCAGTGCAGAAATGGGTTGAGCAGCAGACGCCCACTCGCCAGAATGGCGACCACGGCACCGATCGCGCGCAGGGCGTGTGTCCAGCCGTCTCCACTTTGGTTAGGCGTGTTTCCCAGAAGAGGCAGCAGAGCCAGTATGGGGATCGCCGCCACGTCCTGAAACAAAAGGATTGAAAACCCGGCTTCGCCGCTGGTGGTGCGCATGAGATTGCGCTCCTGGATGACCTGCAGCGCGCTGGCGGTCGAAGAAAGCGCCAGACCCAGGGCTGCGGCCAGTGCGATTTGCCAGGGAACGCCGAATACTCCTACAGCTGCTCCGGTCATCACGGCAGCACAGCCTGCCACCTGAATCGATCCCCAACCGAAAATGGGACGTCGCAGTGCCCAAAGCCGGCGGGGCTCCAGTTCCAGGCCGACCAGGAAAAGCATCATCACCACACCGAACTCTGCGAAATGCAGCGTGTCCTGGACGTCGCTCACCAGTGCCAGCGCATGGGGCCCGATCACAATCCCGGCAGCCAGATATCCCATGATGGAGCCCATTCCCAAACGGGAAAAAAGCGGGACAGCAATGACGGCAGCGCCCAGGAAGACAAGGCTGAAGAACATCCAGCTGGAAGGGTTATGCATGCCGCTAACATACTGGAAAGCAAGGCGGGTGTGCAGAATCCCGCTCAAACATTTCAAGAAGGCGGTCCAATGCCGGTGATAGTTATCGCCAATCCAAAGGGCGGCGTGGGTAAATCCACACTTGCCACCAACGTCGCAGGCTATTTTGCGACGCAGGGCCACTCGGTCATGCTGGGTGACATCGATAAGCAGCAGTCGTCTCGCCTCTGGCTGGGCTTGCGTCCGCCTGCCGCGGTTCCCATTGCTGCATGGGATGTGGCGCGTGACGACGTGGTGCGCCCACCCAAGGGGACTACCCACGTGGTTCTGGATACGCCTGCCGGCCTGCATGGCAAGCGGCTGAAGGACGTGCTGCGCATTGCGGACAGGGTGCTGGTGCCTCTGCAAGCCAGCATTTTTGACATATATGCCACGCGGGCATTCCTGGACCAGGTCATGGACCAGGGCAAGGACGGCAAACCCGCCCTGGGCATTGTCGGGATGCGAGTGGATGAACGAACCATTGCCTCAGAGCAACTGCAGCAGTTTGTGGCGGGTCTCGGCCTGCCCGTAGTGGGAATGCTGCGGCCAACCCAGAACTATGTACACCTGGCCGCGCGAGGTCTGACCCTGTTTGATGTGGCGCCCGGCAGAGTGGCGCGTGATCTGGAGCAATGGCGGGACATCTGTAAGTGGCTGGGCTAGGGTGTGGTACCACCCCCCAGGGTGCTGCAAAAAGCAGTCGTGCGATTCATTTCGCTCCCACCGAAGGGCCGTTCCAGACTCAAGTGACCGTATTCAGAACTCCAGGAAAGCTCCACTATGAAAACATTTGACACCCTCGATGAACTTATCGCTCTCGTCGGGCAGGACATCACGACGACCGACTGGTTCACCGTCACTCAGCAGAACATCAATCAATTTGCAGACGCGACCGGTGATCACCAGTGGATACACGTCGATCCGGAGCGGGCCAAGGCAGGCCCCTTCGGTACGACCATTGCACACGGGTATATGACCCTGTCCCTGCTGGCCGGTTTCTTTGATCGATCCATCGCCATCAAAGATGTGCGGATGGGAATCAACTACGGACTCAACAAAGTGCGGTTCATGGCGCCTGTTCCTTCGGGCAGCCGGCTTCGCGCACAGGTCAAGCTACTGAGTTCCGCCCCCATTGAAGGTGGCGTGCAGATGGCTTGGCAGTGCACCATCGAGTGCGAAGGCCTGGATAAGCCTGTCTGTGTGGCCGAGCCTCTGTCACGCTATTACCGTTAGGAGCCTGTCGGACTTGGAAATCGCCGGCTGCAAATGGGCCGCAGCGGTCCATTTTTCATCGGCTTCTTGACCCATAGCTGGGCTATGGGCCTGCGAATCCGACAAAAACTGTCCTCGCTGGGGCCCATTTTCGCTTTCGGCGCTCCGAGTCCGACAGGCTCCTAGGACAACCAGAACGGCTGGCGTCAAGCAAATCCTATCTGTCGCCAGGCCTCGAACACAGTGACGGCCACGGCATTGGACAGATTCAAGCTCCTTTGACCTGAGCGCATGGGAAGGCGCAAGCGTTGTTCTGGGGCAAATGATTCGCGCAGCTCAGGACTGAGCCCGCGTGTCTCCGATCCGAATACCAGCGTGTCGCCCGACTGAAAGCGGACATCGTGCACGGCGCGCTCTCCGCGTGTGGTGAGGGCAAACATGCGTTGCGGATCAGGGCGCATGGCCGCCATGAAGGCAGACCAATCCGCATGCCGCTTCACCTCTGCATATTCATGGTAATCCAGGCCAGCGCGGCGCATGTGCTTGTCATCCATTGAAAAACCCAAGGGCTCTATCAAGTGGAGTGCGCAGCCGGTATTGGCAGCAAGGCGGATCACGTTGCCGGTGTTTGGCGGTATTTCGGGTTCTACGAGGACGATGTGGAACATGGGAGATCGTCAGTTTGGGAGGATGGATTTTGCGTCAGTTCCCTGTGCGCGCTATGACCAGCGCCGTGATGTGAGAGGGTTCAGCCGCGCGCAAGGCACCTGCGGCAGCGCGAAGGGTGGCGCCCGTGGTCATCACATCGTCAAGCAGCACGACGCGGTGGCCGCGAAGATCGCCTGCTCGCGCAGGGTCCACGCTGAACGCGCCGATCAAACTCTTCAGGCGCTGTTCGCGTGTCTTGGCGTGCTGAGGCAGCGTGTGGCGCGTGCGCATCAGCACATCGGTACGTACCCGCCCGGGGGCCAGGCGGCGCGCCAGCAACAGCGACTGGTTATAGCCTCGTTCGGCCAGGCGCTGTGCTGAGAGCGGAAGCGGCACCACTGCATCTGCATGGGCCAGCGCAGCCGCTACTCCCGGAGTACGCAGCAACATCTCCGCCAGGGTTGCCGCCAGACCGGTGTCGTTCTTGAACTTGAAACCCGCAATGCACTCAGTCCATGGCCACTGATAAGTGACTGCACAGAGACAGGCGTCCATGGGTGGTGGGTCGCGCAGGCAGGCACCGCACACCTTGGCTCCACCGCTCAGGGGGAGTGCGCAACGCTCGCAACGGAACTGCCACTGCGTAAATTGTGTGATGCAGTCGTCGCAAAGCGTCGATGCTGGCCAGGCATGACATATCTGGCACCGGCTGGGTAACCAGCGCTGCAGGCGCATTTCCGGGCGTACCTGGCGGTGGTTCTGCGTCAGTCCATGTGGACGATTGTTATGGGGGGAATTACTCGGACGGGGCGGTAAGGTCATGGGGCGGTCAATATACTGCGCCTACCGCTTCGATTCACCGCAATTCGTGATTTCGCGGTAGTTCCCCCACTTTATGTCCGACTCTCTACCCCCTAGCATCGACCCCACGGCTGCCGCCCGCTGGGCATCACTGGCCTCGCGCGCCCCTGAGGCACCTTGGCTTCACGAAGAAGTGGCTGAACGCATGGCCGAACGCCTGCGGTATATACGTCTTCCGGTGGACCGATGGGCCGACTGGGAGCCTGACCGGGGTGGCTTGAAGGGGCACGCCCTGGTCGCAGGGCAATACCCCGATGCGGAAAGCTTCCAGGTTCGAGCCTCGGCCATTCAAGACTCGCAAGAGGCAGTCACTCCCAAGTGGTGGCAGCGGCTTGGGCGTTCCGCCAAGGGGCCCAAAACCGGGGCAGCACCTCCTCCAGGTGCCATGCAGATGGTCTGGGCGAACATGCTTGCCCACCATGTGGCTGATCCGGCGAGTTTGATCGCGAGTTGGCATCAGGCGCTCGCGGTCAACGGTTTTGTCATGTTTTCCTGCCTGGGTCCGGATACTTTGCTCGAATTGCGCGAACTCTATGCCCGCCTGGGCTGGCCACCGCCCACGCAGGAATTTACAGATATGCACGACTGGGGCGACCTGCTGGTGGGGGCCGGTTTTGCCGAGCCGGTGATGTATATGGAGCGGATCACTCTGACTTTCCACACTCCGGAGCGCCTGTTGCAAGAGCTGCGAGGTCTGGGGCGCAACCTTCATGTCGCCAGATTTCCTGCATTGCGAGGCCGGGGATGGTTGTCTCATCTGAAGGCGGGGCTTGGTGAGCATCTGCGCGTGGCGGCCCCAGAGGGGGAGGGGGCGTTGGCGCTTAGTTTCGAAGTGGTCTACGGCCATGCGCTCAAACCCGCGCCCCGCCTGCCGGTGGCCGCTCAAACCGAATTCACACTCGATGATATGAAGTCGGCCCTGCGCGAGCGAAAAAAGCCACAAAGAGGTCCTTGAGGGAGGGAAAGTCCGAGTGGCGTAGTGAAATAAGTTCATAACCGCTCAAGCTAGGCGTACGAGTCGGTTAAACTCGCCGGCATTACGCGCGGGGAGAACTCCGTGCCTTTAGCCTATGCGCGGCATATGGCTGAGCGGCGTTGGCGCGCGAAATACGGCCCAGGTGCGCAAGGCTCCCAGGGGAATCCATCGGGCCGGCCTGCTCTGGCCGGTGGTGAATTTTGTGGTTGAGACTCAAGAAAACGTGAACACGATGAAGAGCATTTCAAACAGGTTGGCCGGTGTTCCGCGCCATGCGGCCATCTGGGCGGCGGCTTCGGTCGCCACGGCCGTTCAGGCACAGGTCAAAGATTTGCCGGGTGGCCCGGGTGTCAATCAGCTCAACCTGACACCAGGCGTGACACGCATCGCAGCCGAGCAGTACAGTCTGCATTGGATGATGCTGATTCTCTGTCTGGTCATCTTCGTTGCCGTGTTCTCGGTAATGTTCTATTCCATCTGGAAGCACCGCAAGTCGCAGGGCGCGAAACCGGCCAAGTTCCATGAGTCGGTTACGGTAGAGGTCATCTGGACCATCGTGCCATTCCTCATCGTCATCGGAATGGCGCTGCCGGCTACCAAGCTGGTGGTGGCCCAGAAAGATACTTCCAATGCAGACCTGACCATCAAGGCCACGGGTTACCAGTGGAAGTGGGGTTACGAATACATCAACGGCGAAGGCGAGGGCATTTCGTTCCTGTCTACGCTCGATCCCAAGCAGCGCGCCTTGTCCGACGCGGGTACGCCTGCCGGCGACGACTACCTGCTGAAGGTCGACCACCCGATGGTCGTTCCAGTTGGCAAGAAGATTCGCATCATCACGACCGCCAATGACGTTATTCACGCCTGGATGGTGCCTGCCTTCGGCGTGAAGCAAGATGCCATTCCTGGCTTCGTGCGGGACACCTGGTTCAAAGCTGAGCAAACCGGTGATTTCTACGGCCAGTGCGCTGAGCTTTGCGGCAAAGAGCACGCCTATATGCCTATTCACGTGAAAGTGTTGTCAGCTGATGATTACACCGTCTGGGTCGATGGCGAGAAAAAACGCCTCCAGGCCCTGGCGGATGATCCCAACAAAGTCTGGACCTTGCCAGACCTCGTGGCGCGCGGTGAGAAAGTCTACGCAGCCAACTGTGCAGCATGCCATCTGGCCAACGGCAAAGGCGGCGGTGCCATCAAAGCACTGGATGGAAGCCCGGTTGTCCTGGGTAAATTGGCCGATCAAATGCATGTCCTGCTGGAGGGCCGTAACAACGGCGCCATGCCAGCATGGAAGCAACTCTCGGATACCGAGCTTGCAGCAGTCGCTACTTTCACCAAGAACCACTGGTCCAATAAATCCGGCCAGCTCGTGCAGCCTTCTGAATTCAAGGCTGCCCGAGAAGGTAAATTCCCCGGCTAAGCTGGCTGATTGCAGTCCTGGTCAGTATCAAGATAAAAGAGAACAGTCTCCCGGAGCAGTCATATGAGCGCCGTACTTCCAACTTCCCACACCGATCATCACGACCACCACGGGCATGATGATCATCACCACGAAACGCCTACCGGATGGCGTCGTTGGGTGTATGCCACCAACCACAAGGACATCGGTACGCTGTACATGCTGTTCTCGTTCGCCATGCTGATGGTGGGCGGAATACTGGCTCTGCTGATCCGCGCTGAACTGTTCCAGCCAGGCCTCCAGCTGGTCAATCCAGAGCTGTTCAACCAGCTCACCACCATGCACGGCCTGATCATGGTGTTCGGTGCGATCATGCCGGCCTTCGTGGGCTTCGCCAACTGGATGATCCCGCTGCAGATCGGTGCGAGCGACATGGCTTTCGCGCGGATGAACAACTTCAGCTTCTGGCTGTTGATTCCTGCGGGTCTGATGCTGGTGGGCTCTTTCTTCATGCCTGGCGGTGCGCCTGCAGCGGGCTGGACGCTCTACGCTCCACTCACGCTTCAGATGGGTCCTTCCATGGATGCGGGTATCTTTGCGATGCACATCATGGGCGCAAGCTCGATCATGGGTGCCATCAACATCATCGTCACCATTCTGAACATGCGCGCGCCTGGCATGACGCTGATGAAGATGCCCATGTTCTGCTGGACATGGCTCATCACGGCCTATCTGCTGATTGCAGTGATGCCCGTGTTGGCTGGCGCCATCACCATGACGCTGACTGACCGCCACTTCGGCACCAGCTTCTTCAATCCTGCCGGCGGCGGCGACCCAGTGATGTACCAGCACATTTTCTGGTTCTTCGGCCACCCCGAGGTGTACATCATGATCTTGCCGGCTTTCGGCATCGTCAGCCAGGTGATCCCAACGTTCGCACGCAAGAGATTGTTCGGCTACGCCTCCATGGTGTATGCGACTTCTGCCATCGCGATCTTGTCCTTCATCGTCTGGGCTCACCACATGTTCACCACCGGTATGCCGGTGACCGGACAACTGTTCTTCATGTATGCCACCATGCTGATCGCGGTGCCGACTGCTGTGAAGATCTTCAACTGGATTGCCACTATGTGGCGCGGTTCGATGACATTCGAAACGCCCATGCTGTTTGCCGTCGGCTTCGTATTCGTGTTCACACTGGGCGGCTTCACCGGTCTGATCCCTGCCGTAGCGCCTATCGACACGCAAATCCAGGACACCTACTACATCGTGGCTCACTTCCACTACGTGCTGGTGGCAGGCTCGTTGTTCGCTCTATTCTCAGGCTACTACTTCTGGGCTCCTAAATGGACCGGCGTGATGTACAACGAGACACGCGGAAAAATCCATTTCTGGTGGTCGCTGATTTCCTTCAACGTGACCTTCTTCCCAATGCACTTCCTGGGCTTGGCAGGCATGCCACGCCGCTATGCTGATTACCCCATGCAGTTCGCTGATTTCAACATGGTGGCTTCGGTTGGCGCGTTCTTCTTTGGTTTCGCACAGGTGTATTTCTTCCTGTTCATTGTGGTGCCCACCATGCGCGGCAAAGGTGAAAAGGCTCCCCAACGTCCTTGGGAAGGTGCTGAAGGCCTGGAGTGGGAAGTCCCGTCTCCTGCTCCGTTCCACACCTATGAAAATCCGCCCAAACTGGACGCCACCGCTACACGCGTCATTGGCTGATTGGTAAGAGCACGCAGCCATGACTCCTGAACAAAAAAAGAGTAATCGTCGCCTCGGACTGATCCTGGGGTCAGTCGCGCTTATATTTTGTCTGGGGTTTGTGGTGCGCATGGTCGTCCTCGGCCACTAAGGATTGCAGTCAAGTCCATGGGAATTCGAAACGATAACGCGAAGATGGTGGGCAAGCTGGCCATTGTGGCTGCCGGCATGTTCGGCTTTGGCTATGCCATGATCCCTATCTACAGGGCCATCTGCGAAGCAACTGGTGTCAACATCCTGACCCTCGTAGAACGGCAAGTTCCAGGCAACGGCGGGATTGGGCGACCTGCCAATACACAGGTCGATGAAAGCCGCACCATCGTTGTCGAATTCGACGCCAACTCCCGTGGCCCTTGGCATTTCAAACCTGCTCAACGTTCCATGAAGGTGCATCCGGGCGAGCTGTCCACCGTGATGTATGAGTTTCAGAACGTCCAGGACCGCACCATGTCAGCGCAAGCAATTCCAAGCTATGCACCGCGGCAGGCAGGGGCCTACTTCAACAAGCTCGAGTGCTTCTGCTTCAATCAGTACGAGTTGCAGCCTGGTGAAAAGAAAGAGTGGCCGGTAGCGTTCATCATTGATCCACGGATCTCCAAGGACGTCACGACCATTACGCTTTCGTACACCTTCTTTGAGGTGGGCGCCAAACCGCCGCCAACGCCTAGTTCTGCCAGTGCAGTCACCATCGTTACGGGAGAGGTTGGCGCGTGAGCGAGGACCCTTCCACTCGTGGTGAGGTGCCTAAGACACAAAATGCTCCGAAGGCCACTTTCCTGCGATCGATGCGAATTGTCGCGTGGGGGTTTCTGGGAGTTCGAAAAAATAGCAAATACCATGAAGATCTGGGGCAAGCTAACCCTTTTCACCTGATCATCGCGGCGTTTCTTGGAGTTTTGGTATTTATTGGGGTGCTGCTACTGGCCGTCAAATGGGCGGTATCGGGCACCTGAGTATGGAAAAATAGAGCAGGAATGATTGCTCAAGCAGTTAATGGATTAGAGAGTACAGGAGCCACGAAAAAATGAGTACTACCGCCCACGGCAAAACGCCGTACTACTTCGTTCCGGGACCATCGCGTCACCCGGTCATGGCGGCCATTGGGCTGTTTATGGTCATTTTCGGTGCCGCTGAATGGATCAACGGCGCTGATTGGGCCAAATACGTGCTTCTGTTCGGCCTTCTGTGGTGGCTTTTCGTTCTTTATCAATGGTTTGGAGAGTCCATCCACGAGAGCGAAAGTGGTATGTACGGGCGCAAGATTGACCTGTCCTACCGCTGGAGCATGAGTTGGTTCATCTTCTCGGAAGTGATGTTCTTCGGTGCGTTCTTCACCGCACTGTGGTGGGCTCGCTCGCACTCACTGCCGGCGCTGGGAAGCCTTGACAACGCCTTGCTCTGGCCAGATTTCAAAGCTGTCTGGCCTAGTGTCTCTGCAGGTGCCACAGGTTCTCCCGCTGGTATTGTCGAGCCGTTCCAGACCATGGGCCCCTTCTGGTTGCCCACGATCAACACAGCCTTGCTGCTCACTTCGGGCGTGACGCTGACCATTGCCCACCATGCGCTGCAGGTCGGTAACCGGGCTCGCACCATCGCCTTCATGTGGATGACGGTGTTGTTGGGTGTGATCTTCCTGTTTGTTCAGGGCTATGAGTACTACCATGCCTACACCGATCTGAACCTCAAACTCAGCTCAGGTGCCTTTGGTTCCACGTTCTTCATGTTGACCGGATTCCACGGCCTTCACGTGTTTGTGGGTATGCTGATGCTGCTGTTCATCACTTTGCGTCTGATGAAAGGCCATTTCACGCCGCAGCGCCATTTTGGCTTCGAAGGCGCTGCATGGTATTGGCACTTTGTGGACGTGGTTTGGTTGGGGCTCTACATCCTTGTTTATTGGATGTGATGCCGTCAGCCCAAAAAAAAGCGCCGGCAGGCGCTTTTTTTATTTGTTCAGAATGATTTAAAGCTGCTTTGGAGGCGTTCCAGAATTCTGCTTTAGCACGCCCCTGGGGCAATTTGTCCTCTCAAAACGGGCTCTGTTTGTCGATCGTTCCGTATAAATTACGGGATCAAGACCCCTGGGGAATGCCAGTAGGCTGCAGGTAACCCAATTTCCACGCGATCAGAACACAGATAAAGAGCAGGACAGAGAGTCCAACCCTCAGCGCCAAAGCGCGTACCATGCGGCCAGCGCGCTTGCTGTCGTCCGTTTCTCCTGGTTTTTCTCCGCGCATCATGAAAAATAGCGCGGACGCCAAGCTTCCGATGATGCCGAAAAACGCTAAACCCACAATCAATTGCTTCATGAGGCTGATTATCCTGTGATTGCGACATCGCGTACCTGGCGATTTTGGCTCGTGCTGGTGTTCACGGTAGTTGGCATGGCCGTGACATTTTCGCTCGGGCGCTGGCAATTGGCACGAGCAATGCAGAAAGAGGCACTGCAAGCGTCTATTGAGGCTCGCCAGCACCAGCCGGCGCTAGACGTTGCGACCGTCATCGCATCGCTTGACGATATGCAGGTCGACAAGTTGATTCACCGCACCGTTTCCCTGCGTGGAGTATGGGTGGCCGAACGCACCGTCTATCTGGACAACCGGCAGATGGGTGGCCGACAAGGTTTTGACGTCCTCACGCCCCTGCGTCTTTCGGGCGCCGATTCTGTTGTGCTGGTTCAACGTGGATGGGCACCGCGAAATTTTGGTGACCGTACAGCCTTGCCGCCTGTGGAAACGCCTTCCGGTGAAGTGACGATCACGGGCAGGATTGCATCGTCTCCAGCACGGCTTTACTCGTTGGGCGAAGACGGGCATGGCGCGATCCGGCAAAATCTCGACCTTGAAGCCTTTCGAGGCGAAACGGGCTTGCCCTTGGCGAGTGTTACGGTGCTGCAGACAGGCGAAGCGTCCGAAGGCTTGCTGCGCGAGTGGACTCAACCTGCCACCGGGGTTGAGAAGCATCACGGCTATGCATTTCAATGGTTTGGCCTGTGCACACTGATAGGCCTGCTTTTTATTTGGTTTCAAGTTGTCCGACCCTTCTACATTTCCCGCCGTGTCTGAACCGAGCCCTACAAAAGACCAGCCCTTGGGGCTCACCGTTCATTCCTTGCCTACGCCTTCGGAAGCGGGGGCTCAAAATGCCCGCAGCACCCGTAGAGGTCGCTGGACCATGCTCGCGCTCGCGCTGGTGTGCGCCATGCCTGTCATCGCGTCCTACTTCAGCTATTACGTGGTACGGCCTGAAGGACGGCGCAATTTCGGCGAACTGATCGATCCACAGCGGCTCGTGCCGACCATGGCAGCCACCAATGTCGCTGGTCAACCGGTAGATTTGGCGACGCTCAAGGGGCAGTGGCTGCTGGTCAGTGTCAGTGGCGGCGCGTGTGACAATACCTGCCAGCAGCACCTTTACGTGCAGCGTCAACTCCGCGAAAGCCTGGGCCGAGAGAAAGATCGCCTTGACTGGGTATGGCTGGTAACAGACGACGTGCCTCTTACGCCAGAGTTGCGTCCTGTGGCTGATGTCGCGACCGTACTGCGAGTGCCATCTGCTGAACTGGCGAAATGGCTGGTTCCTGCTGCAGGCCACCAGGCATCTGAGCATTTGTATGTGGTTGACCCGATGGGGCACTGGATGATGCGTTTTCCCGCCAATATGGACATGGCGGGCGCTGCCAAGGCCAAACGTGACCTTGAGCGTTTATTGCGGGCGTCCGTGAGCTGGGACAACGCTGGCCGTTAGAACCATGGACACTCCCGCTCTATACAACTTGGCGCCGGCGTTGCGCCTGATGGGCATGGGTGCGGTGATCGCACTGGGGCCACTGGCCTGGGTATGGCTGCGTAGCCGCCAGGCGGCGCCGCAGCAACGCTTGCGTTCATTGACGCTGCTCACTTTATTCCTGACTTTTGACCTTGTTCTGTTCGGCGCCTTTACTCGCCTGACCGATTCAGGTCTGGGCTGCCCAGACTGGCCAGGCTGCTACGGTCATGCCAGTCCCGTGGGCGCGCGAGATCACATCTCCACCGCGCAGGCGGCCATGCCCACCGGTCCGGTCACCCACGGCAAGGCCTGGATAGAGATGGTTCATCGCTATCTTGCCACTGGCGTAGGCGTTCTGATCGTGGTGTTGGCCCTGACGACCTGGCTTTACTGGCGCCGACAACGTCAAGGTCTGCATCCCTGGTGGCCCACATTCACGCTGTTCTGGGTTTGCGCGCAGGGCGCTTTCGGCGCTCTCACGGTCACCATGAAATTGTTTCCTGCCATTGTGACCTTGCACCTTCTGGGCGGGGTGGGTCTGCTGGTACTCCTGGCCGTTCAGGCTGAGCGATACCGGCAGTCAGCAGGCGGCGCGCGCGAAGTGCTTAACAGCGGACTGCGGGGGCTGCTTTGGCTTTCAACCATCCTGGTGGGTATTCAGATCGCGCTGGGTGGTTGGGTAAGCACCAACTATGCTGTTCTGGCCTGCAACACGTTTCCTCAGTGCCAGGGCAGTTGGTGGCCCGAAATGGACTTTTCGCAAGCCTTCGAGTTGTGGCGGCCCCTGGGATTCTCGGGCGATGGCACGGGGCTGGAGTTTGTCGCACTGACGGCAATTCACTACGCCCATCGCCTCTTTGCTTACGGCGTATTCGCTGTGATTGGCCTGCTCGTGTGGCGCCTGCATCGCGCGGGCGCACTGGCCGCTCAAACACGATGGATTGGCGCACTCACCTTGCTTCAGTTGATCACAGGCCTGTCGAACGTGGTGCTGGATTGGCCGCTGGTGGCAGCGGTGTTGCATACAGGAGGCGCCGCTGCCCTGGCCACTGTTCTGGCATGGGCCTTGTCCGCAAGCCGTATAGAAACCAATAGTCGCGCCACGCCTGCCATGGCCAGTGGCGTGGTTCAAGAGAGGTTGCCATGAGCACCCGTTCACCCGCACCTAAGCCCGTTCCGGCCAACCAAGTTCCGATACCCGAGACCGCATTGACAGGCGCAATGCCCGTATGGCGTCAGTACTATGTGCTCACCAAGCCGCGCGTGGTGCAACTGATCGTCTTTTGCGCCCTCATAGGCATGGTCGTGGCCATACCCGGCGTGCCCAGAGGAGCCGCGCTGGCACGTATGGCCATTGCATGCGTCGGTATCTGGCTGGTTGCCGGCGCGGCCGCAGCCTTCAATTGCCTGATTGAGAAGTCCATCGATGCCCGGATGAAGCGCACCGCTTGGCGTCCGACTGCGCGAGGAGAGCTCTCCGATAAACAGGCGCTCACCTTCTCAGCACTTCTTTGCGGCGTGGGTTCGGCCATCTTGTATATCTGGGTGAACCCGCTCACTATGTGGTTGACCTTCGCGACCTTCGTCGGCTACGCGGTAATCTACACAGTTATCCTCAAGCCCCTTACCCCGCAGAACATCGTGATTGGCGGAGCTTCGGGGGCCATGCCGCCGGTGTTGGGCTGGGCTGCGATCACCAACCACGTGGGGCCAGAAGCACTGATCATGTTTTTGATCATCTTCCTTTGGACGCCACCGCATTTCTGGGCCCTGGCGCTCTATCGCGTGGAGGACTATCGCAAGAGCGGTTTGCCCATGCTGCCCGTCACGCATGGCAATGAGTTCACCCGCTTGCAGGTACTGCTCTACACCATCATCTTGTTGCCTGCCTGCCTGTTGCCCTTCATTTACGGCATGAGCAGCTGGTTTTATCTGGCGGCCGCCATTGTGCTGAATGCTGGCTTCATCTGGTATGCGTTCAGGCTTTGGAGAGAGTATTCAGATGAGCTGGCTCGCAAGACTTTCCGTTACTCGCTGATCCATCTCTCGTTGCTGTTTGCAGCGCTGCTTGTCGATCATTATTTCATCTGACCTCTCCACAAAATGGGGAGAGATTCGCCGGTGTCCACACCCTGACGCCTGCTAAACCTGAGGATTTTTATGCAACGTCGAACCACCTTGAAAAGCATGACAGCCGCTAGCGTGCTGCTCTCACTGGGCTTGCTGGGTGCCTGCTCAGAATCGAAAACGGTGCAATTTCAGTCTGTCGACATCACTGGCGCTGATTACGCCAAAGACTTCAAATTGACAGATGCCAATGGGCAGGTTCGTACCCTACAGGACTTCAAGGGCAAAGTGGTGGTGCTCTTTTTCGGCTTTGCACAGTGCCCTGACGTCTGCCCGACCACCTTGTCTGAGTTGGCTGAAGTCAAAAAGATGCTGGGTGCCGATGGCGACAAGCTGCAAGGCGTGTTTGTGACGGTGGACCCTGAGCGAGACACTCCCGAAGTGCTCAAAGCCTACACGGCCGCGTTCGACCCCAGCTTCGTAGCGCTGTATGCGGATTCGCCTGAAAAGCTGGCCGAAACCACGAAAGACTTCAAGATCTATTTCAAGAAGGTGGACGGCAAGACACCGGGCAGCTACACCATCGATCACACCGCCGCCAGCTACATCTACGATCCTTCGGGCAGATTGCGCCTGTACTCCCGCTACGGCAGCGGAGCCAAACCACTGGCCAACGACGTCGCTTTGCTGCTAAAGGGCGCTTGATATCGCACCTTGGCAAGAGGCGCGCCTAGCACTACAGCGCGGCAAACCCCGGCGCGGGGGGAATTTAGTGCGAACACGCCCTAGCCATGAGCCTCAGCCCGCAACCACGCAAGTGGTTCCGCCGTCGATAGCCAGTACTTGGCCGGTGATGTGTTTGCCGGCGTCCGAGGCGAAAAGTAAAACGGCTCCCTTCAGATCGTCTTCGTCGCCCAGACGCTTCAACGGCGAACGGTGCGCAACGTTGTCCTCGCCCCAGCTGTCCAGCAGTCCTTGGCTCATTTTGCTCGGAAAGAAGCCGGGAGCGATGGCGTTGACGGTAATGCCATAAGCGCCCCATTCGGCGGCTAGCGCGCGCGTGAAATTCACTGCCGCTCCCTTGCTGGTGTTGTAGGCAATGGTCTTCATTTCAGGTGGGTTGCCGCCCAGCCCTGCGATCGAAGCGATGTTGACGATGCGCCCGCCGTGCCTGGGGATCATGCTCGCGCGCGCTGTGGCCTGGGCGAACACAAACAGACTGCGAGCGTTGAGGTTCATCACCTTGTCCCAAGCCTCCAGAGAATGCTCCTCGGCCGGTGCCCCCCAGCTCGCACCGGCGTTGTTGATCAGGATGTCGATCTTCCCGAAGCGCAGCATCGTCTCTTCGACAACGCGATTCGCGTCGGCCGGATTGCTGGCGTCGGCTGCCACCCATTGCACCTTGATCCCGCTGCGCTGCAAGTGCGCAGCCGATTCTTCGAGGTCACTTGCCTTGCGCGAGGTGAGCAACACCGAGGCACCAGCTTCTCCAAGCGCCTGGGCCATTTGCAAGCCCAGGCCACGCGAGCCGCCCGTAATGAGGGCCGTGCGGTCTTCGAGGTTGAATAGTTGTTGGATGCTCTTGGCCATGGTCGTGTCCGTCCTGTTTTAAAACTGTGATGGGCGTGGTGGTCAATCCACGGCCTTGACCATGTCCTCGACGACCTTCTTGGCGTCGCCGAAGACCATCATGGTCTTGTCCATATAGAACAGATCGTTATCGAGGCCTGCGTAGCCCGCGGCCATGGAGCGCTTGTTCACGATCACGGTCTTGGCCTTGTAGGCCTCCAGGATCGGCATGCCGTAGATCGGGCTGCCCTTGACGTGCGCCGCCGGGTTCACCACGTCGTTGGCGCCCAGGATGATGGCCACGTCGGCCTGGCCGAACTCGCCGTTGATGTCTTCCATCTCGTGCACCTGGTCGTAAGGCACCTCGGCCTCGGCCAGCAGCACGTTCATGTGACCGGGCATGCGCCCTGCCACCGGGT
>JAECRA010000109.1 GCA_015999985.1 Comamonadaceae bacterium
AATCTCCAGAGACGAATTTCGGATGCGCCAGCAGCGCCGCCTGAAATGGAATGTTGCTCTGCACGCCCTTGATGACAAATCCATTGAGCGCTTCGCGCATTCGAGCAATGGCGTCCATGCGATCCTTGCCATGCACAATGAGCTTGGCAATCATGGAGTCGTAGTGCATGGGGATTTCGCCGCCATCGACCACACCGGTATCCACCCGCACGCCCTCATCCGTGGTGGCTTGGCCCTGGAACAACTGCTGCTCCGGTGGCGTGAATCGCACCAGGCGACCAGTGGAGGGCAGGAAATTGCGGAATGGATCTTCCGCATTGATACGGCACTCCATAGCCCAGCCGATTTTTTTGACGTCCGCTTGAGTGAAGCTCAGCTTCTCCCCAGCGGCCACTCGGATCATTTGCTCTACCAAATCCAGCCCGGTGATCAGTTCAGTGACCGGGTGCTCCACCTGCAGACGCGTATTCATCTCCAGGAAATAAAAATCCTGGTTCTTGCCCACAACGAACTCCACCGTGCCCGCACTCTGGTAATTTACCGCCTTGGCCAGCGCGACAGCCTGCTCACCCATGGCCTTTCGCGTGGCATCGCTGATAAAGGGCGATGGCGCTTCTTCGATCACTTTCTGGTGACGTCGCTGAATGGAGCATTCACGCTCGTTTAAATAAAGCACATTGCCGAAGCCATCACCCAGCACCTGAATTTCGATGTGGCGTGGTTGCTCGACGAATTTTTCAATGAAGACGCGGTCATCTCCAAAAGAATTGCGAGCTTCGTTGCGGCAAGAGTCGAATCCTTCGTAAGCTTCCTTGTCATTGAAGGCCACGCGCAGGCCTTTACCACCGCCGCCGGCACTGGCTTTGATCATGACGGGGTAGCCAATGCCTTTGGCGATCTCAACCGCGCTTTCTGCTGATTCGATCGGATCGTTATAGCCGGGAATGGTATTGACCTTGGCCGCATTGGCCAACTTCTTCGAGGCGATCTTGTCGCCCATGGCAGCAATGGCAGCGTGCTTGGGCCCAATGAAGACCAAGCCCTGCTCTTCAACTTTGCGTGCAAACGCTTCGTTCTCGCTCAGAAATCCATAACCCGGATGTATAGCTTGGGCCCCGGTTTGCTTGGCGGCCTCGATGATCTTGTCGCCCAGCAGATAGGATTCTCGAGAGGGCGGTGGGCCCAAGCGGACGGACTCATCTGCCATCTGCACAAAGCGAGCTTGCGCATCCGCGTCGGAATACACAGCCACCGTAGCAATGCCCATTCTCTTGGCGGTAGCGATGACCCTGCAAGCGATCTCGCCACGGTTGGCGATCAGAATTTTGGTGAACATGGTTGTATTCCTTTAGGCGGTGTGATGACGTGCTGCAACGCCCTGCCCTGCTCCGTGCAGGAACTTATTTGGGCCGCCCGTTGCGGGGCAGTTTTTGCCTTGGATGGCTAAATAAAAATTGATCAGCATGGAAGTTAGCTTCAACGAATTCGATCAGAAACCTTGCACTTGAATTCGCGCATTACGCTGCTTGAGTGCCTGGATAAACTCCAGCTTCTGCCTGGGCGACACCAACGTCTGACTCATGCGACCGTGATGAATACATAGCCGGTCGAGCGACAACGCTGGCGATGACCACCAGCTTCTCGATGGCTCCACCGCGCGGATACTCTGCAAGGGAATCTTCCACCGCAATGGCCCGCTTTGAATCTTCAGTTCGGCCTCATCCACCCGATAGACGGTACTCACCAGCAGCCAGATAGGAAGGCCCGCCCCCAAAACCAAAGTAGCCCCCAGTACAAGCTGCCCTGGAAGCGACGCAATGCGCGGCCAGGCCGTTGCCAAGGACACCAGCACGAGTACGGCGCTGCCCATCAGCAAAACAGCAAGCCAAGGATCTACCTTTGAGCGAAACAAGATGTGCCTCAAAGTGGGATGTTCCCGTGCTTGCGCCACGGATTTTCCAGTTTCTTGTCCTTCAGCATGGCAAGACTGCGGCAGATGCGCTTGCGCGTTTCATGAGGCAAGATCACGTCATCGATGAACCCGCGACTTCCGGCGACGAATGGGTTGGCAAAGCGGGCTTTGTACTCAGCCTCACGTGCGGCCAGTTTCGCCGGGTCGTTCTTGTCTTGACGGAAAATGATCTCAACCGCACCTTTGGCGCCCATCACGGCGATCTCGGCGTTTGGCCAGGCCAGGTTCACATCACCGCGCAGATGTTTGGAGGCCATGACGTCGTACGCGCCGCCATATGCTTTGCGTGTGATGACGGTGATCTTGGGCACTGTGCACTCCGCGTAAGCATAGAGAAGCTTGGCGCCGTGCTTGATGATGCCGCCGTATTCCTGTGCAGTTCCGGGCATGAAGCCGGGCACGTCGACAAAAGTGATGACAGGGATATTGAACGCATCGCAAAAGCGTACAAAGCGTGCGGCCTTGATACTACTCTTGATGTCCAGGCAACCGGCCAGCACCAATGGCTGATTGGCAACAATGCCTACTACTTGCCCATCCATGCGCGCCATGCCGATCACGATGTTGGCCGCGTAGTCAGGCTGCAATTCGAAGAATTCGCCGTCATCCACCACCTTGGTGATGGCTTCCTTGATGTCGTAGGGCTGGTTTGGGTTGTCTGGAACCAACGTATCCAGGCTCATGTCGATCCGATTGGCTGGATCTTCCGTGGGACGAGATGGCGCCTTTTCACGGTTGCTGGCTGGAATGTAGTTGAAGAAGCGGCGCAGCATCAGCAGGGCTTCCACATCATTTTCAAAGGCCAGATCGGCCACACCGCTGCGTGTGTTGTGAGTCAGCGCACCGCCGAGTTCCTCTGCGGTGACCGTCTCATGCGTCACAGTTTTCACCACCTCCGGGCCGGTGACGAACATATAGCTGGTGTCTTTCACCATGAAGATGAAGTCTGTCATCGCGGGGCTGTAGACCGCACCGCCTGCGCACGGGCCCATGATCATGCTGATCTGAGGAATGACCCCGCTGGCCATGACATTGCGCTGGAAGACATCGGCATAGCCACCCAGTGAGGCGACGCCTTCCTGAATGCGCGCACCGCCTGAATCGTTCAAGCCGATCACCGGAGCGCCCACCTTCATGGCTTGATCCATCACCTTGCAGATTTTCTCTGCATGCGCTTCGCTCAAGGCCCCACCAAAGACGGTGAAATCCTGGCTGAAGACAAAGACCAGGCGACCGTTGATGGTGCCATAGCCAGTGACCACGCCATCGCCTGGAATATGGGTTTGGTCCATGCCGAAATCCGCGCAGCGGTGCTCGACGAACATGTCCCATTCTTCAAAGCTGCCGGCGTCCAGCAAGACCTCAATACGCTCACGCGCGGTCAGTTTGCCTTTGCCATGCTGCGCTTCAATGCGCTTGGTCCCACCGCCAAGGCGGGCCGCTGCACGCTTTTGTTCGAGTTGTTCAAGGATCGGTTTCATGGTCCGGTGTTCACTTCCTATGTTGATCGGTCTTGATCGTTCAAACTGGATGGGTAGGCAACGCTGCCAGGTCCAGCAATTGGCGCGCTGCGGTGGAAGGTGCCAACCGCCCATCTGCCACGGCCTGTGTAGTGCTGGCCAGCGCATCGCGCACGCCAGCATGTTGACGAAACGCCGCTCTCAGTCCGGCATGGATGCGTTCCCACATCCATGCAAGCGACTGTTGCTGCCGGCGCTGCATGAGACGGCCGTTGGCCGTCTGCAAGGTCTTGAATTCCGTCACGGCATTCCAGAAATCGTCCAGCCCCTGGCCTTTTAGGCCGCTGATCTGAATCACGCGGGGATGCCATAGCTGTGCATCATGAAGCGCGTGCTCAGGATTGCCGTGCATGCCGAAAAGGCGCAGAGCGGATTGAATCTGGGTGCGCGCACGCATGGCGGCGTTGGGATCTATATCGGCCTTGTTGATGACCACCAGGTCAGCCAGTTCCATCACACCCTTCTTGATGGCTTGAAGATCGTCGCCCGCGTTGGGAAGCTGGAGCAGCACGAACATGTCGGTCATGCCGCTGACTGCGGTCTCGCTCTGCCCTACGCCGACAGTTTCGACCAACACCACGTCGTAGCCTGCAGCTTCACACACCAGCATGGCCTCACGCGTTTTTTCTGCCACGCCGCCCAGGGTTCCGCTGCTGGGGCTGGGGCGGATGTAAGCGCCGTCCAACAATGACAGACGATCCATGCGGGTTTTGTCCCCAAGAATGGACCCACCTGACACCGTGGAAGAAGGGTCGATCGTTAGCACCGCAACGCGGTGGCCACGGTCAATCAGATAGACACCCAGCGTTTCAATAAAGGTGCTTTTCCCAACCCCGGGCACGCCGCTGATTCCCAGCCGCAATGCCTTGCCTGTATGAGGCAACAAGGCGGTCAGCAGCTCGTCGCCCTTGGCGCGGTGGTCTGCGCGGGTTGACTCAAGCAAGGTGATGGCCTTGGCCATAGCGCGACGCTGCCCCATGGGTGAGCCGTTAATGATGCCTTCAATCACACATCACCTCTGGTTGAAATACATCGGCTTGATGCTTCGCAAAAGCTCGGATGGATGCATTGGACTCTTAAGCTCAGCCCCGAATCCGACACGCTAAAGCCGAACGGGATCAGGTTAGTCATAGGCTTGGACAGGCTCAGTCCGAACGGATTGGTTTAGTTAAAGAGTTGGATTTATGCAGGCCCACGGAGGGAGAAAACTCAGACGGAACTGGGTATGGCCTTCTTGATCTGCTCCAGCACATCTTTCGCGCTGGCCGGAATGGGCGTGCCGGGGCCATAGATGCCCTTGACGCCTGCTTCGTAGAGAAAGTCGTAGTCCTGCCGAGGAATCACACCGCCGACGAAGACGATGATGTCGTCAGCGCCTTGCTTTCTCAGCTCCGCAATGATGGCCGGCACCAGTGTCTTGTGGCCGGCAGCCAAGGTGCTCACGCCTACGGCGTGCACATCGTTTTCAATGGCCTGGCGGGCGCACTCCTCAGGGGTCTGGAAAAGGCTTCCAATATCTACGTCGAAGCCCAGATCGGCGAACGCAGTGGCCACAACCTTGGCGCCGCGATCATGGCCATCCTGGCCCAGCTTGGCGACCATCACCCTGGGGCGACGACCCTCAGCCTCAGCGAAATCGCTGATCTCCTGCTTGAGCTTGTCCCAGCCTTCAGCACTGTCATAGGCTGCTGCATAAACCCCCGTGACCTTTTGCGTATCAGCGCGGTGGCGCCCAAATATTTTTTCCATGGCATCTGACACCTCACCCACGGTAGCGCGGGCGCGAATGGCATCAATAGCAGCCGCCAACAGGTTGCCCTGCCCGGTTTCGGCTATGTTTGTGATGGCTTCAAGTGCCTGCTGCACACGCTCGGAGTTCCGTTCTTTCTTGATGTCGTTCAAGCGGGCAATCTGCGAATCACGCACCTTGACGTTATCCACCTCCAGGGTTTCGATGGGGTCTTCCTTGGCCAGCCTGTACTTGTTGACACCCACGATCACGTCTTTGCCCGAATCGATACAAGCTTGCTTTTCAGCAGCAGCGGCCTCGATCTTGAGCTTGGCCCAACCAGAATCAACCGCCTTGGTCATGCCGCCCATGGCGTCCACTTCTTCGATGATGGCCCAGGCGGCATCAGCCATGTCCTGGGTGAGTTTTTCCATCATGTAGCTACCCGCCCACGGATCTACGACACTGGTAATGTGCGTTTCTTCCTGGATGATGAGCTGTGTGTTGCGCGCAATGCGGGCCGAAAACTCGGTAGGCAGAGCAATGGCTTCATCAAAGCTATTGGTATGCAGTGACTGCGTACCCCCAAACACGGCCGCCATGGCTTCGATGGTGGTGCGGACCACGTTGTTGTAGGGATCTTGCTCCGTCAGGCTCCAGCCGCTGGTCTGGCTGTGCGTGCGCAGCATCAAGCTCTTGGGGTTCTTGGGATTGAACTCTTTCATGATGCGGCACCACAGCAGGCGCGCTGCACGCATCTTGGCAATTTCCAGGTAGAAATTCATCCCCACTGCCCAGAAGAACGAAAGCCGCCCTGCGAAAGCGTCTACATCCATGCCCTTGGCGAGCGCAGTCTTCACATACTCTTTGCCGTCTGCCAGCGTGAAGGCCATCTCCAGAGCCTGGTTCGCACCTGCCTCCTGCATGTGATAGCCGGAAATGGAGATCGAGTTGAACTTGGGCATGTTCTGCGCCGTGTACTCGATGATGTCGCCAATGATCCGGATACTGGGCTCTGGTGGGTAGATGTAGGTGTTGCGAACCATGAACTCCTTCAGGATGTCGTTCTGGATCGTCCCTGCGAGCTGGTCTTGAGCCACGCCCTGTTCCTCTGCTGCCACGACATAACCAGCCAGGATAGGCAACACGGCGCCGTTCATGGTCATGGATACGCTGACCTTGTCCAGCGGAATGCCGTTGAACAGGATTTTCATGTCTTCCACGCTATCGATGGCCACACCGGCTTTGCCGACGTCGCCTGTCACGCGAGGGTGGTCACTGTCATAGCCACGGTGGGTGGCCAGATCGAAAGCCACGCTTACGCCCTGCCCGCCTGCAGCCAGTGCCTTTCGGTAGAAGGCATTGCTCTCCTCCGCAGTGGAGAAGCCAGCGTACTGGCGAATGGTCCATGGTCTCACTGCATACATCGTCGCCTGAGGCCCACGCAGGAATGGCTCGAAGCCCGGCAGCGTGTTCGTGTACGGCAGGTCTTTGACATCTTCAGCCGTATAGAGCGGCTTGACTGTGATGCCGTCCGGTGTACGCCAACTGAGCGCTTCGACGTTGCCAGCAGGCGCTGATTTAGCAGCGGCTTTTTCCCAATCAGCCAAGCTGGCGGGTTTGAACGAAGGTTTGTTGGAACTCATGGCAGATCCAGATGCTGACAAATGAACAGAAGGCAAGTCGCCCGATTACCGGCTCGAACTCCCACATTGTGGCGCATTCGAACATCCGTAATTATTAATGCAAAACCAGGTCTTATGCGTACAATCGTCAAAAAATGATTGCTCCATGACTCCAGCTTCCGCCCGCCTTTCCCCCCGAGCCCTCTACGAAGAAGTCGCCGAACTGCTGCGCCAGCGCATCTTCAGCGGCCAGTTGAAGCCTGGTGACTGGATAGACGAGCTGAAAATTGCAGAAGAATACGGAATCAGCCGCACACCTCTTCGCGAGGCTCTCAAG
>JAECRA010000038.1 GCA_015999985.1 Comamonadaceae bacterium
CTTGCGGCAAGTTGCGCCCGGGCGGCACCCAGGCCATCCGCGTGAAGTCCCGTTGAGGCACAAAACCCGCTGCCTGAAGGGCTGCGGTGAACACCGGTCTTTGTTGTGGTGCATCGATCAGCAGAGGGGTTTTCACGGCATCGATCGCCTGCTGGAGCAAGTCGAGCGCATGGCTTTCATCCTCCGCGATCAAGGGGCCAATGTGATGTGCGGTGCGTCCCGAGCGAACCAGAAAAAAGCCACGTGCGCTGCGTACAACATGTGTCGTGGGTCGATTTTGCAAGCTATTGATCAACGCGCTCCGACCAAAGCCCTGCACACGCCTGTCCAGCGCCGCCAACGCTTCCGAGTCTGCCTGTTGGTCTGCCTGTGGAGCGGGGACGACGGAAGCCAGATCGCCACGCGCTTCGCGCCGCCAGCGAGTGATGTGAGAGAGCGGCACGAAACCGAATTGGGTATACAGCGGTTCACCCTGGGGGGTTGCATCGAGCATGGGCAGGTAGGCCGCCGCTTGCGCGCTGCGCAGGCAAGCTTCGAAGACGCGCCGTCCCAGGCCCTGCCCCCTAATCTCAGGCAAAACCAGGATCATGCTGATCCACGCCACTCGGTGACCGCTTGCATCGGCATCCATGGGTAGTACCGCGCCGCTAGCAATGATGCGGGATTGCGCGTCGCGCACTACCAGCACATGGCCATGTTCCAAGAAGAAGTACCAGTCAGCCGGTAGCTGGTTCCAGTGGCTTTCAATCACGAGGCGATTGAGCATTTCCAGCTCGCCTGGTCTCAACGCCGTGAGCCGCTCCACCGATTGATTGCCAGGTGGTGTGGAGGTCTCAGTATTTTCCATCGCGGGCTTCAAACTTGGTTGGCTTGCCAAAGGAGCGCTGTTCGCGCGAGACCCAATCGGCTACCCAACCTATCTGGCGCTGCAACGGCACTTGGGGATAGCCAAACAGACGCTCGGCCTGCCCGGTGTTCATGAGCCATGCAGTGGGCGCTTCTTCACCCACGATTTGGGCGTGCTTGTTGAAGCGCCTTGCGAACTCCTCGGCAAGCCAACGTATGGATGTGGTCTCCGGACCGCTAACGTTGATGGGCGAAGTAGGCACGGTAGCCGCTGCCAGGCACCGCAAGGCCTGGGCATTGGCATCGCCTTGCCAAATCACGTTGACGTGCCCCATCGTTACATCGACGGGCTTACCTTGCCAGACCTTGTTGGCGACGTCGGCCAGCACGCCATAGCGCAAATCGATGGCGTAGCTCAATCGAAACAATCGGCCGGGTGTTCCTTGCTGTTGGGAGAAATATTCGAACATGCGTTCCCGTCCCACACAGGAGTTGGCATATTCTCCGGGTGGATCTGGGGGCAATTGCTCGTCCGCACCCTGACCATTGACCGGCACGAACGGATACACGCAAGCGGTGGAGAACGCCACGATTCTTGAGGCTGAGAAAACCTGCGCCACCATGGAGGGAACGTGCGTATTCATGGCCCAGGTCAGCGCGTGGTTGTCATCCGCGCCAAATTTCCGCCCCGCCATGAACACCACGTTGCGGCAAGCGGGCAGCGCGGCGACAGCGGCTGGATCCAGAAGATCGCAGGCAACCGTTTCGATGCCCTGCGACTCCAAGTACTCGCGCATGCCCGGCTCGCTGAAGCGGGCCACAGCGATCACGCGCCGGCCAGCCATAGCATTGCGCGCCAGTCTTGCCAGCGTCGGCCCCATCTTTCCACCAACGCCCAGGATCATGAGATCGCCATCGACTGTCGCCATGTCTCGCAACAGCGCGCGTGATGGTGTAGCCAGGTAACTCTCCAGCGCAGCTTCGTCTTCGAAAGCTTCAGGAAAAGGCATCTCGTCAAGGAGAGGTCCGGAAAACGCGGTGTGGAGGTTCATGAGATTGGGTGAGAAAGCTGACGTGTCGGGATGATAGAAGCGGCATCAATCAATGTCAACCAAATAGTTGATTTTTGAGAACGATGCAATTTAGGATCTATTGAGGAAATGCGTCAAGGTCGTATTCAGCACTCAATGACGTTGACCGCAAGACCGCCGCGGGAGGTTTCCTTGTATCGAGTCTTCATGTCTGCACCAGTCTCCCGCATGGTCTTGATGACCTGATCCAATGAGACGAAATGCTTGCCATCACCGCGCAGTGCCATGCGAGCTGCGTGGATGGCTTTCACCGCCCCCATGGAATTGCGCTCAATGCAAGGCATCTGCACCCTGCCACCTACAGGGTCACAGGTGAGGCCCAGGTTGTGCTCCATACCAATCTCTGCGGCGTTCTCTACTTGCTCGGGTGTTGCGCCCTGCACCTCTGCCAGCGCAGCAGCCGCCATGGAGCAGGCAACCCCAACTTCGCCTTGGCAACCCACCTCAGCACCTGAGAGTGAAGCGTTTTCCTTGTAGAGCTGCGCGATAGCCGTGGCTGTGAAGAAAAAGCGCTCGACACCGTCCAGGCTGGCGCCGGGAACGAAGCGCAAGTAGTAATGCAGTACGGCGGGCACAATGCCAGCAGCGCCATTTGTGGGCGCCGTAACCACACGCCCACCAGAGGCGTTCTCCTCATTGACCGCCAGGGCGTAAAGGCTCACCCAGTCCAGCGCAGCCAGCACATCAACGGAGTTCGAGCTAGCTTCGCCTTGGAGTTGACGCCACAAGTCCGGCGCTCGACGCCTGACCCGGAGCGGGCCCGGCAAAACACCTTCACTCGCACAGCCCGCGCGTACGCAGGCTTGCATGGTTTCCCATATGTCGGTAACCAACGACCGGGTCTGTGCGGGTGCGCGAAGCGCGGCCTCGTTGGCGCGAACTAGATCGCTGATACCAAGATCGGATTGTCGGCACAACGACAGCAGTTCAGCCCCTGTGCGAAAGGGGTGCGGGCACATGCCAGGATTTGGCACGGAGGGTGGCGTAGCGCCTTCTGTGACGAAACCACCGCCGACCGAGTAGTAGTCGCGCTGCAGCAGCACTGTACCGTCGTGAGCAAAGGCTACGAAACGCATCCCGTTGGGATGCAGGGGCAGTGATTTGCGGTGATAAACCAGGTGCTCTGAAGCCACGAACCGAACGGGATACTGCCCCAGCAGCAAGATCTTCTGATCTCTGGTGATCTTGTCAATGCGTGCTTCGACTTGGCCCGTGTTCACCCGATCGGGCTCTTCACCCTCCAGGCCGAGCAGAACCGCCTGACCACTGCCGTGGCCCTTACCTGTGGCCCCGAGAGAGCCGTATAGCTCCACCCGGACATAGGCGGCCTGTGTGGGCGCATATTCATGGCAGAGAGCCATCGCGAACTGGCGCGCGGCTCGCATGGGTCCCACCGTGTGGGAGCTGGATGGGCCTATGCCGATCTTGAAGACATCAAGCACGCTTAGCATGATGGCCTCCCGTTTTCCAGGGGCGGTTCGATGCACAACGCGCGCATTGCGAACACAATCACGTGGGCTCGGCGTGCGGCCAACGCCGCGCGCGTACGCAGCGACCTGCTGAAGATGGTCGATAGCGTGTGGTTGTTGGAAAAGTAGAAATAAGACAGTGCAGCGATGGAGATATAGACCTGAATGGGATCGCTGTTGGGCCGGAAAACGCCCTTGCGCACTCCACGCTCCAGCGTCGAGCCCATCATGTTGATGAGTGGTGAATGCATCTTGTGAAAGCGCTTGGAAGTCTTCATGTGGCTACCCAGATGACGGTTCTCGTCCGCCACCAAGGCAATGAACTCAGGATGTTTTTGCAGGTGGTCAAACGAGAAGCCCACCAGCTTTTCCATCGCCTCGCGCGGTTCGAGCGCATCGAGCGACAAAGTCCTCTCCCTGTCACGAATCTCGGTGTAGACCTTCTCCAGCGCAGCTTCGTAGAGGTCTTGCTTGCTGCCGAAGTAGTGATAAACCAGTTGTTTGTTGACGCCTGCTTCCTTGGCGATCTCGTCCACACGGGCGCCGGCAAATCCCTTGCGGGAGAACTCCCCCACTGCCGCGGTGACAAGCGCACCCTTTGCGCCCACGTTTTCTTCTAGTTTCATGGCATACCCCATAAATCAACTGTATGGTTGATATTTGATTCTAGCCCTGTAATCCCATTCACGTTCACGTTCAGCATGTTGACCTCGGGAAAGCCACTACATTCAAATTTCAACTAAATAGTTGACTTTTGAGAATTGGCCTCATAAACTGAGCTTCAGGGTCGAGGAATGAGCCTTGGTCTTCTGAGAGGTGGCGCATGGCCCCACCTCTGACAACCTGAACGGGCCGAACTGGAGGCAAGCGGATGAACTGGTCTTTGAAGATGGGCAAGCGGTATATGCCCACAGTGCTGATATTCGCGTTCCTCCTGGTGGCCTGGCAGTTAGTAGTGAGCGTGTTCGGCGTGCGCGAATACATTCTGCCCAGCCCGGCCTCCGTGCTCAACGCCATCACCAGCAGCGACATCCCATGGGGTCGTCACATGCTCGTCACGGCCACCGAGGTGGTGGGCGGCTTCCTGCTGGCGGCAGTAGTGGGTGTTCTACTGGGTACTGCGATCGCATGGTCCGACACGACAGCACGCGCTTTGATGCCATTTCTCGTGTTCGTCAATACCTTGCCCAAGGTGGCGATCGCCCCGCTCATCCTGTTGTGGTTCGGTTTCGGCGTCGTGCCCAACCTCCTGATCGGCGCCTTGATCGGATTTTTCTCGGTTGTGATCAACACTGCTGCTGGCTTGAGCCAGATTGATCAGGACATGCTCGATCTGGGTCGCGTATTCAACGCCCCTAAATGGCGTGTATTCGTGAAGATCCGTATTCCGAACGCCTACCCGTACATCCTGAGCGCGCTCAAGATCACTGCTACTTCCGCAGTGGTAGGTGCCATCCTGGGTGAGTTCGTAGCCTCTCAAGCAGGACTTGGCTACGTCATCATCACTTCGCAAAGCAGCATGAACACCCCCGTGGCTTTTGCAGCCATCGCATTCGTCTCGGTCATTGGCCTGACCCTCTTTGGCATCGTTTCCCTGTTGGCCCGTGTGCTCGCACCCTGGGCGGTCGACGGCGGGCGTTGAGCTTCTTGCGTTCCATACCCACCCCCGAAGGAGATCTCTTGAAAGACCTTGTCAAACCTCGCAGGGCGATGCGCTGGCTGGCGCTAGCGCTGTCACCCCTCTTGCCATTGATCGGTACGTCAGCCACGGCTCAGCCGGCCAAGACACCGATCAAGCTCGCGATCAACTGGTTTCCCACCGGGGACCACGGAGCCTACTACGTGGCGCAAGAGAAAGGCTACTTTGACAAAAATGGTCTGGTCGTCTCCATCGAGAACTCCAAAGGTTCAGGCGACGCGCTCGCCAAGGCAGACACTGAACGAGCTGATGTAGCGATCGCCGACACCTCGGTGGTGCTGGCGGCTATCGCGCGCGGCGCTAAGTTGAAGATCGTCGGAATGATCTTCGACGAGACGCCGCAGAACATATTCAGCCGCAAGGACGCACCCTTGCGTGAACCGAAAGACATGGTCGGCAAGTCGATAGGCGCGCCTCCGGGCGATGGCCAGCGCATGGCATGGCCCGCGTTCGCACGCAAGAACGGCATTGATCCGGCCTCGGTGACCTGGATCAATATCGAGCCCACGGCCAAAGTGGCGGCGCTTGCCGCCAAGCGCGTAGATGGTGTGGCTGACTTCATCACAGGCAAGCCGAACTATGAGAAAGCCATGGGCGTTGAGGACGTGGTCGACATGCCATGGGCGAAGTTTGGGTACAACATGTACAGCATGGCCTTCGTAGTGAGCGAGAAGACATTGGCCGAACGGCCTGAGGCCATCCGGAAGTTTCTACAGGCCGCATACACGGGCTGGACCGATGTCATGTCCGAGCGTGAGCCTTCTCTGGAGATATACAAGAAGCGCGTACCGGAGATCGATGTGGCGTATGTCCGCCGCAACATGGCCATGGGCATCGAACTCATGCGCACTCAGCGCTATAAGGACAACGGACTGGGTTGGATAGACGAAAAGAAAATGTGCGAATCCACCGACATCGCCAACACTTACATGGGGTTGGCCCGCAAGGTCGACTGCAAAACCGTCTACACCAATTCGCTCCTGCCCAAAGTTGCGCTGCCCCTGTCCGTCAAATGAACCACACGAGCACCCCGTCTCCCTTCATCGAAATCGATGACGTTCACATGATCTACCAGGCCGAAAGCGGCCCGGTCGAGGCCCTGCGTGGCATCAATCTGTCGATCAACCGGGGGGAGTTTGTTTCATTGGTCGGGCCTAGCGGCTGTGGCAAGTCCACACTGCTGCGGTGCATTGCGGGGCTGCGACCGGTGACAAGGGGGCGCATCATCGTAGACGGCGCGCCTGTGGTCAAACCGATTCCCAAGGTAGGCATGGTGTTCCAAACCGCCATCATGCTGAAGTGGCGCACAGTGCTGGATAACGTTCTGCTGCCCACCGAGTTGTACGGCCTGAACCCGGCAGACTACCGTGACCGCGCGCACGCACTGCTCAAGCTGGTAGGCCTCGGGGACTTCGCCAAGAAGCGGCCCGGAGAGCTTTCGGGGGGCATGCAGCAGCGGGCCTCGCTGTGCCGTGCCTTGATCCTCGACCCCCCCATCCTTCTGATGGACGAGCCGTTCGGCGCCTTGGATGCCATGACGCGCGACGAAATGAACCTGGAGTTGTTGCGCATCTGGGGGGAGCAACGAACCAGCGAAGGCAGTGCGGAGCGCAAGACTGTGATCTTCGTGACGCACTCGATCCCTGAAGCGTGCTTTCTGTCTGACAGGGTGGTGGTGATGTCGCCGCGGCCGGGCCGTGTGGCGTCCATCAAGCCTGTGCAGTTGCCCCGGCCGCGTACGGTCGCCACGCGCGTCTCGCCCGAACTGGGGCGCATGACGCTCGAGCTCTACAACGACTTGGCCCAGAAGAACCTGGAAACCATGCCACAAACGGTGTCGTGATGGTCAGCCCAGGCGGATTCGTTCACACCTTTTCAGGCCTTCAGGCCAGCGATGGCGAACTCCACCACGTGCTTGCGGTACGCCTTCTCGACCTCTTTGCTAGAGAGATCCCGCCCAAAATTCGAAGACAAGGTGGCGCGATTGGAGAAAAAGAAATAGGACATCCCGGCAATGGAGATGTAGAGGTTCAAGGGATCGATCTCCTTGCGGAACTTCTTCTGAGCGACACCGCGTTTAAGCGCCTTGCCAATCAACTCGATCAGCGGCGAATTCATGCCCTGAATGGTCTTGGAGGCCTGGACATGCTGCGCGCCAATGGCGTTCTCATGGTTGAGCATACCGATGAATTCGGGGTGCAAAGCCAGGTAGTCGAACGAGAAGGAAACCAGCGAGCGCATGGCCGCTTCCGGCTCCTCTTCCTCGAGATGGAGATTCTTTTCCAACTCACGGATGTCGCTGTACACCGCCTCCAGAGCGGCGGCGTAAAGGCCGTCCTTATTACCGAAGTAGTAGTAGATAAGTTGCTTGTTGACCCCGGAGCGGTCCGCTATCTCGTTCACCCGGGCGCCTGCGGCGCCCTTGCTGGAGAATTCTTGCCGCGCAGCAGCCAAGATGGCGTTCTTGGCGGACGCCGGATCGGCATCCGCCTTGCTGGAGGCGACCGTGCGCCGGGCGGACGGTTCGCGTTTGACTTTGCGTTGGGTTGCCATGCGAGGCGATTATGCCGCCAGTGCCGGTGCAAAAGAAACTGTCTGGTTGAATTTCGGGCAAGCCACGACCGTCCACTGAGAAAGCTCACATGAATCCTGAGATCCGGCTACGTGTGCACGAGGTCGAGGTACGGGAGTGGCCATATCAGCTGCGCTTGCCCTTTCGCTTCGGCAGCGTCACCAAGACCCATGGCCGGCAGGTCGTACTGCGCGCCCGGGTTTCCATAGGCGGAGGGGCCAGCGCCTGGGGATGCGCGGCCGAGTCCTTGAGTGCAAAGTGGTTCGACAAGAACCCCCTTCTCTCCGACGACGACAACCACGATCAACTGCGTTGGTCCATCGAGGCCGCAGTGCGGCACTACACCGCGCAAGGCGAGGACACTGCCTTTGGCCACGCCATGGCAGCCTACGGCGACTTGATCGATGAGGCTCGCCACCAGGCGCTGGGGCCGCTCATAGCTAGCTATGGCGCTGCGCTGCTGGACCGCTGCGTGATCGATGCCTTGGGAAAGCTGCGAGGTTTGTCGTTCTGGGCGTTAATGCAAAACAATCTGGTGGGCATGCAGACCACGCACTGGGCGCCCGATCTGGCGGGTGTCGATGCTGGTCGCTTTCTGAGCAACTTGTCTCCTCAGCGTGAACTGCTGGTGCGACATACTGTCGGACTGGTTGATGCAATCACGCCCCTGGATCAAGCCCCGCACAGCGCAGTAAGCGACGGCTTGCCCGAGACACTGGAAGCCGTGGTCGCGACCTACCGGCAGAGTCATTTCAAGCTCAAGGTCAGTGGCCAGTTGGAGCTCGACCTGCAACGGCTCGAAGCCATCGCTGCCGTGCTCGATACCATGCCGCACGCCTACTACGTCACCCTGGACGGTAACGAGCAGTTCCAGGCTGTCGAACCCGTCGTGGAATTTATGTCCATGGTGTCCGAGGCGCCTCGCCTACGCCGACTTTTTAAATCTCTGTTGTGGATCGAGCAACCCTTGTCCCGGCATGTGGCCTTGCAGGCGAGCGTGAAAGCCATCGACGCGATATGCCCGGTGATCATCGACGAGTCCGACGCGGACATGGAGGCATTTCCAACGGCCATTGCATTGGGTTATCGCGGCGTGTCCAGCAAGAACTGCAAAGGACTCTATAAATCCCTCATCAACCGTGCGCGGTGCGAAAGTCGCAACGCGGCCAATCCTCAGGGCAAGCTATTCATGTCTGCCGAAGACCTGACCACGTTGCCGGGCATTTCTCTGCAACAAGATCTGGCTCTGGTGAGCTTGTTGGGCCTCGGTCATGTCGAGAAGAACGCCCACCATTTTGTGGACGGCATGCGCGGCCGCCCGGAGACAGAACAACGCCGCTTCGTGCAGGCCCACCCCGATCTCTATCGGCTTGACACCTTGACCAATGGGGAACGCTTGGCGCGGCTGAAGCTGAGCAACGGGATTGTGCGGCTGGACTCGCTTGGCGGCCCTGGCTTCGCCTGCGCCGTCGAGCCAGATTGGAACAGCCTACCGCCCTCTCCTGCTTCCCGTTGGCCCGACTTCCTGAAGGAATCCCATGCCCAATGATTCCAACGCCGCAGGCGGCACGAGCATCCCCTGGTTATCTGCAGCCGAATTGCTCACCCAGTACCGTGCCCACGCGCTGTCACCGGTCGAGGTAACGCGATGCGTGCTGGAGCGAGCCGAGCGTTCGCAAGCCTCTTTGAACGCCTTCTGCCTGCTGGATGCGCCAGCTGCCCTTGAAGCCGCAACCGCGTCCGAACAGCGATGGCTACGCAATGAACCCATGGGCTTGCTCGATGGAGTGCCTGTATCAGTCAAAGACATCGTGTTCACCAGGAATTGGCCCACACTGCGTGGTTCACGCACGGTGTCGCCAAATCAGGCCTGGCTGGAAGACGCCCCTGCAGTAGCGCGGCTGCGCGAGCATGGCGCTGTGCTTTTCGGCAAGACCACCACGCCTGAGTTTGCTGTCGGCGCGGTCACGCGCAGCCCGCTGACCGGTGTGACCCGAAGCCCATGGGGCTTTGACTACACGCCGGGCGGCAGCAGTGGCGGCGCGGGAGCTGCGGTGGCAGCTGGCATCGGTCCACTGGCGGTGGCGACTGATGCCGGGGGCTCAATCCGGGTGCCGTCCAGCTTCTGTGGAGTGTTTGGCTTCAAGCCCAGCGGGGGTCGCGTGCCGGCATACCCGCCCACCCCCTACGCAAGCCTGGCCAGCATTGGCCCCATGAGTAGAGCTGTGGAAGACGCGGCGCTGATGATGGCCGTGATCGGCGAGCCTGATCCGCGCGACTGGGGGGCGTTGCCCCACGACCGGGTACCCTACCACGCCTCGCTTGAGCGCTCGTTCGAGGGGCTGCGTATCGCGTGGAGTCCAACGCTGGGGTATGCGCGCGTGGACTCCGAAGTGCAAGCGCTGTGCGAACAGGCCGCGGCGGTGTTTCGAGAACTGGGAGCGCGAGTCACCACGGTGGACGCTCCATTCGAAAACCCATTGCCGCTGATCGAACGTTTCAAGGAAGCTCTGACCCATTTCGCATTCCAGTCCTTCGACGAAGATCGACTGGCTTTGATGGACGAGCGCATCGTACGCACCATCCGTCAGAGTCGGAAAACAGTGTCGGTCACGGATCACCTGGCGGTAGAAGCACAGCGCGCAGCTTTCGGCGCTCGCATGAACACCTTCCACCAGTCGTACGATCTGCTACTCACACCCACGGTTGCAGTGCCACCATTTGCAGCCGACCTGAGCCAACCGCCGGGCTACTCGGACTCCACCGAATGGTATCCCTTCACCTCGCCTTTCAACTTCTCCCGACAACCTGCGGCCAGTGTGCCCTGTGGCTTTACCCGCGCAGGCCTGCCCGTAGGTTTGCAGATAGTGGGGCCGGCGCATGCAGACCTGCTGGTCCTGCAAGCGGCACACGGCTTTGAGCGAGCCTGCCCCTGGCGGCAGACACGTCCTGTTGAATGGATTTCATGAAGCTCGCCCTTTGCAACGAAGTATTGTCTCACCTGCCCTTCGAGCGGCAGTGCATGTTGGCCTCTCAACTAGGTTATCAAGGCCTGGAGGTCGCGCCCTTCACGCTCGCGTCCGACCCCTCTTCCATTAAACCAGCGACCGCACGGGCATGGGCCGACACGGCGGCCGACCACGGGCTTGCGATCTGCGGCCTGCACTGGCTACTGGCGCGTCCGGAAGGGATGTCTATCACCACGACAGATGCACAGGTGCGTCGCCGTACCATGAACTTTCTGAAGCACATGATAGAGATCGGCGCCGCGTGCGGAGCTGATGTGCTCGTGCACGGTTCACCGCGTCAAAGGGCACCCGAGCCCGGCCAATCCGTAGCCGACGCAGTCGCTCGTGCGGCAGAACTGTGGGCTTCGCTGGCGGAATATGCGAGCACCTCGGGCGTCGTCTATTGCATCGAGCCGCTGGCACCGACCACCACCCCGGTGATCAACACCCTGGCGCAGGCCGCCGTCATTGTCGACTCGGTCGACTCGCCCGCATTGCGCACCATGCTCGACCTGGGGGCAAGTGCACAGGCAGAGTCACAAACACCAGATGAGGTCCTCAAACACCACCTGGAACTCGACCACATAGCGCACGTCCAATTGAATGACTGCAATAGGCGCGGTCCCGGTCAAGGCGAGACAGCAGTCGCACCGGTGCTTGAGGTTTTGCGAGAGAGCGGCTATGCGGGTTGGGTATCGATAGAGCCCTTTGATTTTTACCCCTCTCCCGAGGCGTGCGCCGCTTTCAGCAGCGGCTATGTGCAAGGCTTGTGGCGCGCTTGCGGCGAAATGCGCCGTTAGACAAGGCGCGGTATCTACCACCGCCGATGCTTGTCACAGGCGTTAACCCCTGAAAAACGCCACCTCTTTCCAGGATTGACCTGTGGACAGGTTCACGCACCTGCGGTATACCTCAATCTGGCGTAAATTCGTCAAAGGTTGATACATCGGAGGCGTGCAGTGGAAATAGTGAAAGTCAACATGGGGGCGCTGGGCAAGCAGGATCGAAGCGACTCATGGCGATCCATTTGCAGCAAGATGATTCACACAGTGGAGGTTTCCGGAACCGTTCTGGATTCTTTCTCTGCCGAAATGACCGTCAGAAAGCACGACATCATGTCTTGCGGGCTCTTCTGGAGCCAACCCCACCGGGTGCGGTGGAGCCGTGCACAGCTATCAGACCCTGTTGACCCCAGTTATCTTGTCAGCTGGCAGATCGAAGGTGAAGCACATATAGAGCACGGCAGGCAGCGGCTGGTCCAATCGGCGGGTAGTGTCGCTATCGTGGATACCCGGCAAGCGACGAGTGTGACCTTCCCCGTGGAGGTCAGGCGCATCGTGGCCAGGCTGCCGGCTAGAACGCTCGAGATGCGAATGCCGCAACTGCTGACGTCCCGACTGGAGGTTTTTCAACCTTCTGGTCCGTTCGCACCTACCCTTTTTTCCTATCTCAGCGAGCTCTCGCGGGAAGCCACCACCCTGGTTCCCTCAGACGTAGAAGCCCTCGTGGAAAACGTCTGCAATTTGCTGAAAGTAACCTTCGGCCGCACAGATGCCCCTTGCGATGCGCGGGAACTCAGGCGCCAAGCCTTGGTCCGCTACCTACGCAAAAATGCGTGCGACCCAGCGATCTCTCTGGATCAGGCGGCCGCGCAGCTCAATATGTCCCGCCGCCTGGTGCAACAGCTCCTGCAGGGCATGAATACGAGCTTCACGCAGTTTGTACTTGACCAGAGGCTGAGCTCGGTCGAATCGCAACTGGCAGGTGCAGAAGGTGCTTCGATCTCTCAAATTGCCTATAGCAACGGATTCAACGACATCTCCCACTTCAATCATTTGTTCAAACGCAGGTTCGGAATGGCACCATCCGATTACCGGGAACACGCGCGCTATTCGAAGCAGCCCCAACGCTGAGACTCAGGGCAGCAAAGCTTGCGGGTTCAGTACATTCTTCGGATGGCCTGCAAAAAAGTCCAGGACGTTTCTAAATGCCGAGCCGAAGTAAAGCTCGTAACCTTTTTGTTCGACGTAGCCAAGATGGGGTGTCGCGACCACGTTGTCGGCCATCAAGCCCAGCTCTCCGGTACTCGCAGGCTCTGTCTCGAAGACATCAAGAGCCGCAAAACCCGGGCGCCCAGCCGCCAACGCCCGCTGAAGTGCGCCAGACTCCACCAACTCTGCCCGACTCGTGTTCACAATTAACGACGTAGGCTTCATCGACGCCAGATCAGCCGCGCTGACAATGCCTCTGGTAGCATCGTTCAACCGCAGGTGAAGCGTCAAAACATCCGCCTGTGCAAAGAAATTCTCCTTGGTTTCAGCAGCTTGGTGGCCGTCCTGTATCGCCTGCGCCCTGCTCGCCTCACGCCCCCAGACAAGAATATGCATACCAAATGCTTTGCCATACTGGGCAATCAAACGGCCAATCTTTCCGTAGCCCCAGATGCCCAGCGTGTCTCCCTTGAGTGTTCGGCCAATTCCGTCGTACTGAGCCTCGTTCGATGAGCGCTGCCAACGACCTGCCTTCATCTGCGCCGCGTACTGCGGAATCCGGCGATAGGCCGCCATGATCAGGGCCCATGTCAGCTCGGCAGGAGCGGTCGGGTCACCCACACCTTCCACAATGGTGATGCCCAAGCTCGTAGCGGCAGCTACATCTATGTGGCCACTGACCTTGCCTGTTTGAGAAATGAGCTTCAGATCCGGAAGCCTTCTGAGAAGGTCTGCAGAAAAACTGGTTCGTTCGCGAATAAGCACCACGGCGTCGAATCCACGCAATGCCTCAACCAGCGCGTCGCCGCTCAGCGATTGCGTCAGAACGTGGACCTCATGATCTGCCAGCAACTGGTAGCACTCAAGCTTGGACACCGCATTTTGATAGTCGTCTAGAACCGCAATTTTCATAAATCCTCCTTAGGAAGCTTCTGCAAAACCCTGTGCGAGGATAAGTGAAAATGGGGAAAGCTTTGCAGCAGCGTTCTACTATGGAACCTTACGAAGTCGCCGAGCCGCCACCCTGGCGCCGGATAGGTTCAGACGGGAATTCGGGCAAGGGATAGGGAAACCAATAGTCGGGGGGGACTCTTTTTGAGGCCGGCCCATGGCGGCTGAGCTCCATGACCACCTTCAGCGGACCATCGGTCTGCACATAAACGAAGTCAATGTCCCGCTCCTTCATTCTCCCTTCCATCAACGGGGGGCAGCCCCGTAGTCGAAACTCCTCCACTGCGGCATCGAAGTCTCGGCCATCGTAGTCGATGAGAACGTGATGAACGCCTTCTCCTTTTTCTTCCAGAAATTCCCGGTAGATAGAGCGCCCCTCCAAAGGCTGGATGACCTCCCAGCGAAAGCCTTTGGTCCACGCGATAGCCAGACGCATACTATAGGGCGTATCCACCCCCCTGACCCGCATATTGCTCAGATTGTGCGGGCCGTAGGTCCATACCGCCCAGGGGCCAATCCCAGACTTTTCAACAAAATTCTTGATCGTCTCGTCGCAGTCCTCAACGACCATGCAAACCTGCTGGATGCCCGTGGCTAGTGGATGGATTTTCATCTGGAATGAGTTTGAATGGATGGAAATACCAAGTTCAGCAACCCGTTCATGGGCTTCTTCCGGCCATCACGCCGCCGTCAATGAGATAGCTGGCACCGGTGATAAAGGAGGCTTGGTCACTCGATAGGAAGGTCACCAATTGAGCCACCTCGGCAGGAGAGCCATATCGCTTGAGCGGAATGCCCGAGACATTTCTCGCCCGTATGTCTGAAGCCACGCCAGAGTTCGCCTCAATTTCGCGAATCATGGCGGTTTCTATCGTTCCGGGGTTGACGGTGTTCACACGAATGCCGTGCCTGGCGCCTTCCAGGGCGGCACTTTTCATCAAGCCTATGACGGCGTGCTTGCTCGCCACATAGGGAGACAAGCCGACACTACCGCGCACCCCACCAGTGGATGAGGTGATCACGATGGAGCCCCCAGAGCCTCCCTGCATGATGCGCATGGAATGCTTCAGGCAAACAAAGACACTTCTGAGATTGACCGCCATCACGCGATCAAAAGCATCCAAAGCTTGATCCACGATGGGCGAGACTTTTCCGACCGTTCCCGCGTTCAGAAATGCAGCGTCCACCCGACCAAATCTTGTGTTGATGTCCGCGAAAGCGGCATCGAGCCGATTTTCATCTGCAATGTCGAAGGCGTAATAGGCAGCAGGCTTTCTGAAGGATTGAGCTTGCTTCTTCAACCCTTGCTCATCCTGGTCCATCAGAACAAGGGTGGCCCCGAGCGCATCAAACCTCTCGGCAGTCGCGTGTCCGATCCCGCCGACCGAGCCTGTGATCAGAACGTTCTTTCCCGCGAATGAGTCAGTATTGATAGAGTTCATGGCTGGGCTCACGACAGGTCAGCCGCGACATCTAAGACTGGATGCCGGTCGCAAATTTTGAAACCGGGATAGTTTTGCTGGGCGACTCGATCGCAGATCTCTCGATATGTACCGACGCCACCGGAATAGAGCATGAATCTTCGGGGCGACGAGCCGCTTTCAGGTCCTGCCATGTACCAGGAGTTGGCACGCAGGAATGGCATGGTCTCGGCCAGACTATTGGCATCATCCATCCACTTGGACTCAGCTGCTTCTTCGGGCTCTATGTAATTTTTTCCTTGTTGCCGCATGGTCTGGAGGCAAGCCGTGATCCATTCGATGTGCTGCTCGATGGAGACCATCATGTTGGTCAGCACGGACGGGCTGCCCGGCCCGGTCACCAGAAAAAGATTGGGAAATCCAGCCACCATCAGGCCCAGATAGGTGCCAGGCCCGTTTTTCCACTTCCCTTTCAGCGTTCTTCCGGCTATGCCCTTGATGTCAATCTTCATCAGCGAGCCCACAATCACATCGAAGCCCGTGGCAAAAACGATGCAATCGAGATCGAGCTTTCTCTTTTGTGTGCTGAGGCCGTTCTCTTCGATGCCCTTGATAGGGTCATCGCGGATGTCAATGAGATCCACGTTGCTGCGGTTGAATGTCTCGAAATAGCCTGTATCAACGCAAATTCTTTTTGATCCAACAGGCAGCGTGATTGCCGGTGTGAGCAGTCTTCGCTTCTCAGGATCCTGCACGATGTCGGCAATCTTGGCGCGGATGAAGTCACCTGCGGCCTTGTTGGCGATAGGACTGGAAGATATGTCGCTGAAAGCACGTAGAAAGCCGGGGCCGCCCTTGGTCCACCGTTTCTCAAACTCAGCCGCTTGCTCCTGTAGGGACGTCTCTTCTGCCGTCCTCTCGCCAAATTCGTAGAGGGTTCCCGACGGTGCGTACCGGGCCGTCTCTCGCAGCTGTGCGTAGTTGTCCTTCCACGCCCTCTTTTCGGCTTCATCCAGCATGCGATTTCTTGCAGGGACACTGTAGGTGGCTGTGCGTTGCAGCACTGTCAAGCTTCTCGCGGTCCTGGCAATCATGGGTATGGCCTGAATGCCAGATGAACCAGTACCGATGACTGCGACATTTTTCCCTGTGAAGTCGTAACCAGACTTGGGCCAGTGGCCGGTGTGCAGGATGTCGCCCTTGAACCTATCCTTGCCAGGAAACTCAGGTATCCGGGCGGCAGATAGGCAGCCAGTCGCCATGATGCAGAAACGAGCCCTGATTTCCCGACCTTCGTGCGTTTGAATTTTCCAGGCGTTTTCATGCTCCTTATAGGTAGCCGATACCACTCTGGTGTTGAGCCGGACATGTCGATTCAGATCGAAACGATCAGCCACATGCTCTATGTAGCGCAATATTTCAGGCTGGGTGGCATAGCGTTCACTCCACTCCCACTCTTGCTGCAGCTCCTCAGAAAACGAGTAGGAATACTGCATGCTTTCAACATCGCATCTCGCACCCGGGTAACGGTTCCAATTCCAGACGCCTCCAATACTGTCAGAGGCTTCCAGAGCCAGCACAGTCAAGCCGGCTTGCCTCAACTTGTAGAGCGCCAGCAAGCCTGCAAATCCGGCTCCGATGATGATGGCATCGACATTAAGCTCTGAATCTGACCCTTCTTCGGTTGCCTGCGACTTTTTAATCATTTCAAAACTTCCATCTAATCTGGTGGTGTACTCGGTCAAGAGCGAGTTTGCTTTTCATTGCGGAAAAGGCATGCCAACGGCACGTCCACAACAACGTTCCATTGAAAACTTTTCCGCTGAATTTTGAGTGGGGGCTGGATCGGGCGGCTCAGAGAAGTTAGAAAGCACCCGCATCACTCAAGCCGCCTGTGTCTCTATTCGGCTTGAATGCCAGCACCTGCGATCGTTTTCGAAATCCGGGCCCGGTCATCCATCATGAAAGCGACGAGCTCTTTGGATGGCATAGGGTTGGGTACCGCATTTCGCTCGCTGATGGCTTGCCTCATTTCCGGCTTTGCCAGTAATTTGAGCACCTGCTCTTCCAGCGCAGCCAATTCCTTGCGCGGCGTATTCTTGGGGGCAAAAATCCCCTGGTAGTCGACCTCAAGATAGCCTGGCAAGACTTCCTTGATGGTGGGAACATCCGGGAATTCCGCCAAACGATTCTCGGCGTTGACGGCCATGATTTTCAATTTTCCGCCTCGCACCAGAGGAAGTCCGGCTGTGAACGAATTGGTCATCAAATCCACGGTGCCAGCGATCACGTCAGTGACCGCACTTCCCCCCTTGTAGGGAATGCGCAGAAGTTCGATTTTTGCTGCGCTGCTCAACGCGGTGATTCCCAGATCACCGTAATAGACGAATGAATATTTTCCTGGAGATTTCTTAGCCAATTCAATCAACTCACGCAGATTGTTAGCAGGAAAATTGACAGATGCCGAGATGATGCTGGGTATGAAGCATGTTCTGGCGACAGGAGCCAAGGATTCTAGAACCTTGAATCCATTTTTCATCATGAATTCCTGGTTGATCAGCAGATTGCCCTGTGAATACAGAACGGTCCGGCCATCCGCAGGGGCTTGTGCCACATATTGCGCCCCAATGGTGCCATTGGCACCGGCGCGGTTTTCAACGACCACCGATTCACCCATTTGGGCAGCCAGGCCTTGAGCAATGACACGTCCAATGACATCGTTAGACCCCCCGGGCGGATAAGGGACCACCAAAGTCATCTGTCGCTTGGAGCTCTGAGCCTTTGCAATAGCGGGAAATGCGAGTGCGGATACGCCGGACTGCTGTAGAAAAATCCGTCTAGTTGGCATCTTGTCTCCTGTTGGTTCTTGTCTACGCGAGGTTTGCAGTCTAGAAGTACAGGCGCATCAGGTCCATGCCGTTTTTTGAATGGATTTGTGCGGATTTTCCGAACCGTCAGGCCGCAGCCAGGCGCCCTCCGTCCGCCACGAAAATGGCGCCGTTGCTGAACGATGCCCTCGATGAGCTCAACCAAACCACCAGCTCAGCGATTTCCTCCATGGTTCCCAGGCGATTCATAGGATTCATGCGGGGTAGGTCGGGGTTGAGGTTGGACGACTTCATGATGAGCGGAGTCAATATGTGCCCGGGGCACACAGCGTTGACTCGGACGCCACCTTCCCCATACTCAATTGCTGCACTTTTTGTGAGGCCAATCACGCCGTGCTTCGCTGCTGTGTAGGCAGCGGCATTCTTGAGGCCCTGCAGGCCACCGATCGAGGCGTTGTTAACAATACTGCCGCCCTTCTCCCCCATCGCAAGAATCTCGTATTTCATGCACAGGAAAACACCCGTCAGATTGACATCCATCATTCGCTGCCAGTCCGCAAGCTCCAACTGCGCGAGCGACTTGCCGCGGCTGTTGGACTCTACGGTCCCTATGCCCGCATTGTTGAAATAGCAATCCACACGCCCGAATTCGTCCACGGCTTCAGAGATCATGGCCTTGACATCTTCCTCAACGGCCACATCCGCCCTGACGGCGTGAGCACTGCCTTCGAGGCGCCGTATTTCATCCACTGTTTCCTGCGCCGCTTCTAAATTTCTATCCACGACGCAGACCGAGGCGCCCTCACGCGCAAATGCCAACGCAGTCGCGCGGCCAATGCCGGAGCCCGCGCCAGTTACGAGGGAGGTCTTTTCTTCCAGAAGTTTTTTCACGACGAGCTTCTCAACTATATGGTGATTTTTTTGGACCAGTTTATTTATCTAACGCCTAGTGGTCCACGCGGATTTTCCGATCAATGTATGCTGCTTTTCCGATCTATCGGCCTTTTTGCATGCTTGCGGCGATACGAGGGTAGAATTTTTCATGAGCACCGTACCGGTTGATCTAATACAGCTTCGGACTTTTGTGGTCGTGGCAGAGGAGCGCCATTTGACACGAGGTGCCGAACGATTGCATATGAGCCAGTCGTCGGCCAGTGCACATGTCAAGGCGATTGAAGAGCGGCTCGACACACAACTGTTCATCCGCGCCAACCGCCGCCTTGAACTGACAGAGTCAGGCCAGCACCTTTTTCCCAAGGCCAAGGCGCTTTTGAACGAAGCTGCCGTATTCACCGCCTTCGCCCGGGAATTGCGGGGTGAAGTCAAAGGCAGTCTGTCGATCGGCGTCAGCGGAGATCCCTCGTCCACCCGAATCGCGGAAGTTGCTGCAAGGCTGCGCAGAGACCATGCGTTGATAGACCTGCACCTGGATGCCAGGCCTTCTTCCGGGGTTCAACAAGGACTGGAAAACGGTGAACTGGACGTCGGCGTATGTCTGGCACAGCCTACCAACCCGGATTTTCAATACCACCTGCTTCAGAACGTTCGTTTCAGAATCGCTGGGCCCACAGCCTGGAAAGACGTGATCGAGGGCGCGTCAGATCTGGCTGATTTGGCGGACTTGCCCTGGGTAGTGCCTTCCAGCAGCGACATGTCAGGCGCCATCATCCAGGACCGTATCTTTGCTTCGCGAGGCTTGAAGATCAACGCTGTGATTCATTTCAATAACGCGACGCTCGCCCACGCCATGATGCGTGAAGGTGTGGGTCTCATGCTCATGCGCGAAGAGTTTGCCCTGAAGGGCAAGGCCGAAGGTTACCTGGCCTTGTCTTCCATCGAACCAGATCAGATGCCGCTGACGCTCGCTCACTTGTCAAGCCGCAGTCGGGATCCGCTCATCCTTGCATTCCTGAATGCGGCGCAGCAGGTATGGCCGGACATGGCGTCTGTTCCGGCCAGCTGAGCTCGAAAGGTATTCTCTCCTGGTCCATGAAGTCCTCGGAGGCTCAGCCGTTCGGAGCTGTCGTGCCTTCAATTAGCTGAGATATTCATGGACTTCAACAAGGTTGCCCAACGCTGCGTTTCGTCGCCGATGAATTTCGCGAACTCTTCAGGAGAACTGGGTTTGGGGTCCATCCCCTGTGCAATAAGCTTGGATCGTATTTCAGGATTATTCAAAGTCTTGAGTAGTGCGTCATTGAGCTGCTTTTGAATGTCTGCCGGGAGATTGGCCGGAGCTATCAGACCGTACCACGTCGACATGTCGTAAGAAGGCAGTCCTGACTCCGCAATGGTCGGGATGTCAGGTGCGGCCGCACTGCGTTTGTTCATAGTGATGCCTAGAGCGCGCAATTGGCCTCGCTTCACCAAAGGAACTGCCGTTGGCAGATTTGGAAACGCGAGCGAGACATTTCCCGAAATCAGGTCCGGCATGAGGTTTCCAGATCCCTTATAGGGGATGTGCATCATGTCGACCTTGGCGTAGTACTTGAACATCTCACCTGAAAGATGCACAGACGCACCCACACCGGAGGAGGCAAAGTTCAGCTTTCCGGGATTCGCCTTTGCAAAACTTATCAGTTCTTGCACCGTCTTGAACGGCGAGTTGGCCGGAACCACGAGAACATTAGGCGCGCTCAGCACTTGCCCGATAGGCGTGAAATCCTTGACGGGATCGTAGCGAGCCTCTTTGTACAGCGATGGATTAGTTGCATGGCCGATAGAGGTATAGAAAAGCGTGTATCCATCAGGCTCTGCACGCCGCACCATTTCTGTCGCAAGATTTCCGTTCGCTCCCGCCCTGTTCTCCACAATGAACGATTGGCCCATGATCGTGCTGAAGGACTGCGCAATAAGGCGCGCTACGGCATCACCGCTCCCACCTGGGGTGAATCCAACTACGATACGCACCGGCCGGACTGGGTAGTCTGCAGCCGCCGCTGACAGCGAAGTGCTCAGTGCCGATCCAGCCAGTGCGATTGAGATAGCGCGCAAAAATAGTTGACGGGATACGAGGTTACTCATGCTTCATGTCTCCATTAGATTTAGTTGGGAAATATTTTCGAGTTCAGAATGCGTTAGACCATCGACCCGATGCAGGACCCGCAGGCCGTGGGGTGTCACCTCGAGGGTGGCCAGATCGGTATAGATTCGGTTGACCACACCAACCCCTGTCAACGGATAGGAGCAGCGCTCGACGAGCTTGGATTCGCCGCGTTTGGTGCGGTGCTCCATCATGACGAACACTTGTTTGGCACCTCGAGCGAGGTCCATGGCCCCTCCAACCGCAGGGATAGCGTCACGATCAAGCGTTCGCCAGTTCGCGAGGTCTCCGCTGCTGGAAACCTGGAATGCGCCTAATACGCAAATATCCAGGTGTCCGCCACGAATCATGGAGAATGAATCACCGTGGTGAAAGATGGAGCCGCCCGGAAGCAAGGTCACGTTTTGCTTGCCTGCATTGACGAGTTCGGAGTCCACCTCATCGCCCTGCGCAAGCGGACCCATGCCCAAGATTCCGTTCTCACTCTGGATGATGATTTCTCGATCTGAGGGAAGACAGTTGGCGATCATCATCGGTAATCCGATTCCCAGATTGACGTATGCGCCTTCAGGAATATCACCAACTATTGCCTCGGCGATCTGAGCGGAGGTTCTAGGTGTGTACGCTAATTTTGAGTTCATGCTGTTCCGCCTGCGACGTGCACGACTCTCTGCACGTAAATTCCGGGAGTGATGACCGCCTCGGGATCAATCCCACCGAGCTCGACCAGCTGCGATGCCTGCGCGATCGTGCAGCGTGCAGCTGCTGCCATCAGCGGACCAAAGTTGCGTCCTGATCTCCTGTAGGTGAGATTTCCCCACCGGTCAGCCAGATCCGCCTTGATAAGTGCGAAGTCTGCATGAATCGGCAACTCGAGAAGGAACTCTTCGCCGTTTATCAACTTGCTTTCCTTGCCTTGCGCGAGCTCTGTTCCAACGCCGGTGGGTGTGTAGAACCCGGCTATACCAGCGCCAGCTGCTCGAATGCGCTCCGCAAGAGTGCCTTGAGGTACTAGTTCAAGAGCGAGCTTGCCAGCACGGTATAAATCATCGAATGCGTTGGATCCGGGCTGACGTGGGAAGGAACAAACGACCTTGCTGACCAGTCCTGCAAGCACCAAATTGCTAATGCCCTTGCCTTGACTGCCTGCGTTGTTGCTCACGATGGTGAGCTCGCGTGATCCGCGCTCAAGCAAGCCATTCACCAATTCAAATGGAAGGCCAGCGCCGCCGAATCCCGAGATCATGATGACGGAACCATCTCCAATTCCGTCAAGGGCAGATTCCAGGGTTGGAACAATTTTGTTGATCATGCGGAGAGTTCCTGAGATGCCGACTGAACATGAGGAGCGAATACCGGGATGGGATAGTCACCGTCCGTCGCCTGGAACTGCACCTGTACCTGGTCACCAATCCTCCATGCCTCGGAGTCCTTGCCAACTAAATGCGTCAGCATGGATGGCCCCTCTGCCAAAGTCACGTAAGCCAGTACAAATGGCTGGTTTGCGTGCCGCGTCACGGTGTACGAATACACCCTCGCCAGACCCGTCGATGGTTCCAAATTCACATCGCTACCCATGCAATGGGGACATATGGCGCGTGGATACCAATGCGCCCGATCACAAGTTCGGCAACGGGGAACGAGAAAAACTCCGTCACGAGCAGCATTCCAGAAGCCTTGCGTTTCGGGCGTTGGAATGGGGGAAGGTGCCAAAGGCTTGGTCAAGTCAGACATCCGGATTTCACTCTCGTTCCAAAATGAGGGTTGCGCTTCCGTGCCGCGTTGCCAACATTCCCCCCGTACCCTGAGCTAAAGCAAGGGAGCAGTTCGCAACCTGGACGGCGGGATGAGCTTCGCCCCGAAGTTGACGAACCGCTTCAATCACTTTCGTCATGCCTCCGCGGTTGCCGGGATGGTTGTTGCACAGACCACCTCCGTCTGTGTTGACCGGAAGACGCCCCACACCAGAGATGAGGTTTCCGTCTGCGACAAACGCCCCCCCTTTGCCTGGAGCACAAAAACCCAGGTCCTCCAACTGCATCAACACGGTGATGGTGAAGCTGTCATAGATAGATGCGTACTGAATGTCCTGCGGTGTCACTCCAGCTTCAGCGAAGGCTTGAGCACCAGACCACTTCGCACCCGAGTAGGTGAGATCAATCTCCCCGGCCATGGTGTGTTTTACCGTCTCGCCAGCCCCGAGGATCTTCACCCGAGGACGGTTCAATTTTTTCGCTATCTCAGGCCTGGCAACGACAAGCGCGCCCCCACCGTCACTCACGACACAGCAGTCCAGACGGTGCAAGGGGTCTGCCACCATCGGTGATTGAAGCACCTCTTCGACGGTCACCGTCTTGCGAAGCATCGCGTTGGGGTTGTGTTGAGCATGATGTGATGCAGCAACCTTGATCCACGCGAGTTGCTCGCTCGTTGTGCCGTACTCATACATGTGCCGCCGTGCGCACAAGGCGTACCCGTTTGCATTGGCAATGCCATACGGGAATTCCCATTGGAAGTCAGGTTTCGAAGGCTTTCTTACTCGAGGAGTTGTCCCGGTCGCAACGCCTTCGCTACGGGGACGCCCCGCCAAGGTGATCAGTGCAACGTTGCATTTCCCCGCTGCAATGGCTTGGGCTGCATGGGATACCAATGTGATGTAGGACGCTCCGCCGATATCGGTCGAATCGACATGGCGAGGTCGAAGATTAAGGTACTCGACCATTGACGTCGGCCCCATACCGGGCGCATCCGCTGAACAAAAGTACCCGTCGACATCGTCTTTTGTCAGCCCGGCATCCACAAGTGCGCCATGGGCAACTTCCGCGTGCAACTGAGCAACCGACGTGTGCGGCGCCTTGCGGGTCGGGTGTTCAAAGGCGCCCACGATGTACGCCCTTCCGTATAAGCTCATTTCATGCCTCAGATAAATAGAAGACGTTTCTATTTTTTTGAGTATTAGAATTTCATATCAATCCGATGTCAACCACTAACGTTCAAACGATGACAAAAAGCGTCAAACCCGAAAAAGCAGAAGGTGTCGCTGCGGTCAACCGCGCGCTTGCGGTACTGCAAGCGTTCGAGCACGCGCCAGAGGGCCAGTCCCTGGCTGTCTTGGCAACCACCACAGGTCTCTACGAGAGCACTATCTTGCGATTGCTGGATTCATTGATAGGTGCTGGGTTCGTGAAGCGCCTCTCGGATGGGCGCTATGTGGTGGGCCCCAAGGTGCTTCCACTTGCGGAGATGTACCGTCAGTCTTTTCGCCTGGCTGACTACGCTCTACCGCGATTGCGGCAACTCGCGGCAGATTCGCAGGAGTGCGCAGGACTGTATGTTCGAGAGGGAGATCGACGCGTGTGTCTGCATCATGTGCAGCCGCAGCGCACTGTGAGAACCCATGTGCTGGAAGGTGAAATGTTTCCGCTCGACAAGGGTGCAGCTGGCCGGGTGATTCTTGCGCTGGATGAGGCGATGACAGGTAAACCTTACGACCAGATCCGCAAGCAAGGGTATGCGGTGACCAGCAAGGAACGGGATCCTGAAAGCGCGGCGATTGCGTGCCCTGTTTTCGCGCGTGGCACCCGGCTGCTGGGTGCCATCTCCCTGGTCATTCCCTTGTACCGCTTTTCGCCAACAGCAGTGGAGCGCTTACTACCTATGGTCCAGCGTCAAGCGCTGTCACTTACGCATGACCTCGGTGGTATCTCTCCATACGCCCACCGTGAGCTTGACTGAGTTGAGCAAACTCAACTCATGTCAACGCTTCAGCTAAACCAAGTACAAGCTGTAGACCTTGCTACGCTGCAACGCTAAGCATTGTGCTCAAGCGAGATGGGGCGTGTTTCTCCGGTTTCCACCAGCGTGCGGCTGGCATTCATCGACCCGTAAATCCAGAGTATCTTCATTGGATTTGTCGGTGACGCATTGCGAAATCTGTGGGGAACATTCGGCGGGATGAAGGTCACATCACCTTTTTTGACGGGGATTGATTGGCCGTCAATGTCAAAGATGGCATCGCCTTCGATGAGCACCACACTCTCCTCCGTATTGTGATGGTGAAAAGGGATCTCCGCGCCTCCGTTGAATTCGGTGTAACCAGTAATGAATGCCGTAGCGCCAATCGATTTTCCAACCAAGGGGGTGGTTCTGGCGCCACCGCCTCGGTCGTGAGATTTGATCGTGTCGGGTTGCAGAAGAACAGAGTTTGAAACAGTAGTAATCATGGGTGGATGCTCCTCTTGAAGGTCGTTTGCGGGATAGTCATTGTTGGACAGGGCCTATCCAAAGTGTCTTGATATTGGTGAACTCACGGATCCCAAACTCGCCCAGTTCACGTCCGTAGCCAGACTGCTTGACGCCGCCAAAGGGAAGTCGCGGATCGGACGCTACGAGTCCGTTGACAAACACGGCTCCGGCTTCTATTTGCCTAGCGAGCTGCACTCCATGCTCCAGGTTTGAAGTCCATATGGATGCCCCCAGTCCAAACTCTGTGTTGTTGGCCAGAGAGACTGCCTCCTCCGCATTTCGAACTCGCATAACTGCGGCGACAGGTCCGAAGGTTTCTTCGGTCGCGGCAGCCATGGATTCTGAGACATGGTCCAACACAGTCGGTTCGTAGAAGAACCCAGGTCCTTCAATGAAATTTCCTCCCTGGGCCAGGACCGCACCAGCATCAAGAGTGCGCCGCACTTGGGCATGCAATTCTTCTCTCAAATTTGCTCGAGCCATGGGGCCGACCGTGGTCTTCCTGTTCAGAGGATCTCCCACTTGGAGCTTGCGAACTCCTTCGCAAAAAAGCTGAACGAAGCGGTCCGCCACTTCTTCTTGCACGATGAAGCGTTTTGCAGATATGCAGCTTTGACCTGTATTAGAAAAGCGTGCCTTCACGGCCGCCTCTGCCGCCGCGACTACGTCGGCGTCTGCTAACACAATGAATGGATCGGACCCGCCCAGCTCCAATACCTGCTTCTTCATGAGACTTGCCGCTTGCGAAGCAACTAACTTGCCCACAGCCGTTGAACCTGTCAACGTAACTGCTGCTACGCGGCTATCTGACAAGACAGAGCTGACCGTTGAGGCGTCTATAAGTAGCGTGCTCACCAAACCCACCGCAGCGCCCGCTTCGCGGAAGACAGCCTCCAACGCCAGTGCGCACTGAGGTACGTTATTAGCATGCTTTAGCAAAGTGGCGTTTCCGGCCGCAAGCGCCGGTGCAGCAAAACGAATGAACTGCCAGAATGGGTAGTTCCAGGGCATGATGGCGAGTACGACGCCCAGCGGGGAGAAAACCACCCTGCTTTCGCTTGCGTTGCTCTTGACGGGCATGTCTGCCAAATAAGCTAGCGCGGCTTCTGCGTAGAAATCGCAGGTCCAGGCGCACTTCTCGATCTCAGCTTCAGCCTCGACGATGGGCTTACCCATCTCTTGCGTAATCAGCTTGGCAAAGTGATCCTTATTTTTTCGGAGCGCAGCAGCCACATTGGTCAGCAGCCGCACACGTTGCTCAATGGGAACTTTGGCCCAGCTCCGTTGCGCTAGAGATGCGGCGGAAAGCGTAGCCTCCAGCGCCTCTGGCGTTTGCACAAGATGCTCGCCAAGTGGCTGACCAGTTGCAGGGTTTAGGGTAGTGATCATTTTTCAGGTTGCAGATAGCAGGCAGCACGTAGTCGCGAGAGTGAAATGAATTTCGAGTCAGCACGGTCTAGGGAAGCTCTGCACAAATCGGGCGCCGCGTGCTTCGATGGATTTGGGGGGGCGCCTAGCTGCGGTCTGCAGCGTTAAAAATCCTCTCGATACCGCCCGGTATCGCTGCGGTTTTCGCCTCGCATCCCATCCCAACCCACCGTTCACGCTTACCGCCCGTTTTATGCAGAGCTTCCCTAGTCAATTGAAATCACCTTCTGACGAATCAATTCCCCCAGAGTATTCGAGTCTTTTTTAAGCCGTGCCGTAAAAACTTCCGGTGTACTGTTGACGACGTCAAACGCGTTCTCAGAGAAACGCTTCACGATATCCGGATCGCGCAAGACCTCTTGTGTCGCCTTGATAATCTTGCTGCGCACTTCAGGCGGCATTCCTGTGGGCGCCGCCAGTCCAACCCAAGTTGGGTACTCAAGTCCTGGAATGAATTCGCTCAAGGTGGGGATATCTGGAAGAAGACCTGATCGCTTGGATGAACCAACGGCGATAGCCCGAACTTTTCCAGCATTAATATGCGGTAGCAATACAGATACCCCCGCAAAGGCGAAGTCAATATGGCCGCCCAACAAGTCGACGATCATGGGCGCCGCGCCTTTGTACGGGACATGCGTGGTTTGCAATTGGCGGGCCAGTGCCATCTGCGCGCTGTTGACATGACCTGCAGAAGCGATTCCAGAAGTTCCGTATGTAGCTCCGGGATGAGCCTTGAGGTAGGTGATGAGGCCCTCAAAATTCTTAACAGGGAGGTCTTGACGCACCACCAGAATCTGTGGCGTCGTCACAAGCAAATTCAAGTAATCGAAGGACTTGAACGTGTCGTATCGCAGCCCTTTGATCGTCTGATGGTTACCGGCCTGGGTATCCAATGCCAGCATTAACGTCGTGCCATCCGGCTTTGCACGCACCAGTTCGGCCGCAGCAAGTGACCCGCCGGCGCCAGGTCTGTTTTCGACCACAATGGTCTGTCCCAGCTTTTCGCCTAGTGCATTGCTAATGATGCGCGCCGTCTGATCAACGGCGCCTCCGGGAGCAAAGGGAACTAGCAGTTTTACCGGCTGCGGTTGCGCATAAACCGTGTTCGTAACACCTATGCAGGAAGCGATAGAGAGAGCGCCAAAAGTGCGGCGGTTAAGTTTCATTTTTGTCTCCAACGATTTCAATTTTTTCCACGCCTACCTTCTCTTTCAGTTCGGTGGCGATCACTTCGGGGCGGTGCCCACGTCACGGCGTACTGGCGATCAGTCCCCCGTCGACAACGATTTCGGTGCCCGTCACATAGCGGCTTTCATCGGCCGCGAGAAATAGCGCAGCATGCGCCGTGTCCCAGGCGTCTCCCATGTATTTCATTGGGATTTGGTTGTTGCGTCGGGCTAAGAATCCCTCAGGATCGCCCTTCGCGTATTTCGCAACCAGTGTCTCCAACAAGGGGGTGTGCATCAGGCCTGGCACCACGCAATTCAAGCGAATTCCGTCAGCCGCATGAATGACAGCGGTGGTCTTCGTGAACTGAATCAAGGCGGCCTTCGCAGCGGCATAGGCTACCTGAGGCTTGCCAACGTAGCGCAGGCCTGCCACCGAAGAAACACTGATGATCGATCCTGCGCGGTTTTTCTGCATGATGGGGATGACATGCTTGCAAGCGAGAAATGCTCCCTTGAGATTCACTTGCATCTGTGCATCCCAAACCTCTTCTGGCATATCAACTGGGCCACCGGGTTGCGACAGGCCGACGTTGTTCACAAGGATGTCAATGCGACCATGAACTTCCATGCATGCCTGGACGGCACGCTGCACGTCATCATCCTTCGTTGAATCGCATTGAACGACATCAATTTGAAAGCCCTCCTCATGCATTCTCTTTCGCGTGTCATCTGCATTCTCCAAACGCAGATCCGTACCAAAAACGGATGCACCCTGGCGCGCCATGAGCACCGCCATCGTTCGACCGTTTCCCCAGCCTGGCGCCACTGACCCGCATCCCATGATGAGTGCCACTTTGTTCGTGAGCTTGAACAATCTTCTCTCCTTGTTGTAGTGGTCTTTTTCGACGACCCGTGTTTTGGTTGATGGACAGAATGTATGCGGGCACAATTGATTGGTGAAATTCTTTTTTTTCATCCATTAATAGAGGTAGCGAATGAATGTCACTCCACGCCAGTTGCGCATCTTTCTGGCACTTGCCGAGTCGTTGAACTTCAGTCGAACCGCGGAGAAGTTCTTCGTTACCCAACCGTCTTTGAGCAAAGCCGTGAAGGATCTGGAGGATGAGCTTGGAATCACGCTTTTCGAACGATCAACTCGTTCGGTACGTCTGACTGCGGCGGGTGGTCGGCTCACGGCCATCGCCAGAAAGGTGGTTGGGGAATTCGACAGCGGGATAGAAAGGCTTCATAGCCAAGCCGAGCATGAATTCCATCAAGTTGCCATTGCGGCTTTACCTTCAGTCGCCAACAGTTTGCTCCCTGCAGTTTGTGCGCGACTCGAAGAGAAATTTGGCAACCCGAAGTTCACTATTTATGACGGAACGAACGCCTCCACCATTCAGCGGTTGCTGACGTATCAGGTGGACTTCGCATTGGCTTCTGCGGCGCCCTCACACGCGGAGCTTGAGTACGAAGAAATCCTGCGCGATCGCTTCGTCCTTTTGGCGCCTGAAACGTGGACACACGTCAAGGCCCGAACTCGGATGGAGGATCTCATTGACCTGCCGCTTATTAGCGGAACAGACGCCAGCACGGCCAAAGAGTATGTAAAGGCTGCCCTTCTTCAACGCGGAATCGTGTTCGAGCCCAAACTCTCTTTGGATCAGGTGGGGACCGCTGCTGGTTTCGTGCGTGAACGCTTGGGAATCATCATTCAACCGTATCTCGGCATACTTCCCTTGCTAGACCTCAAGGGTATGAGGATGTGCCGAATCGTCGATGGCCCCATCCGCTCAGTTGGAATCGTCCGCAGAAAGGCGTCTGCGTTGTCCGCCATTGCGGAACAAGGGGTCGTAGAGGCCCGACAAGCTGCGCAGAAGTTAATTCGTCGGTTTCCTGCCTGGATCCTTTCCCCGTGACTTGGCGGCAGTAATCCAGGGCTCCAACGTACTTCTCAAATGCTGACGACGACTCGCAAGCCTCGGGCGGCGTAATAGGACTGAACTCCGTTGTGATAGATAAAGACCCGGCCATAGCGACGGTCGCCGAAAAGAGCGCCCCCCTTTTTTCTGAGCTCAGCGGGTGTGGCGAGCCAGCTCGATGTCTTCAGGTCAAATTCGCCAAACTGCTGAAGCTCCTGATACTGCGCCTCCGTCAGTAGCGAAGCACCCATCGCCGCGGCCAGCTCCAAAGCGCTGCCCGCGGGTTTGTTCTCTTTGCGAGCGGCCAAGGCTTCGGCGTCATAACAAAGACTTCTGCGTCCCTCCGGGCTTTCCGCAGCGCAGTCGAAGAACCGATAGCTACCACCGCTCTCGGGACCACCAATGACATCGGGCTCGCCACCCGTACGCTCCATCTCCGAAAGCGCCTTCAGCTTGGGCTTGTGGGCATGGAGTCTAGTCAGCACGCTGTCCCATTTCACCTTCGGATGGCGGTGGGGATGCGCCTCGAAGCGATGCCTGAGGGAATCGATGAAATCTGCGTGTTGTGTCATGTGCGGGGACTCCACCCTCAAGCCGCGTTTACCGAAGTCTTGGACATCATGCACTCAAGTGGACAGACACCCGGTACACCGGAACAAGCACCTCACACTTTATATCGATTCAAACCCGCAGCAGTCAGGCGAACGCGAGAAAGCTCGTTGCACTGCACATAGATTAAACGATTGCCAGGGGCTTAACCTTACTCCCGCAGAAGATTTCAGTATGGCCTATTCAAAATCCAAACAGCCGACGTCACTCCTCTGCGAAGGTATAGCGATACACGTGGTCGGCGTGCCCCCTTTGGTCACTTGCTGCAACGCGCTCCAGCCGGCCCGCGTTAGGCGCGGGAAAATGCGCAGGCATCAATAGCGTGCCTTCGTTCGCGCAGCGTTCCATAATCGTCTGGCGTGTTGACCGGGACTCTTCGGGAGCGAGACAGAAACGGGTGTTCCAATGCGGATAACAGCACTGCAGCGGATGGTGGAAGAGATCGCCTGTAAGAAACGCATCTTTGAGCGCGCCTTCGACAGCGATGCCCACATGCCCAGGCGTATGGCCAGGTAGTGGCACCAAGCGCACGCCGGGTGCGATCTCGTGATCCATTGACACGAGGTCGGCCACGCCGGCGTGGAACAATGGCCATACCGAGTCCCCGATGTAGTCACCCGAACGCGCAAGCGCTGGGTGGTCCTCATTGTTTTTCCAGTATTCCCATTCGGGGTGAGTGAACAGATAGCGCGCGTTAGGGAAAGTCGGCACCCAGCGATCACCTTCGAGTCGGGTATGCCAACCTACATGGTCCACATGGAGATGTGTGGACACCGCTATGTCGATCTGCTCCGGCGTTACCCCGGCGCTGCGCAATCCGTCTAGCCAGTTCCAACGCTGCTGGTGAAAATCGGGGCGCGCTCGATCCTTGCAATCACCGACACAGGTATCAACCAGTATCCGTTTGCCTTCGGCCTCCAGGAGAAACGACTGGATGCTGATGATCAGGCGGTCCGTTTGCGCATCGTAGAAACGCGGTACCAGCCAGTCGAGATTGGCCTTGATGATCTCCGGGGTTGAATCGGGGAAGATCTCCGCAGGGCGCAGGAGCGGCCCCTCTGACTCCACCACACGGGTGATTCGCACCCCGCCAAGATCAACAACGCGATGGTCCATTACGCCGATTCTATGGAATTCATTCGGCAGTGACATTTGACTTCCTGATCAGTGCTTTCCACTCCGTGGCCTCCTTGGCCATTAGCGTGGCGAACTCTGTCGGTGAGCTCGCCACAGCAGTCGTCCCCAACTTTGCGAACTGATCTATCACTTCCGGGCGCGACATGACTTCTTTGATCGCAGTGGCCATCTTCCTGATGATCGCCGGGTCTGTGCCGGCCGGTGCCGACAAACCCCACCAGTTGCCAGCGATCAGGCCGGGCAGTCCAGCCTCCGCAGTGGTCGGCACATCGGGCAGCGCCACCAGACGTGTGGTACCAGCCACTGCCAGCGCGCGCAGGCGCCCAGTCAACACGTGGCCCGAAGTCGAATCAGCGGTGACAAACATGGTCTGGATTTCACCTCCCAACAGGCCCTGCACGGCCGGCGCTGCACCCCGGTAGGCCACGTGGGTGAGCGGGGCACCACTGAGTTCGCTGTATCGCAACCCACCCAGGTGGGGAGCGGTGCCAGGGCCGGGCGAGCCGAAGTTAGCCTTGCCCGGGTTCTGCTTGGCGTAGGCTGTTAACTCGCGAAGCGTCTTGCTCGGCAAGCTCGGGTTGACCATTACCAGCAGCGGCGAATTCACAACCAGCGACACCGGCACCAGATCCTTCAAGGGATCGAACGTCATCTTGAATAGGAACTGGTTCATGACATAGTTGTTCGTCGCGCCGAGCAGGAAGGTGTACCCGTCGGGAGCTGCGCGTACAACGTCCGCAGCGCCAATGTTGCCCGAAGCGCCACTCTTGTTGTCGATGTATAGCGACGCGCCCAGGGCCTTCTCCAGGTGCTTCTGAATCGAGCGGATTGCCACGTCCCCTGATCCGCCTACTGCGTAGGGCACAACGATACGAATTGGCTTGGCCGGCCATGAGGCTGCCTGCGTCGACATGCAAAAGCCTGCTGTCAAGCTGGCGGCCAGAGCCCACATCGCGACATGACGGCGCGACAGAGTGTTCGGGCTGGACGTCTTCTTATGACGTATAGCCTCCACTTGATTTCGACGACTGGGTACGGATGAAAAACTGAGATTCATGTTGCTTTTCTCTCGGGGTTTGTGGCTCGGAGCAGCACCGCTTAAGACGGTGAATACGGTGAATGCGTTGTCTTGCAAGTGAAAAAGAGGCAGCATTGCCTCCGGAAATCTGCGCCCATTGGTCGGCAACCGGAAAACGTGGGTCACATACGAACAATTCAATGCGCACCTCGCCCAGCAGAAATAGATAGTCCGAGCCCCGCATTACGGGATCGGCGTCGATCACATGGAGCAACAGGCGCGGGGCACACGTGTCGAACACCGCGCAATCGACCTGGAGGCGATGTGCGTAATCCAACGGCAGATGCAGACGGTCCTGCCTCACGACGCTGCCGTATTGCGAAACGTTTTCAACGTGACCGCACAGGAGCGCAAACCCGCCACCTCCACGCGCGAAGCAGCTCTGTCGTAGCACTTGCCGATAAAGACGAACTCTACGTCGACATAATTGCGCGGGGAGCTTAGCGTTGGCGGCAGTGCAAAGGAGGCAGTCACGAAAGACTCCAGCAGGATATGGACCGAAGTCTATCTAGCGGATCTTTTTTTGAATAATGACTTATCTGGTCTCAAATATAGAGATCAGGAATACTTGACGAGGGGTCAAGTGGTATATGAAGTTAGTGTTGCCGGCAGCGCGACGAACGAGTTGCCAAGCGTGATGGGGAATTAGCAGAGTCAGGCAAACGCGAGAAAGCCGGTTGTACCCGAGCCGACGCATACGGCATCTATAGTCGACACAGCGTCACCCTCAATCAATCGCAGGGCTCCCCCTACAGGATTCCCTTCAAGCCGTCAGCAGGGCATGCTGGCAGGTTGCCCTGCCCTGCCCTGCCCTCAAAGGTATTGAGGAAGTTCGAGTGCGACGCTCTCCATAAACTCGAACTCGCTGTCAGTGAGCTGCAGAGGCTCGAAGTCGAAGTGACAGAACGTCCCAAGCAATTCGCCCCCAGCTTTCATCAGGGGCAAGCCAACGTAGGCATTCACTATCCCCTTGTAGGGATGCCCCACGAGACGCGCATCATACGAGCCGTCGATGGTAAAGACGCCATCTCGCAGAACGAACTGGCAAAAGCTACTGCCGAGCGGCACAGCCAAAAGCTGTTCTGGTACGACTTCGCCAAGCTTGTCAACGATCGCAACGTTCCTGAGCATGTCGCCCTCGAGACGATAGACCGCTGTGAACCGATGGAGCACCCGCCGGTTTAGCTGATCCAGGCCAGCGGGCAGTCCGCCGCTATGCAGGGCGGTACGTAGGCTTTGAAGGGCGTTTTCCATAATTTAGTGATAAGCGTCTGCCGCCGGTTCGTTCTGGTGAGGTCCAATACGGCGTCGCATGTCATTTTCTCGGTATTCATAGGCAAATCCAACGCAAGCCTATCAAGTGATTGTTATCCCAACAATATGTCTTTTAGCATAACATGCGTCCACGTGGCTGCATTTTCAAAGATCGCATGATGCAGACTTCGCATACCTCCGTGCGCAACCCCATCGCTGCCGAGCAGACCTGAACCAGAGGGCATCGAGGATCCGGCTCTGTTGGCCCGAGGTGTCGCGCCCTCCCAGCCGAAGCCGCCAGAGAGAGAAGCTGCGAAGCTGCGCAGGACGTGTTTCCGTTCACTCCCCCGTGATCTTGCCCAACAGCCGGATCAATTCAGCAGTCTCGGCATCAGAGAGCGTGCTACGCAGCGCCGCCTCGTGCTCGCGCACGATGCGCGCGGCGCGACTCCAGCACTTGCGCCCTTCGGGCGTTAGCTTTAGGCACACCATGCGGCGGTCGTGCTCCTGGCGGGTGCGGTCGATCAGGCCACGCTCGGCCAGCTTGTCCGCCAGCGGCACCATCGACGGGTTGGTCAGCCCCACGCCGCGCGCCAGCTGACCCTGCGCGAGCTCCACGTTGCAACTCAACAATTCCAGCACGCCATACATGGCCGTCGTCAGTTGCAGCTTGCCCAGCGCGAGGTCCAGCCGGCGCAGCGCCTGGTTGTGGGCTTTACGGAGGTGGTACCCGACGTAGGCGTCGAGGGCGGGAGAGGAAGGTGGGGTGCTATCGGCCATGAGCAGCCGGCAGGATAGCACGCAGCCACCAAAATTATTTTCCATCCATTAGTTTGACATCAAACTATTTGATAACTACACTTCGGCGCACATCATTCAGGAGACCGCATGTTCGTCGTCGACAACCACATTCACCTGGGCCAGCCCGGTGTTCACGTCTCGCAGCACATCTATAACGAACTGCGAAAAAACTGGAGTGATCGCGGTTTCCGCTACCACAGCAGCGAGGTGAAGTCCGAACGTCGCGACGGCGAGATGCTCGTCCAAGTCATGGACGATGTCGGCATCGACGTGTGCTGCGTGCTGGCCGGCAACTGGAACCGCGTGCTCCCGCCCGAACAACGCCCCTATAACGTGCCCAACGAGTTCGTAGCCCAACAGGTCAAGGCCTCTAACGGCCGGCTCATCGGCATCTGCAGCGCCGATCCGATCATCGACCCCTGGGGCGCGGCCGACGAACTGGAGCGCTGTGTGCGTGACCACGACTTCCGAGGCATCAAGCTCTACCCCACCTACGCACACTTCGACCCGCGTGATAAGACCTGCGAGCCGCTGTATGAAGCTGCCACAGCGCTCGGCGTGCCGGTGCACTTCCACATGGGGTTCACCCCCGTCTGCGGCGCCGACATGAAACTGCAGCAACCCTGGCTGCTTGACGAAGTAGGCCAGCGCTTTCCAAAGATGAAGGTTGTTATCTGCCACCTGGGCTACCCCTATGCGGCCGAGGCCATGGGCGTAGTGGCGCGCAACCCCAACTTCCACGCCGACCTCAGCGCGCTGGGCTTTTACCATCCGCGCACCGTCTACCAGCTGATTCACGACTTCGGTTGCGTCAACCCCTGGGAGCGCCTGCTCTACGGCTCGGAAAACCCTTTCATGTGGACTTTTCACAAGACCGTGCAGAACATCAACGAACACGCCCGCGCGCTGGACATGCCCGAGATCCCCGACCACGCTCTGGAGCTCATTCTCGGCGGCAATGCCACACGACTCTACCGCATCGACCAGAGCAAGCAGCACCGTCCCGCGAGGCCCGCCAACGCCGCTGCCTGAGCACCCCAACGCACCCACAAAGCCCGGAGACAACACCATGAAAATCGCCCGCCGTTCCCTGCTGGCCGCCGCTCTGGCGCCGGCCCTGAGCACCTTTGCCCCGCTGACCAGCGCACAAGGCGCCTTCCCCTCGCGCCGCATCTCCATCGTTGTGCCCTTCCCGGCCGGTGGCCCGGCCGACATGGTGGCGCGCGTCATGCAGCCGCTGATGCAGAAGGCTCTGGGCGAAACCATGATTGTCGAAAACTTCGCTGGCGTCGGCGGTGCCATTGGCGTGAGCAAGGTGCTGGGCGCGCCGGCTGACGGCCACACCATGCTGCTGACCACAGTAGCCGAGCCCATCCTGCCGCCACTGACCATGCCCAGCGTGCGCTACAAACCCGACGACCTTTTGCTCGTCTCGCAGCTCTCGTACACCCACATCGCGCTCGTCGTGCGGCCCACCCTGCAGATCCATTCGGCGCAGGCGCTGCTCGATTACCTGAAGAACCCGGCCAGCAAGCCCCTGACCTACGCCACACCCGGCAGCGGCACGCTCTACCACCTCATGGGGGAGCACTTCAAGTCGCTGACAGGCGCACAGCTGATCCATGTGCCCTACAAAGGCCTGGCACCGGCCGTCAACGACCTGATCGGTGGTCAGGTCGATATGGCCTTTCTGCCCATGGCCGGCAGCACCGCGAAACAGATCGAAGCCGGCACGCTGCGCGCCCTCGCCCACACCGCCGACACCCCCGTAGCCGGCCTGCCGCGCTTGAACGAATTCAGCGGTCTGAAGGACTTCGCCTACACCGTGTGGACCGGCGTGTTCCTGCCTCGCCAGACGCCCGCCGAGGTAGTGGCGGCCGTGCACAAATCCATCGACACTGCCCTGCAAGGTCCTGAGTTCGGTGCCTACACGCGCGAAGCGGGTGGCATGGCCCTCACGCGAGCCATGCCGCTGAAGCAGGCGCAAACCTTCTACAACGCCGAAGCGCAGCGACTTCAGCGAGTGTTTCAGGCGGTCAAGCTGAAGGCGGACTGAGCGCGCCAGCGACTACCGCAGAAGGGCCCTGATGGGGCCCTTCTTTCTTTGCCTGTCCATAGTGGCACAAATGAAGATGCGCAGGACGCAGTCCTTCAATGCCAGGAAGACGGTCATGGTGAGGTTTCAAAGGTCTCGATGATGCAGGGATTGCAATGAACGCCGCACAGCTCAGTTCAGCTCGATTTTGGCGCCCTGGTTGACCAGGTTTTGCAACCGGGCCGCTTCCTGGGTCAGAAATTGCCCAAAGGCCTCCGAAGAGGTGATCCCAATGCTCGCACCCGTTTTCACCATCTGCGCTTTCACCTCTTCGTCCTGCAAGGCGAGTTGCATGTCGGCATTGATCTTTGCGACAACGCTGTCTGGCGTTCCTGCGGGTGCCAACATGCCGAACCATGAGCCCGCGACAAAGTCGACACCCAGTTCCTTAAAGGTCGGAATTTCGGGCGCATCAGGATGCCGCTGCGGTGCAGCAATGGCTACGGCACCCACATAACCACTCTTGACGTGCGAATACGACGACATGCCATCGAACATGGCATCCACCACACCAGCGGTCAAATCCACCATGGCGGGACCTTGGCCTTTGTAGGGAACGTGCGTGTAGTTAGTGCCAGTCAGCTTGGAGAAGAACTCGGCCGCGATATGCGGGCTGGAGCCCAGACCGGACGAGCTGATGGAGAGCCCACCGGACTTCGTCTTGGAATCCGCGATCAGCTCTTTCAGCGACTTGCTCTTCAGGCGGTTGGTCACCATCAGGACGTTGTAGCCGGTGGCCACCCGTGCCACGGGGCGAAACGCGTTGCTGGCGTAAGGCAGATTCTTGCGCAGCACCGAGTTGGCAGTAAAACCGTAGGATGTGAATAGCAAGGTGTAGCCATCTGCTGGGGCTTTGCTAACCAATTGCGTGCCAATGATGGTTCCCCCTCCTGCACGGTTCTCTATCACCACAGCCTGCCCCCACATTTTGGACAACTTGAGACCCAACACTCTTGCCAGGTGGTCGGTGGCCCCGCTCGCGGCGAAAGGAACCACAAAGGTCACCGTGCGTTTAGGAAAGGTTTCTTGAGCTTGCAGGCATGTGGTCGAGAGTACCGCAGCGGTGGCGACACAGAGAGCTTTGGCGATAGTCATGGTTTTCCTTGGGTTAAGCAGTAGGGGTGCCGAGGTTGGGTTCTGTCTGTCGTGATTGAGAATGAAACAATCAGCTGTGCGGGGTGACGTGCCTACATGGTCAAATCAGCTTGGAAGTGCCGTCTTGGGTCAGATCAAATTATTCCGGGGGGCGAGGCGCCGTCTTCTTGCTAGATCACTCCCGCTTCGCGCAATCCATGCAGGTCCTGCTCGGTCAGTCCAAGCTCGCCATACACCTCCTCGTTGTGTTGGCCAGTGTCGGGCCCGACGGACAGCCGCTGCGCCTGCCGTCCCAAGAACCTCGGAACGGCTGAAGGCGCAGGTATGGAACCGAAGTGCGGGTCAACCAGATCAATGAACGCGCCGCGCGACAGCATTTGAGGGTCGCGGAGACTGTCTTCGATCGAATACACCTTGCTGTGCGGGACATCATTGCGCTTGAGCAGAACCTCAAGTTCGGCAAACGACAGGTCTTTGCACCAGGCTGCGATGCGTGCATCCAGCTCCTCCAGGTGCTGCATGCGTTGTTCATTGGTGGCGAACTGCGGGTCCTCGGTCAGCTCGACACACCCCATGGCGCGACAAATTCGGGCGAACATCGCATCACCGGTACCGACGAGCGTGCACCAGATGCCATCCGCCGTTTGGTACACGTTCGATGGCGATGTGTAGGTCGCGCGCGACCCTGCCCGCTCCCGAACGACGCCACCGATTCGGTATTCGGCAGCAAGCGGATCGAGCAGGCGCATCATGGCCTCGGTCGCGGAGAGGTCTATCTCGACACCCACACGCTCAGCAGGAATTTTGGCGTTGCGCTCTGCCAACGCGGCGCAGATTGAAAAGGCGCCGAACAGCCCCGCGGTGACGTCTCCCAAAGGGTAGTTCATGTGTTGCGGAGGGCCACCAGTCTCGCCGGTCAAATGGGTGAAGCCGCTCATAGCCTCGAAGATCCTTGCAAACCCGGGCCGGCGTGCGTAGGGGCCGGTCTGTCCAAAGCCCGTGAGCCGCAACACGATGAGCCCGGGATTGTGAGCATGCAAGGTTTCAATGTTCAGGCCCCACTGGTCCAAAGTGCCAGTGCGAAAATTCTCCACCAGCACGTCAAAGCCACTGATCAACTTTAGAAACAGCTCGCGCCCTTCAGGCTTTCGAACGTCCAGTGAGATGCCTTTCTTTCCCCGGTTGGTGGTCTTCCAGAAAAGGGCGTGCCCTTCATGCACAGGCGCCAGGCTTCGAAGTGGGTCATTGCCCATGGGAAGCTCAAGCTTCACGACTTCGGCGCCCATATCGCCGCACAGCGTGGCGGCGAACGGCGCGGCGATGACTGTGGCCATGTCCAGGATTCGAACGCCTTTCAACGGGTAGCCGGCAGTATTCATGGGTGCACCTGTTGGAGCTCGCGCAGCGTGAGCTTCGCAATGTTGAGCTGGTGCACCTGGCTGGTACCTTCGTACAACCGGAACAGCCGGACGTCGCGGTAGTAGCGCTCGATGGAGCTGAAGTCAGCGATATAGCCGGAGCCACCAAACATCTGCACGCAACGGTCGGCCACGCGGCCGCACATCTCGGACGCAAAGTACTTGCACATGGACGCACTGAGCGCCACGTCCTCGCCCCGGTCCCGGCTACGGGCTGCTTCCAGGATCATGGAGCTCGCCGCGAAGATTTCTGTTCGGCAGTCCGCGATCATGGCCTGCACCAGCTGAAAGTTCGCCACGGGTTGCCCAAACTGGCTGCGAGCACGCGTATGGTTCAAGGCGAGATCCAGCATGCGGATGGCCGGCCCGGTGCACAGCGCCGCCAAGTGCAGGCGCTGCTTGTTCAGCACCTTCATGACCGTTTGAAAGCCAACGCCCTCGCGCTCGCCAATGATGTGGGCTGCCGGTACCCGGCAATCCTCCATGATCACATCAGACACGGGTGAGCCTGCCTGCCCCATCTTGCGATAAGGCTCTCCGGTAAGCAGTCCGGGAGTACCGCGCTCGACCACGAAGGCGGTGAGACCGGCGCTGCCGCGCGAGCCCTCCTCGGTGCGCGCGATCACAGTAAAGACATCGGCCAGCGGCGCGTTGGTGATGAAGCGCTTGATCCCGTTCAGGACGTAGCCCTCGCCATCTCGGCGTGCCGTGGTCTGAATGTTGGTAGCGTCGGAGCCCGCATCGGGTTCGGTGAGAGCCAGGCACGCGGTGAGTTCCCCCCGGGCCATTGCAGGAAGCCACCGAGCCTTCTGTGCCTCAGTGCCGTCAGCCACCAGAGCCTCCGAGCCTATACCTGTGTTGGTTCCTACGCGGGCGCGCAGCGCCACGGAAGCCTGTGACAACTCCATCGCACACAGCACGAGCTCTTCTGCAGTCAGGCCGAGCCCGCCATAAGCCTCTGGAATGCTCCAGCCAAAATAGCCATCCCGACGAAGCCGTTCAACCACCTCATTGGGAATGGTTGAAGTGCGATCAACTTCGTCTTCCAGCGGGTGCCAGCACTCGCGCACAAAGACGCGTATCTCGTCAAGAAGGTTTTCCAGGCGTGCGGCGTTTCGAATCATGTGCGCACTCTATTCGGCACCGCTCAAATTACTCGAACAAAGTTTCAAGTATTGGAACGGCGTTTTGCAAGGACCACTGCACTGCGTTCAGAATGCTGCATGCCACAACACCGAGCCCTGCACCAGATCAAATCCCAGGCCGACCTGCAAAAGGTGCGCGACGACGACCCCTACTTTTCGGGGACGCTGGCGAAGGGACTGATGATCTTGCAGTGCTTTGTGCAAGACCCACGCGCGCACGCCAACAGCGAATTATCGGAACGCCTGGGTCTGCCGCGGCCCACGGTCAGTCGCCTTTGCCGAAGTTTGCAAACGCTCGGCTTTCTGGACCATGACGATCGCCTGGACCGCTACTTCATCGGTCCCGCCGCCTTGACATTGGGTTACCCCTATGTCGTCAACATGCCTTTCATCACGCAACTGAGGCCTGCCATGCAATCGATGGCAGACCGCTTCGAGGGTGCGGTGTCCGTCGGCGTGGCGATGGACCTCGACGTGGTCTACGTGGAGTCCTGCGCATATGCACGCGGAACGCTGATGCGACCGGCCGTCGGCGCCATGCGGGGAATCATGGAGACGGCCATGGGACGAAGCTGGCTGTCGCAGCACACGGCGACGGAACGTACCGAGTTTCTCGCGCGCGCGAAGCAGGCACGTCCGGATGAATTCAACCGATCCTCCGAGGGTTTCAAGGACAGCGTCTCTCAGTATCCCAAGCGGGGGTTTGCGATCAACATTGGGGATGCGGGCATGGGGATATTGGCGGCGGGCGTTGCGTCAAAAATCCACTACGGCCCGCGGAACTTGCTGTTCAACTGCGCCGTGCCGGGATACCGAGCAAACCAGAAGGATGTCTTGAAGACCATCGGGCCGGCTCTGGTGCAACTTGTGAACATGGCAAACCGCCAAGTCAACCAAAGGTAAATGCATGCCCCATAGGATGACGGCCCGAGCTGCCTACTGCGCATCAACGAAAGTCGTCGCCCAAGTGTTCGAACGCCGCAGCCAAAAAAAACGGGTTGCGGCATTTCTGCTGCAACCCGTTAATGTTATTGGCGGAGCGGACGGGGCTCGAACCCGCGACCCCCGGCGTGACAGGCCGGTATTCTAACCAACTGAACTACCACTCCGCGTTGGTAGCCGCTTTGTGACTCTTTCGAGCCCAAGTGCAGCCAAACTTGGCGACCCTACGGGGATTCGAACCCCGGTACTCACCGTGAAAGGGTGA
>JAECRA010000004.1 GCA_015999985.1 Comamonadaceae bacterium
GACAGCGTGGTAATACCGAGAAGCCCATAGTTGATCTATGGGCGCAGGAGGTAGTACCGCGATGGACCGTTTTTTCGCACGTTGCAGCCGAAGTTCCTTCTGCCGGGGGCGCCCAGCCGCCCAGGCTCCTAGGGGCTCACGTGTATCACAAGCGCTCCTTCTAGCCTATGATCTCTCGCACCACATGCGAGCATATGAGCGAACAAACCTTTGACTACATCGTCGTGGGAGCCGGGACTGCCGGCTGCCTGCTTGCCAACCGACTTTCGCGCGACAAATCCAAACGCGTACTTTTGATTGAGGCCGGCCGCAAGGACGACTATCACTGGATACACATCCCGGTGGGCTACCTGTATTGCATTGGCAATCCGCGCACTGACTGGCTCTACCAGACAGAACCTGCAGCCGGTTTGAATGGACGTTCATTGCGCTACCCGCGCGGCAAGGTTCTGGGAGGAAGCAGCTCGATCAACGGCATGATCTACATGCGGGGCCAGTCGCGCGACTATGACCAGTGGGCACAACTCACGGGTGAAGATGCATGGCGTTGGGAAAACTGCTTGCCGGATTTCAAAGCCCATGAGGACCATCACAAGCTCGACAAAGCTCGACCGGGGGTGCCTCCCGCCTCTGCGGAATTCGCTGGCCTGCACGGCCACGGAGGCGAATGGCGGGTAGACAAGCAGCGCTTGCGCTGGGACGTACTGGATGCCTTTGCGGCTGCCGCGCAGGAAGCCGGAGTGCCTGCCACGGATGATTTCAACCGCGGCTCCAACGAGGGCGTGGGCTACTTCGAGGTCAATCAGAAGGCCGGTTTACGCTGGAACGCGGCCAAGGCGTTTCTTCGCCCAACTTGCTACGGACGCCCGAACTTCGAACTTTGGACCGGCGCCCAAGTGGCTCGATTGCTTGTGGAACGCAACGCAAGCGGTGCGTTGCAGTGCTCCGGCGCGGAGGTCATGACGGACGCGGGTCTGACCCAGGTTCTCCTGGAGCCAGGCGGGGAGTTGATCCTGAGTGCCGGGAGCATCGGCTCGCCGCAGATCCTGCAGCTCTCGGGCATAGGTCCGGCAAGTCTTCTGCGCCAGCATGGTATTGAAGTGAAGGCTGATCTGCCGGGAGTGGGCGCCAACTTGCAAGACCATCTGCAAATCCGCAGCGTCTACAAGATCCAAGGGGGCAAGACACTGAACCAACTTGCCAGCACGCTCTGGGGCAAGGGCAAGATAGGGATGGAATATCTGTGGCGACGCTCCGGGCCCATGAGCATGGCCCCGAGTCAACTGGGGGCGTTCACCCGCTCTTCAGCTGCATTCGAATGGCCCAATATCGAATATCACGTGCAGCCACTCAGCCTGGACGCTTTCGGTGAACCACTGCACAGCTTTCCAGCCATCACGGCCAGTGTGTGCAACCTGAACCCCACCAGCCGCGGAACAGTGAACATCAAAAGCGCCCGCTTTGAGGACGCACCCGCCATTGCACCCAATTACCTCTCCACGGAGGAAGACCGACAGGTAGCCGCCGACAGCTTGCGCGTGACCCGCCGCATCGTCGCCCAACCCGCCATGGCACGCTATTGCCCTGAGGAGTTCAAACCCGGACCGCAGTACCAAAGCGACGAAGACCTGGCCCGCCTGGCAGGAGATATCGCCAGCACGATCTTTCACCCCGTAGGCACGACCATGATGGGAAGAGATGGCGATCCAATGGCCGTACTGACCCCGCGACTTCAAGTGCGCGACGGCAGCGGCGGAACCATCTCCGGTCTGCGGGTGGTGGATGCAGGGGCCATGCCTTTGATCACCAGCGGCAATACGAACAGTCCGACATTGATGATGGCCGAGAAGGCCGCCAAGTGGATACAAGGCAGGCACTGAGCCGATTTCCACCAAAAGCTCTAACATATGAGGTTGGCTAACCTTGCTGCGCGCTGAGTGCCCGTGTGTGATTTGCACCGGGCAGACCGCGAATTGACCTGACCCGAGGCTCTTTGGCCACCGTTTGTCTTTTTAACTTTCCTCTGCCACGTACATGACCTACCCCAATACCCAGCTGTTCATCGACAACCAATGGTGCGACGCCGCCGGTGGTGGAACATTGGCCGTCCTCAATCCAGCCACGGGTCAGGAAATCGGCCGTCTGGCCCATGCACGCAAGCCTGACCTGGACCGCGCCCTGGCCGCAGCTGAACGAGGCTTTGCTACCTGGCGCAATACGCCTGCGCACGAGCGCTCAGCCATCATGCGGCGTGCCGCAGGCCTGATGCGCGAGCGTGCGGAAGCCATCGCAGCGGTCATGACACAGGAACAAGGCAAACCGCTGGTGGAAGCGAAAATCGAGGCCCTCGCAGCCGCCGACATCATCGAATGGTTCGCCGAGGAAGGACGCCGCGTTTATGGCCGCATCGTGCCACCACGCAATCTGGCAGCTGACCAACGCGTGCTGAAAGAGCCTGTAGGCCCGGTCGCGGCATTCACGCCCTGGAACTTTCCTATCAATCAAGTAGTGCGCAAGGTATCTGCTGCACTGGCCACGGGTTGCTCCATCCTGGTGAAAGGCCCTGAGGAAACTCCAGCCTCCCCAGCTGAACTCATTCGTGCCTTCAGCGACGCTGGCCTGCCCGCAGGTGTGCTCGGACTGGTCTACGGTGTCCCCGCTGAAATTTCGGAATACCTGATTCCTCACCCCGTGATCCGCAAGATCACATTCACGGGCTCTACGCCGGTGGGCAAGCAACTGGCTGCCATGGCGGGCCTGCATATGAAGCGTGCGACCATGGAATTGGGCGGCCATGCTCCCGTCATCGTCTGCGACGACGCCGATCTTGAACTGGCCGTGAAAGCCATTGGCGCAGCGAAGTTCCGCAACGCCGGCCAGGTCTGCATTTCTCCTACACGTTACCTGGTTCACAACAAGGTCAAGGCCGACTTCGTGGACGCATTTGCCGCTCTGGCCAAGGGCCTCAAGGTCGGCAACGGCATGGAGAAGGGCATTCAGATGGGACCTATGGCCAATGATCGCGGCCTGGCTACCATGCTGAGACTGACCGAAAACGCGGCAGCCAAAGGCGCCAAGGTAGTGACCGGGGGCGAGCGCATTGGCACCACCGGCAACTTCTTTGCCCCGACGGTGCTCACAGACGTTCCCCTGGACGCCGACATATTCAACCAGGAACCCTTTGGCCCTATCGCTGCGGTCCGAGGATTTGACGACCTGGCCGATGCCATCAAAGAAGCCAATCGTCTGCCATGGGGATTGTCTGCTTACGCCTTCACTCGCTCGCTGAAGAACGCGCACCTGCTCTCGCACGGTGTCGAAGTAGGCATGTTGTGGGTGAATCAGCCTGCAGCGCCTTCGGCTGAACTGCCGTTCGGCGGCGTCAAGGATTCTGGCTACGGTTCAGAGGGTGGTCCAGAAGCGCTTGAGGCTTATCTGAACACTAAGACGGTTTCCATTATCTGCGGTTGACCATCTCATTGCAGTCACCACCTTTCTCGTCATTCCCGGCTGGCCGGCCCCGCGCCGAGGCCGGGAATCCAGGGTTACTTGACGCAACGTTTCATAAGCCACGAGTTTTTCAGTTCTACAGGTTCAAACTCGAAGCTAAAAACTCCAATAGTTTGCCAAAGCTGCGCCTATTAACCCTGGATTCCCGCCTGCGCGGGAATGACGAGATAGGGTGCTTACAACGGTAGTGAGTTACAGCGGGCGCAATGGATGCGCACTTCGCGAGAGGAGTGCCTGCGAGGTCGCGAGACACCAGCTTGGCGCTGACCCATCGATTGCACCGACAATATTGGTTGCCTGCCTTTTTGGGCACCCCCCTTTTCATTGAATGTGAGCCATGTCTTCCACTATCTTGCAATCTCTTCCTGCCGGCCAGAAAGTCGGCATTGCCTTCTCTGGCGGTCTTGACACCAGTGCCGCGCTGTTATGGATGCGTCAGAAAGGCGCTGTGCCCTACGCGTACACCGCTAATCTGGGTCAGCCAGATGAGGAAGACTACGACGCCATCCCTCGCAAAGCCATGGAATATGGCGCTGAGAATGCTCGTCTGGTGGATTGCCGGACTCAATTGGCTAATGAAGGCATCGCAGCCCTGCAATGCGGCGCATTCCATATCCGCAGCGGTGGTGCGACCTACTTCAACACGACTCCTCTCGGCCGCGCCGTGACTGGCACCATGCTGGTCAACGCAATGAAGGAAGATGACGTCAACATCTGGGGAGATGGCAGCACGTTCAAGGGCAATGACATAGAGCGCTTCTATCGCTATGGTCTTTTGGCCAATCCTTCGCTGCAAATCTACAAACCCTGGCTGGATCAGCGTTTCATTGACGAGCTGGGCGGACGAAAGGAAATGTCCGAATTCATGCAAAAGGCCGGTTTTGGCTACAAGATGTCGACAGAAAAGGCGTATTCGACAGATTCGAATATGTTGGGCGCCACCCATGAAGCGAAAGACCTGGAAGAGCTGTCCAGTGGCATTCGTATCGTGAACCCCATCATGGGAGTAGCGTTCTGGAAGCCGGAAGTGGACGTCAAGGCAGAGGAAGTTAGTGTTCGCTTCGAAGACGGCATTCCGGTCGCGCTCAACGGTCAGGAATTCGCTGACCCCGTCGAGATGTTCCTCGAAGCCAACCGCATTGGCGGCCGCCATGGCTTGGGCATGTGCGACCAGATTGAAAACCGCATCATTGAAGCCAAGAGCCGGGGCATCTATGAAGCCCCTGGCATGGCGCTGTTGCACATTGCCTATGAGCGACTGGTGTCTGGCATTCACAACGAAGACACCATTGAGCAATACCGCATGAACGGCCTCAAACTGGGCCGCCTGCTTTATCAGGGACGCTGGTTCGACCCGCAAGCCATCATGCTGCGCGAGACCGCCCAGCGCTGGGTTGCCCGCGCAATCACCGGTGAAGTCACCCTGGAGCTGCGCCGCGGCAATGACTACAGCCTGCTCAACACGGAGTCGTCCAACCTCACCTACGCGCCAGAGCGCCTGTCCATGGAAAAGGTGGCCAACGCCCCCTTCACTCCACAAGACCGAATTGGCCAACTGACCATGCGCAATCTGGACATCATCGATACACGGGGAAAATTAGCCGTTTACGCGAAAGCAGGCCTCCTGCAACTCGGCGAAGGCTCCATGCTGCCCCAACTGGAACATGACAAGTCCAAGTAAGGACAAAGACTACTCATTTGGTCTGGTTTTGAACCAAAAAGGTGCTTTGCACCAATTTTGTTCGGGGAAAGTCCCAATACGGAGAATGGCAGTGCGCGGTTACAGTCACTGCATTCGGGCGTCACAGTCAGCACCGTGATGCCGAAGGGCCGAGGAGACTAGCCAGACCAACAAGAACATCAAATCAAAAGAATGCCATATGCAATGGCTCACAAAGGACGCCCTATCCGGCGTCCTTTTTTTTGTCCGCTTCAGCCTCTTTTCAGTCAAAATAGGGGTAAACCCTAGGCAATGAGGAACTTCATCCTCAAGAACCACCTCAGTCTAGGCCATCGTCTCGAATCGACACCTCCCCTATGCAGCGTAGAACGTCGTTAGCAGCAGCCCTGACGGGATTGGCCGGACTTTCCCTGGCCCCTTTTTCGTTAGCCCTTGCAGCCCCTATGCTCCAGTCGCTCAAGCCATCAACTCGCATGCCGGTGCTGTTCGTGGGCCATGGCAGCCCCATGAACGCCATCGAGGACAACCACTGGCGGCGGAGTTGGCAGAGCCTGGGTGTCGAATTGCTTAAGCGATCTGAGCGGCCACAAATGATTCTGTGCATATCTGCCCACTGGCTTACGCGCGGCAGTTGGCAACTGACCGGCATGGCGCAACCGCGCACCATTCACGATTTCGGCGGATTTCCCCAAGCCCTGTTTGATCAGCAATACCCCGCTCCAGGCGCCCCCGAAGTGGCAAAGGCACTGTCGAAAGAATTGCGCTCCCCTGCAAATGGTGGCGCTTTAGGCATAGATGAGCGCGAATGGGGGCTTGATCATGGTACTTGGTCGGCTTTGAAGCCCATGTTCCCTCTCGCGGACATTCCGGTGGTTCAACTTAGCATGGACTATGACCGCGCACCTCAAGATCACTACCTCTTGGGCCAGCAACTGCAAAAGCTGCGCGAGCGTGGGGTGCTCATCGTGGGCAGCGGCAACATCGTCCACAACTTGCGCGTGACCCGCCGCGGTGCAGGTCAAAACGAAACCTACGACTGGGCTGCTGAGTTCGACACCGTGGTGCAAGACCAAATCAAGAAGGGCCAGCTGGACGCACTGGCGAATTTTCAGAAGTTGGGGCAAGTGGCACGGATGTCCCACCCCACGCATGAGCATTACCTTCCGCTTCTGTACGCGGCGGGGGCTGCCCTCGCCAGCGAAATGCCACGCTTTTTCAACACCGGCTTTCAGTCTGCATCCATCTCCATGCGATCGGTGGTGTGGGGGTAAGCACCCCATTTCAACCATTCGCACGGCTGAGTGAGCCTGGCCCGCGTTTGAACTCATACCGCGAGGGCTTACCGTGAATTCGGCACACCCGGTGCCTACCGCAAGCGCCACGAAGTCTTCACAAACCGCTATGATCGGCCCCGCATCTTCCCTCGAGTTGGCATAGTGCGTCCTGGCTGGATGCACACGAGAGCCTAAGGCTGAAGACTTGCCTCAACTATTCATTGTGCTCTCATGGAACTGCTGATCGTAACTCTGGCTTCGCTTCTGGCCGGGTTGGTGGACTCGATCGTGGGAGGCGGCGGTTTGATTCTGGTGCCCGCGCTTTTCGCCACTTTTCCAAACGCTGCGCCCGCCACACTGTTCGGCACCAACAAGAGTGCATCGGTTTGGGGCACGAGTATGGCCACCCTCCAATACAGCCGCCGGGTGCAGTTACGCTGGCCTGTGCTTTTGCCGGCAGCGGGAGCCGCTTTGGTTGGCGCGTTTCTGGGCGCGTGGCATGTCACGCTGATCAACCCGGATTTCCTCCGTCAGTTGCTCCCTGTGATTCTTCTGGCCGTGCTGCTCTACACACTGGCTAAAAAGGACTTGGGGCACACCCATGCGCCGCGTCATACCCAAAGACGTGAAACTGCCATTGCCTGCGGGATTGGCGCAGTGATCGGTTGGTACGACGGGTTTTTTGGCCCCGGCACGGGCAGCTTCTTCATCTTTCTGTTCGTGCGGTTTCTGGGCTACGACTTTCTTAACGCTTCGGCTTCGGCGAAGCTGCTCAACGTCGCCACGAACATTTCCGCCATCGCACTTTTCGCGTCAAAAGGGCACATTTGGTGGCATATTGGCCTCATGATGGCGGTAGCTAACGTGGTGGGTAGTTTGATTGGCACGCGGTTGGCGCTCAAGCATGGGGCCGGGTTTGTTCGCGGTGTGTTTATTTTTGTGGTGAGTGCGCTGATTCTGAAGACGAGTTATGACGCGTTCCTCAAGTAGCTGAGTGATGCGGAGGTAGCCTCTTGCGGCCCCTTTGGCAGGAGGTCGGTGCTTACTGATTGCGTTCTGCGCTCGGATTGAGGTCGGAGGCCGGGCGCACTCCCCGGCCTCCGACATCAATCCAAGAGCAGCAGGTAACTAACAAACGCCATGCCTAAAACAACCGCCGTATGCCCTCACCCCAACCCTCTCCCAGAGGTAGAGGGAGAAATGCTAACCCTCACCGGTTGGTCGGCCTCCTACCTTCTCCCACAGGCAGAGGGAAAGCCCGCTGCCCAAATGTTCAAAGAACCACCGCGGGCACCCGCAGCGCAAGCGCACACATCAATTCATAGCCAATAGTGCCGGCAGCATGAGCCACCTCATCTATAGGCAGCAACGCCCCCTTGGGGCCTTGCCCCCACAGGGTCACTTCGCTGCCGCAACGGGCCTTGGGTACGGGCGTGAGGTCTACCGCCAGCATGTCCATGCTCACGCGGCCCAGGGTGCGGGTGCGCACACCATCTACCAGCACTGGCGTGCCAGTGCCAGCGTGGCGCGGATAACCGTCCGCATAGCCGCAAGCTACCACGCCCACGCGCACGGGAACATCAGCAGTGAACGTGGAGCCATAGCCTACGGTGGCGCCCACAGCAAGCTCGTTGATGCCAATGATCTTGGATGACAGCGTCATCGTGGGCAGCAAGCCCCAATGCGCGGCGTCATGCTGGGGAAAATCGGGTGATCCGCCATAGGCGGCCACGCCGGGACGCACCCAATCGCCTCGGATATCCGGCTGCGAGCCGTAGCGCAAGGTGGCTGCACTGTTGCACACGCTGCGTTCGCCCGGAAGCCCCTCGGTGGCACGCTGGAATCTGGCCCAGGGTTCGGTGATGCCGTCGTCCAGGTCTGCGTCGCTGAAATGCGTCATATGGGAGATTTCATCCACCTGTGGAAGAGCACCCAGGCGCGCATAGGCTGCGCGATAGCGTTCGGGCGTGAAACCCAGCCGGTTCATGCCGGAGTTGAGTTTGAGGAACACGCTCTGCGGCGAGTGCGTCTTGTGCATCGCCAGCCAATCGATCTGATCGTCGTGGTGGACCACGTGGGAAAGCTGCAGCCGTGAACAGATTTCGAGATCACGTGGTTCGAACACACCTTCCAACAGCAAGATGGGGCCACGCCAACCCAGATCACGCACACGCTGAGCCTCGTTCAGATCAAGCATTGCAAAGCCGTCCGCACCGCGCAAACCCTCGAAGGCACGGTCTATGCCGTGACCATAGGCGTTGGCTTTCACGATAGCCCACAGCCGTGCGCCAGGCGCTGCTGCACGCAGGCGCTCTATATTGTGTCTGAGGGCGGCGGTATGGATGGTGGCCTGTATGGGACGTGGCATGATGAAGATGAGGACTTGCTGGACGCAGGCAATTGATTCGGTGCCCTATTTTGGCATTCGGAACGGCCAGTGAGGTGCGGCCGGCCAGGTGCGGCGATCACTAACCCTTGAGCAGCGCACATGCAGTCGGCCATCAAAGGCTGCCGGCCATCCCGTGGGCAAATCCCGGGGTCGCAATGATCGCTGACGTGCTATAACCCCCCATTCGTTTAGAGCACATAACTTCATGCCTTTTGCCCGGTTGACCGGCCGCATCCCTGTGACCCCATGAAACGCGGCTTCTACGTCATCATGGCCGCGCAGTTTTTCAGCTCGCTGGCAGATAACGCCATTTTCATTGCCGCTATCGCGCTGCTGAGGGCCGATGGTGCGCAGGATTGGCAGACCGCGGCGTTGGTGCCGATCTTCGCGTTTTTCTATGTGGTGCTTGCGCCACTGGTGGGCGCCTTCGCGGATTCACAGCCCAAGGGGCGCGTGATGTTCTTCAGCAACGCCGTGAAGGCGGTGGGCTGCGCGATGATGCTTTTTGGCTCTCATCCGTTGTTGTCCTATGCCGTGGTGGGCCTTGGCGCGGCAGCGTACTCCCCTGCCAAGTACGGTATCCTGACCGAATTGCTGCCGCCTTCGCAGCTCGTCAAGGCCAATGGATGGATAGAAGGGCTCACCATCGCCTCCATCATTCTCGGCGTATTGTTGGGCGGGCAACTGGTCAGCCCCTACATAGCGAATCACCTGCTCAGCTTTGATTTCCCGTTTGTGGACACCGGAGTAGAAACACCGGCAGAAGCGGCCATCGCCGCCATCATGGTGCTTTATGTAGTAGCCGCCATGATCAATATGCGCATTCCGCACACGGGTGTGGTCATGCGCCCCCTCCCACGCAATCTGTTCATACTGCTGCCAGATTTCTGGCGCTGCAACTCCCGCCTCTGGCATGACCGCCTGGGTCAGATTTCCCTGGCCACCACCACACTTTTCTGGGGCGTCAGCGGCAACCTTCGCTATCTCGTGCTGGCCTGGGCCGCCGCCGCCCTGGGCTATGGCGTGCCCCAGGCTTCCAAGCTGGTAGGCGTGGTGGCCATTGGCACAGCGGTGGGCGCCATCTGGGCCTCCATGCGCGTTCGGCTGGACCGCGCCACCACCGTGATGCCCTTGGGCATGCTCATGGGCGCCCTGGTCATACTGCTGATCTTCATCGATCAACTCTGGATGGCCGTGCCGTTCCTGATTCTCCTGGGTGGTCTGGGGGGCTTTCTGGTCGTGCCGATGAATGCATTGCTTCAACATCGTGGGCACAACCTGATGGGCGCAGGCCGCTCCATTGCCGTTCAGAACTTCAATGAACAGGCCTGCATTCTGGGCTTGGGCTTCATCTACAGCATGAGTACCAAGGCAGGTGCCTCTGCCTATGTGTCCGTCTTCTGGTTTGGCCTTTTGGTCACTCTCACCATGGTGGCCATACAGTGCTGGTATCTTTACAATCTGCGGCACCACCCCATCGAAATCAAGCGTTTGCTGGCCATTGCCCGAAGCGATCACAAGCACTGAAGCTTAAGAACTTGTTTACGATCTAAGGGCCATGCCGTGTTGACACCCTCGGTTTTGCCAGCGCTGGCGTTGCTCTTCAATGCCTTGGTTTGGGGGCTGTCCTGGATTGTCTTCAAACAGCTGCAGGCACACGGCGTGCATCCGCTCTGGAGCACCGTGCTGGTGTACGGAACAGCGCTGACTTCTTTGCTGCTCTGGCGCCCACAAGGGTTTCGGGCACTGACACGGCACCCCTATCTGATCGGGCTATCCGTCGCGGCCGGACTCACCAATCTGGGGTTTAACTGGAGCGTGACCATAGGCGATGTCATGCGCGTGGTCTTGCTCTTCTACCTGATGCCAGTCTGGTCGATCTTGCTGGCATGGTGGCTGCTGGACGAGAAGCCATCCCGTGCAGGTCTTGCGCGCCTGGCGCTCGCGCTCTGCGGTGTGCTGCTGGTATTGAAAAACCCCGATTCCGCCTGGCCATGGCCCGAAAGCCTTGCAGACGCTCTGGCCTTGATGGCTGGGTTCACGTTTGCGCTGACCAATGCCCTGCTCCGGCGCTGGAGAAGCGCGCCCAGCGATGCCCGTGCAGTCGCCATGTTTGGTGGCGGTTTCGTGATTGCCGGGACCATTGCAACCATAGGCGTTGGCAACGGAACTATTGCCTTCCTGCCTGCGTTTTCCGTCAGCTGGGTCCCATGGGCGCTGCTGTTGACCGCTGCTTTCCTGGCAGGCAACCTGGCGCTTCAGTACGGCGCAGCCCGCCTGCCGGCCCAAACGACGTCCCTCATCATGCTGTCGGAGGTCGTCTTTGCAAGCGTGACGGCGGTGATGCTGGGAGCCTCTCAGTTGAACGCCCGCACCGTCGCGGGTGGCGCCATGATTGTGGGTGCCGCTCTGCTCGCTGCTCGCCTGCCGGACAGGCAAGGATAAAGACAGGCAAGATGTTGGCGATTGCACTATGCTGAACACTGCTCACCCTACAGGGACCGCCATATGACAGCCGACGCTCATACCAACAGCAAGCAATTTGACCAATTTACCGTCACCACACTGGAAGGCCAGCAGCTGCCGCTGTCGGATCTAGCGGGCAAGGTGGTGCTGATCGTCAATACGGCGAGCGCCTGCGGCTTTACGCCCCAATTCGCAGGTCTGCAGGACTTGCACGCAAAGTACGCACCTAAAGGGCTGGCAGTGCTCGGATTTCCCTGCAACCAGTTTGGCAGCCAGGACCCGGGCAGCAACGCCGAGATCGGCGCCTTCTGCCAGAAAAACTACGGTGTCGATTTTCCGATGATGTCCAAGATTGAGGTCAATGGCGCCAGTGCTGCCCCTCTTTTCAAGTGGCTCAAATCCGAAGCGCCCGGTTTGCTGGGAAGCGAAGCCATCAAATGGAATTTCACCAAGTTCCTGGTTGGCCGCGATGGCCAGGTCATCCGGCGCTATGCGCCACTGGATAAGCCGGAGTCGCTTTCAAAAGACATCGAAGACGCTTTAAGCGCCTGAATCTATGGATCAGCGGCCACCAAGCGGTGGCGGTGCCATCAGGCCGTAGCCAACAGCGTCAACTCCAGATCCGCGACGGCGTGACCTAGCCGCTCCACCATCTCGTCAATTTCAGATTCGCTCGACACCAAAGGGGGTGCGATAAGTTGCATGTCGCCATATACCCCCTTGTTGGCTCGCCGGTTATAAAGCGCAAGTCCGTGTTTGAGGCCGTGTTCGGTCAGCATATTCGGAATGTTCAGTTCTGTCGGGAACGCCTTCTTGGTTGTTTTTTCAGCCACTATCTCAATAGCCATCAACAATCCCAGGCCTCGCACATCACCCACTATGGAAGAGCGATCCTTGAGACGCAGTAAGCCAGATTTCAGACGCTCCCCAAGGACGGTGGCACGCGCGAGAAGATTTTGATCGACCACCTCCTCCAACACGGCATGTGCAACAGCACAGGAAAAGGGGTTGGAAAAATAAGTGTGACCGTGGATAAACCCGCCATGATTGGCAATGGCATCGACGATGTAATTGGGCGCAATCACCGCACCAAACGGCGTATATCCTGCCGCCAGACCCTTGGCTAGCGTGACCAGATCGGGCTGAGCTTCCTGCCAGTGCTGCGACGATAGAAATTTTCCCGTACGACCCGCCCCGCTCATGATCTCATCGTGAATCAACAGAACACCATAGCGGGAACATATCTCGCGCACGGCTCTGTAATAGGATGGTGGTGACACCAATGCGCCGGATGACAAGCCGCCTACGGGCTCCATGATGAAGGCAAGAACCGTATCAGGACCTTCGGCGAGGATTTTCTCTTCCAATGCATTCGCGCATGTCTGCGCATGTTCATCGGCCGTCACTCCTTCCGGTAGCCGATAAGTCAGGGGAACCGGCACCTTGGGAGAAATTCGCGTCATGGGTGCGTACAGCGCTTCAGTGAACGAGTCTCCTGTCACACCGAGGGCGCCAAGCGTAGCGCCGTGATAACTGGGCTCGCGTGAAATTACCTTGTAGCGATCTGGTTGGCCCACTGCAACAGCGTACTGCCGCGCCATCTTGAGTGCGGATTCGTTGGCTTCGGAGCCTCCAGACACAAAGAAGGCACGGTCAAATCCATCACCTGCCAATTCACAAATTCGCTCAGCCAACGCGGCGTTATGCCGGCTTTCGAAGAAGCGTGGATAGGCAAAAGTGACCTTTGCAGCCTGCGCTTGCATTGCTTGGACGACGCGTGGATTGGAGTGACCCAGATTGCTCACCACCGCGCCCGAGGTGATATCCATATACTGCCGCCCGTTCGTATCATAGAGATAGACCCCCTCTCCCCGATCTATTTCCGGCGGTCGCGTTGCGCCTTTTTTGGCATAGAAAGACATGACGGTCCCGCCACGAGGCGTGTCTCCGACGAGGCGTTGAACGGGGGATGGTTTTTGCATGGTGCAACTTTGATCGGTGAAAGGAATACGGAGCGCACTGGCCACCGCTCAATAGGCTGCAGCCCAACCGTCTCGGCGAGGGTCAGAGCCCGCAGCCCAACCTCCGCCGTCAAGCGCACGAATCATGGCAACGCTGCAGGGCCCCTCCAATGGGTTTACCTCTCGAACTACATGCCCCAGGGCACGCAGCCCCTGAACACTGCCAGAGGTGAGACTGGATTCGACTGTGAGCACATTCTGTCCACCATGAGGCCAATTGGCCTCCTGTCCAATCTGATCACTGCTCCATCGAGCCGACTCCACCAGGCTCTGCGGATCCTGATCGAAGTCGATCAGCCCCACAGCCATCTGAAGATTGACTTGCACCTGGTCATCGGCCCCGGGGGTACCAAAGAGCGCCCAGACCTTTCCATCCTTCAGCACCATGGGTGCATTCATGGTGTGGCGAACACGCTTTCCTGGCGCAAAGCAGTTCGGGTGCTCAGGATGCAGATGCCAGCAAGTCATTCGATTGTTCAGCGTGACTCCGGTTTCACTCAAAACGACGCCAGAGCCAAACGCATTGTTCAAGCTCTGAATGGCAGACACTGCATTGCCTTGCTCGTCAACTACGCAGAAGTAGGTCGTATCGCCTCCCCCCGAAGGTCTCTCTGCAGGTAGGTCAGCCTGGAGGGCCTTTTCAACGCAGATCCGCGCCGCGAGCTCAGCCCCATACTCGGATGACATTAGTTTTTCCAGCGGGATGTGCCCCGTCCTCGGATCGCAGGCATAGCGCTCACGGTCGGCGAAAGCCAGTTTCTTTGCTTCCACCATGAGGTGCAAAACCTCTGGGCTCAGTCGCTCATACTTACCAAGGTCGAAGTGCTCCAAAACGAGCAATTCCTGCAACATAGTGAAACCCATGGAGCAAGGCGGTGTCTGCGCGACGGAAAACCCCCGGTATGAAACCATGAGGGGCACTTGCTCGTCGGCTTCAACTGCAGACAGGTCGTGGCGCGTCATGGGCACGCCCCGAGCCTGCATATCCCTGACAAGTTGGTTCGCAATTTCTCCTCGGTAGAAATCATCAGCGCCATGAGCCGCAATTCGCGCAAGGGTTCGCGCGAGGGCTGGCTGAACCACCCAGAAACCGACTTGGGGGACGCTTCCTTCATGCAAAAACGTCGCGGCCGCGACTCTATCGCCTTGCAGCTTTTCAAGATTGTTCCGCGCGAATCGTTGAAACGCATGCGTCACTGCAAAACCTGCCTCGGCCGCCTCAATCGCCGGGCTGCATACACGGGACCAAGGCAAACTACCGTGCTTTTCATGCATCCGATAAAGTGCCGCAAGCGAGCCGGGAATAGAGACACTGCGCGGGCCGCGCAAAGGCATTCCATCGACCTTGAAGTCTGCGTGCTGGTAGACCGCAGGGCTCGTTCCGGCCCCCGCGTACACAAGGCCATGACCCAGCGAAGCGTCAAACGCGTGATAAAAGCCATCACCGCCCAGACCCGACATGTGGGGTTCGACGACGCCGAGCGTCAGGGAAGCAGCCACTGCGGCATCAAATGCATTTCCGCCTTGCCTGAGCACATCAAGCGCGGACTGGGTTGCCATGGGGTGATTGGTCGCGACAGCGCCGCGCTGTCCCATGATGAGCGGGCGGTGTGATCGGAGAGTTTTCATTGAGGGACCACCGCTTCAGGGTTCATCTGTTGAAGATCCACTTCGCCCAAATCCCAGAACAATCCAGCCATGAGGCCCAAAGCCTCTCTCACAACTGAGCCTAGAAGATGCTCGTTGGGCGCGTGCTGAGCGCAGCCTGGATAGGAATGAGGGACCCAGATGGTCGGCAGCCCGAGTGCCAAGGCGAAGATATCGTTGGGCAGCGTACCCCCTAGATTCGGCAACACAGCTATGGGCTTGCCCGAGGATTTCTCGATGGAACCCTTGGCCCAGCGCACCCAGGCAGAGTCAGGGTCCAGACGAGTGGCAGGTGCCCCTCTGGAGACCTCCACCTCCACCATGGGAAAGCCGTGCTCGTCCAGGTGCCGGCGCAGGTGTGTGGCCACGTTTTCCCAATCTGTACCCACGATGAAACGAAGCTGACAGTGAGCTACGGCTTTGGGAGGAATCGCATTGACTGGATTGGCAGGGTTACCCGCATCGAGCGCCAGAATCTCCAGCGCATTCCAGGCAAACAAGCGCTCTTCCGGCCTGAGGCCAGGCTCACCCCAATCAAGATCTATCTCTGGATCACCCGGCTCTGGAGCTAACTGGAGCAAGGCGACTGCATCCCTGACCGCCTCGGGAACGTCTTGGGGACAAAGCCCCCGCACACGAAGGGCTCCATGCCCATCCACTATAGAGCTCAGCGCGGCGGCAAGCGTGGTCGCGGGATTGCGAAGCAATCCGCCCCAGTTACCTGAGTGATAAGGCAGGGCGCGGCTGGTCACGCGGAGCTTGAAATTCACAATGCCCCGCGAACCGAGGAAAACAGTGGGCTGGTGCGCGCTCAGCCTTGGCCCATCAGACGCCAGGAATAGATCCGCCTTGAGCGCATCACGGTGCTTTTCGCAGAACTCACGTAGGCCAGGTGAGCCTACCTCTTCACCCATCTCCAGAACCAAAATCAGATTAAATCCGAGCACTCGATTGCGGCATTCGAGAACCGCCTCCAGCGCCGCCAGATTGATGCTGTGCTGTCCTTTGTTGTCAGCAGTGCCGCGGCCATACCACCGATCTTCATCGATAGAGAGCTCCCATGGGCTTCGGTCTTCCGACCATTGGCTGTCCATTCCTGTGACGACATCGCCATGCCCGTACATCAGGACCGTAGGACGCTCGACATCTTCCACTCGATCTGCCACCAGGAAGTGATTGCTGCGATCGTTGACCACCACTGATTCCAAGCGCGTGGAAAAGCCCAGATCGTGAAGCTTTGATTGCATCTGTTGAAGATACTCAAGCAAGGCCTGTGGTGACCCCCCGGGAGTGTTCACCGTTCGCTTTGAAATTCTCTCTTTCAAGCACTGGAAGAATTCACCAGAGTCGTACTGAGCCAGGGCAGCGTTGATGGCGGAAATTCTGTTCATGGGAAAGCAGCTTAGCGTCAGCAAGCTTTCACTACAATTAGATGTTTCTGAAAGAACCTTTCCCTTTTCAGCAAAGCTTCAGATCACTATGCAGCCATTACTGATATCAACAGGTGTTCGGTATTTCCTCGCGGTGGCGGAATGTGAGTCTCTCAGCGCCGCGGCCCTTAAGCTCCACGTGGCGGTGTCGGCCATCAGCCGTCAGATAGCGAAACTCGAAGACATGTTCGGCTGCCCGCTGTTCGACAGGCACGCTCGCGGCGTCCAATTGACTGAAGCGGGAGAACGCCTGGCCAAGTTTGCCCGTGCAGTCAGGCTGGACGCGGATCGTGTGATCGAGGAGGTCCGGGGCGTGGCTGCCCACGGCTCTGGCATCGTAAGGGTCGGCACGGTAGAGGGTCTTGCCGGCGGTTTCATGCCCCATGCCATGGCTGAATTCCGCCGGAAGAATCCCGGCATCGCTATTCATCTGCATGTGGATGCGCCCGCAGAAATAAGCCGCTTGCTTCAGCAGGGAGAGATCGACCTGGCGGTCAAATACAGCGTGGAGCCGGAGCCCAGTTTGGACATCCTGCACCAGCAAAAAGCCCCCATAGTCGCACTGGTCAGTCGCCACCACGCCCTCGCTCGCAGACGCAGCGTGACCGTGGCGGAATTGGTTACGCAGCCGCTAGGAATGCCCGACCAAAGAAACACTGTACGTTCGGCCTTTGAACTTTGCTGCGCTCAAAACGGCCTTCACTTCGAACCCGCATTCACAGGAAATGCATCCTGTTTGGCAGAGCTCGCCGTTCAGGGTCATGTGGTCACCCTGGGCGGACACGTAGGATCGGCGCAATTGATCTCGCAAGGCGATTTGCGTGCCATCCCTATCGAAGATCAGTTGCTCAAACTACGCACTATGGCCATCTTGGTGCTGAAAGGGCGGCATCTGCCCAGCACAGCCACTGCTTTCGTCCAGCATCTGGCGACAGCGATCAAGAAGGCCTCGCCTCTGACCGGAGGCCGCTCCTCATCAGGACGTTCGCCCTTTTCAGCTCAACGCAGCAAGGCCCGTCTCACGAAATCGACTCAGTCCAGCCGGATTCCTGCGCGATAGGCGAGCGCCCGATACTTGGAGATTTCCGCCTCAATCTGCTTGCCCATGGCCGCAGCCGCTACGGCTGCAGTGTCAATGGACTGCGCCTGCAAGCTGGCGCGAATGTCGGGCAATTTCATGATGTCCAGCAACTCCCGGGACAGCCTTTCCACCACAGGTGCAGGCGTTCCCCCTGGCGCTGCAACACCATACCAACCGTCGAAAGTAGCTCCAGGATAGCCAGCCTCGGCGATGGTGGGCAGCGTAGGCAGCAATGGAGAACGAACCGCCCCAAAATTGGCAAGCGCTCGAATTTTTCCCGCCTTTATCTGAGGTGCCGCGCTGGCGGCAGTGTCCAGCGACACCTCTACCTCCTTCGATAGCAACGCAAACATGGCAGGGGCGCTACCTTTGTAAGCCACATCAGCCAGTTTGATGCTGGCCGCCATTTGCAATAACTCTCCTGCCAGATGAGGAACTGTGCCGGGGCCATGTGTGGCGTAGTTCAACCTGCCCGGCTGCGCCTTTGCCTTGACTACGAGATCCTGAACTGAACGGAGTTCAGACTCAGCAGGTACCAGCAGCAACAGCGGCACTCTTGCAATGATGGCCACAGGGGAAAAATCCTTCAACGCGTCATAGCGCAACTTGTTGCGCATCGCGGGATTGATGCTCCACGTGCTCGCACCTGATAGAAGCAGTGTGGTGCCATCAGGTCGCGCGCGCGCGACCAGTTCCGCTCCTATGACCGTCCCGGCACCGGGTTTGTTGTCGACCACGACAGAGACTCCCAGGCGCTCTGAAAGCTTAGGTGCAATGGCTCTTGCCACAATGTCGGTCCCGCCGCCAGGCGCGAAAGGCACCAGCAAATTGATGGATCGAGCGGACGAGAGCGAAGCTTGCGCACGAATCAATGGCGATACCGAAAGCGATGCAAGGCCAAGTGGCACTTTGATTAGGTTTCTCCGGAGCATTTTTCAAGCGTGTTCGTTGTGGGTTTTTCGAGGGAGCCACAACATTCGAACATCAATGAACCCGAATAACCATTGGCGTTTTCTCAACCAAGGTTTCTAAAAAATAGAAAGCATGGCGAGCGCCTGGATGCACTGGCTTGAGCCGACACCTCAGGGAGCGCCCTGAAAGCTGCTCTGCGCTTGGCGCGTGCCAGGCCGCGTCTTCAGGCTTGCCCGTCGGCTTGGAGCTGAAGAAACTCAACCGTGTGAAATGCTTTCGTCGAGCAATTCAACCCAATGGCGCACCGGTACTTCCGTGCCGGACTGCAAGTGTGTAATGCACCCGATGTTGGCTGAGACGATGGCGCTCGGCTGATCGGCCACCCGCTCGCCCAGCAGGTTGCCAAGCTTGCGGTCGCGCAGCCGGGTCGCCAGCTCTGGCTGCAAAACCGAATAGGTTCCTGCCGACCCGCAGCACAGGTGCGACTCCGCTGAGGCCAGCCGCAAATCGAAACCCAGTGCCCGCATATGCTGCTCGACACCGCCACGCAATTGCTGGCCGTGCTGCAAGGTACATGGAGGATGGAACACCACGGTACCGGGCTTGGCACCCACCTTGCCCTTCAGCGCGGCAGCGATGTCGGGCAGAAGTTCGCTCAAATCACGCGTCAAGGCACTCACGCGTTCTGCTTTGGCCGCGTAAGCTGGGTCCGCCTTGAGCGCGTGGCCGTAATCCTTCACCGCCGCGCCGCAGCCAGAGGCGTTCATGACGAGGGTGTCCACCTCATCCGACTCGATGTAGGGCCACCAGGCATCAATATTGCGCCTCATCTGGCTCAATGCGCCGTCTTGATCATTCAGGTGAAAACGCACGGCACCGCAACAGCCCTGGCCCCTGGGGCGTATGGTCTGAATACCAGCGGCATCCAGAACGCGGGCGGTCGCCCGATTGATATTGGGCGCCATGGAGGGCTGTACGCAGCCTTCCAGCATCAACACTTTGCGCTCATGTTGACGCTTGGGCCATGCGCCGGCCTTTTGCGGCGCAGGCACCTTGGCCCGCACGCCCGGCGGCAGAATTCCCCGCACAGACTGACCCAGACGCATGGCAGGGCCAAACAATGGAGAAGACAGGCCAACTCGAAGCATGCCTCGCATGCGCCGTTCTGCCGGCGGCCGGGGTACCTTCTGTTCAACCACCTTGCGCCCTATATCCAGCAGGTGCGCATATTGGACGCCGCTCGGGCAAGTGGTCTCGCAATTACGGCATGTCAGACAGCGGTCCAGGTGAATCTGTGTGTCACGAGTGGGGGTTTCACCCTCCAGCATTTGCTTGATCAGGTAGATGCGCCCGCGCGGGCCGTCCAGCTCGTCACCCAACAACTGGTATGTGGGGCAAGTGGCTGTACAGAAGCCGCAGTGCACGCACTTGCGCAAGATGGCCTCGGCTTCAAGGCCGTCGGGCGTATTCTGAAATTCTGGCGCGAGATGGGTTTGCATTTGCCTAGAAGCTGTCGTTGGACGTGCCAGAGCAGGTCATCATGGGTGAAGCATTCGGTTGAGTTTCCAAAAATCAATAATCTGGAAACATGCGACCGGCGCTGAAAATTCCGGCTGGGTCAAACTCATGTTTGAGCGCCCGGCTGATGCGGGCCAAGGGCCCCGCCTGCGGGGTGAAAACAGGAACTCGTCCGTCCCCACCTCTGAACAGCGTGGCATGTCCGCCCACTCGAGCCGCCGACTCTCGAACTCGGGCGACTTCGTACGAGGGCAGCTTGACCCAGCGCTGCGCCCCGTGCCATTCCATCACGGTGGGACCCAGGTTCAATGGAGTAGCAGTATCGGGAACGCTGACGCGCCAAAGCGCCTCACCCTGGTCAAGTCGAAAGAAAGCCAGTCCATGATCACGCAGCAAAGCCCATTGACGGGACACGTCTCTCTCGAAGACCTGCCCGCCCATGGTCTTGCGAGCGGCATCCACCGCCGCCCGCGCACCGCGCAAGCGCACCATCAACCGGCCATCAATCCAGCAACTGGCATTCAAGGGTAGAGGCTGGCCACCCCACCGATTGAGCTGCTGGCGCGCGCTGGTCTCGCTCAATTCAAAAACCAGGGTACTTTCAGCGGGGGCGCTCGACAGCACTTTCAAGCTGACCTGCACGATAACGCCCAGGGTGCCCATCGAGCCCGCCATGAGCCTGCTGACGTCATAGCCCGCCACATTTTTCATGACTTGGCCGCCAAAGGTGAGCAGCTCACCCTTGCCATTGACCATTTGTACGCCCAGCACGTAGTCACGCAAGCTCCCTACGCTGGCTCGGGCAGGCCCAGACAAGCCAGCGGCCACCATGCCCCCCACCGTACCGGAAACGCCGAACTGCGGGGGATCGAATGGAAGGCACTGGCCTTTTTCAGCCAGAAGCGCTTCCAGGTCCTTCACGCGCGTACCGGCTCGCACGGTCACCACCAGCTCGCTCGGCTCGTAGCTGACGATACCGGAGAGGGCCCGCGTATCAAGCAATTCGCCGTGCAGAACCTGGCCGTAGAAGTCCTTGGTCCCTGCACCTCTGATACGCAGATGGCGAGAGCGCTCGGCGGCTTTCTTTACCTTGCCGATCAACAAATCCAATTCTGCATCCATCCTTCGATCATAAGGCGGCGTCGCCTGGGTGAAGCGCCAAGGAGAGATGTTTGGCGTCCGTTCGCAATTAATTCACTTATACGGGCAGAAGGCAGGGGCACCCTCACGTTGTTCTATCGTTCATCCGAGCCTGGTGGCAGTAACATCTCGATAAGGTGCAGCCTCTCAGAATCTCGCTCATTCAACGCTTGGCTGATGGAGATGGCGGGCGAACCTAACAAGGACTATGAGATGAACACCGCTTTGGCAAACCGACGTGCATGGTTGTTCGTGTGCTGCTCCATCGCCGCCTGCTCAACTAGCTGGGCTGCAGAGCAACGGGTGAAGCCAGAGGTCGTCAAGCTTGCGCTTCAGATCAATGGCGGGCCGGTAGAAGTGACAGCGCACCTGTACAAGCCCCAGGGCGACGGGCCTTTTCCGCTGGTCATCTTCTCGCATGGCCGTGCGGTTAACCAGGCGGACCGAGCCCGCTTGAGTCAACCTATTCTGGTCGGACATGCCAATTACTGGTTGAAGCAAGGCGTGGCCGTGGTCGCTCCGGTGCGCCCCGGATACGGAGAAACTGGAGGCATCGATCGCGAAAACTCGTTCGCCCGCTGGAATGGCACCACTTGCAACAGCAATCCAGATTACACCGACATCTCCGGGCAGTCTCGCGAAACCATCAGAGCCACGCATGAGTGGGCGCAGCAACAACCCTGGGTACGCAAAGACAGGATCTTGCTCGAAGGGCAGTCTGCCGGAGGCCTGGCAACCATGGCCGCGGGTGCGCTCAATCTTTCGGGTGTCGTGGGCTTGGTCAATTTTGCAGGGGGCTCGGGCGGCAATCCTGAACGATCACCCGGCCGGAGCTGCAGGCCAGAAAATTTGACAAAAACCTACGGCGCACTGGGCGCGCAAGTCAAGGTGCCCAGCCTATGGCTCTACGCAGAAAATGACCTGTACTGGGGAGCGGAGGCTCCCAGGCTATGGCATGCGGCCTTCCAGGCAGGCGGTAGCGATAGCCTGCTCGTTCTAACCCCACCTTTGGCAGCAGAAGATGGACATCGCTTGCTGGCACGAGGCGCCCGCATGTGGAGCGGACCGCTGAATACCTTTGTACAGAAGATTGGCTTGACCTCCAAATAGGTCGGCGCAAGAGGGGTTCAGCTCGATGGGCTGAAGTACGCTTCAAGTATGCCTGCGCTGTAGCGACTGGCCACTTTCTCGATAAAGCGCGTGAAATCGACATGGGCAGCGTCGTCGGCACGATCTGAAATCGTACGGAGCGCGGCAAAAGGCACGCCGTAGTCATGGCAGACTTGCGCGACCGCAGCGCCTTCCATTTCAACCGCCAGCGCATCCGGCAAGGCTTGGCGCAAGGCAGTGCTCTCCACCCGGGTAGAGACGAAACGGTCACCGCTGACAATCAAGCCGTGATGAACCAGCGGGGGCTGCAAGGAAAACTCAAGAGCGACTTTCTCGTCGAAAAGCTCGCCCGCAGGATCGGCCAGCGCCTTGTGCGCCGCATCGAGCACGGCGCGAGACAATGCGGCATCTGCCGGGAACCGGCTAAGTCCGGTCAGGGGCACTTCGTAGCGCGGGAAAAGCGGTGAGGCATCCATGTCATGCTGCAGCAACTCGTGGGCCACCACGACATCACCCACAGAGACGCCCTCTGCCAGGCCGCCTGCAGCGCCTGTAAAGATGATTCGATCGACGCCGAAGCGTTCAATCAGCGCCGTGGCCGTCGTGGCCGCCGCCACCTTGCCTATGCCTGAGAGCACCACCACCAGTTCGTGCCCATGCCAGTGTCCGAGCCAATACTCGCGCCCGGCCACTGTCTGGCGGCGCTCGTCCGGCATGCGGTCCAGCACTGCGGCCAATTCTGGACGCAGTGCGGCCATCAGACCCAGGCAAGGCATTTTCAAAAAAAGCCTAGGAGGCTGTCGGGCTTGGAGCGCCGAAAGCGAAAATGAGCCCCAGCGAGGACAGTTTTCATTGGATTTGCAGGCCCATAGCCGAGCTATGGGGCAAAAAGGCGGTGAAAAATGGACCGCTGCGGCTCATTTGCAGCCGGCGATTTCCAAGTCCGACAGCCTCCTAGCCCGGATCAGTCGACCTTGGCCGCGCTCTGGGCACGCAGCTCTCTGCGCAAGACCTTGCCCACGTTGGTCTTGGGCAGTTCCGTGCGGAACTCAATCATGCGTGGCCGTTTATAGCCCGTGAAGTTGTCATGACAGAACTGACGCACGGCATCTTCGGTCAGAGCAGGGTCTTTTTTGACCACCACGAGTTTGACCGCTTCGCCGGTCTTCTCGTCGGGCACGCCCACCGCCGCCACCTCCATGACGCCCGGCATGGAGGCCACCACTTCTTCGATCTCGTTGGGGTAGACGTTGAAGCCGCTCACCAGAATCATGTCCTTCTTGCGGTCCACAATCTTGGTGTAACCGCGCTCGTCCATGATGCCAATGTCGCCGGATTTGAAGTAACCGTCTGCGGTCATGACCTTGGCGGTCTCGTCGGGCCGTTGCCAATAGCCGGCCATGACCTGTGGACCCTTGATGGCGATTTCGCCTGGCTGGCCCAGCGGCACTTCCTGCCCGTCGTCATCAATGATCTTGACCCAGGTGCTGGGAATAGGCACACCGATCGTGCCACTGAACTCGCGTGAAGTCACAGGGTTGCAGGTGGCCGATGGACTGGTCTCTGACAGGCCATAGCCCTCGCAGACCGGGCAACCGGTCTTCTCAAGCCAGAGTCGGGCCACGGCGCCTTGCACGGCCGTGCCGCCGCCCAGCGATACCTTGAGGTTCTTCCAGTTGACGGTATTGAAGTCCGGGTGGTTGGCCAGGCCGTTGAACAAGGTGTTGACCGCCGGGAACGTGTGGAAGGTGTGCTTGGAAAGCTCCTTGAGCGTGCCCGGCAGATCGCGCGGGTTGGGAATCAGGATCATCTTGGCGCCGCTTCGCATGCCCAGCATCATGTTCACCGTGAACGCGAAGATGTGATAAAGCGGCAATGCGCAGACGCTGGTGTTTTGCTCACTAGCGGGAATGCCCTTGATAGCCGGGCTGTTCCAGGCTTCGGACTGCAGGACGTTGGCGATCAGGTTGCGATGCAGCAGCATGGCGCCCTTGGCCACCCCTGTCGTGCCGCCGGTGTATTGCAACACCGCCAGGTCATCCGCTCCAATGGGAGGCGCTTTAAACGAAGCGCCTTTGCCTTTGCTCACGGCGTCCTTGAAATGCACTGCCGCCGGCAGACTGAATTCAGGGACCAGCTTCTTGACCTTGCGCACCACCGTATTGACCAACAGTCCCTTGAGCCAACTCAGTTGGTCTCCCATGGACGTGAGGACCACATGCTTGATTGGCGTGGACGCGATGCATTTTTGCAAAGTGGCCGCGAAGTTCTCAATGATGAAAATGGCCTTGGCGCCGGAATCCTTGAGCTGGTGCTCCAATTCACGCGCGGTATACAGCGGGTTGACGTTAACCACCACCATGCCTGCACGCAAGATAGCTGCAACGGCAGCGGGGTACTGCGGCACGTTGGGCATCATGATCGCCACGCGATCGCCCTTGGTGAGACCCAGGCTTTGAAGATAGCCAGCCAAGGCCAAGCTTTTCTCGCCCACCTCTGCATAGCTCACATCACGGCCCATGAAGCTGCACAAGGTGCGGTCTGCGTACTTGCCGAAGCTCTCTTCCAAAAGCGCGACCAGCGATGTGTACTGCGCCCCGTCGATATCGGCTGGAACACCCTCAGGATAACTACTCAGCCAGATTCGTTCAGTCATGCGGAAAAATCTCCAGATTGAAATACGTTAAACAACCGGTCATTGTCTGAGGGGCATTCTCAGAGTGGAAGTGGGCTTTCCCTAAGATAAACCGGATCACCGACCGAGTCGAGTTCTGAGCGTCCAAATGAAAATCGGCGACTTGAACGTCGCCGATGGCCTTCTCGAACGCGCCAATAAGCCTACTCTATAGCTTTGGCAATGTCCTCGACAACTTTCTTGGCATCTCCAAAGACCATCATGGTCTTGTCCATGTAGAAGAGTTCGTTGTCCAGACCTGCATAGCCCGCCGCCATGGAGCGCTTGTTAACGATGACAGAGCGGGCCTTGTAGGCATCCAGAATAGGCATGCCGTAAATCGGCGTGCCTTTTTGTAAGGCAGCAGGGTTTACGACGTCATTGGCGCCCAGCACGATGGCCACATCGGCCTGGCCAAACTCGCCATTGATATCTTCCATCTCGAAAACCTGGTCGTAAGGCACTTCGGCTTCGGCCAGCAGCACGTTCATGTGGCCGGGCATGCGCCCCGCCACCGGGTGGATGGCGTATTTGACGTTGATCCCTTTTTCCGTCAGTTTTTCTGCCAGTTCCTTGACTGCATGCTGCGCCCGCGCCACTGCCAGACCATAGCCGGGAACAATGATCACGCTGTCTGCGTTGCTGAGCATGAAGGCGACGTCATCGGCGCTTCCGCTCTTGACGGGACGCTGCTCTTGCGTACCCCCGGTCACAGCAGTGGCATCACCGCCAAAGCCCCCCAGAATGACGTTGAAGAACGACCGGTTCATGGCCTTGCACATGATGTAGCTCAGGATCGCTCCTGAGGCCCCCACCAGCGAACCCGCAATGATCAACATGCTGTTGTTGAGCGAGAAACCAATGCCTGCAGCTGCCCAGCCGGAGTAGCTGTTCAGCATGGAAACCACCACCGGCATGTCAGCGCCGCCAATGGGAATGATGAGAGTGACGCCGATGATCAGGCCCAGTAGGCAGACCAGAACGAAATCCATCCAGCTCTGGGAGTGCCAGAAACCGAAGATGAAAAAGGCAGCGGCCAAGCCCAGAGCCAGGTTCAGCCAGTGCTGCCCGGGGAACACCACGGGTGTGCCCTGGAAAAGGCGAAATTTCGATTTGCCCGACAGTTTGCCCCAAGCGATGACGGAACCGCTGAAGGTCACGGCACCGATGAAGGCACCCAGCGCCAACTCAATCCGGTTGCCCCCCGGGATGGATCCGCCCACGCCGTTCACTGGATGATCGGCAATGCCGAAGGCCCAGGGTTCGGTCACGGTAGCACCTGCAATCAACACCGCGGCCAAGCCAATCATGCTGTGAAAGAAAGCCACCAATTCCGGCATCTTGGTCATCTCAACGGTCTTGGCGCGCCACGCGCCGTAGCCGCCGCCCACCAGCAGACCGACCAACACCCAGATCAGGCCGAGTCCGGAGCCAGCCAGTTTGACGATGAGTGCCGCTGTGGTCAAGCCCGCAATGGTCATGCCGACCATGCCGAACAGGTTACCGCGGATGGAGGTAGTGGGATGGCTCAGGCCTTTGAGTGCCTGAATAAAACATACGCTGGCAACCAGATACAGCAGCGTGACAAGGTTCATGCTCATGGATCGCTGCTCCTCTTATTTACCCGACGCCGTCTCGGCAGGGGCGCCTTCGCCCTTGCCCTGGACAGGCTTTCGTTCTTTTTTCTTGAACATCTCCAGCATGCGCCGTGTCACCAAAAACCCACCGAAGATGTTTACTGCCGCAAGAGCAACTGCCGTTACACCCATGACCTTGCCCAAAGTGCCTTCTGTCAAGGCGGCAGCCAGCATGGCACCTACGATGACAATGGCGGAAATAGCATTGGTCACCGCCATCAAGGGGGTGTGCAAAGCTGGCGTGACGGTCCAGACCACGTGATAGCCCACGTAGATGGCCAGCACGAAAATGATCAGGTTGATGACGGTGGGGGACACGATGTCCATGCGAAGTCTCCTCGAGTTTTCTTGTTAAGTGCGGTGAATCTGCATCACTCGCGGTCGCGCCGCGGCGTCTGCACCTGAGTTGCGGGCTGCGGCACCTGCGTCGCACGGGTGGGGGCAGGAGCAACCTCTCTTGCAGGAGCCAGGGGCAACGTCGTTGTGGATTGAAAAGCTGGTTGCGCAAGCCGTGCCGCATAAGGGAAGGGTGGCACGACCAGTGCAGCACCACCCGCCGCTGCCCGCGTAGCGTCCGCAAGGGCCTGTGCCCACAGCGTCCCCGGTTGGCCGGCAGCCAGGAAATCAGCGTTGTTGCGGGTCACCGGTTCAATCAAAAAAGGATTGAACAGCGCATGGACCTCAAGCAGACGGCCACCGACCACGACCCTGTGACCGACCCAGGCACGGGGCCGGCTGTCCAGGTTTCGGTCGTCCAGCCACTGCCAGAGCACCGAATGTTGCGCGCGCAGCCAACCTTCCAGGTCGGCATCGCGACGCAGCCTCAGACAATCGGAAGGGCCACGGCCACCCAGGTGCATGCTGTCAGGCTGAGGGCAGGCTGGCGCAGCGCTGGCAGGTGCGGATTGCGCCACCACCACGGCCAACCATGTGCCATCCCCACGTTGAAGCCCCACCGCGCGCGTGGCCGCGTTCGCGCTGGAGACGGGTACGGCGCCCTCGCCGCCCAGCCAGGGCGAAGGTTCGGTCCCCAGGTCGTACCAGGTGCCCACGCTGGTGGACGGGACAGAAATCAGCGGCGTCTCTTTAGCCAGAGCCGAAGCGGCCGCCATCGAAGCGGCCGTATGCTGACTTCCCGAAGGAGCAGCGCAGCCAGCCACCAGTGCCAACATCAAAGTGCCAGCCATCACGCCAATGCGCGAGTCCCGTAAACTTGCCATGGAATTCATCTTGAGCCTCACTACTTCAGCTTTCTTCAGGCGCGCGTCACGGCACCGGCATGAGCCATCAGGCAAGCGGCCACGATATCGTCTTCCCGATCGAGCGTGAAGCCACCGTCTTTGGGCAGCACCAGCTTCAGGAAGTCAAGCACGTTTCGCGCATACAACGCAGAGGCATCAGCGGCGACCAGCGCAGCCAGGTTGGTCTCACCGACCAGAGTCACGCCGTGCTTGACGACGGTCTTGTCGGTTTCGGTCAGAGGACAGTTGCCCCCCACGCTGCCGTCAGCATTGGGCGCACCCTTTCCTGCGGCCATATCGACGATCACCGAACCCGGCTTCATGCTAGCCACCATTTCTCCGGTGATCAGGACAGGCGCCGCGCGCCCAGGGATCAAGGCGGTAGAGATCACAATGTCGGCTTGAGCCACTCTTTTGGCGACTTCGGCTTTCTGGCGATCAAGCCAGCTTTGCGGCATGGGGCGTGCGTAACCCCCGACGCCTTCAGCAGCTTCTTTTTCCTCGGCTGTTTCGTAGGGCACGTCAATGAATTTGCCGCCCAGGGATTCAACCTGTTCCTTCACGCTGGGTCGGACGTCACTTGCCTCGATGACCGCGCCCAGTCGTTTTGCCGTGGCGATGGCCTGCAGTCCTGCAACGCCCACGCCCAGGATGACCACACGTGCAGCCTTGACCGTACCGGCTGCTGTCATCAGCATGGGAAAGAATTTCTGGTAGCGATCAGCCGCCACGATGACAGCCTTGTAGCCAGCGATGTTGGCCTGGCTGGAGAGCACGTCCATGCTTTGCGCGCGGGTAGTACGCGGAGCGGCCTCCAGTGCAAAGGCAGTCAGGTTGGCGCCGGCCAATCGTTGAAGCCCTTCGGCATCGAACGGGTTGAGCATGCCAATCAGCACGGCGCCTGATTTTGTCTGCGCCAATTCAGCAGGCGAAGGCGAGCGCACCTTCAGCACCATGTCAGCACCCAGGGCGCTGGCGGCGTCGGTGATCTCCGCTCCGGCCGCCTGATAGGCCGCATCGGTGACGGAAGCCTTCAGCCCAGCGCCAGACTGCACGCGGACAGTGTGGCCTTGGGCAATGAGTTTTTTGGCCGTCTCCGGGGTTACGGCAACACGGGTTTCGCCGGCCGCCGTTTCGGTGGGCACGCCAATCAGCATCGAAATTCTCCTCGTTCGTTGGGCTCGGGCAAGCACCTACATGGGTCTCGCCACCCGGATCAGACCGAGCTTAACAAACCTCTTGCGCCGCATTGTGCTTCATTTCCGGTCGCCCGCAGGATAATCTCCACCATGAACACCCGATGGAAGCCCAGTGTCACTGTTGCGGCGGTGATAGAGCGTGATGGAAATTACCTGCTCGTGGAAGAACATACCGCTGACGGCCTGCGCCTGAATACCCCCGCCGGCCACCTTGAGCCCGGTGAATCTCCCCTGGAGGGAGCCATTCGGGAAACGCTGGAAGAATCTGGCCATGTCTTTACGCCCACCGCCCTGCTGGGCATCTACATGGCTGCGAGCAATGACACCCAGGGCCAGCCCACCAGCTGGATGCGAATCGCCTTCTGCGGTCACGCCATAGAGTCTGTCCCTGCGCAAGCGCTGGACGACGGCATAGTCCGCGCCATCTGGATGACCCCCGCAGAAATTGAAGCCAGCCAAGCGCGCCATCGAAGCCAACTGGTCTGGCGATGTGTTCAAGATCATATGGCGGGCAAGCGCTTTGACCTGTCGGCCGTGGTGATGGATGTCAGTGCGCTCAAGCCGCCGATATAGAGAAGTGCTGGAGCGGAAGTCCGCCGGCGCACCATTTGAGCGCATTGGAGCGCTGAATCGACCTCCAGACACGATCGCCTGACTTGCACACCTGAAGAACCCCGCATGGACCCCCTAGCTTCCTTTCTGCTGCTTTCCACCGCTGCATTTGGCGCCGGCGTGCTCAACGCCATTGCCGGCGGCGGCACCTTTTTGACCTTCCCGGCCCTGGTATGGACGGGCGTGCCCCCTATTGCTGCCAACGCTACCAGCGCGCTGGCCGTCAGCCCCGGCTACCTGGGCAGCACGCTGGGTTTCCGGGCTGAACTGGCAGCACTGCCCCGAGCCCTGATCGTGCGCGAGCTGCTGTTGAGCGCGATTGGCGGCGTCGCGGGGGCCTTGCTCCTGCTGGTCACGCCCGCCAAGGTGTTTGCCGGAGTGGTGCCCTGGCTTCTGTTGTTTGCAACGGTGTTGTTCGCGTTCGGCCCCGCCCTTTCCCGTTGGGCTGGCGGCGAAAACGGCATCCTGGCAGGGTGGCGCAAACCGGCTCTGCTGGCGGTAGCCATCTATGGCGGCTACTTCAATGGTGGCCTGGGCATCCTGCTGATGGCTTTGTATTTGCTGTGCGGCGAGCAGCGCATGCACACCGTGAACGCGCTCAAGAATCTGAACTCATTCGTGCTTTCAATCGTTTCCGTGATTGCGTTCGCCCTTGGGGGAGCCATCGTATGGAAGCAAGCTTTGCTGATGGCCGTGTTCGCCACCCTCGGAGGCTTGGCCGGTGCGCGCCTGGCCCGTAGCCTGTCACCCCGCGTGGTGCGCGCCATTGTGATCACGACCGGACTGGTGATGAGCGTATTGTTCTTCATCCGCGCGTAATATTGACTCCGGTCGGATAATCGGGATATGTCCAAACATCGCATCGTCGTCGGCCTATCGGGCGGCGTGGATTCCGCCGTTACTGCCTACCTGCTGAAAAAGGCGGGTCATGAGGTGGTCGGCATTTTCATGAAAAACTGGGAAGATGACGACGACAGCGAATACTGCTCTTCCAACGTCGACTTCGTAGACGCTGCTGCGGTGGCCGATGTGATCGGCATCGAAATTGAGCACGTCAACTTCGCCAGCGAATACAAAGACCGAGTATTTGCAGAATTCCTACGCGAATACCAGGCGGGCCGCACGCCCAATCCAGATGTGCTGTGCAACGCCGAGATCAAATTCAAGGCCTTCCTGGATCACGCCATGCGGTTGGGTGCGGAGAAAATTGCTACGGGCCACTATGCCCGCGTGCGTTACAACGAATCGCGCGCAAGGCACGAGTTGCTCAAGGGTCTGGACCCCAGCAAGGACCAGAGCTATTTCCTGCACCGCTTGAACCAGGCACAACTGGCCAAAACCATGTTTCCGGTCGGCGAACTGCACAAGACCGAGGTGCGGCAAATTGCCATGGAGATCGGCCTGCCGAACGCCAAGAAGAAGGATTCCACGGGAATCTGCTTCATCGGCGAGCGGCCGTTTCGCGAGTTCCTCAACCGCTACCTGCAAAGCAAGCCGGGCCCGATCAAGGACGAACGGGAACGCACCATCGGCCAGCACGTCGGTCTTTCGTTCTACACCCTTGGCCAGCGTCAAGGTCTGGGGATAGGCGGGATCAAGGAAAAGGGCGAAGCCCGGGGGGGCGGCGAGCACGCGCCCTGGTTTGTGGCCCGCAAGGACATGGCGCGCAATATCCTTTATGCCGTCCAGGGACATGATCATCCGTGGCTGCTCTCGCATGAGCTGGTCTTTGAAGATGCCTCCTGGACCGCCGATGAAGCCGCTGAACCAGGCCTTCTGACCGCCAAGACGCGTTACCGCCAGCAGGACGCAGTCTGCACGCTTTCAATGGGCGATTCGCCAAGTGCGTTTCGGCTGAATTTTGCTGAAGCGCAATGGGCGGTCACACCGGGCCAGAGCGCTGTGCTGTACGACGGCGAGGTGTGCCTGGGTGGTGGAGTGATTGCGTCAACGCCCGAACTCCTGAAAGAACGCAGCGTGCCGGAAAAACCGGCTCGTCGGCGGCCTGCTCTTCTGGGCAGTGGTGTTCGATAGGCTCGCAGCTTTGCCTCTAAAGGGTATTAACACGCTCTAGTGGTGAGCGCCAGCACATCACACGCTCACGTGTCTCGGTTTACATACCCACACTGGCACCAAATAACCGGCCAATGAGCGCAGAAGCCCCCATGGCCAGTGCCCCCCAGAAGAGCACGCGCGTGGCGCCAGGTTTCCAAGGCGCGCCGCCCAGCTTGGCGCCTAGTGCACCCAGCAAGCCAAGTACCAGCAAGGTGGAGGCGATCAGCGCCGCTTCCAGACCCGGCCCGTTGTAGAGCAAGACCATCAAAATAGGGCAAAGCGCGCCTGCAGTGAATGCGCCCGCAGATGCCAACGCCGCTTGCAAGGGTCGAGCTGCATTGTTTTCATGGATGCCCAATTCATCTCGCAGGTGGGCATTCAAGGCGTTGTGCGCGGTCAGTTCGCGCGCCACTTGGGTGGCCAGTTCTTTCGATAGACCACGGCGCTGGTATATGCCGACGAGTTCGAGCAACTCCACGTCAGGCTCCCTATCCAACTCGAGTTGTTCCTTGTCGCGGTCTGCTTTCTCAGAATCGGCCTGTGAGCTAACGGAGACATATTCGCCTGCCGCCATGGAAAACGCACCAGCCGTCAACCCGGCCGCTGCGGTCAGCAGCAAGGTGTGCGTGTCCGCCCCCGTGGCGACCATACCCACGACCAATCCACTGGTGGAGATCAGCCCGTCGTTGGCGCCCAGAACCGCTGCGCGCAACCAGCCGGTCTTGTGGACATAGTGGATATCGGGATGGGCTTCGGGAGCGATGTGACGTGGCATTTAAAAAACGAGTAGTCAGGAAAAGATCCTATGAACGAGGCCCCGCTGGAAGGTCGTTGCTCGCCACCGCCATGACGGCCACCGGCTCGGGCTCGAGCAGGCTGCCTCCTCGCCAACCCTTCCAGGTAGCCGCTCCCATGGCCATAGTCACCAGAGTCGCGAATGCCAGGAAAATGATGGCCGGAGCTTCCATGGCAGGATGTTGAACGGCCAAGCGGAGCGTCAGCGAGGCCAGCGCAGCCAAAGGAAATCCAAGAGCCCAGAAACTCATCGAGAAGGGCTGCGCCAGCATCCGGCGCACCAACTGCAAGCTCCAGAGCAGGAAGAACAGAGCTACGCCCCAGCACATCCATGCCAGGATGATCGGCCCGCCCATCTGCAGCACGGCAGAGCCCACGACTGAGGGCGGCGCCACGCATATGAAAGTGATGGGCAGCATGCGCTCAGCCCACAAACCCTGCGAGGCCACCCGCGCGAAGATCAACGCAAGCACCACGGGCCACAACAGCACCCCTACACCAAACTGAGCCGCCGCCCAGAGACCGGCGTCCAAGCTGCTGCCCGCCAGCGGCGCCAACACATTGCCCACGACAGGAATCAACAGCGCAGGTGTGAAGCTGGTCCAACTGAGCCCAGCCGACTTTTCTGCATTGAGCCAGCGCGTCAGCACCCAAAGAGTGACGCCAAACTGCATCAAGGAACCAGTCCACCACAAGATCGCCAACCAGGCGCTGGTGCCCAATAACGACACGCCGCAAGTAGCCAGCAGAATCAAGGACACCGGGATCGTGGCCACAAACGCGTGGCGCACGGGATGTTTCAAATCAGCCGCCAGGGCTTCGGGGTAAAGCTGCCAGCGCCGCCACGACACCACCGCCAGCACCACGAAGATCAGCGCAGCCGCCGCTGCCAGCAGCATCGCGCCAGCGCCTGCCACCTCGCCCATCAGGGGGGTAGCCCGTCCCCACGCCAATGACAAGCCCGCCAGCCCCATGACGAGCGCAAACCAATTAAGGCCTATGTATTTGAGTGCGTCCGGACGTTGAGCCATTCAACCATGATGCCACGGATCGAACGCTCTATTTTTAATAGCGTCAGATATTTGCATGCCTATGTTTTAAAAGGACTTTTATCTCAACCCCTGTCAAATCGAATAAGCAAACAAAAAAACAGTAGTTCCAAGAATAAGAGTTGGCGAACAAAGATCACGGCCTTGCTCGCACATATCTTCAAGGAGTCCCGCATGTCATTTGCAACCTCGCGCCGCCTGGCTCTGACCGGCCTGTTCGCCTTGGCGACGACGCCGTATGCGCTTGCGCAGCAGCCCGCCACGGTCACCCTTCTCAATGTCAGCTACGACCCGACTCGCGAGCTGTATGTCGAGTTCAACAAAGCCTTCGCAGCCCATTGGAAGGCGCAAAACGGCCAAAACGTGGTGATCAAGCAATCCCACGGCGGCTCTGGCAAGCAAGCCCGGTCGATCATTGACGGCCTGGAAGCGGACGTCGCCACCCTGGGGCTGGCACCGGACATCAACGCCTTGGTCAAGAACGGCGGCTGGGTCGCTGCGGATTGGCAAAAGCGCCTGCCGCACAACGCAGCGCCTTACACCTCAACCATTGTGTTCTTGGTCAAAAAAGGCAACCCAAAAGGCGTGAAGGATTGGAACGATCTGATCAAGCCTGGTGTGGCCGTCATCACGCCCAATCCCAAGACTTCAGCGGGCGCACAGTGGAACTATCTGGCTGCCTGGGAATACGGTAGGCGCAAGTTCGGCGGCGACGAGCAAGCCAAATCTTTCGTGCAAAAGGTCTATAGCAATGTCCCAGTGCTGGACACTGGCGCCCGTGGTTCCACCATCACCTTTGCCCAACGAAACGTGGGAGATGTGCTGCTGGCCTGGGAGAACGAAGCCTTCCTGGTTCTCAAGGAATTCGGTGCCGACAGGTTCGAGATCGTTGTGCCTTCGGTCAGCATCGTGGCCGAACCCACTGTCGCCGTCGTGGACAAGAACGTTGACAAGCACGGGACCCGGGCAGTGGCGCAAGCCTACCTGAAGTATCTCTACACAGAAGACGGCCAGGACATTGCGGGCAAGCACTTCTACCGCCCCGCAGTTTCCGACAAGGCCAAGGCCAAGTACGCCCCTCAGTTCCCGAAACTGACCTTGTTCACCATCGACCAAGCCTTCGGCGGCTGGAACAACGCTGGCAAGCACTTTGCCGACGGTGGCAGCTTCGATCAGATCTACACGCAGAAGTAATGCATCCCGAACCTCCTCGCCGAATCACCCGCCTGGAGATGGCCACGTACATTGTGCTGGCCATTGTGATGCTGGTTATGGGCCTGCTGGCGAGTTAGGCAGCGCAAACGCCATACGCGCTCAAGAGATTTCCAAGACACCTCTCATGAGCTTCGAAGTGACGACCCCTGCCCTATCACCGCAAGGTGCCGCCCGTTATAAAGGACTGAAGATGACACAGACCTCCGCGCCCGACCTGCCTCGCACATTGGAAGTCGGCCCCATCGTCGAAGAACTGCGCAACGCCCGCGTGGAATGGCGCCTCGCGCGTGGCCGGTCTCTAGAGCCGAGAGGCCGCGAGTTGCCCTCCCGGGACGTCTTGCGCAAGTTGATGGCCGAGCTTCACGGACTACTTTTCCCCATGCGCCTGGGTCCGCCGGACCTGCGCCAGGAGGCAGAAGACTTCTATGTGGGCTCCACCCTTGACAAGGTCTTGCACACCTTGGCGGAACAGGTACGCCTGGAGTTGAATCACTCCGCACGACATGCCCATTTGTCGCCACGCGAGACAGACGAACGCGCTGATCACATCGTGCGCCAGTTTGCCTGGTCATTGCCCGGCACGCGGCGCCTCCTGGACACCGATGTGCTGGCCGCCTATCACGGAGATCCGGCTGCGCACAGCGTCGACGAAGTGCTGCTTTGCTACCCGGGCGTGCACGCCATCATCAACCACAGATTGGCTCACACCCTGCAAGGGCTGGGAGCCACCATGCTGGCGCGCTTGATCGCGGAACTTTCACACGGCGCCACCGGCATTGACATTCACCCAGGCGCTTCCATTGGCGGGTCCTTCTTCATCGATCACGGCACCGCTGTAGTCATAGGCGAGACCGCCATCATCGGTGAGCGCGTGCGCATTTACCAGGCAGTCACATTAGGTGCGAAGAGTTTTCCGCTGGATGCCACCGGCCAGTTGAAGAAGGGACTACCCCGCCATCCCAAGTTGGAAGACGACGTGGTGGTCTACGCCGGTGCCACTGTGCTGGGGCGCGTCACGATTGGTCAGGGCGCCATCATTGGCGGGAATTTGTGGATCACGCATGACGTGCCTGCCGGCGCGCATCTGACTCAGGCGAATTCACGCCAGAGCGAAGCAGAACTGACCGACTCTTAGAACGAACAGCTCTTTCCCACCTTTCGGAGCTTCAAGATTGAGAGATGTCATATGCCCTACCCTACCGTCGTCATCGTGCCCGGATGGCACAACTCCGGCCCCAGGCACTGGCAAAGCCTTTGGCACCAATGCCTGCAGCGCTCTGTCCGTGTGGAACAGGCGGACTGGCGCCACCCACTGCGCAAGCCGTGGGTAGAGCGCCTGGTCCAAACCATCGAACAGACTGAAGGCACGCTCCTCATCGCTGCGCACAGCCTGGGATGCATCACTACTGCGCACCTTCCGGCCTCAGCCCAGACACGCATCCATGGCGCGCTGCTGGTGGCGCCTGCAGACCCGGAAAACCGCAGCGCACTGGCTGATTTCGCACCGGTGCCCCGCAAAAGGCTGCAGTTTCCCAGCATTGTGGTGGGCAGCTCCAACGACCCTTATTGCCCGGTCGCGCAAACCAGCCACTATGCCCATGCCTGGGGAAGCCGCCTGGTGCTGCTGGACAAATCTGGGCACATCAATGTGGAGTCAGGGCACGGGGACTGGCCTTTTGGTCTGAAATTGCTAAAAAACTTGGGCGCATCGCCGCTTCTGCGCCAAGCCGCCTGAGTCTTTATACGAATTTCGAATAAGAACACAAAAACAAAGTCGTTTGAATTAGAAGGGCCGACTCTGACAATTCTTCATCGTTGTCTCGTTACCTTTCCAATTCCATGAAAACGACTCTAAAACTGACTCTGGGCGCCATCGGCTTCAGCCTGGCTTCGCTGGCCTCTGCTCAGACACTGCTCAACGTTTCCTACGATGTGGCGCGAGAGTTCTACAAGGACATCAACCCCGCTTTCATTGCGCACTATAAAAAAACGACCGGCAAAGATCTCAAGATCGACCAGTCGCACGCGGGCTCGAGCGCCCAGGCGCGCGCCGTGGCAGACGGCCTGGAGGCCGATGTGGTGACCTTCAACACCACCACCGACATTGACTTCCTGGCTGAAAAAGGCGTGGTCGCCAAAGACTGGCGCGCCAAGTTTCCAAACGGAGCTGCCCCGACCACATCCACCATGCTGTTCCTGGTGCGCAACGGCAACCCCAAGAACATCAAGGACTGGGACGATCTGGTCAAACCGGGCGTACAGGTGGTGGTGGTCAACCCTAAAACCGGAGGCAACGGCCGATTGGCCTACCTTGCAGCCTGGGGACAAGTCCGCGCCAAGGGGGGGACTGATGCACAGGCGCTGGACTACGTGACGCGGCTGTACAAGAACGTGCCTGTGCTGGCACGTGGTGGACGTGATGCCACTGGTGTGTTCCTGCAGCGCAATATCGGCGACGTGCTGATCACCTTTGAATCCGAAGTGGTTTCGGTGGATAAGGAATTCGGCTCCGGCAAAGTCGATGCCATTCACCCCAGCGCCAGCGTGATCGCTGAAAACCCCGTAGCCGTCGTCGAGCGCACGGTCAACAAGAAAGGCACGGCTGCAGAAGCCAAGGCTTACCTTGATTTCCTCTACACGCCAGAAGCGCAGGAAATCGCCGCCAAGCACAACATCCGTCCTCGCAACGAAGCTGTGCTCAAGAAGAACCCGCAGTTCAAGCCGATCAAGCTGTTCACCGTGGACCAGTACTTCGGCTCGCTCGGCGAAGCTCAGAAAGTGCACTTCAACGACGGTGGCCAGTTCGACAAGCTCTACACGCCCGGCAAGTGATGAACGGATGACCGCGCCGATGCGCGGCCAGGTTAATTAACGACGACAGCGGCCAGGAAACGGCCCGCTGTCTGCTGCCAATACGCCAAGGCGCCGATGCGGCGAGCAGCCGTCGTTCGCCCACATACACCCAAGACAACCCCATGTCCTCCACTGCCACCCTTGCAGCGCCTCGTCGCCGAGCCGTGCGGCGCGTGCTGCCCGGCTTCAACCTCACCTTGGGCTACACCCTGCTGTACCTGAGCCTGATCGTGTTGATACCGCTGTCCGCACTGGTCTTCAAGACGTTGACGATGACCTGGGCCGAATTCTGGACCGCCATCTCGGCGCCACGCGTCGTGGCCTCATACAAATTGACTTTTGGCGCATCGTTTCTCGCCGCCTCCATCAACGCGGTCGCTGGCCTGTTGATCGCCTGGGTGCTCGTGCGCTATGAATTTCCAGGCAAGAAGATCGCCGATGCGCTGGTAGATCTTCCGTTTGCCCTGCCCACCGCGGTGGCCGGCATTGCCCTGACAGCCATCCTGGCAGGCAACGGCTGGATCGGCCAGTACCTGGAGCCGATGGGCATACAGCTGGCATTCAAGCCCGGAGGTATCGTGGTGGCGCTCATCTTCATCGGCTTGCCCTTTGTCGTGCGCACCGTGCAACCGGTATTGGAAGACACTGAAAAAGAGCTTGAAGAGGCCGCTGCGTGCCTGGGTGCCAACCGCTGGCAAACCTTCTGGCGCGTGATTTTCCCGGCCATCGCACCTGCTCTGCTGACCGGTTTTGCCATGGCCTTCGCCCGCGCGGTCGGTGAATACGGCTCCGTTATTTTCATCGCCGGCAACATGCCCATGATCTCTGAGATCACCCCGCTCATCATCATAGGCAAGCTGGAGCAGTACGACTACGCAGGCGCTACCGCCGTCGCTTCGGTGATGCTGCTGATCTCATTCATCTTGCTGCTGATCATCAATGGCCTGCAGGCCTGGGGACGGCGCCGCTATGGGAGCGCATCATGAGTATTGCAAAAAGAGTTCGCACCACTGAAACACCAGTCGTGCGCTGGTTGCTCACCGCTCTCGCGCTGGGCTTCATGGCCCTGTTCCTAGTACTGCCTCTGGTCACCGTTTTCATTGAGGCATTGAGCAAAGGCTGGGACGCGTTTGGCGCGGCGCTGATGGAACCTGACGCCTGGGCAGCCATGCGCCTGACGCTGCTGACTGCTGCCATCGCGGTGCCGGTGAATCTGGTGTTCGGCGTGACAGCCGCCTGGTGCATTGCCAAGTTCGAGTTTCGCGGCAAGTCCTTTCTCACCACATTGATCGACCTGCCCTTCTCCGTGTCGCCGGTCGTGGCTGGCCTGATCTACGTGCTGGTGTTCGGCGCCCAGGGGTGGTTTGGTCCCTGGTTGGCAGAGCACAACATCAAGATCATGTTCGCGGTGCCGGGCATCATTCTGGCGACCATCTTTGTCACCTTCCCCTTCATCGCCCGGGAACTCATCCCATTGATGCAAGCTCAAGGCACCGATGAAGAGCAGGCGGCTCAGGTCCTGGGCGCCAATGGCTGGCAGACCTTCTGGTACGTGACCCTGCCAAACATCAAGTGGGGTTTGATCTACGGCGTGATTCTGTGCAACGCACGTGCTATGGGCGAGTTCGGTGCGGTGTCTGTGGTGAGCGGACATATCCGTGGCCAGACCAACACCATGCCACTGCATGTGGAGATTCTCTACAACGAATACCAAGGCCAGGCTGCCTTTGCCGTCGCCTCGCTATTGGCATTGCTGGCTATCGTCACGTTGGCAGTCAAAAGCCTGGTGGAGTGGCGGCATGCACGCTCACTGCGGGCCACCACAGATTTGCCGCCGGAGCCCATCGCCATCCATCTGCCTTCATCACCTGATAGTCAAGTCCGGACAGCATCCGTCGCGAAAGCAACATCATGAGTATCGAAATCCGCAATGTCTCCAAGCAATTCGGCTCCTTTCAGGCGCTGGGTGATGTCAGCCTGAACATCGACTCTGGTGAGCTGGTGGCGCTACTGGGCCCATCAGGCTGCGGCAAGACCACGCTGCTGCGCATCATCGCGGGTCTGGAGTCCAGTGATCAAGGCAGCATTCTGTTCAACGGAGAAGACACCACGGATGTCCACGTCAGGGAGCGTGGCGTGGGATTCGTGTTCCAGCACTACGCCTTGTTTCGCCACATGACGGTAGCGGACAACGTCGCCTTTGGTCTGCGAGTGAAACCACGCAGTGAGCGCCCTAGCGAAGCGAAGATCAAGGCCAAGGTGCATGAGCTGCTGAGCCTGGTTCAGCTCGACTGGCTGGCCGACCGCTATCCTTCACAGCTCTCAGGCGGTCAGCGGCAACGCATTGCCCTGGCCCGCGCCTTGGCGGTGGAGCCGAAGGTTCTGCTGCTGGACGAGCCCTTCGGTGCGCTGGATGCCAAGGTCCGCAAGGAACTGCGCCGCTGGCTTCGGCGCCTGCACGACGAGCTGCATGTCACCAGTATTTTTGTCACGCACGACCAGGAAGAAGCGCTTGAAGTGGCCGACCGGGTGGTGGTGATGAACAAGGGCGCTATTGAGCAGGTGGGGACGCCGCAGGAAGTATGGGAACAACCAGCCACGCCTTTCGTCTATGGATTCCTGGGCGACGTCAACCTGTTTCACGGCCGCGCCTCTGGTGGCCAAATGCAGGTGGGTGACTGGCGCATTGCAGCGCCAGAGCATGCCAATGCGTTGGATGCGGAAGCGATGGCTTTTGTACGCCCAAGCGATCTGTCGGTGGTGCCTTACTCAGCCGGCGCGACGGGTCTGGTGGCCAAGCTGGACCGCGCCCTGGTGATCGGCCCACAGGCACGGCTGGAGTTGACGCCGCGTGATCAGCCCAGCCACATTCTGGAGGCGCACCTGTCGACTGAGGAGTATCGTCGGCTGGGGCTCAAGGAGGGCGATATTGTTAGTGTTTCGCCTAACAAGGCTCGGGTGTTTTTGGAAGTGGCGGATGATCCGGCGGTGATGATTTGAGTTGTTGGGTTGAACGTTCGCCGAGCTCGATCCGTGATACCGCGTTGAATTGGCAGTGCGGTTTAACTCCCTCTCCCTTTTGGGAGAGGGTGGGGGTGAGGGCAAGCGGCGGTTGAGTTGTTGGCTGTGCTCTCTAAATACCTTCCGCTCTTCTCTTGAGGTCGGAGGCCGGGGAGTGCGCCCGGCAGCGCACCTACGTTTCTTTGCTCCGCCAAAGAAATGTAGGCCAAAGAAAGGCGGCCCCACTTGCCGTGTCCCTTCGCTGCGCTACGGGCAACCTGCGCTGCTCGTGCGAGGGGCGGTGTCGCAGAAACTCCCTGCGTTCACTTCGCTCACTACGGTCAAACAACTGCGACAAGCTAGATCACGAAGCAGTGGCATCTTGCAGTGCCACTGCCCGCCCCTCGCCCTGTGCTGCTCAGCACGTCCAGAGGGGTGGGACACCCATTCGGGCCATTGCTTCGCTCGGCCTTCGACTCAACATCAAACCCAGGAGATTATTCGAAAGCACAGCCAACCAATGAAACGCTGCTTGCCCTCACCCTAGCCCTCTCCCGCAAGCGGGAGAGGGGACCGCATCCTCGCGCCAGCGACTGGTTATTCGAGAGCCGAGCGAAGCAATGGCCCGAGTGGCTGTCCAACCCCTTTGGCTGTGCCGAGGAGCGCAGGGCAAGGGGCGGGCAAGAGCACTGCAAGATGCTCTTGCTTCGTGAACTAGCTTGCGGCAGCTGTCTGACCGAAGAGAGCGAAGTGAACGAAGGGAGTTCTGCCGCGCCGCCCCTTGCACGAGCACCTGAGGTTGCCCGGAGCGAAGCGAAGGGACACGGACTTGGGGCCGCCTTTCTTTGGCCTACATTTCTTTGGCGGAGCAAAGAAACGTAGGTGCGCTGCCGGGCGCACTCCCCGGCCTCCGACCTTGAGCCAAGAGCAGAAGGAGGTTAGTAGACACAGAGCCTAAACCACCGCCGCTTGCCCTCACCCCCACCCTCTCCCAAAAGGAGAGGGAGTAAAACCAACCGCCGCTTTCCCTCACCCCTGCCCTCTCCCAAAAGGGAGAGGGGGTTAAATCACCGCAGCTCGCCGAGCCGGTTGGCCGGGCCCCCGAACCATCTCCCATCTGGAGAGGAAGCAAGACCCAATCAGAAGCCGTTGAACCCATTCAACAACTAAGAATAAATCCAAGGCATCCGCCCCCGATCCCCCACCTCAAACTCCTCAATCTTCCCCACATACTCCTGCAACGTCCTGCTGATCGGATCCAGCCCAGAGATCAACTGGTCTCGCTCTTCATCACCCAGCGTGATGACATGCACCGCCCCATCAGGCCCCTTCAGCTCCCGCAGAGTCAAATCCAGCGTCACTTGATTGGCCTGCGGATCAGGCGCCACAGCATCCGCCAACGCCTTGACCTCCGGCTCTGGCAACACCACAGGCAAGATGCCATTGCGAATGCAGTTCGCAAAGAAAATGGCACCAAAGCTGGGCGCCACGATGGCTCGAATGCCCCATTCGGCCAGCGCCCAGGCCGCATGCTCTCGAGACGACCCGCATCCAAAATTCGGGCCCGCCAGCAGCACCGTGGTGCCGCGTTGACTCGGCCAATTCAAGACGAAATCCGGATCCGGCTCGCGCGCCTCGACGTCGCGATAACGCCAGTTGGCGAAGAGCCCCTCAGCGAGACCGTCTTTACCCACGGTCTTGATTTCACGCGAAGGAATGATGGCGTCGGTATCGATACTGGGCTTGAGCAAAGCCGCAGCAACCCCGGTGTGTCGGTCGAAGGGTTTCATCGCTCGCCCTTCAGGAAAGGTCGCGGATCAGCGATGCGCCCACTCAAAGCGGACGCAGCCACCGTGGCCGGACTTGCCAGATGAGTACGCGTTTGAGGGCCTTGCCTGCCCTCGAAATTCCGATTGGTGGTGCTGATGACGCGCTCTGCCACTCCGAAGCTCTCGCCACCCGAGAAAAAGCACATGGAGCAGCCGGACTCTCGCCATTCAAATCCGGCGTCTTTGAAGACGCGGTCCAGCCCTAAAGCCTCAGCCTCGCGCTTGACACTGGTAGAGCCCGGGACACAGATCGCTCGAATATGAGGCGCCACATGCCTTCCGCGCAGGACTTCTGCGGCGACTTGCAAATCAGACAACCGGCCATTGGTGCACGAACCGATGAACGCTGCCTGAATCGGCAGGTCGACCAGCTTGTCACCGGGATGGACGTCCATATAGGCCAGGGCACGCTCAGCGGCTTGCGTGCCACCAGGAACCACATCATCAACGCCGCAGGCGTGTTGAGGACTCGTTCCCCACGTCACCATGGGCGCCAGATCCGACACATCCATCTGCAACTCCACGTCGAAGCTCGCGCCCTCGTCACTTTTCAGATTTCTCCAAGACGCCAGGGCTTCATCCCATTGCGCACCCGATGGTGCGAACGGACGCCCCTGCAGCGTGCTGAACACTTTCTCGTCGGGCGCTATCAAAGCCGTAAAGGCAGAAAACTCCACCGCCATGTTGCACAGAGTCTGGCGTGCCTCGATGGACATGTCGCGAATCACAGGGCCATCGAACTCCACCACGCAACGCTGGGCTCCGTCCGCACCATGGCGGGCAATCAGCGCCAGCGCCAGGTCCTTGGCACCCACGCCCGGAGCCAATTTTCCGGTGAACGTCACGCGCATGGAGCGCGGTTTTCGTACGCGAAGCGTCCGTGTGGCCAGCGCGTGTTCTGCCTCGGACGAACCAATTCCCCATGCCAATGCCCCAAAGGCGCCTTGCGTGCAGGTATGACTGTCAGGGCACACCAAGGTGATGCCCGGCAAGACAATTCCTTGCTCCGGAGAGATGACGTGAACAATGCCCTGGCGTGGGTCGTTGATGTCGAAGAAATGAATGCCCGACTTTCGGGATTCATCACGGGTGACGCGAATGAATTCCACACCACCTGGCATCAATGTGGTGTCTTCCGTGCGCCCCGGCCGCGTGTCTGCTATATGGTCAATGGTGGCAAACACCTGCTGCCGGTTTCTCACAGGCAGTTGCCGCTCTGCAAGAGAGCGCAAAGCCACACCGCCCATGCGTTCGTGCAGCATCACGCGGTCAATATGCATCAAAGCCAGGCTGCCATCCGCGTTGAGATCCTCAATGCGGCGCTGTGCCCAGATTTTCTCGAACAGCGATTGCGGGGCCATGACAGTCATGGAGCTTCGATCCGCAACACACCTGCCTCCTGCATGGCCTGTATCTGCTCTTTGGAAAAGCCAGCGGCCAGCAGCGCCTGGGCACCACCTTCGCCAATGCCTGGCAAATCGCGGCGTACGCCCAGACGCTGATGTCCCATTTCGATGGGCAGCGCAGGCAAGCTGGTCCGTTCACCACCTGGCAGAGTGACATCCACCAGGCCGCCGGCATTGAGATGCGGATCGTCGAACAAGTCTTCCGGCTTGGCCACAGGAGCAAAAGGCAGACCAATGCTCTCAAGCTTCTCCATCAGTGCGTCCCGCTCAAACGTGCCCAGACGCTCCCGCAGGGTCGACATGTAGCGATCCTTCTGCCGAACGCGATCATTGTTTTTCTGCAGCGTAGGATCTGCACCCAGCTCATCGAGACCAAAGGCGGTGCAAAAGCCTCGCCATTGTGTATCTGTGACGACAGCGACAAACACCTTGCTCTGGTCTTTGGTGTCAAAGATGTCATAGACCGCCCACGCAGACTGGCGTTGCGTCATGGGCGGCGCAGGCTTGCCGGTGACCGCGAACTGAGCCATGTGCTGGCCGACCAGGAAGGCCGTGGTTTCATACAAGGCCGTGGTCACCAGTTGGCCTTGACCCGTGCGGTGGCGCTGCTCCAGAGCCGCCATGATGCCGATGACGCCAAACATTCCGCCCATGACGTCGATCACCGACGCGCCTGCGCGCATGGGCTTGTCGGGCAAGCCCGTCATATAGGCCAGGCCGCCCATCATCTGGGCCACCTCATCCAGCGCCGTGCGGTGCGCATAGGGGCCGCTCAGGAAGCCTTTGCCGGAACAGTAAATGACCCCGGGGTTGGTGGCAGAGATGGCCTCGTACCCCAGACCGAGCGCATCCATGGCACCCGGGCGGAAGTTCTCAAGAACAATATCGGCCTTCTGCAGCAAACGCTGGGCCGCATTGCGCCCTGCCTCGGACTTGACGTCCAGGGCCAGGCTGGCCTTGTTGCGGTTGTACATTGGAAAGTAACCAGAGCCTGAACCCGTCAGGCGGCGGGTGTTGTCGCCTTCCAGGGGTTCGATCTTGATCACATCTGCGCCAAGATCTGCAAGAATCAGGCCCATGCTGGGACCCATCACCATGTGAGTGAACTCGACCACCGTGAGGCCGCTCAAGGGGAGATCAGTAGCTTGGTTCATGATGCTTTGAAGTTCTTGGGAAGTCCCGCCAAAGGCACCATGCCGTAGAGCGGCTCACCCGGCAGGGCATCGCTCAGCAGTTGGCGGGCGCGCATAAGAGCGTCGTAGTCAATGCCGGTAGAAAAACCCATGGCCTCCAGCATGAACACCAGGTCTTCGGTGACGATGTTGCCGCTGGCCCCGGGCGCAAAGGGGCAGCCACCCAGGCCACCCTGTGATGCGTCAATGGTGGTCAAGCCTTCATCGATCGCCGCCAGGGCATTGGCCAATCCCAGGCCTCGGGTGTTGTGCAGGTGAATGCCCGTCAGCCGATCAGCTCCCACGCGTGCATGTACCTTGCGAATCATGCGCCTGACTTGCGCCGGGTTGGCGTATCCGGTGGTGTCCGACAGGCCCACCTCATCGCATCCCGCCTCAATCAGTATTTGAGCCAGGTCCATGACCTTGTCTTCCGGGACCACGCCTTCCATGGTGCAGCCGAAAGCTGTGGAAAGGCTGCCTTCCAGATGAGGCCGCTCGGCTTCGGGCAAGGTTTTCAAAAAGGCGCCGATCGCCTGAACTTCCTGGATCATCTGCTCGTGCGTGCGGCGTACGTTCTTGAGGCTATGGGTCTCGCTGCAGGAAAAGGGAATCGAAATCTTGTGCGCCCCGGCCTTGACAGCCGCTTGCGCACCTTTCAGATTCGGGACCAGCGCCGCCACGGCAAGGCCAGGCAAGGTTCGGGCGAAGCCCACCAGTTCTGCCGTGTCCGCCATCTGGGGAAGCACGTGGGAGGGCACGAAGGAGCCCACTTCAATTTCCCGGAGGCCGGCTTCGAACAAGGCACGAATCCACGCCTTCTTTTCAGAAGTACCCATGATCCGCTCAATGCTTTGCAGGCCATCACGCGGGCCGACTTCGCTGACGAGGATGGAGGCGCTCATGAGCACGCTCCGGTGTCGATGTATTTCAAGACAGTCTCCTGATTTTCTACACTCCGGGAACCGCGCTCGAAGAAAGCGCCTGCCCCGAAAGATGAGGGCGCGAAAATGAACGTCCCCTAAGTCTTACTGAATGGTTTCAGATTCACGCAAGCTGCTGATCATTGAAGTCTCCAGCAGGTACTCGGTCGCCAATGCTTTGTCGGATGCCTTGCGTTGCAGCTCGGTCAAGGAGCGCCTGCGCTTGTCGGTGTCTCGCTCCTGCATGCGAGCGCGGTTGCGGCCAGACTGCTCAAGCACATGCTTGATGGCGATGGGACGGCGTTGCCGCTCGTACAGCCCAAGCAGTTCGACGCTTTCGCCGGCATAGATCCGGTTCAATTTTTCGGTGAGGTTGAACGCATCATGAATGCCGCCGTTCATGCCCATGCCACCACTCGGACTGTTGATGTGGGCCGCATCACCGGCCAGCACAACGCGGCCATGCACGTAGCCGTTCACGACGCGCTGGTGAATCCTGTAGGGCCGGATCTCCATCACCTCGTAGGGCTGGGCGGTAGGAAAAATTTCCTGGAGCTTGGACTGCACGGAAGCGGGTGTGATGGCCTCCTCGTCGGTTTCGCCGTCTCTTGGATAAAGGCTCGCACGCCACAGATCCTTGAGCCGCAGCAAGCTGAATGTGCCTGACTCCTTCCAGCAGTAATTGATATACGACAGATTGGGAAGGTGGTCGTGAAAAGGGAAGCGGGTCGTGGCGAGTACCGTGGTTTCAGGAAAGGTGTGCCCCTCGAACGTAAGGCCCAACTGCGTACGAATGACGCTCCTGGCACCATCCGCCGCAATGATGTAGGCACCCGCAAATGAATGCAGCTCACCCGCCGGGTCTTGCGCCACAACTTCCACACCCTCTCCGTTCTGGGTGAAACTTTGCACACGATGTCCGCGCAACACTTCAATGCCGGGCAGTTTGTCCCGTATGTATTCCAGCTGAAATTCAGCCAGTCTCCATTGCTCGCATTGCAAGCGATAGGGATGAGCGGTGTGTTCCTTCAAAACACCAAGGTCGAATTCGGCAAACTCTCCCGTGGTGTGCCACCGCACCTGCCAGGTAGGCGCCACCAGGCCGGCGTCAATCAGCCGTTGTGTAATGCCGAATCGGTCCAGCATGTCCAGCGTAGGCGGGTGGAAGGTAGAAGCGCGCAGATCGCGCGGGACTTCAGTGTCAGCCTCCAGCACCAGGCACTCGATGCCGTAGTGACCCAGAAGAATAGCGGCCGTAAGGCCTACCGGGCCCCCACCGACAATGATCACGCGTTGAGATTTCATCTTGATTTTTGAGCTGTCAGATTGAACGGAACGGGCGCATCCTGACGACATTCACGAAAGACTGACCGCCCGACCTTCTGGTATTTTTCATCTCATATGAGACATGGAGAAGTACTGCGCTTGCCTGAAACGGGTTTCAGTGGCGCAGGGCCTCCAGGCGCGGACCCCAATGATCGCCTTGAAGCCAGCTTTGAAGCGAGTAGTCGCCGGGTTTGACCAGTTCCACCGCCTTCCATGCCAGGCAGAACATGCAGGACAGCACGGGCACCCCTTGGCCAGCACGGTTGGCATTGAGCATGGGCGCCAAAGTGGGCATGCCTGTGCCCAGCATGACCACAGCGTCCACGCCTTTGAGTGAGCCCAGTTCCTCCAGGATCCCCCCGGCTTGTTCGGCGCTGAGGGAGTAGATAGGATGGAAGTTGGTGGCAGCGTCGTTGATGGTCGACGCTGCCTTCACCACGGTCAAACCATGCGACTCCCAGTAGGTGACGCTCTTTTGGGTCAATGCGTCAGGATAGGGGGTAGCCAACGCAATGCGTTTCGCTCCCATGGCCGCCAGGCAATCCACCAGCGCAGTGGCCGCCGTGTAGGCCGTCACGCCCCTGGCGACGCCCAAACGCTCCAGCAAACGTTCCTCGTTAGCGCGCCCCGCCAGATAGGACGCGCCCGTGCACCCCAGTGCAAGCGCCTGGATCGGCGCATTGGCAAACTGGCCAGCCACCTGTTCGGCCACCTCCAGGTAGTCGAGCAAGCGCTCTTCAATGGTGCCCTTGTTGCTGACAAGCCTTGCATTGATGTGCGCATAGCCCGGCGGCAGCAAGATGGAGAACTCAGGCTCGACCGTTGTATTGGCTTGGGGCGTGAGCAGCCCAATCAACCCTTTGGGCGCGTATTCAACACTCATGGATTCATCTCGACAGTATGGTTTCTGGGGTGCGCAGAGGCGAGGCTCATTCGGCAGTGATGTTTTTGTCCTTCAGCACTGCTGTCCACTTGACGATTTCCTTGCGCAGGAAACCATCAAAATCCTTAGGGCCGAGACCCAGGGGCTGCACACCAGACTTCAGAAGCTGCGCCCGCACATCAGGGCTTGCAATGGCTTTGGCCGCTTCAGCGCGAATCCGCTCAACCACGTCCGCAGGCGTCTTGTCCGGCACCGAAATACCGAACCACGCATCGCCCACTGTGCCGGGATACGTCTCGCTCATGGTGGGCACATTCGGGTAGTCGCTGGCCCGTTGCGCGCTGCTGACAGCCAGCGCCTTAAGCTTTCCGCTTGAAATCTGCGTGGCCGCAACTGCAGGGCTTGTGAGCATGGCGCCAATGGTGCCGCCCACGAGGTCGGTCAGCGCCGGGCCGGTTCCCTTGTAGGGGACGTGGACCATGCGAAACTGAGCCTGCTGCTGCAGGAGCTCACCGGCGAGGAAGCCAGCAGAACCCACCCCGGCGGATCCCCAGCTCACCCCTTTGGGCTCTTTGCGCGCGTATTCAATGAACTGTGCCAAGGTCTTGGCCGGATGGTCTGCTCGCACCACCAGCATATTGGGGAAACTCGCAATCAGGAAGACGTGGACAAAATCCTCCATCGGCTTGTAGGCCAGCTTCTGGCCAATCAAGGGCGCCGTGGTGATGGCTGCACCATTGGAGATGGTCAAAGTGTAGCCATCCGCCGGGGCCTTGGAACCCGCGTCAGTGCCGATGATGGACGCCCCGCCACCCCGATTTTCAACAAATACACTTTGCCCCAGGCCTTCAGACATCTTGGTGGCCATCAAGCGGCCTACGATGTCGCCGGTACCACCAGGCGAGAAAGGGACGATCATCTTGATCGGCTTGTTCGGGTAGGGATCTGCCGCCATGGCGGTGCCAATGGGCACCAGTGCAGAGGCAAGAACAAGCGCGGCGGAACGGCACGTACGGCCCAGATTAGCCCTAAGGCGTGGTGAGGAGAACATGAATCGTTTACCCTGTCGTGGTTGAATTCGAATAGACAGCCAAGCCGCTTTGAACCAGCTGAACTGCCGGGACCATCAAGATTGCCCTGCACTGTTTGTCTTAATGTATTTACGATCATACAAATAAAATACGGGTCATGCAAATTTCCATGCCTTTGCCGAAGTACCACCGCATATACCTTGTGCTCAAGGAGCGGCTGCTCGAAGGCCTCTACAACAACGGACTTCCGGGCGAGATGGAGTTTTCGTCGGAATTCGAGGTATCCAGGGTCACCATACGAAAGGCCTTGGGCAACCTGGCAGCAGAAGGGCTGATCGAGCGAACTGCCGGCCGCGGGACACGGCGGCTCGGGGCACAGGGTGCGGCCAGCAAAACCGCGCCCGGATCAGCGCCCCCTCACCTGCTGGACAACCTGGTGGACATCAGCCGAAGCACCACAGTCAAGGTTCTGGAGCATGGGCGTCAGCCTGCCACAGAATCCGTAGCAGCGGCCTTGCAAGTGGAAGTGGGTACCGCTGTACTCCGGGTAGTGAGACTGCGCAGCACCACGGACGGGCCGGTCTCACATATCGTGACCTGGCTGCCATCTGCCGTTTTTCCGGGGCTCACCAAAGCCAAACTCGAGCGCAAGCCCATTTTGACCTTGATGGAAGAAGCGGGCGTGGAGATCGCAACGGCCACGCAGACTGTCTCAGCCAAGCAGGCCGACAGCGTAGTCGCTCGGCACCTGGCCGTTCCTGTCGGCACTGCCTTGCTTGCAGTCAACCGCTTGGTGTTCGACAAGAATGCCCGACCCGTTCAGTGGCTGCAAGGCCTGTACCGCCCTGATCGCTACGAGTATGAAATGAGTCTTTCTCGTGCAGACGAAGCCGACACCACGAGTGTGTGGATCAGCCGCGAGTTGAACGCCCGCATTCAGTAGTTCAAGCTAGGGGCGTACAAGCTGCCTTGTGCCGGTTTTTGTTAGTAGAAATGCCCTAGGCAAGCGCTTGAGTGAAATCCTGGCAGCTCATCACCTCTGCCACGTTGCGCATATCAGCCAATGAGGTGTTGTGTCTTTCCTCACCGAAAGCTGCGCATCCATCGCTCAACACCACGGCGTGATAGTCCCGCATATGTGCATCACGCACTGTGCTCGCCACGCCACCGTTGGTCACGATGCCACAAACGGCCACGGTATCGATGCCGGCGCGGCGCAGCACCCAGTCAAGCTGGGTGTTGAAGAAGGCGGAATAGGCCACCTTGTTGACGGTCACGTCGACCAGGCCTTGGAGTTCATCCACGTTCGCATGGCCCCAGCTGCCTGTAGCGAAGTCGCCTTTGTTCAGATAGGGGCGCAGCGCCTTGAGATGCGGCGACACCATGGGTTCCCCCGCGGCATCGGGCCAGAGCGTAAATTGGCTGGTCGCCACCATGCCACCAGCGGCTTTGAGAGTCCTGGCCACCTCGGCCACACGCGCTGGAAGCAACAGTGCCGGTGGATTGGAGTCGCCCCCCCGGGTATAGGCGCCCTGGGGATGCAGGAAATCGTTTTGCAGGTCGATGATGATCAGCGCGGTCCTAGCCGGAATGATCGCTTTATCTTTACTCATGATCTTGGGGAAAAAGGTCTTTTCGGCGCAATGCCAAAGGATCTGTGCAGAAGCCAGGCTCCAGCCAGATGGCGGGGTCGGCTTGGGAACCACAAGGACAGGTGTAGCCCCAACCGGCCCGAAGCATACAAGCCCCCGGGTCAGGTTGCGCGGTGATTCAGCGCCTTGGCATCACGCGCGACACCTTGATCGAACCAGTTCAGGAAACGGTCCATCTCAAAATACCTGTTTGGACGGTTCTCAGGAAAGAGAGGCTGCATGTACATCTCTCGGTAGGCGTCGTCATCCTGGTCCAGCGCGATGATGGCCCGGATGAAGTCGTGATCGTCTTCATAGTCGTGCCAATTGAGGAATGCCTTGGGATTGAAATCTAAAGCGACCGTCGGGCTTCCCCAGTAGATGGGAATCGTACGGGCACACAAGGCTTCAAGAAGCTTTTCGGTCACATACCCTGGGTGGCTGGAGTTCTCGAAACAAAGGTTGAATTTGTAGTTGTTCAAGAAAGCGATCTTTTCCGGAACGCTACCCCCGACGGTCTGGCCCATGTTGTTGAACAGCGGACCTCCCGCGTCCACGCGCTTGTAGTTCTGCAGGGCCTCAAAGTACAGGTTTCGTTTCGCGCAGCGCGGGTTCTTGACCAGAAACGAGCAGAATTTCTTTTCCTCGAACCCATCGTCGGCTTGACGCCTGCGCTGCTGTATCAGATTGAAGTCGTGGTCGTAGATGACGTACAAGGGCAATCTGCGGTGCCTGTCGGTTTCGAAATGATCGAAGGTCACCGCGTAATCGCACTGGTAGCGCCAAGCGCGGTGATTCTCAGGCGTATAAAAAAGCTTGATGCAATTCGATCCGTCGAACTTCAGATTGTTGAGCCCATGAATGACATCTCCGAAGATGAGAATCTCGGGTTGAACGTCATCCCTGATCACGGTGTAGCGTCTCGATAGCATTTCGACAAAGAATGCTGCTATCGCTTCGGGGAGATCGGTGAAGCCGATTCTTAAGGTGAGCATGCTGGATTCAAAAAGGGAAGCTCAAGTTTGCACCTTCTGCAGCCGGGTCAGCCCCGACAGGTGCGGACAACGCGCTGAACACTTCAAGAAGGTCGCTCACAATGGCGGTTTCTGCATAAGCGCAAGCAATTTCAGCCGCAGCTCGCCGGGCCCTGGCCGCATGTGCATCCCGTGTTTTGACTGCCTCGCGCATGCGCGCAATGGCGGAGTCTATGCTTGGCAGGGCCCACTGTTGGTCAGGCCAGTTCAAGGGCGCTGATGGAGGCCAGACCGGGGTAGGTTGCAACCTGTAATCGATGGCTCCGGGCCAGTCACTGCCAAGAAAATCACACTGCCCGCCCCACTTTGTCATCACAACAGGATTGCCACGCAGCGCAGCCAAGTAGGCCATCATGTCCCAGGCGGTTCCATGAGACAGTGAGACATAGCAGTCACCCAAGTGATGCAGTGCGTCCATCGCCAAACCATTCAAGGTATAAGGCAGCAGGCAGATGGAAGGCAGCTCGGTGCTCCTTTCCTTGATGAGCCGGTCGAGCTCTGTCTGTAGCAACGCGTCCGTGGCTGATTTGCTGTACCACGGTGGCACGCCAAGTCCCTCCTCGGAGGTGTTCAGAACCAATGTCACTGGATCTTCAGCATCGAACGCTTGGGCGAATGCGCGAACCAGATCTCTCTGGTTGTTTTGTGGCAACCAGGGGCCCATGGAATAGAAAACGAAAGTGCTGTTGGGAAGCTCCAACGCTGACCGAAGCGCTTCGCCCGCCTCCGCAAAACCGTGCGCATTAATAACCGAAAAGATAGGCGGTATGCGAAACAGCGGGAGTTCCGAAGCGCTCCGCTGCATAGCCTCCAAAGTGAACTTGCTAGGAACACATATGGCATCAACCTGCTCCAGAATGCGCACCCAATGTGTCGGCAACCTGTCAGAGTCCCAGAGAATGTAGCCCGCGTGCCGCTTACCGCTCTCAAGCAATCGCGGCCAATGTTCCGGCTCGGTACAAAGGAAAACCACATCATGGTGGACCGAGGGGGCAGTCGATTTGACCAAATCCGCCAAATCAGCAACACTGCTCAACTGCTGAATAGCGGACAGGCTGGCCTGCACCTCATCCGCCGCCATGGCGATGACCGACTGAGCGCCCACGCGCTTCAGTGGCACCCATTGAACTGATACACCCGCTTTTCGCAGGCTATTCACAAATCCTATGCCGATCAGGCCATAGTCGCTGCTGTCGAGTAGCGAAAAAACCTTAAGGCGCAGGTTACTCATCTTTTTTTCGTTTACGCAGGCGCATCGCCAACAATGCGAGCGAGGCGGAGAGCAATCCGGTGGTGCCCGGGTCCAATGTCGGCACGGCAACAGGAGCAGGAGGAGCCGGTGGCGCGATCACAGTGATATCTACGGTCGCCACGCTGTTTCCCGCCCACTCCTCAGCCAGCACATACGTGAACTGATCGGGGCCCGAATAACCCGGGTTCGGCGTGTACACGAAGTTGCCTGCTATATCCAACGTCACGGTCCCATGCGTAGGCATGGCCGACAAGATAGTTGCAAACGTATTCGCGTAGAGATCGTTGTCGGTCACATTGTTGCCAGCGAGAACCGTGTTTGCCGGCGTGGTGTAGGTGTCGTTTTGCGCTTGGGCCAACGCTGAGCCGGACGCTCCGGCGGCCATAAGGCCCAACCCAACCATGACTGACGGCAGGGGTTTACTGAAGCTGCCCTTGGCTTTTTGACCGCTGAGATCTTCTGGCATGTGCTTGTCTGTCATATTTGCCCTCTCAATTGTTGGATAAATCCCCTCAAGTATGTTGCTATCAACATAGGCCAGCATCTACGAAAACTGAATTTGTGTGATTTTCCAGAAAAAAATCACATTAATCAAATGATGCTCCTCCAGGCATTTCCAAGCAAGTGGGTCAGGTCATGCAATAGTTTTCACCTCATCTCTGACGAGGTGCAGCGGCCCCCCTTGGTCCGGAAAGACTATTGCATCTGGCCGCAGGATCCGCGAGACCCATGGGCGTTGAGCCATGCAGAACGTCGCGAGAAGTCGACCGCGCCACGCTGGAATCCTGAGCCGCCTGCAATGACATTACCAGAGAGAGCCTGCATTCGGTCAGCTTGACCGAGACCATGGAACCTCAGGCCGAAAGAGTTTTCGTGGAGCCGGAAATAAAGATGTCTCGCTTCACTGCAATTCAAATCCAGGGATTGTTGGAAGTGTGCGCAGCCTCAAAGTCCGCAATGCGCTTTGCGTTCATGAGCGTCGAGCCAACGTCGTCGATCCCCTGTAGCAATGCCTGCCTCTGTACTTCGGGAACAGCGAATCTAAAATCGCCAAGGCGTGGATGCGTCACACGACAGTCGCGCAAATCTACGGTCAAACTGGTGGAGGCGTCCTCGGCCAAGGCGTTGAACAATGCCTGCACTTCGGTAGATTCGAGAACAACGGGCAACAGCCCATTCTTGAAAGCGTTGGCTGTGAAGATGTCGGAAAACGACGGTGCGATGAGGGCACGAAAGCCGTAGTCTTTCAACGCCCACGCGGCGTGTTCCCGGCTGGACCCACATCCGAAGTTCTCTCGCGCCAAAAGGATTGTGCTGTTCCGATAGGGCAAACGATTCAGTATGAAATCCGGGTTCTCGCGGCGCCGTACCGCAGATCCCTCGACATGTGGATCCAGGTATCGCCAGCCATCAAACAAGTTGGGGCCGAACCCCGTTCGAGATATGGACTTTAGAAACTGCTTGGGAACCAGAGCGTCGGTATCCACGTTGGCGCGGTCTAAGGGCAGCACCACCCCGGAATGTGAGATGAACGGAGTCATGTTGGCAACCAACCTTCACGGAGATCGACGAAGGTGCCCGCGATCGCGGCTGCGGCCGCCATCTGAGGACTCACCAGGTGGGTGCGCCCCCGGTCTCCTTGACGCCCTTCAAAGTTCCTGTTCGAAGTAGACGCGCAGCGCTCACCCGGCCCAATTTCATCGCCGTTCATACCCAGGCACATCGAGCAACCTGATGCGCGCCACTGAAAGCCCGCTTCAATAAACACCTTATCCAAGCCTTCGCGGGAAGCCTGCTCAGCGACCAGGCCAGAACCAGGCACAACCAACGCCTGTTTCACGCGGGCCGAAACTCTTCTACCTTCAACGACTTGAGCCGCAGCTCTAAGATCTTCGATCCTGGAGTTGGTACACGAACCGATAAAAACATGATCAATCTGAAGGTCGCCCAATCTGGAGTTTGGATGTAGCCCCATGTAAGCCAGCGCACGCGCCATGTCTGCACGGCGGGTTGGATCTTCAACCACCTGCGGGTCCGGAACAAGGTCCGACACCGCACCCACCATGTCCGGAGAGGTGCCCCATGTGACTTGAGGTGCAATAACTTCAGTTTCGATAAACAGTTCGGAATCGAAGGATGCACCAGCATCCGACACCAACTCTTGCCATTGAGTCAGAGCCTTTTGCCACATGGCGCCTTTGGGAGCGAGGGGACGGCCCTTGACATAGGCAATAGTCTTCTCGTCCACGGCCACCAATGCCGCCCGAGCGCCCGCTTCAATCGACATGTTGCAAAGCGTCATGCGGCCCTCTATAGAAAGTGCCGTCACTGCTTCTCCGTCAAACTCGATCACGTGGCCTGCGGCACCGCTCGTTCCTACCAGACCAATGAAGAAAAGTGCCATGTCCTTTGCAGACACACCCCGCCCAATTTCCCCACGAAAGCTTACCCTCATAGTCTTGGGCATCGGCATAAAAACGGTCTGGGTCGCCATGACATGCTCGACTTCGGACGTCCCTATTCCGAATGCCAAACATCCGAGCGCTCCATGGGTGGTCGTGTGCGAGTCTCCACAGACCACCGTTAGGCCCGGCAGCGTGAAACCCTGCTCTGGTCCCACGACATGAACGATCCCTTGTCGGATGTCATTCAGAGGAAAGTACCGGAGTCCGTTGGAAACGGCGTTGTTGTTCAGAGTGTCAAGCTGGACCTTGGAGAGACCCTCGGGCACTCCGGTAGTGCGATCTGTCGTCGGGACATTGTGGTCGGGAACCGCAAGAATGGACTCTCGCCGCCAGAGCGGGCGGGCGGCATCGCGGAGGGCTTCAAAAGCCTGTGGGGAGGAAACCTCGTGCACCAAATGGCGGTCAATGTAGATCTGCGAGATTCCGTCAGAAGTTCCTACGAGGTGGGAATCCCAAAGCTTCTGGAAGAGCGTTCGGGGCGATGTACCTGTTGTCATTGCCAAGTCCTACGAAGATTCAGCCAGAAAGGCAGTTCGCCGCGCGTTGGCCCACGACATTGAGCGCCCGCCCAACGTTCTGCCAGTGATCTGACTGGCGAACCCCACTGCATCGTAGAGTGCTGGCAGATCTACGCCAGTTGGATATCCGCACGACTCAGCCATAAGCACAAGATCCTCTGTTGCAAGATTTCCAGCAGCGCCAGGGGCAAACGGGCATCCACCGAGCCCGCCGGCGCTGGCGTCGAATCGTCGGATTCCCGCTGAAATGCCCGCCCACGCGTTTGCGACACCCATTCCCCTGGTGTCATGCAGATGCAGCCCGATGAGATCGCTTGGTATTGAGCGTGTGAGAATCCGGCAAAGCTCCTGAACCTGCGCAGGGCCCGCAGCTCCAATGGTGTCTGCAATCACCAACTCGGTTGCACCTGCGTTCAACATGCGCGATGCGAGGCTTACGACCACATCCGAGGGGACCGCTCCCTCAAATGGACACTCAAACGCAACTGCAATGTACGCACGAGTTGAAAGCTTCTGGGAGGCCGCCCGCGCAATCACATCTTCACTTGCAACGATTGCTTGATCAAGGGACATTCCAAGGTTCTTTCGATTCATGGTGTCTGTGGCAGCAAGCACCACTGCAACCTCATGAACGCCGCTAGCAATCGCCCGCTCAACGCCTCGAACATTCGGAGCGAGTGCCGAGAGACGCACATCGGGCAACTCACGAGACCGTGCAATAAGCTCCTCGGCATCCGCAAGTTGAGGTATCGCTTTCGGAGACACAAAACTGGTTGCTTCGATGCTGTTCAACCCGGCTTTCGACAATAGTCTCAGAAGGCTCAGCTTCTGCTCGGTCGGAATGAAAGTCGCATGGCCTTGAAGTCCATCTCGCAATGCAACCTCTGTAATTCGAATACTGGGGTCTGATGACATACCAAGCTCCTACTGAATCGCACCTGCGGCGTGAAGCTGGTCAATCTTTTCCTGGTCATAGCCAAGACTTTCTGAAAGCACTTCTTTCGTATGTTGACCAAGGACAGGCGGACTGCTGAAGCTGGTGCTATTGGTGTCACTGAACTTGATGGGAACGCCGGGCATTCGGACACTGCCTCCGCTTGCCAATTGCACTTCGACAACCATGTCTCTCGCAATCACCTGCGGATCGGTGGTTGCTTGTTCGAAGTCATTGACAGGGGCGCACGGAACTCGTGCAGCGGCAAGCTTTTCCAGCCAGTAGCCATTGGGGTGTTTCAACACCTCCTCCCCCACAATCGCCTCTATAAGCGCCTTATCGGCGTAGCGTGCCGGCTGCTTCTTATAAGCGGGACTCGCGAGCTCGGGACGATCGATGACTGTCAAAAGTTTCTCGAAAAATGCGTCGCCAATGCATGCGATGACCAGATAGCCGTCGCTCGACTTGAAGGTGTTGTAGGGGACATGCACAAAGTGTCCGTTGCCAATCCTCTCAGGGACGTGCCCCGACATCAGATGCATAGTTGCCATGTAGTTGAGCAGGGAGATCTGCGCATCAAGCATGGAGACATCTACATGCTGGCCCCTGCCCGTGACACTTCGCGCCTGAAGTGCAGCGAGCACGCCCATGGCCCCAAAGATGCCTCCGCCTAGGTCGCCAATGGCGATTCCAGAACGTACAGGTGGCTGGTCGGGAAATCCAGTGATGGACATGCCGCCTCCCATTGCCTGAACCACTTGATCAAATGCTGGTCGATTGGCTCCCGGTCCGTATCCACCGAATCCAGTGACCGAGCAAGTGATGATGCGGGCATTGACTTTAACGAGGTCTTCGTAATGGATGCCAAGACGCTTGGTCACGCCTACAGCAAAATTATCGAAAACCACGTCTGCCTCTCGGACCAAGTCCATGAACACTTCGCGACCTTGCGCTGATTTGAGGTCAATGGCGACACTCTTCTTACTTCTGTTCAGCGTCAGAAAATAGGCGCCCATCCCATGACGAGAGTAGTTTTCGTCCGTGGCCAGTAGCTCACGCGTTCCTTCTCCTGAACCGGGTGGCTCCACCTTAATCGTGCTTGCACCCAGGTCCGTCAGCATCATGGTGCCGTAGGGACCCGAAAGCATGTGAGTAAGGTCAAGAACTTTGATACCTTCAAGCGGGGCCATGGTCGATCTCTCTCTCTTGGGTTGGACGCAGTAGTCGCTGACGCTCAGGCGATGACAGGCAGTGCAAACTCATCCACGTGTCCGTGCGCACTGACCGCGACAGACTCGGGCGGCAACTCAACCTTGAAGTGCCGCTTCAATACATCGGCAATGAGTTCGTAGCAGGAGCCAACTCGAACGACCTTCATGGTCTCGAAGTTGATCAGAGTCGCCGAGCGCTTGTACGTGTGGTACTTGCGCAGCCCGTAGTCGATCGTGACATCTGCAATCGCCCTCAATTCGGGCTGAATGTCTTCCACGCGAAACTTTGTGCCCGTTCCGGTCAGATTCGCTGAGGAGCCGAACAGCGGATGGTTCTCCTCTCTACTCAGGCGGCAGATCTCCGCATGAAACGGACCAGCATTCACCAGCATCGCCAGCGTTCCACCGGCCGTGCTTCCCACCAGCGAATCTGGATCAATCTCACGCATCAACGGATGGTCAGCGCGGTAAGGTGCGATGGGGCCGATCGGCAGGTTGTAGTCCTGCGTGATCGCTTCGATCATTTCCTGCTTTCTAGTGTCCAGAATCTGCAGCTCGCGTTGGGTCTCCATGTCGCAGATGAGGGCGTTGCGCTTGTGACCACCCCTCTCTTTGGTCTTGAAGATGCGCTTGAGCGACTCTTTGGATCCACCAATCATGGAGTAGCCGACATCCACGGGGAATATCACGATACCCCCATTTTTTGCCACGTCGAATGCACGGCGAGCGTCGCCGGCGATGTCAAGAATAGCCATAACAGTCCTTTCAGTTGGTAGGTTTCGGTGCAAGCTTTGCGTTACCAAAGATGGGGCCCCATCGCTCGCGCTCTCTTTGAAGAAGCATGTCTGTGCTCTTCGAAGTAGTGCTCAGGGCTTCGAACCCCATCTTTGATAGTTGATCCCGGAAGGCAGGCGTGCGGGCAATCTCTGCAACTTCCTCTTCGAGACGATTCACGATGACTTTCGGTGTCTTCGCAGGCACCATTAGCAAGTAGCGGCTGCTCATATCGACACTCGGCAGACCCGCCTCGGCCATGGAAGGAACTTCAGGTGCAAGAGATGTTCTCTCTTTGCTAGTGATGGCGAACAGCTTCAATCTTCCAGCTGCCGCATACGCCTGAACTGAAGACAGCGTGAACATGCCAATCTGGACATGGCCAGCAACCACATCGGCAAGCGCGGGACCATTTCCTTTGTAGGCGATCTCGTTGAGCTCCACTTTGGCAGCCCGGCTGAACAGCGTAGCGGCTAGATCGTGAGGTGTTCCCAGTCCCGAGGTCGCCAGCGTGACGGCACCGGGTTGACTGCGAGCCAACCCAACGAGTTCTGCGATGTCCTTCGCTGCAACTGAAGGATGAGCCACCAAAACTATCGGAGCTGAAGCAAAGAAGGAGATGGGCGTCAGATCATTTCGGACATCAAACTTCAAATTTGGATAGATCAGAGGAAATATGCCAACGGTATCTGCATTGACGAGCAGGGTGTACCCATCGGGTTCCGAGCGAACAACCTGCTCAGTGCCAACCGCACTGCCCGCCCCGCCCTTGTTCTCTACAACCACCGGCTGACCGAGGCGAGTTTTCAAGTAATCTGCAAACACGCGGGACACGGTGTCGGTCCCGCCGCCCACAGAGAATGGAATGACAAGCTTGACCGGCCGCTTGGGGTACCCCGTCTCTGCTACTGCAGCCGATGCGCCAATAGCACCCGCCAGCAATGTCAGGACTACCCTAACTGCGACTAATCGCCGGTTCATCATCATCGTTGTCTCCATGTTTTTATTCCAATGAGAGCAATGATAGAAAGCATGAACCGCAAAGAAAAGCTTATTATTCTTATTGATTGATTTGAAAATCGTATCTGCAAATATCTTTGGCGATGCTGGGTTTCCGCTCAAACCGTGAGACGGATACGTTCACACTGACCATCGAACGATTCGCTCATTTTCCGAACTCAATAGGTCACTGCTATGCATTACACGCTCAGACAGTTACGTGCCGCCCAGGCTGTGGCACACCATGGAAGCTTTCGCCGCGCGGCCGACGCCGTTTCGCTTTCGCAGCCCGCTTTGTCTCTAGCGGTGAGTGAACTGGAAGGCGTGCTCGGCGTGACTTTGTTTGACAGGACTTCTAGGATGGTTCGGCCAACCGTGGTTGGCGAAGCCTTCTTCTCAAGCCTCGGACGTTCGCTGAGCAACTTGGATGCTCTGGTCAAAGAGGTTGGAATGATTGCGCAATCGCGGCGCGGCCAAGTGGTGATTAGCAGCATTGCATCAGTAGCGGGAAGGCTGATGCCCAACGTGCTGATGGAGTGCGCAAACCAGTTCCCAGAAGTCGAACTCACGTTGAGAGACGATGTGGCGTCCAGAGTCGTCGAAGTGGTGCGCTATGGCGAAGCAGACTTTGGCATCGTCGCAAAAGTGGAGGGTTCCCTGCCCGAGGATTTGATCTTTGAGAAGATCGTCGAAGAACCGTTCTATCTGGTTTGCGTCAAGAATCACCGGCTGGCACGCAAACGGAGCGTGATGTGGTCGGAACTCGACAATGAGAGCTATGTTTCATTCACTACCGCTAGTGGGGCGAACGCTGTTGCGGACCAGCAAGTGCTTCTAAGCGGCGTCAAATTCTCTCGGGTCTTCTCTGCATCGCAGCTTTCTACCGTGCACGCGATGCTGGAAGCACCCCTCGGTATTGGAATTCTTCCGCGCCTTGGCTTACCCACCGAACATCATCCCAATTTGACTTACCGACCCCTGGTCCGTCCTGTTTTGAATCGCACCTTAGGAGTCGTGCGGAGAAAGGACCGTTCGTACTCGCCCGCTGCAGCTGCGGTCAAAGACATCTTGATGTCGGTCGCGCGGGCCAAAGTACGCAAATAGAAAGACGGCCTCTCCACCCAATGCCGGTGAACTTTGTACCTTCATGCACCCAGAAGAACCCGGGCGAGAGAGGCCCCCGGCGCAACGGAGTTTGCCTCTTTCAACCTACCTTGCTCGCCATGCCAAGCTCAAGCCACGGAACACATTCTTTCGATGGACAATCCTGTTGAGTTCAGCAAGCTGTTCACGCCGCATGTCATGGGCGCCAATGAAAAAACTCAGCATCCTGCATGGCACGCGGGGTCTGAGAGACGAAAAGCACCAGCCTCTGGCCGTCGGTGAAATAAGGGTCTTCTGCCAAGTTAGTGCGAGGTTGATCCTGGCTCGCAGGGCCTACACCCGGCACGTACCCCCATCGCATCACGTTGCTGGTCATCAGCATGTCTTGCAGCAAGTAATCTCGCGATTCATCCACATCAGGATCGATCACATGGGTGGTCAGCGTAGGTGAGTGGGTGGTGACTTTCACTCCTATATCCCGACTGATTTGGCCTATCCATACCGGAGTGTTGTTCACCTGAATCGGCGTCAGCCAGAGACGCAAGTGATTGCGTTGCGAAATGCTGGAGCGTGCACGCTGCATGGCGAAATCCTGGGGACGACCTTCAAAATGCAGCGCACTGACGGGCGAGTTGCGGTAACTGTTACCGAAGATATACGCACCTACCATACGGCTGACGCTTGAGGCGTTGATGGTTTCGGTGAAGTCCCAGCCGGCACGCACAAGAGACACCAACACATCATGTTCGGAACCCACCATCACCAAGTTAAGCGGATCTCCTTGTGCGTTGCCGTTGAGGTTGGTCGTGCAACACGGAAGCTTTTGCAATTCGGTCCCAAGCGAATTCAGTCCAACTTGAACGTGGCGAGCCGACGGATAAAGCCGATCCGCTTGAAGTGTCTGGTAGTCAAACCGACCACTGGGTTGCTCCCTTGCAAAATCGAAGCGCAGCACATGCCCGGCACCTAACAGTTCGACGTTGATCAGCTTTATGCCACGTGTGAGGTTGGTATAGACGAACCCACTCACAGTTTCATTCGGTGCGACGTGCACCTTGATCTGGCGCTCGACGAGCTTGCGCTCAATCTGATCAGAGGACCCCGCGGAGCGAAAGAGGTGCGCCGTTTCACGGGCCGAATAGAAGTCGCGATCCATGAATACCGGCATGAACCAATAGGGGCGAGCGCTGCGATTCTCAATACGAACCCAGACGGGCTGAACACCTCGGTCAGCCATGGCGAGACCGAAACTACCTGCGCTTTCTTCATCGCGCAGCGCTGCCACACTCACAGTCACATGCTCGCGCGTTGATGACTGGCGGCTTGCTCGTTCCATGAAGCTGGCTTCAGCTTGCCCCTGGTCCATGGGAGCGACATCGCTTTTGACACGATCCCCTGCTCCCGCACAAGCCGATAGAAGTGAAATGAAGAGCACACTCAAAATGACTCGCAAGACACTGCTACCCTTCATCCATTCAATTACAGGCGCGGCGTACCGCCCTCTAAAAACCAGGCCCCTCATTGATTGACTCTGGGAAGCGCGCATTGCAAGGCCTCCTGCTCACCTGCACCTCTGCCACAAGCCAAATGGTTTTGTAGTTCAAGCACACGCGTACGCGTCAACCTGGTCAGGCAGTCATTCACTTGCATGGCGTGCATACTCCCTCCCGACGAACGCACTGCCGAAAATGCGCATTCACTATCCCGGAAGCTCATCCATTTTCGCTCGGTATCTACGAGCAACGCTTTGGCCTGGGAATCGCTTCTCAGCCGATCTTGCATGCGTCGGTACAGTGAATTGAGCTCGTCGTCTGCTGCTTTGAGCGAATTGGCTGAACATTCGTTCAGCTGCGCCTGAGTCTGAGCTCTTTCGTAACACATGTCCGTAGAAGCCTGAGCTGATGCAGTGAACAGCAGCAACAAGGCAAATGCAGCCGGGATTTTTAGCATGGGTAATCTTTCGATAAATATGAGAATTTAGGCCAATACCTCGCCTAGTCGGAAAGCTATGACAGCAGATACGCTAAGCGAATACTGCTACACGCAAGTGACGTAAATGCTTGAGCGCGAGTGCACGCATTTACGCGACGAACGAGACAAGCCACATAGGCGAGGGTGAAAAAGCAGGTATCAAATTTTCCAACTTCGATTGACGCAAAGCAAGCGATCACTGCCATGGGCAGGAACCGCCTGCGGCATGTACGTCAGCGCATGTCAAGTTGACCTGGTTCAGACGGGCCGTCGTCATCTGGGTCATCCACCAAGCAACCTGTGCCATGGCAGCCGTCATACCCACTATTCGAATTCTCTCGAGGGGGAGAGCTACTCGACGAGGCTGCAGCACCCAGGATTGCGCCCAGTACTAAACCGCCAATCACAGCGCCAGCATCGTTGCCTCGCGAGTCGTAGTGGCGTGCATCTTCATCGTAAGTGTCGCCGCGGCCATGGTGATAACCACCTACGTCAGCAAACGTGCCAGCACAACCATCACCCACCCATATGTACCCGCTACGCGGGTTGTATCCCCACGTGCGATTCAAGATGCAGGAACTGCTGGAAATTTGATGGATCAGTTGGGGACGCGAGAGATCTCGAGCTGAACACTCGGTGTATTGGTAGTCGCGTGATCTGCACTCCACGGTAGTCTGGGCCATGGCGTCCGCAGGATGAAGAATGGCACCCACAACTAGAGCGGCCATCGTATACAAACTTCGCATATTCACTCCTATCTTTGATACCTGCATCACTAAAAGTGATGTTGAAAATCTACGCACAGAGGTCAATTTACACCGTGCGCGTGACCATCAAGTACGAAGACCGCCATCGCCGTTGCCTCTGCTCCGGTACTCGACATTGCCGCCACACTGAAGCGTTTGAGGTGCCCGCAAGATAGCGCCATCGGGGCGCGGTCGGGGTGGAATCATACTCACTAGACGTTCATGGATCCATATGGATTTCTTATCGCTCGATCAGAACAATTAACTTCAATGTAAGGGAGCTAAAGGGCAAACTCAGTGCTGTAGCAGGCACCGCCAATCACGTCATAAGAATTACTGGAGACAAAAAATGCGAATGAGAACTTGGAAGTTTGTTCCGATGCTTGCACTTTTTCTTGTGGTTCATGAGGCTGCTGCAGCCAACAAGGTGAAAGTCGGCGTCTTGACGTCGATGTCCAGCTTCATTTCAGATTTCACCGGCCAAGGTTCAGTGGAAGCAGCCAAGCTCGCAGTAGAGGACTTTCGCGTACGTCACCCTGGCACGACGGTGGAACTGGTTTCCGCTGATCAGCAAAATAAGCCGGACGTTGCCACTGGGATAGTGCGTGAGTGGTTCGATCGCGGCTCAGTGGATGTCCTGGTTGATGCGCCTCCTTCGCCAGTCTCACTGGCAGTCACCGACATCGTCAGAGACAAAAACAAAGTTTTCCTTGCGACCAGTTCTTCGCATTCGGATCTGAGCGGCAAGAAATGCAATCCCAACACCATTCAATGGACATACACCAACTGGGCTTTCGCGAACGGAACTGGGAAAGCAGTTGTCCGGCAAGGTGGAGATACGTGGTATTTCCTGACGGCTGACTATGCCTATGGACATTCGCTCGAGAAAGAGACGGCAGATATTGTGAAAGCCGCAGGCGGCAAAGTGATAGGGACGGTCAGGCATCCAGTCAGTGCCTCTGACCTATCGTCATTCCTTCTTCAAGCCCAGGCATCCAAGGCCAAAATCATCGGCTTGGCAAATGCCGGTGGCGACACCATCAACTCGATCAAACAGGCTGCGGAGTTTGGCGTCGTCTCAGGCAAGCAAAATCTCGCTGCCCTTGCGCTCTTCATCACCGACGTGCACGCCATGGGGCTCAAGGCCTCGCAAGGCCTCATGTTTACTACTGCGTTCTATTGGGACTTGAACGAAAGCACCAGGACATTCTCAAAACGCTTCGCCAGTCGCATGAACGGAAAGATGCCCACCCAGGCACAGGCCGGCGTGTATTCCTCCGTCCTTCAGTACCTTTTGGCAGTGGAACGCGTCGGCTCGCCCGCTGATGGCGCGAAGGTCGTCGCAGAGATGCGCAAAGTGGGCTGGTTCGATGACCCTCTTTTTGGCCGAACCCGGGTCCAGGAAAACGGGGGAGTGCAGCACGCCATGTATCTCGCACAGGTGAAAACGCCAGCGGAATCTCGAGCGCCTTGGGACTACTACAAGATCCTGCAGAAGATCCCTGAAGACCAGGCCTTTCAGCCGAAAGAGCAAACGGGGTGTGCGTTAGTTAAGTGAGACGGAGCTTCGGCTTCGTCATTGCGGAAGTCCGCGCCGCTTCATCCGATTCGGTGCGACGCATTTCAAATTGACCTGGTTCAGAGGAGCCGGCGTCGTCAGAGTTGTCAACCAGGCAAGCTGTGCCACGGCAACCGTCGTATCCACGGTCTGAATTTCCTAGATGAGCCTTAGAGCTCGGCGAGGACGCAACTTGCAAAATCGTGCCAAGAACTAAACCGGAAATCAAGGCGCCAGCATCGCTTACTCGAGACTCGTAGTGGCGTGCATCTTCGTCGTCAATGTCGCCAGGGCATGGTGGGAACCGCCCACATCGGCAAAGGTGCCTGCACAGCCAACTCCTACCCACATGTGAGCGCTCAAGGGAGCACCAACCGCCGGTGTCTGCCTAGCGGGCATCCACTTGCCCGCCCCTGGTGAAACCTGTGAGGTCTATCGCGCAAAGATGGCGGGGTTCCAACGGCCTACCTTGGCGATCGCAGTGAGCGAGCAGCGATTCTTGCCCTTTCTTAGCCGGCCATTCCGCTCGCAGCGAGGAAACTTAAATCTATACGACTTTCTTATCGCTCTATCAGAACAATTAACTTTTACATAGATAGATCAAAGTGCAAACTTGGTCCCGTACTGAGCCCCGTCAATCACGGTAGAAAAATTATTGGAGACAAGAATGCGAATGAGAACGTGGAAGTTTGTGCCGATGCTTGCACTGTTCCTTGTGATTCACGAGGTTCCAGCAGCAACCAAGGTGAAGGTTGGCGTCTTGGTGTCAATGTCTAGTTTTATTTCAGATCTCACAGGACAGGGCTCGGTAGAAGCCGCCAAACTCGCCATTGAGGATTTCCGCAAACGTCACCCGGGCACGACGGTAGAGCTAGTTTCCGCCGATCACCAAAACAAGCCGGACGTTGCAACTGGAATTGTGCGTGAGTGGTTTGATCGCGAGTCGGTGGACGTTCTAGTTGACGGCGCTCCTTCTCCGGTCTCGCTCGCAGTAACCGACATTGTGAAAGACAAGAACAAGGTTTTCCTTGCGAGCAGTGCATCGCATTCGGACCTGAGCGGCAAGAAGTGCAATCCCAACACGGTTCAATGGACCTATACCAATTGGGCATTCGCAAACGGAACCGGAAAAGCCGTTGTCAGACAAGGTGGAGATACATGGTTCTTCATGACGGCTGACTATGCCTATGGACATTCGCTCGAAAAAGAGACTGCTGACACTGTAAAAGCGGCTGGCGGCAAAGTGGTGGGCACTGTCAGGCATCCCGTCAGTGCGGCCGACCTCTCCTCGTTCCTGCTTCAAGCTCAGGCATCCAAAGCAAAAGTGATCGCCCTGGCAAATGCCGGGGGCGACACCATCAACTCGATCAAACAAGCCGCAGAGTTCGGCGTAGTACCAGGCAAGCAAAATCTCGCCGCGCTGAACTTGTACATCACCGACGTGCACGCCATGGGGCTCAAAGCCGCACAAGGCCTCATGTTTACCACCGCGTTCTATTGGGACCTGAACGAAAGCACCAGGAGTTTTTCCAAACGCTTCGCCAGCCGCATGAACGGAAAGATGCCTACTCAGGCCCAGGCCGGGGCGTATTCCTCCCTCCTTAATTACCTTATGGCAGTAGAGCGCGCCGGCTCTCCTGGGAACGGCGCGAGAGTGGTCGCCGAGATGCTCAATGTGGGATGGTTTGAAGACCCTCTATTCGGCCGAACCCGTGTTCAGGAGAACGGCGGAGTGCAGCACGCCATGTATCTCACACAGGTGAAGACGCCGGCGGAGTCGCGTGCGCCTTGGGACTACTACAAGATCCTCCAAAAGATTCCAGAAGAACTGGCCTTTCAGCCGAAGGAACAGACGGGGTGCCCGCTTGTGAAGTGAGACCGGCGTCAACATTTTCGCCACCGTAGAAGCTAGCCCTTCTGCGGTCTTCTCAAACATCTATTCCCATCCCACATGCTTCCTACAAAGTCAGACGAGATTGTGCTTAAGACCGTAGGCCTGACCAAGGAATTCGGCACTTTCTGCGCAGTAAAGGACGTGAATCTGCAGATTCGCAAGGGCGACATTCATGCATTGATCGGGCCCAATGGCGCTGGCAAAACGACTTGCTTTCATCTGATTACCAAATTTCTGAGCCCGACTCGCGGAAAGATTCTTTTTAAAGATCAGGACATCACGCACAAACGCGCTCCTGAAGTGGCCCGTCAAGGCCTGGTTCGGTCATTCCAGATTTCCGCTGTTTTCCCCGAAATGTCGGTCCAGGAGAACGTTCGGATCGCCGTACAGCGTCGGCGAGAACCGTTGAAGTATTCATTTAGGTCAGATCTCTCGTTATCGAACCTGAACGAACGCTGCGACGAACTTCTTGAAGAGGTCGGGCTCAGAGGATTCGAGAATTCGAAAGCCGGTGGGCTGTCTTATGGCAGAAAGCGCGCGCTCGAACTGGCCACGACGCTGGCTCTCCAGCCGGAATTGCTTCTTCTGGATGAACCTTTGGCCGGCCTTGGTCAAGAGGACATCCATCGTGTCGCAGGACTTATCCGCAAGGCTGCCATCGGACGCACTGTCTTGATGGTCGAACACAACCTGTCCGTCGTTGCAACCCTATGCGATCGCATCACTGTGTTGGCTCGTGGAGAGATTCTTTCGGAAGGCGATTACAAGCATGTTTCGAGCGACCCTCGGGTCGTTGAGGCGTATATCGGCGGAGACAAAAGAAACGCGTCTACTTGCCCTAAGAATGCTGCCGCCAATGACGACCTATCGCCGACCGCGCGTATCGAGCAGGAGGCATAAGTGAGCGATTTGGCAACATCGACGATCCAGGACTCAAAGGTTCTCCAAGTCTGCGACCTCAACGCTTGGTACGGAGAATCTCACGTCCTGCACGGAGTGGACTTCAATGTGTCACGAGGCGAGGTGGTGACTCTGCTGGGACGCAACGGCGCGGGCAAAAGCACTACGCTAAAAGCCATCGTGGGGTTACTTCGAACACGCAAGGGATCGGTCCTCATCGAGGGCACCGAAACCATGAATTTGCCTTCGCGCCGCGTCGCCGGGTTAGGTATCGGCTATGTCCCGGAAGATCGAGGTATCTACGCCACTCTTACGGTCCAGGAAAATCTGATGCTCCCACCCCAGGTGCGGCCAGACGGCTTCTCCGTAGAGCAAATCTTCAACCTCTTCCCCAACCTGAAAGCGCGGTTGACTTCGTATGGCGACAGGCTTTCGGGCGGTGAGCAACAGATGCTCGCTATTGCAAGAGTGCTGCGAACCGGAGCCAAATTCCTCCTGCTAGATGAACCCACAGAAGGGCTTGCGCCGGTGATTGTCGAGCAGATTGGAAACATGCTTGAACAACTGAAGAGACAGGGGTATTCGATCCTTCTCGTCGAACAAAACTTCGAATTTGCACAGCGTCTCGCTGATCGGCATTACATCGTTGATCAAGGACGCGTAGTAGATGCCTTCACCACCGCATCGGCAGACCGCGAACAAGCCAAGATTCGCCGTTACCTCGGCGTCTAACCAGAAAGACAGGACATGAACGAAATCATGGGCATAGCGCCTCAGGTGCTTTTCGGGCAACTCCTCCTCGGCCTTATCAATGGCTCCTTCTACGCCATCCTGAGCCTGGGACTCGCCATCATTTTTGGGCTCCTGGGCATTATCAACTTCTCGCACGGCGCCCAATACATGATGGGAGGCTTCGCCGCATGGATGTGTTTGAACTATTTGGGCGTCAATTATTGGTGGGCTCTTCTGATTGCGCCAATTGCCGTTGGACTCTCGGGCGTCGTGTTGGAGCGCCTATTGATCTCACGGATGTACGGGTTGGACCCACTGTACGGAATGATTCTGACGCTTGGCGTCGCGTTGGTAATTGAAGGGCTGCATCGAAACGCTTTTGGTTCCTCCGGTCTGCCCTACCCCGTACCCGACGCGCTAAGGGGATCCCAGAATCTCGGCTTGCTTATCGTTCCCAAGTACAGACTTTGGGTGGTAGGGGTCAGCTTGGCGGTTTGCCTGGCGGCGTGGTTCCTCATCGAAAAGACTTCACTGGGCTCCTATTTGCGAGCAGCCACCGAAAGGCCGGGGCTCACAGAGGTGTTCGGCATCAACGTTCCTGTTCTTGTCACTTTGACGTACGGCGTCGGGATTGCATTAGCTGCTTTCGCAGGCGTTCTTGCCGCTCCGATCTACTCGGTGAGTCCCGGCATGGGCGCCGATCTCATCATCGTGGTTTTCGCGGTGGTCGTCATTGGCGGTATGGGATCCATCAAGGGGGCGATCCTTACCGGATTCGGTCTGGGGATGCTGGAAGGCCTCACAAAGGTTGTCTATGCCGAAGCCTCCGCGACGGTGATCTTTTTGGCAATGGGCGTGATGCTGCTGGTACGCCCCTCCGGGATTTTTGGTCAGAAGGAATCGGTATGAAGAGCGCTTCCATGTCAAACGGCATTTCAGTGCCGGCGATTAGCCTGCCTCGTGTGCAGGAGCATCAACGGTATGTTCTGTACACGGGCCTGTTTCTCGCTTCAATCGCATTGCTTTCTGTGTTCGTGTACCCGCTCTTCCTTATGAAGATACTGTGCTTCGCGATGTTCGCGGTGGCGTTTAATTTGCTCTTTGGCTACGGCGGCCTGATGTCGTTCGGTCACGCAGCCTTCTGGGGTGTGGCTAGTTACGTCTCTGCCTACACGGCCAAAGCGATGGGCGGATACCCGGAGCTGGCGATCTTGATGGGCACATTGGCAGGCTCCGTTCTCGGCCTGGTGATCGGCGCCTTGGCCGTCCGTCGGCGCGGCATATCGTTCGCCATGATCACGCTTGCCCTTGCACAACTGGTCTACTTCTTCTGTGCTCAAGCAAAGTTCACAGGGGGTGAAGACGGCATTCAATCGGTACCGCGGGGCAATCTTCTGGGGTTCATTCCCCTAGCCGACGATCGTGTTCTCTTCTGGTTCGTTTTCGTGCTCTTCGCGTTGACCCTGCTCGTGTCATACCGCGTCGTCCACTCTCCCTTCGGGCAAATTCTAAAAAGCATCCGCGATAACGAGCCCCGAGCCGCTTCGCTTGGCTTTGAAACGACGCGCTACAAGCTTGCGTTGTTCGTCATCTCGGCCGGGATCGCTTCGTTAGCCGGCGCGACCAAGGCCATCGTTTTTCAGTATGCAACGCTCACGGACGTCCATTGGACGATGTCGGGCGAACCCGTTCTCATGACGCTCATCGGTGGGTTGGGGACGATCTTTGGTCCGGTCGTGGGAGCGGCCTTCGTGGTTGCGCTTATGAAGTATCTAGCAGGGTTTGGCTCGTGGGTGATGGTGATCCAGGGACTCATCTTCATCGCCAGTGTTGTGCTGTTTCGCCAGGGCATCGTCGGATTCATTCAGCGCTGGACAGGCCGGCGGCTTTAAGAAATCTCTTCTTTCAAACATCTTTGATAACTGAGGAAATCATATGACGGCAGTTGCATTTATCGGATTGGGGAACATGGGGCGCCCGATGGCGATTAATCTTGTTCGCGCGGGCCATGAGGTTCGTGGCTTTGATGTTTCGCCAGGAGCGTTAGAGGCATTTGGGGCTGCAGGCGGCACACCCACAGCCACATTGCGAGAGGCGCTTGCAGGTGCGAGCATCGTGATCTCTATCTTGAGAAACGCGCAAGAGGTCACCGAACTCTACTGCGGAGAAGCTGGCGTCCTCAAACATGCCGACAGCGGCACGCTGCTCATCGACTGCTCGACCATTGGCCCCAAAGCCGCGCGTGCTGTGATTTCCGCAGCCGATGCGGCGGGGTTTCAAATGCTTGATGCACCAGTTTCAGGCGGCCAGCCGTGGGCTGAAGAAGCAAAATTGTCGTTCATTGTCGGGGGCGACCGCGCCGCCGTCGAGCGAGCTGAACCAGTCTTGCGCACCATGGGTCAGAGAGTCTTCCATGCAGGGATCGCCGGGAATGGGCAGGTGGCCAAAGTCTGCAATAACCTGATCGCCTGCGTTAGCACGACTGTGGTCGCCGAGGCTTTTGTGCTTGGAAAGAAGCTTGGCCTGGATCATCAGACGCTGTTCGATATCGTTTCCACCTCGTCGGGCCAATGCTGGGGCCTCACTACGTATTGTCCGGTGCCAGGGCCGGTGCCCACGTCGCCGGCAAGCCGCGACTATGCCCCTGGATTTGCTACGAATCTCATGCTGAAGGATATGTTGCTCGCCGTCACCGCGGCGCAGGAAGTAGAGGCATCTCTGCCTTTGGGAGACGAAGTTGTCGAGATCTACAAGAAAGTGGTCCAGTGCGGCTATGGCGACCGTGACTGGACCATTGTGGCTCAGGCACTAGAAAGTGGCCTGTACCAGCAGCAAGCGACTGCATTGGAAAGAAGCTGATCAAGCAGCGTACGGTGTACCAATATTTCCACGAACTTCGGATTTTCATCCAACTAGAAGGAACTGTGACGTGAACGATTCAATAGAAATTTCGCATCAACCCGTGCTCGACCCCAGGCAGCTCGCGCGGCAGTTGAGCAACAAGCTCCTGATAGGTGGCGCTTTTCAAGCGGGCATCGAAGGAAGAACATTTCAGATCCGCAGCCCATCAACTGGCGAGCACATTGGGGACGCAGCGGAAGCGACAGCTCAAGATGTTGATTTTGCTGTCGATATTGCAAAGCGTGCTCAGATCACTTGGGCCCGGTTGTCAGTTCGAGAGCGCGGCAAGCTGGTGGCAGACGCCGGACAGGTGCTCGTGGACCATACGGAGGAACTGGCTCGCCTCATCGCGCTGGAGACAGGCAAGGCTATAAGAACCGAGGCCAGGGTGGAGGCCACATGGGCTTCAGATTGTTTCGCGTTCTTCGGTGGGCTGGGCCCTGCACTCAAGGGAGAGACGGTCCCCTTCAAGCCGAACATGTTGACGATCACCAAGCGGGAGCCGATCGGGGTGGTGGCTGCAATCCTCCCATGGAATGCTCCCCTCGCTCTGATGGGATTCAAGATTGCGCCAGCACTTGTCGCTGGGAACAGCGTCATCGTCAAATCAGCAGAAGAAGCGCCACTGTGCGCGCTGAGGATGGTGGAGCTCTTGAATCGTGTGTTGCCCCCGGGCGTGCTGAATATTCTGTCGGGCGATGGCCCTGTGTGCGGGGCGCCTCTCGTGGCCCATCCGGACGTCGCCAAGGTGACATTCACCGGCTCGGTAGAGACGGGGAAAATCATCTACCGCGCCTCCGCAGAAAAACTAGCGCCCGTGACGTTGGAACTTGGAGGCAAGAGCCCGATGATCGTCATGGGAGATGCCGACATAGCGAAAGCCGTCGATGGCGCGGTCTACGGCATGCGATTCACACGGCAAGGGCAGAGCTGTTCAGCGGCAAGCCGAATCTTTGTCCATGCGTCCGTCTTTGCCGATTTTGTGAAGAGACTAAGAGCGCGCGTCGATGCGCTGAAGATGGGGGATCCGCTGGATGAATCCACCGATATTGGGACCATCATCTCACGCACGCAGTTCGATAAGGTCAAGGGCTACATCGCCCATGGCCGGGAGATCGCGGGCGATAAAGCAATCGCTTGCTCGGCGCTTCCTTCGGAGCCGCACCTTAAGGATGGGTTCTATGTACAGCCCATGCTTCTTGTGGGAGTTGACAATGAAAGCCGCGTCGCACGCGAAGAGATATTTGGTCCAGTGACTTGCATCATGGAGTTCACGGAGTATGAAGACGCACTTCGGATGGCGAATGACACCGAGTTCGGTCTATGTGCGACGATCTGGACAAAAGATCTGGGAACAGCACTTGATGCGGCCGACCGGCTGGAGGCCGGGTATATCCAAGTCAACCAGAACATTGTGGCCGGCATCGGGACCGCATATGGCGGGTACAAGTCTTCTGGTCTAGGAAAAGAGCTGTCCGTGTCTTCGATGCTGGAACACTTCACACGCGAGAAAACCATTATCTTCAACATGGACAAGTAAAGCGGGGTGGGCGGTCGCTACGCGGCCTCCTGCAGCCCCTAATAGCACTACTCAACTCGTCGCGGCCGTGAGGTTTTACTAATGGTCGCAACACACTTGGTACCAACTTGGTACGCGCTTAAAGCACTCGAGTGATCCAAAAAGCTTGCTTCAGCGGTTCTGCCAGCCAGCCAGCACATTGGCTGCTGGGTCGCCAGAAGGAGCGCTCATGATGTAGATCATTTGATCGGGATCCTCCGCGCAGCCGAGCATCTGCCAGTCAAGAGTTAGCAGGCCCTTTACAGGATGCATGACGCTTTTCTGCCCGCAGGAGGGAATTGCAACCTGGTGAGACGTCCACCAGGTTCGAAAATCGGCGTCTTTCTCAGACAGCTCGCTGACCAACGCGCTCAACCGCGCATCATCGGGATAGCGAGCCATATCCATGCGCAGATAGGCAACGCATTGCCTGCCGGACGTTTCCCAATCGACATAGCGAGCACGCACCTCCGGGTCGAGAAAAGCCATCCGAATGAAATTGCGCTCGCTAGCTGGGCACGCCGAAAAGTCTCCTAACAACTCCGCGGCGACGGCATTCCAACCCAGAACGTCTAAGCACCGCCCAAAAACCACAACGGAAACCGGGCCCAATAGAGCTATGAGCCGCGCAGTCTGCGGTCCGACCGTCTGGAGAGGCTTGGAGACGGAACCATGCGGTGCGCCCTGTACCAAGCGCCGCAGGTAGGCAGTTTGATCAGTATCCAACCTCAAGCCGCGTCCAATGGCTGCCAAGACCGGCGCAGAGGGCATCAACCGCCCCTGCTCCAAGCGGTTGTAGTAGTCGGAGCTGATACCCGCGAGTTGCGCGACTTCTTCGCGGCGTAACCCCGGCACTCTGCGGGCATTCACGCCGAGCGGCAGACCCACTTCTGCGGGTCGCACCTCGGCGCGTCGAGCTCGCAGGAAATTACCAAGTGCATTCTTTTTGAGCGGGAGAATTTCTGACATGGGTCAATCCTACTTTCTAAAGCTGCGCACAGGAATGGGCTGGAGGGTAGGAATTATTTTCCTAGGATGCGCCCGACCTGTTGCAATCCGGACCACAAACCTAGACTCCCTCCATCCTTGGGGGCTCACGACTCTCAGTCGACGCAGTGCCTTCGATCGGTAATCGTCCAAAAAAAATCACCCATGACACGAAGAACTGCACTCTTGTATCGACACCTGGCCTTCTGCGCCACGTTGTTGTCGTTCACGGCGACGGCGACAGCGGCCTCGGCGACAGGGACATTCGAGCCGACGCAGGTCTCGGCCACTCCGAACCGAGGTGCCGGGTTACAAGCGTTCGCTCAGATAGAGCGGGTGCTGTCGCATCCGCGCTGTCTAAACTGCCACGTGCCCGATGCGCCGCTGCAAGGTGATTTCAAGCGCGTGCACTACCCACCTGTGCAACGAGGGCTTGATGGCAGAGGCGTAGCTCCCCTGCAGTGCGCCACGTGCCACTCGACCCAGAACAGCCCGCTTGCCAACGCACCGCCTGGACTGAACACCGACGGCAAACCCGGTTGGCATATGCCGCCCGCACATATGAAGATGTCATGGCTTGGGTTATCAGGTCCAGCCTTGTGCAAGGTGTTCCGTGACCCGAAGACCAATGGGGCGCGATCGCTCGCGATGCTGGAGGAGCACATGGCCACTGACCATTTGGTCCTCTGGGCCTGGGAGCCCGGCCCGGGCCGCCAGTTGCCACCAATGGATAAGCCCTCCTTCGACGAGCAGGTACGCGCATGGATCAGAAATGGAGCGCCATGCGATTCGCGCGAACCTCTGCGCTCCTCAGCCGGACGCACTCGTGCCGACTTGAACGCCGATTTCGCCAAGAGCCTGCGAGTTGTCTCCAATTCAGGCGTTTTGATTAACCAGACCCCTGCCAGGAGCCAACCATGATCTCGTTCCAATTGAACGGCCAACCGCAGAGCGTCGACGTGCCGGGCGATACGCCGGTCCTTTGGGTGCTGCGCGACACGCTTGGCCTGACGGGCACCAAGTTCGGTTGCGGCATTGCGGTGTGCGGTGCTTGCACCGTGCATATCGACGGTCAGCAGCGTCGGTCCTGCGTGACGCCCGTCGCATCCATCGAAGGCCAACATCTTCGCACCATAGAAGCCGTGGCCGAGCAAGACGAAGTGGGGCGCGCAGTGCAGGAGGCCTGGGTCCGCCACGATGTGGTGCAGTGCGGCTATTGCCAAAGCGGCCAGATCATGGCGGCGGTGGCCCTGCTCAAGGTCAACAAGCGGCCGTCCGATGCCGACATTGATCGTGCGATGAGCGCAAACTTGTGTCGCTGTGGCACCTATGCCCGTATCCATGCCGCCGTATTGGACGCGGCGAAATCCATTGCCTGAAAGAGTAGCAACCATGAAACGCATGCAAGCTTCTTTCGGCGCCAGTGAGATGGGGCGCCGGCACTTCCTCAAACTGGGCATCGGCTCTGGCTTCGCGGTATACGCAATGTCGATCGATGCGCAGACACAACCTGGGGCGTCGGAAAGTGGACTCACGCCACAGCAGCAGCCCAGTGCCTTTGTGAGCATCGATGCAGATGGCATCGTGACGGTCACCATCGGAAAGACCGACATCGGACAAGGTGTGCAAACCGCGTTGCCGATGTTGGTGGCCGAGGAACTGGATGCTGACTGGACCAAAGTACGTTGTGGTCTGGGTCCGGCTGGCGAGGCCTACATGGACCCCGTGTACAAGATGCAGATCGTCGGCGGTTCTACCTCGATGAAACACTCATGGGTGCAGTATCGCGAGATAGGTGCCCGCATGCGCGCGATGCTGATAGGCGCGGCGGCTAAGCGCCTGGGCGTATCTCCTTCGCTGCTGAAGACTGAGGCTGGGATGGTGATCGCGCTTGATGGCCGCCGCCTTCCCTATGGTGAACTTGCCGCCGCGGCACTGGCGGAGCCCATTCCGACGCGGGTGCAACTTAAATCACCCGATCAGTTCAAGCTCATCGGCAAACCAACCGGCCGACTTGATGCGCGAGACAAGTCTAGCGGTCAGCAGACGTTCGGGATCGACTTCAAATTGCCCGACATGCGCACTGTGGTCATGCTCCACCCGCCTGTGTTCGGCGCAAAGGTGGCAAGCTTTGACGCGACGCAAGCCAAAGCGATTGCAGGCGTAGAAGACGTCTATAAGGTGCCGCTCTACAACGGGGGCACCGGTCTCGCCGTGGTGGCCAGCGGGTTCTGGCCTGCGTGCATGGCGCGCAAGGCACTGAAGGTCGAGTGGGATACAGCCGGCGTTGAAAAAGCCGACACCGACGCCTTGTGGACAAGGTATCGCGCCTTGGCTCGTCAGCCCGGCAAGAAAGCCCACGCGGCCGATATCTCCGCGCTAGAGAACGCTCCGCTAAAGATCGTGGCCGAGTACACCTTCCCGTACCTGGCGCACACGCCGATGGAGCCGCTCAACTGCAACATCGACTTTCGCGGTGATCAATGCACAGTGTGGGTGGGTTCGCAACTTCAGATGGCTGACCAGGCTGCGGTGGCGACCGTCTTGGGTCTGAAACCCGAACAGGTCACCTTGCACACCATGATGGCCGGCGGAGGGTTTGGACGGCGCGCCACGCCAACTTCCGATTACGTAGTCGACGCCGCGCAGGTTGCCAAGGCGCGCTATGCCGCCGGACACCGCGAACCTATCAAAATGATCTGGACGCGCGAGGATGACGTTCGTGGCGGTTACTACCGGCCGATGCACCTGCACCGCGTCGAGATAGCCCACGATGGCAAAGGCACCGTGCTGGCTTGGAAGCACATGATCGTCGGCCAGTCCATAACGGGCGGAACCGTGCTTGAGCCGTTCACGGTAAAAGATGGTGTCGACGAGACGATGGTCGAGGGCGTGGCCGGGACCCCTTACCCCTTTCCGATCGCACTCGAGGTGCACCATCCGAAGGTGAACGTGCCGGTGCTGTGGTTCCGTTCGGTGGGACACAGTCACACCGCCTTCGTGATGGAGACCTTGGTCGATGAACTGGCGCGTGCCGGGGGCATTGACCCCGTCGCGTACCGCCGCCGGCTCCTCGCGAAACATCCGCGCAATCTCGCCACGTTGGACCTCGCAGTTGAGAAATCCGGTTACGGCAAGAAGCGGCTACCTCGCGGGCACGCATGGGGAGTGGCTGTGCATGAATCCTTCAGCAGTGTGGTGGCCTATGTGGTCGAGGTTTCGATGCGCGGGAACGAGCCTGTGCTGCACCACGTGACTGCCTCGGTCCATTGCAACATGCCGGTGAATCCACGCACCATCGAGGCTCAAGTGCAAGGCGGCGTGTTAATGGGTCTGGGCATGACGATTCCGGGCGCGGAGATCACGCTCAAAGATGGCCATGTGCAACAACATAATTGGAACGACTATCGCGTGCCCACGCATGCGCACATGCCGAAGATGACGGTGCATATCGTGCCCTCGGCGGAACCCCCCACCGGCATCGGCGAGCCCCCGGTCCCGCCCATAGCGCCTGCCATGGCTAATGCGATCGCTGCACTCACCGGCAAGAAACATCGAAGTCTGCCATTCAGTGCATGAGCCCCAAAGCTTCTAGAATTAGATCAAGTCGATCCAATCCAAGTGCCGTGCGGGGATTTCGCTTATGCAAAATCAAGCAGATTCAATCACAACTTGATTTTTCCGGCGGATTCGGACGCTGAGCCAGCACCCGCGTGCGAGGACCCTAAGAGGTCCTTTTTAAGTTTGAAATTTTGATAATTAGGGGCTTTTATGCACGTAGCAGTAGTGAGGGGCGCAGGGGTTCTGCTGCTCGTGGGACTCGTAATTATCGGTTGCCTGCGGGGCGCGAGCGCCGCCATCTCAGCTTCGCAACTTTCACACGGCTGATCCTATGGCTGTCGAAGGAAGCGCGGGCGACCTGATCAAGGTCGTAAGTTTGTTGGGCGCGGCCGTGGTGGCGGTGCCTCTGTTCAAGAAGATTGGCTTGGGCTCGGTGCTGGGATACCTGGCTGCGGGCTTGGCCATCGGGCCGTTCGGCTTCAAGCTGTTCACCGATCCGCAGGCCATCCTGCACGTGGCCGAACTGGGCGTAGTGATGTTCCTGTTCGTGATCGGATTGGAAATGCGGCCCTCCCACCTGTGGAGTCTGCGAAAGCAGATCTTCGGGTTGGGCAGCCTCCAGTGCCTGGTATGCGGCCTACTGCTCACACTCGTTAGCATTGGCTTCGGCTTCCCGCTGGCCGTGTCCTTCGTCTGTGCAATGGGATTTGTTCTCACCTCGACGGCCATCGTCATGCAACTGCTGGGTGAGCGGGGCGATATTGCCGCTCCGCGGGGCCAACGCATAGTCTCCATCCTCCTGTTTGAAGACCTGCTGATCGTGCCGCTGCTGGCCATTGTGGCTTTCATTGCGCCTCCTGCGCTGGATGCCTCCGCTGTGGCAGCACCCTCTCGTTGGGGCGTGATTGGACTGGCGCTGGCCTCCTTGGCAGCCCTGGTGGCCGCAGGGATATGGCTGCTGAACCCATTCTTCCGTGTGCTGGCGAACGCCAAGGCACGCGAGGTCATGACTGCGGCGGCGTTGCTGGTGGTCCTCGGAGCTGCTCTGCTGATGCAGTTGGGCGGTTTGTCGATGGCCATGGGCGCGTTCCTGGCTGGCGTGCTGCTCTCTGAGTCCACCTTCCGGCACCAATTGGAGGCCGACATCGAGCCCTTCCGCGGGTTGCTGCTGGGGCTGTTCTTCCTTGGCGTAGGGATGTCGCTGGACCTGGCCGTGGTGGGTCGCAACTGGCAGTTGATCGTTGCCGGCGTGCTGGCGCTCATGGCGACCAAAGCAGCCTGCATTTATGCGGTGGCGCGCCTCGCCAAGAGCTCCCATGCAGACGCGTTGGATCGTGCCGTTCTGATGGCGCAAGGCGGAGAGTTCGCCTTCGTGCTGTTCGCAGCTGCGCTCGGCGCAGGCGTGATCGACGCCACCGTCAACGCCAACATGACGGCCGTCGTGGTGCTGTCGATGGCGCTGACGCCGCTGGTCGTGTTGGCACACCAGCGCTGGGGCCCCCGCATCGCAGAGTCGATGGAGGGCGTGGAGGCGGCGCAGGACCAACAGGCCAGCGTACTGGTGATCGGCTTCGGCCGCGTCGGCCAGATTGCCAGCCAGGGCGTTGTGGCACGCGGCGCCTCGCTCACTGTAATTGACAACGACACACAGGTAATCCGCGATGCGCAGAACTACCTGGGCTTCAAGGTCTATTACGGTGACGGCGGGCGGTCCGATGTGCTGCACGCGGCTGGCGCGCACAACGCAACAGCCATACTGGTTTGCGTGAATGACAAAGACGCCGCAACCCGCATCGCTCAGAGCGTAAGGGCCGAGTGTCCACATGCACGCGTGCTGGTGCGGGCATACGACCGCCAGCACGCGGTCGAACTGGTCAAAACCGATGGTGCGGACACCGTGATTCGTGAGACATTCGAATCTGCCATGAAGATGGGCTATGAAGCCATGCTGGCCACTGGCGCCACTGTGGAAGAAGCCGGCGCCGTCATCTCAGACTTGCGCCGCCTGGATGACGAGCGTTTCGATTTGGAAGTGGCTGGCGACGCATTCGCTGGTCGCGCACTGCTGCAGGCCGGGCTGCGAAATGGAGGTAAGCGAGATGGAAAACGCGCGCAGGCACCGGTGGCTTGAACGCCCAAAGCGCGCGGGAATCATGCTAGCCCGACGTAGCCATACCGGTGCAGCCTCTATAGGCAAGGTAATCGTGCATAGCGTTGGCCAGGAGGGGAGCTCATTGCAATAGGCTACTTGCTTGGAGGGATCGCTTTCCGCTTCGGAGGCATCAATACTTCTGCACGAACTCCGAGCAATACCAGTTGTAGAAGTTGATCGGCAATTGACTCTACGTCCAGGTGCCCCTCACCCATCAGAAAGCGTGTGGAATGGTGTTCAATTCCACCGAAGATCATGTCACGTACAAGTCGAACAGGGGTCTGCGGCCGAAACTCCCCATTCTGGACACCAGCTTCGATCGTCGACCGCAAGTAGCCGGTGTACCGCTGATTGAGTTTCCCCACAATTTCGCGAAACTCTGCATCGTTTGCACGTCCTTCGCGGAGAATGAGCCGCAGGAGTGCGGGGCTGTCCCGCATATTGCGAAGGTGTGCCGCAATGAGGTAGCGAAGTCGGCTCTGCACAGAGGCTATTTGAGCAAACTCCTTCTCGAGTTCATCGTTCTTCCTGCTGTACCACTCCGAGATCACGTGTGCCAGCAGCTCGCGCTTTGACTTCACGTAACGGTACACGTTTCCCTCGACGACGCCGGCACGTCGTGCAATCTCGGCCACGGTCGCAGCTTCAAAGCCGGCTTCGCAGAAAACCTGTTCAGCCGCAACGAGAATTTCCTCAAATCGCGCCTCCTTTGACAGCCGACGCCTCCGCGATGGCACCTCCGGTGTAGCGCGGGAGGCAGTTTGCGCCTTTTCTAAGACCGATGATTTCGCTTGCATTGGCCAAATGCTATCGTGGGGGAAGCCGAAACGCTCCGTCCAGTCGAAGACACTCACCGTTCAAATAGGAATTTTCGGCAATATAGCAACAGAGGCTAGCGATCTCTTCCGGCTCCCCGAAGCGCTTTGGAAACTGAAAACCTGAGGCAATGTCGTCGACAACCCGCTGAGGCAGGCTTGCGAGCATGGGCGTCCAGAATGCTCCGGGCGCGATGCTGTTGATACGAATTCCCAACGGTGCCAGTTCACGGGCGGCGGGTAGACACAGACCCACCAACCCTGCCTTGCTTGCGGAATACGCAGACTGGCCAACTTGACCGTCAAATGCGGCGCCAGAGGAAATCGCCACTAGCACACCGCGCTCTCCACCAGCGTTTGGTTCGTTGCGCGCCATGTGCTCGGCACATGTTGCCAGTAGATTGAATGTTCCAACCAGGTTTATGCGGACGGTTCGCTCGAAGTCTTCCAGTGCACTCGCCTTGCCCGAACGATCGAGAATTCGCATAGGACCCACGACGCCCGCAAAGCTAAAACATGCGTCGATCGAGCCAAATTGGCTGATCGCCGCTTCGAGCGCGGAAGCCACCTGCGCCCGATCTGCAAGATCCGCTTCTAGGAACATGCTCCGTTCTGGATCTAACTCTGCCGCGCGCAACCGGCCTTGAATGCCATCGCGATCTAGAAGCACAACGCGCGCGCCCTTCACCTCGGCCGCGAATCGTGCCGCGCCCCAGCCCAGCCCGGACGCAGCGCCAGAAATAACTATGACCTTGTCTTTCAGTTCCATGATGTCGATCCATAAATGCCAATGTGCGCCACCGATTCCTCGATGCCCCAGATCCCGCCGCCGTTTTCATGAACAGCCATGCGCGCACCCTTGACTTGTCTTGCGCCACACTCGCCTCGCAATTGACTCACCAATTCATACACCTGCCCTAGTCCCGTCGCGCCGATTGGGTGCCCCTTGCTCTCAAGCCCACCCGAAGGATTGATCGGGATGCGACCTCCGATGGTGGTCTCACCATGCTCGGCCATGGCGCCACCTTCACCCAGAGGGCAAAAGCCAAGATTTTCCGACTGGATCAGCTCGCCCATGGCAGTTGCGTCGTGCACTTCCGCGACATGCATGTCTTCGGGTCCGAATCCAGCGGCTTCATACGCTTGATTTGCGGCCAGCCGTGTCAAGTGATTGTCCAAATCTTCAGGATCGCGTGCGGTCGCCGTCCGAAGGACACTGGCATGAACCTGTATTGCGCGGTTAAGGTTTCCCTGAAGCTTGCGCAATCCAACCTCAGTGCAAAGCACCGCCGCACTAGCACCGTCGGAAATGGGCGAACACATGGGCAAGGTGAGTGGCCACGTAATCGGGGGTGACGCCAGCACTTCGTCCACGCTCATTGGCTTCCTGAATTGCGCTCGCTCGTTCGCAGCCGCATGCGTTCGATTCTTGGAGGCAATGACCGCAAGCTGTCGCTGAGTGACACCAAATCGGCGCATGTACTGCCGAGCAAAGCCCGCGTACACATCCATGAACGGGCTGTAGCCATTTTCACTCTGAGCGCCAGCGGGGATGGCAAGTCCCTCCGCTAGCGCTAGAAAGCGTGCATGATTTTCTTCGGGCGATCGCACATCCCACGCACTGTCAAAGATCTGGAAGCGGCGTTCGCGCTCCGGTGTGAACAGCTTATCGACGCCCACGGCCAGTGCAATGTCGCACGCGCCGGCGCGCAGATACTGCACCGCCAGGTGCAAGGCCGTGCTTGCAGTAGCGCATGCATTCTCAACGTTGAAGATCGGAATGCCTTGCAGCCCCATGGGCAATAGGCTCATTTGGCCCCGGACCAAGTGCTGACCTTCAAGAAGACCTTGGGCGCAATTGCCAAAGAAGGCCGACTGAACTTGCTCTGGCGCGCAGCCAGCGTCTTCCAGAGTCTCACGTACCGCCCAGGCGGTGAGTTGCCCGACACTCAGTTCGGGGTGGCGTGTAAAGGGCGTCATCCCAACGCCTGCTATGTAGATGGTGCTCATAGGATCAATAGGCCGCTAGGTGCCTGTGTAATGTGGGACTCTCTTTTCGACGAAGGCAGAAGTTCCTTCGCGCATGTCGTTGGTGGTCATCTGCGCACGCAGCTGTTGCAACTCCTCCTGCAACGCCGCATGCAAAGGCATGTCGTTGGTCGTATTGGCAGAGGCTTTGAGCCTGCGCAACAACACGGGACTCCTTGTCGCAAGTTCATCAGCGAGCGCCTGCGTTTGTGACTCGAGTTTCTCCAGAGGTACAAGTCGATTCACGATGCCCATCTGCTGCCACTCATAAGCAGAAAGCAGCCGCCCAGAGAAAAGGAGATCCTTCGCCTGGTTGAGGGACATGCGGCGCGGTAGCATTGCCGAGGAGCCGCCGCCCGGGAATATTCCGAAGTTGGAGTGTCCATCGCCAAGGCGCGCACATTCCGACGCGACCACTAGGTCGCAATGCAGTGCCAACTCGAGGCCACCGCCAACGGCCAATCCGTTGACACAGCCGATAAGCGGCTTACCCAACGCACGGACTGCTGTAAAAGCACGTGAGACCGAATCGATATAGCTCGGCGCATCGATGGCCCCGTCCATCTCCCTCAGAAGCTGGTGAATGTCGCCTCCGGCACTAAAAGCGCGGCCGGTACCGGTCAGCACCACAACACGGGCCGCCGGGTCGATCTCGGCCCCCAGGAACGCCGACTCCAAGGCCTGAAGCGTGTCGATATCGAGTGCATTCAGCGCCTCAGGACGATCGATCCGGATCCAAGCGACTGGCCCGCGCAGTTGGTAGTGAACTGTCATCAGCCAATCACCGGGAGGTCTTGCTATAAGGCACGAAGTCGGTCACGGCCTTGACGCTTCCATCCTTCGCTGTCACACGAAACGTTTTCAACTCGGGAGATGCGTGTCCCTGCGGGTTGTCCAAGGAGATAGGCCCACTCAAACCGCCGGTATCGAACCCCTTCATGCTGCCAAGTTGACCGGTGACGCACGTCCGCGTAGGCTGCGCACCACAGCGACGAATCGCCTCCGCCATGGTCTTGATAGCGACATACCCGCTGACAGAGTAACGGCTAAGCGACTGCTGCTCGTCGGCTGTCAAATGCTTGCGTGCGATGCCGAGAAACCGTTCGCCCGCCGGATCCTGCAGAGCAGCATAGTAGTCATTGAAGAAGTAGTCGTAGCCATGAGGACTTGCTAGCTTGATGCTGGCCGGAAGTCCTGCTGCCCAGTTGCCCATTACAGTCAGCTCCACACCAAGACGGCGCGTCTCCGAAAGAATTGCTCCCGGCTCCGTCACAGTGGTCCCCAGATACAGGACCTCAGCTCCGGAGTTCTTGATCTTCAATGCCTCCGCGCTGAAGTCCTTTGCACCTCGCTGGTAAGGTACTTCTGCAACGATCTGAAAATTGAGGTCTTTGGCCGCCTTCTGAAATCCGCGTAGAACGCCCTTGCCATAGTCGTCATTCTGATAGAGCACCGCGAATTTCGCTTTGGCTTTGCCTTGTTTCTCGACGAGATACCTGAGTGCCTCGTAGGCAGCCACATCGTAGTCTGGGCCGATCATGAACACCGAGGTTCTACGCGGCTCGAGAATGGCAGAGTTCGGGGCCACATGAACGATGGTGGGCACCTTGGCCTGGTCGATCACCGGCATGATTGCTGTGACACCTGAGCCTCCGGTGGTTCCGGTAATGGCGAATACCTTATCCACATCGATCAGCTTGCGCACTGCAGACACGGCGCGTGCGGGGACGTAACCATCATCCTCGTACAAAACCTTGACCTGGCGCCCATTAATACCGCCCGTCGCGTTGATCTCGGCGGCTGCAAGCTTGGAACCCACGTATGAAGACTTGCCGATGAATGCAGCGGGCCCGGACAGCATCAGGACCTCTCCAATCAGTATTTCCTTGGCGGCAACGCCGGGCTCTTGCGCGAATGCAACCGCAGCAAGTAGCGCGGTTGTGCCTGCCACGATGGCACGGATAGGGATAGTAAGTCTCGTCACATTGTTCTCCTAGGTATGGATGGTCTCAGCGGGAAAGCGGCCAATTAACAGCGAAGCGCTTTAGCTTCCGCCAGATGCCCGATATACCCTCGGGCTCGAAGCGTAGAAATAACAGGATCACTGCGCCGTACAACAACTCTTTAACCTCATAAGCGTGCGTGGAAAGCAGAACCTCAAGGTAGGAGCCCGGCCCCCCTACGGACCATCGCAGCATTTCTGGCAGCAGCACGATGAACGCGGCGCCAAGTACAGCACCTGTCACATGCCCAAGGCCGCCTACGATCAGCATGGCGACGAGCTCGATGCTCAGAAGGATGCTGAAACTGTCGACGTTCACGTACTGCGTCTGGGAGGCCATCAGTGCCCCCGCTACTCCGGCAAGAAAGGCGCTTGCGACGAAAGCAAGCAGTTTGTAGACCGTCAGGTTGATTCCCATGGCGCGTGCCGCAATGTCGTGCTCGTGCAGCGCGAACCATGCGCGGCCGACACGACTGCGCGCAAGATTCAAACTCATCACAACAGCGAGCACCAGGATGATCACCGCTGTGAAATATGCATTCTGGTCTGCACTGACCGGAAGCGCGACCAGCGGAGCAGAAGGCATGCCGCTGGGGCCCCGGGTCACGCTTTCCCACTCGACCAGAACGTGTGTGACGATCGCTGAGAAGCCCAAGGTGGTAAGAGCCAGATAGAGCCCCCGCAATCGCAACGAAGGAATTCCCACTACCAGACTTAATGCTGCGGACACGAGTCCGGCGACCGGCAGGGCGAGTAAAGCAGGCCATTGGTAATCGGTCGTCAGGATGGCTTGCGTGTATGCGCCCGCTGCCATGAACCCTGCGTGTCCCAAAGAGAGCTGACCAGCTACGCCAGTTAGAAGATTTAGCCCAACTACCGCGATGGCCGCGATAGCGAGAGTGGTTCCCAAGTTGAGTGCGTAGCTGTTCGCAAAGATGGGCAGCAGCAGCGTCGCGAGCAAGGCGACCGCGGCCCATGCCCACTTCGCGGGATTGTCAGTCAGCGTAACAAGCTCGCTGTACTGTTGCTTGAAGGTTCCGCTTCGCATTACACCCTCTCAATTCGGCGTGTGCCGAAAAGTCCGTATGGCTTGATCATCAGCACGAGGATGATCAAGAGAAATCCCACGACATCCTTCATTCCTCGTCCAAGATAGCCGCCGGCATAGCTCTCGAGAATGCCGATCAACAATCCGCCTAAAGCCCCCCCAAGTACTGAATCCAGGCCTCCCAAAATGGCTGCTGGAAACGCGCGCAGGCTCAGCGACGACACAGTTGGATCGAGGTTGAACAGTAGCGCGCAGGCCAGCCCGGCCAGCGCGGCGTAAGCACCTGCCAGCGCCCAGGCGATTGCGTACACGCGGCGCACAGATATTCCAGCGAGCAGGGCCGCTCCCTCGTCGCAGGCTGCGGCCCGCATCTCGATTCCCAGACGCGACCGGTTGAACATCAAGCTTGTTGCGATAACGCTGGCCGCGAGCATCAGCAGGACAGCCAACTGAGCGGGATACAGCGCCACCGTTCCGATACGCAAGATCGCGGTTCCCAGCATGGGCGGTACGGCGAGCGGCTCAGCCCCATAGAACATCACGACTGCCGCACGGATCATGATGGCGAGTGCGATGGTCACCATGACCTTGGAGAACAGCGGCTCAGCCGCCATTGGACGGATGAACAGATACTCCAACGCGACACCGACGACCACTCCGGTTGTGAGGCTCGCAAGTAGCACCATTGCAAAGCTCCCTTGAGCCGTGCTCGCGACGCTATAGGCCGTGTAGGCCACAAGCAACATCAGGTCGCCCTGCGCGAAGTTCAGCACCCCGGTGGCTCTATATATTGAAGCAAAGCCCATGGCCACAAGCGCATACACGCAGCCGACCACCAGTCCGCTGACGGTTAGATTCAAGAGCGTGTCCATCAGGCAACTTCCTTGAGGGCACCAGGCCCGTAGATCGACTCGATCTCGTTGCGGAACTTGCGCTCGACGGCACTTCGCCGGACTTTCATGGTGGCGGTCACTTCGCCATCATCGTGGTCAAGCTGTTTTCGAAGGACCACGAATTTGCGCACGTTCTCAACGCGAGCGAATCGAGCATTCACCGCTTGTACCTGACGATCCACCAAGTCATACACTTCCTGCAGTCCGGCGAGGTGTGCGTAATTTGTATAGGCAAGTCCGCGCTCCTGCGCCCACTGACCTACGGTAACAAGGTCGATCTGAATAAGAGCGGCAAGGAAGTGGCGTCCGTCGCCGAGCAAGATGGCTTCTTCCACGTAGATGCTCTCCTTTAGCGCGTTCTCGATCAGAGATGGCGTGATGTTCTTACCTGCACTCGTGATCAAGATGGACTTCTTCCTGTCAACGATGCGAATGTCTCCGGTGACATCATCGCGTTCTGCGATGTCGCCCGTGTGCAACCAGCCTCCTTCCATCGCCGCGCGGGTTGCTGGCTCGTCATGCAGGTAGCCACTAAATACCATGGCCCCCCTGACCAGCAGCTCGCCGTCTGCCCCGAGGCGTTCCTCGATCCCCTGAACCGGCGGTCCTGCCCAACCGACGCGGAGCGTTCCTGGTCGCTGCACATTGATGAGGCCGCAGGTTTCAGTCATCCCATAAACCTCATGGACCTGCAAGCCAATGGCGCGAAAGAAGCGGGTCGTGTGCTCAGGCACCGGAGCTCCTCCAGCTGCTGCAAAAAACATGCGATCTAAGCCCAGGCCCGCCAGCAAATTGCCGAAGAAAGCCACATGCAACAAGCGCTCCTGCAGACGATGCCATACCGACAGGGGGACTGGGTCGCCACCGAGTGCCGATGTCGCAAGCCTCTCGCCTTGCCGCAGTGCGAAGCGGAAGGCGGCACGGGCGAGGGGGTGCGCCTCGCGCGCCGCGATCTGGGTGTCGCGCTGAATTTTCTCCCAGATGCGTGGCACGCCAAGAAAGTATGTGGGAGCAGTCTCTCGAAGATCGGTTGCGACGGTCTCGATCGATTCTGCGAAGTTGACCACGCCGTTCCAGACGAGCTGAGTCACCGTCGAAAACAAGCGTTCAGCGACGTGGCACAGCGGCAGATAGGACAGCGCAGATAGCGCACAACCTTCGAATCCATACACCTCGCCAAGTCGCAGCGATGCTGTCAAGATGCTGCGGTGGCTGATCCGCGCGCCCTTGGGCATGCCAGTAGTGCCGGACGTTTAGACGATGATTGCGTCCTGCTCCGGACGCAATGTTTCTATGCATCGCCCAAGCCGCTCGCCGGCCCCGGCTTGCAAGGCGAGTCTTGCACCTTCCTGTAGAGCGTCGCTCAGGCGCACCAAGTTCGGCTCTTCGTAGTGGAGCATGCCCTTGGCGTCGACTACAAGGATCAATTCCAGGGCCGGCAATCCACCATCTTCGCGCATCGCATCCAAGACCTTGTCGACCTGCTCTTGGTCACCGCAGACTACAGCGCGTGCTCCGCAATGTCGAACGATGTATTGCAACTCAGGCCAAGGGTTGGTCGGATAGACCCCAACGGAGACTCCCCCAATTGTTTGAATCGCAAGATCCGAATAGAACCAGCTCGGCGTGCCGTCTCCGACGATGGCCACCGCGTCGCCAGCCCCGATGCCGCGAGACTCCAGGAACAGGGCCAGCTCGCTAACGCGACGATAGTAGTCCGACCATGTGATCGGATTCCAGACGCCTCTCTCCTTGTGCCGCAATGCAAGGCGCTCTGGTTCCATCGTGGCGCGATAACGCAGAAGCGCCGGTAAAGTCGCGCTTCCTTCGCGCGCTTGAATAGCGAGCGATGCAATTGGATGTCGTTTACGCTGCTTCATGGTGAGCCTCGCTTTCCGAGGTAAGCTTCGATCACCGCCGGGTCTTGAGCGATGCTCCCGGGCGTTCCGTCAGCAATCTTTCGGCCGAAATTCAAGACGACGACGTGATCCGAGATGTCCATCACGATGCCCATGTCGTGCTCGATCATCAGCACCGTCATTTCTCTTTGCTCACGCACATCAAGGATGAACCTGGCTATGTCCTCGGTCTCCTCCTGGTTCATGCCTGACACCATTTCATCGAGCAACAGAAGGCGTGGCCTTACAGCGAGCGCGCGACCCAACTCAACGCGCTTTTGCAATCCGTACGACAAGCTTCCAACGGCATGATCCCGTATAGCCTCGATCTCCAGGAACTCGATGATTTCCTCCGCCTCCTCTCGGGCGGCGATCTCCGCTCGCCGGACTGAAGGCAAGAAGCATGTCGCGCCGAGCAACCCTGTTCGCAGCCGCGCATGCATGCCCACAAGGATGTTCTCAACGACGGTGCGGTGCTTGAATACCGCAAGATTCTGAAAAGTCCTTGCAACGCCAAGGTGGCCCATTTGATGTGCGCGGCAACGTGCGAGTGGCCGACCATCGAAATGAAGTACCCCTTCGTCTTCATTGAAGAAGCGCGAGATCAGATTAAAGAGAGTCGTCTTGCCTGCGCCATTTGGCCCAATGACGGAGCAAATCTCTCCACGCTGCACGTCGAGGCTAACCCCTGAGAGCGCTTGGACTCCGCCGAACCTGCGAGACACTCCTTCGAGCGAGAGCAACGCGCTCATGCGAGCCACCTTTTGCGGCGCCGGTAGTGCTTGATATCTCTCATGCTCCGTCGCGCACCCTGCGTTCCCACGCCTAGATAAAACTCGCGCACGTCGTCATTGTCGAGCAGGCTTTGTGCGGACCCCTCCAGCATCACGCGCCCCCGTTCCATGATGTAGCCGTGGTCGGCCATTGCGAGCGCTGCTTGCGCGTTTTGCTCCACCAACAGCACGGTGATGCCTTCTTCGCGACTTAAGCGTGCGACCGTTCCGAGGATTTTTTCAGATATCTGCGGCGCCAGGCCAAGAGACGGCTCATCAAGCATCAGCAACCGCGGAGACCCCATGAGCGCGCGTCCGATAGCGACCATTTGCTGCTGGCCACCAGACAAAAGCCCCGACGTTCGCCGCCGATGGTCAGTCAGTTCCGAGAACAAACCGAAGACGCGATCGATCCCATCACGTGCTCTGGTCGCGCTCTGTCCGGCTGCGCCTGCAAGAAGGTTCTCTTCAACCGTCAAGGTATCAAAAAGACGCCTTCCCTCAGGCACTTGAACTAAGCCTGCACGCACTACTTGCTGGGCGGACATGTGTGTGACGTCTTGCCCATCAAAAGTGATCCGTCCGTCGGCGATCTCTCCGTGTTCGGCATAGAGCACCTGCGAGATCGCTTTTAGCACCGTAGATTTGCCTGCACCGTTTGCGCCAAGCAGTGCAACGATCGTGCCTGCAGGAACATCCAAAGACACATCTCGAACACCTTCGATCACGCTGTCATAAAGCACTCGCAAATTGGATAAGCTGAGCATTAGTGAATGACACCCATTAAGGTTTTCATATTTACAACCACTCCGAAGAAAGCTCTTTTATCTGCCTTCTCAGTCAATGTTAATGACGAACACTCATTAGTAAAAAGAGGGATTACCCTAGGCATGGTGGAAGGTCACATCGCCCGGAGACGGCTCGAAATGGGCAGACGTTTTGATCACGTACTGCAGTTAAGCCCTGTAGTTGGACCATCGGGCTCATCCGAACTCAGCCGCCTTCCAAGCTAGTCAGGATTCAAACTCGTTGATTGGATAGCCGCCCGACAAGTGAGGTCGCATTGCGTTGCAGACCTCTTCAATGAAGCGGGGAAGCTGTGCATCACACGTCGTGCTATCTAGGGCACTAAGCGGTGCAAAATAATCTTCGACCGCGATGCACACGGTCACGCCGCGAAGAAATCCAGCTTTCGTCCCACATCGATTTGCGGCGCAGGCCCATTGCGAACTTATCGCAATATGGGCCCGGTGCAGTAGGTGTGTCGGTCCGGTCAGGACCGTGCATCCATCCTATGCAAGAGCAGTATCGAGCACCATCATCAGCACGAATCCCGCCATCAGCCCACCAGTGGCGAACACCTCATGGCCTTTGCGGTGAGACTCCGGAATGATTTCGTGGCTGACGACGAACAACATGGCTCCTGCCGCCAATCCCAAGCCCCAAGGCAATAGCCCCGAATAGCCCATGATGGTGGCACCCATGACTGCGGCCACGGGCTCCACCAAGCCGGACGCCGCGCCCAGCGCCACGGAAAAGCCTCGCGTGTAACCCGCTGCCAGCAGCGCAGCGGCCACGATAAAGCCCTCTGGCACGTCCTGTATCGTGATGCCTATCGCCAGGGCATGGGCCATCATGCCTTCGTTCGCACCATAGCCGACGCCAATGGCCAGTCCTTCAGGCACGTTGTGCAGCATGATGGCAATGACGAACAGCCAGGTGCGGCGCAGCTTGGTGGCTTCGGCGCCTTCACGCCCTTTGATGAAGTGCTCGTGAGGAAGCAGTCGGTCCAGTGCCAACATGGCTGCGCCCCCCAACATGATCGCGGTCCCAATGATCGCGCCCGCTCCCCATCCCCCTCCTCCCAGGAGGTTGGATTCTCGCGCCGCCTGCAATCCCGGCATCACCAGAGAGAACGCGCATGCGGCCAGCATGACGCCCGCGCCAAATCCGAAGAGCGTGTCTTGCACGCGTTCAGAAGGCTTCTGCGCCATCAAGACGGGCAATGTGCCCAGTGCAGTAGCCAATGCGGCCATGGACCCCGCGATGAACGCACCCCGGACCGCGGGTTGAGTCAGAAAGCCGTTCCAGAAAAACAGGCATAACGCTGGCACCCCTATGGCGTAGATGACCAGGCCGATCAAGGTTCGCACGAGAGGCGTTCGTAGCGGCCACATATTTCTTGCGCGCGGTGACGGGGCGACGGGGGTGGGCGAAGCCTGGGCCATGTCTATTTGCTATTTGCTATTTGCTGGTGGCAGCTATGAGCGCGTCCGCGTATCGGCGAGCGACCTCAGTCCAATCGATGACGTTGTAGAACGCGGCGATGTACTCGGGGCGGCGGTTCTGGTACTTCAGGTAGTACGCATGCTCCCAGACATCAAGACCCAGAATGCCTATGTTGCCGGAACCAATTGCGCGCATGGCGGGGTTGTCCTGGTTGGCGCTGCTTTCCACGCTCAACTGGCCTTGCGGGTTGACCGTAAGCCATGCCCAGCCGCTGCCAAAGCGGGTCAATGCAGCTTGGGTGAATGCCGATTTGAAGGCGTCCAAGCCACCCAGGTCGGTATCGATGGCGCGTGCCAGTTCACCGGTGGGCGCACCTCCGCCTTGCGGGGACATCACCAGCCAGAAGAGGCTGTGGTTGGCGTGACCGCCGCCGTTGTTGCGCACGGGGGCGCGCAACTTCTCTGGCAGGGTTTCGACCTCGGCCACCAGTTTGTCCAGCGTCCAGTCGGCGTAAGGAGTGCCTTCCAAAGCCGCATTCAGATTGTTGACGTAGGCCTGGTGATGCTTGGTGTGGTGGATTTCCATAGTCTGTGCATCGATATGGGGTTCCAGCGCGTCGAAGGCGTAGCCGAGGGGTGGCAAGGTGTAGGGCATATTGATGAATGCAATGGTGGTCAAGATAGGAAAGGATCAGCGCCCGCCTTCTGGCAGAGGTGCTAATGAGGAGTCAGAAATTTCAGTCGCTCCGGCGTCGTTAGGATGGATGCGCACAATGCGCAGCGCGCCGGGCTGCTCGACCAGTACACAGGTCTTGCCTGTTCGTTTGCAATGGTCTTTCACACGCCAATAATCGCCATGGCTGATGCATCCGGTCTGGCACACCACCAGATCTGCGCCACGCAGGCTGTCTTCTAGCCAATCAGAATCACTCGCGTGGGTGTGCATCGGCGTCAAAGTGGAGGCTTGCTCCTGAAGCGCCTGGACTTCGTGTTCCGGCCAGCCGCGGATGGCGTCCAGCAACTTGCGGCGCTCTTCGCGTTCCCACGACAGCGCGCTGTCTCTGGCGATCACGCAAGCCCGCAGGCGAACGACTTGCTGCTGCAAGCTTTCAATCTCTTGTGCCTGCGCGCGCACTTGTTGACCGCATCGCCGTTGCAATGCGCCATATTGCCGCAGTAGCACACCATGCTCTAGCGCCAGTGAATCAAAGTCTTTGTCGGTGTACGGCATCACGCACTCGGTCTCCAGGTTGGGGCACCATGCTCTTTGGGCGAGGGGGTCTTGGACCCCTTCAATACCCTTCACAGACAGCACCCCAGGGAAGCTCAGGAAAGAACCCGGACATTAATCATATTATGAATGATAACCATTCGCATTTAACCATGTCACTGAGATAGGTTCACGCGTGCATTCGGGTGTAGAGGAAAGGAGAGAAAGGCGTGAGGCGCGCATGGATGCTCGCCATTCCTGTAACACCAAGCTATGCTTGTGGATGAGCCGCTGTTGCGGGTGCCAGCACTGCTGACCCTTCAATTACCAACATCACCACAGGAGAGACACTGCATGACCATTCTTGTTGCCTACGTCGCACGCCCCGAGGGCCAGGCTGCCCTGGATAAGGGCATAGAAATCGCCACTCGCCGCAATGAGCATTTGGTCGTGGTGAACGCGGGCGCCGGTGGCCGCGACGAGTCCATCGTCGACGGCTATGAAGGCGAACGCGTCGCTGAACGGCTGACCAAGCTATCCATACCGGCCGAGTTCAAGCACTTTGTTCGTGGCAAAAGCACGATCGAGGAAATCGAGGATCTGGTCGCCGCAATGGATGTGTCTGTCTTGATCATCGGCCTGCGCAAGCGCTCGCCCGTCGGCAAGCTGCTTCTGGGCAGCATGGCGCAGGACATCTTGCTCAACGTGTCCTGCCCAGTCTTGGCGGTCAAGGCCTGAAAGAGGACCTGCTCCCTTGACCGCTGAATTCAAGGGAGATGCCAAAGAAGAGTCTGAAAGTCCCAGCGGGGAAAACGGTAGTGCAACTTGACCTTGAAGTGGCTTGATGGTTTTTAATGGCGGTATGAATGACTCCGTTCCGTTTCATCGCCGCCAATTCCTTCTGACCGCAGGGGCTACCTGCCTCTTCTGTGCGAGCGCTGCACAGGCGCAGGTGGACGTGGGCAAACCGTCGGCCATGCGGCGCCTGGTCCCAGCGCAAGAGCTGGAAGCGGCAGCCGCACAGCAGTACAAGCAGCTGCTCGCGGAAGCCAAATCCAAGGGCGTGCTGGCAGCGGAGGGTAATCCACAGTTGCAACGGCTGCGCACGATTGCGGCGCGGCTTATTCCGCTGACCGAACAGTGGAACGACCGAGCCAGCACCTGGCGCTGGGAAATCAACTTGATCAACCTCAAGCAGGTCAATGCGTTCTGCATGCCTGGGGGGAAGATTGCCTTTTTTACAGGCATCCTGGACGAGCTGAAGCTCAACGATGACGAAGTTGCCATGATCATGGGCCACGAAATGGCCCATGCCTTGCGTGAACATGCACGTTCGCGCCTGGCCAAGACACAGGCCACCAACCTGGGACTTTCGCTAGGCTCGCAGTTGTTGGGCCTCGGTGACTTGGGAAATGCCGCCGCGGGTGTCGGCACCCAGCTCATCGCACTGCGCTTTAGCCGCAGTGACGAAACTGAAGCAGACCTCGTAGGCCTGGAATTGGCCGCGCGCGCAGGCTACAACCCCAATGCATCCGTGACTCTGTGGCAGAAGATGGCCAAAGTTTCTGGCAACTCGGGCGGCTTGAAGTTCTTGTCCACCCACCCGTCTGGGCCCAACCGGATCAAGGAACTGCAGACGAATGTGCCTAAAGTGCAGCGCTTCTATGATCAGGCTCGCCCGCGTTAGAGGCGCGCCAGTCAGAAGGAGCCAAAGAGCGCTGGCGGACCAAGGTGATGGTCCGCGCTCCAGGGGGAAAAGCACAAGTTGGCAACAAGGTTAATGGGCGGCCCCTGTTGACCTTGGAGTAACTACAGGGTTTCAAATGGAGGCATGAACAAAGAAACCTTGGTAATGCCCTCCGACTCCTGCTGCGGCAAGACGGCATGTGCCGAGCCATCTCTGCCTGAAATGAAAGTCCAGACAGCGCCGCAGAGCCCGGGATCCACCTTCCGAATTCCCACCATGGACTGCACCGTCGAAGAGTCCGAGATCCGTCAGTTGCTGGAGCCCATGCCAGGGATCCGATCCCTGATGTTCCGCCTCAGCGCCCGGACCTTGCGCATAGACGCCACAGACGATGCACTCGCGCTGGCGCTGACAGCCCTCAAGAAAGCAGGCTTCGACCCTACTCCGTTGAAGCCAGGCCATGCCAGTGCTGACCTTACAGGCCATGCGCACAAGCACGGAGATGGGCATTCCCATGGCGAAGACCACGACCACAGCCACAGCCACGATGAGGAGCACGACCACACGGCTGCTTTCAGTGGTGGCATCTGGCGCATGGTGGTAGCCCTGGTATTTGCGATCGGTGCCGAGACGATTTCGTTCTTCGCACCTGACACCTCCGCCTGGAAAATGGGCGGCATGGCGGTGGCGTTGGTGGCCATCGGACTCGCAGGGCTGGACACCTACAAGAAAGGGCTGTCGGCACTGCTCAGAGGCAGGCTCAACATCAATGCCTTGATGTCGGTCGCAGTCACGGGTGCCTTTCTCATAGGCCAATGGCCCGAAGCGGCCATGGTGATGGCCCTGTACGCCATCGCAGAGCTGATTGAAGCCAAAGCGGTTGACCGAGCGCGCAACGCCATCCAAGGACTGTTGGCCATGGCGCCAGAGACGGCCCTGGTCCAGGACGCAGGCGGCAGTTGGACGTCACGGCCTGTGGCGCAGGTTGCCTTGAATTCGATCGCAAGAATCAAGCCGGGCGAGCGCGTCCCGCTGGACGGGATCGTCACCAAAGGCACGGGCGCCATCAACCAGGCACCCATTACCGGTGAGAGTATTCCGGTGGACAAGCAAGTGGGTGATCCGGTGTTCGCAGGCACCATCAACGAAACCGGTGAGCTCGAATTCCGTGTGACCTCGGCTTCTGGCAATACCACCCTCGCCCGCATCATCCATGCAGTAGAGGAAGCTCAAGGCACGCGCGCCCCAACCCAGCGCTTTGTAGATCGCTTTGCTTCAGTCTACACGCCCGCCGTATTCGCCATCGCCGTGGCCGTCGCGGTGCTGACGCCCTTCTTTTTGGGCATTACCTGGTTGGAAGCCATTTACGAGGCGCTGGTTTTGCTGGTCATCGCCTGTCCGTGCGCGCTGGTCATTTCAACACCTGTGACCGTGGTCAGTGGCCTGTCCGCAGCGGCGCGCCGGGGCATTCTCATCAAGGGCGGCACTTACCTGGAAAACGCCCGATTGCTGAACGCAGTTGCACTCGACAAAACGGGCACCATCACGGAGGGAAAACCCAAGCTCGTGGCATGGCGCGCATGGGGCGATGCCAGCAAGACAGACGTTCAAGTCCAGGCGGCCGCCATGGCAGCGCGCTCGGACCACCCTGTCTCCAAAGCCATTCGTCAGGGGCTCGACGCCGCTGCAAGTGATGTCGAGGAATTCAAGGCTCTCCCCGGCCGCGGCACTGAAGGCCTGGTGGCAGGCCAACGCCTTTTCCTGGGCAACCTGCGCCTGATCAAGGAGCTTGGCCTCAGCCATCCACAGCTGGAGGCCAGGTTGAACGAACACGAGCAGCAGGGGCACACACTGAGCCTGTTGGCTAGCGAATCGCGCGTACTGGGCATCTTTGCGGTTGCAGACACGATCAAGGAAAGCTCTCGGCAAGCCATTGCGGACCTCAAGGCCCTGGGCGTGACTTCCGTCATGCTGACAGGAGACAACGCCACGACTGCACAAGCCATTGGCTATCAAGCCGGCATTGCAGATGTCCGCGGAGATCTGTTGCCGGTAGCCAAGCTTGAAGCCATCAAGGACATGCAAAAACGCTATGGCCCCACCGGCATGACCGGTGACGGCATCAACGATGCGCCCGCTTTGGCGCAGGCGGATGTGGGCTTTGCCATGGGCGGCGCGGGCACAGATACCGCAATGGAGGCGGCTGACGTGGTCATCATGAATGACAACCTGATGCGTGTGGCGGAGACAGTGCGCCTGTCCAAGCGGACACATCACATTCTCTGGCAGAACATCAGCCTGGCGCTAGGGATCAAGAGCGTGTTTTTTCTGATGGCGGTCTTTGGCACAGCCACTATGTGGATGGCGGTCTTTGCCGACATGGGCGCCAGCTTGCTGGTAGTTGGCAACGGCTTGCGACTTTTGCGTGGCACCCAGAAGTCCGGAGACTCCTGAAGGCCACCAGATCACCCGCTTGACGCGCTCCTGCGGGCATGCCCATGACACATGCGCCTGCCGGAGCGCTCCTGCTTCAGGCCGATTGTTCGAAGAAGTGGACGACGCCCAAGGCATCTTCTGCCGGTACTACCACTTGATCCGCCAACCGCTTGGCACGAAAGCCGCCCTGGGCCAGGAGAGTGTGGGTGTCGCCAAGATTTTTCACAGAGAAACCCACGGCGGCAATGGAGGGACCCGGTGGAAACAAGGAGCCAGGATAGAGCTTGGCGATGTGCTCAACTGACACGAACTTCAGCTTATTGCCATTGGGAAGCGTGATCTCGAAAGCGTCGGGCTGCTGAACGACGGGTAGCCCCGTCAAACCAGCGTATCGATTAGCAGTAGCACGGGGGTCCTGGCTTTGCAGCACGATGCTGGTGATGCCATTGGCTCCGTTAGCATGCTGCATATGCCTTGGCTGATGAATCAGCTCTGGCGTGCGATGGTAGGCGGCCTGCATCAAGCCTTCGGGCGATTCCCCAAGATGCACGCATTCGAACGAAGCCGTCTGTTTTCCGGTAGCTGTCTCTACATCTCTTTGCAGATGGACCACGCCTGAAGTGTTGATGCCGCTGGCTTTGGCACGTTGGTCAACAGTTGCAGGATCCTGACAGCCAAAGCAAATGATGTGCGCGCCTTGGAATTTGTCCAAAAACTTTCCCCACCCCCAGTCGAGCTTTCCGGGGTTGACGATGCCCAGAAGCTCCACATAGTTGTTCGCGAACACAGCGCAACGGTTGCCGGTAGCCATCAATTGAACGGGCTCACCCACCTTGGAAGCACCCGAGTGCACTGACAGCTCAGAGAGGGTAAAACCCATGCGCTCGTACAGGGACGATGCTGCATCCAAATCATGTACCGCTACACCGACGTGGTTGATGCTGTCGATGTCGCCGCGAGAAAGATCACTCATTCCAACTCTCCTGAAAAATACTTTCGTTCTATCGGGTTCTACTCGACCTTGATGTCGGCCGCTTTGATCATCTTGGCCTTGTAGTCGAAGTCAGACTGCACGAAGGCTTTGAAATCCTTCGGAGAACTGCCCACTTCGGCGTATCCAAACGCTGTGACCTCCTTGGCAATGAATTCAGGGTCCTTGAACATCGTGACCACGTCCGCTCTCACTTTTTCCAGCACGGCTTGAGGCGTTCCTTTGGGCGCGAACAGACCGAACCACGAGCGCAGATTCAAGCCTGGAAAGCCTGCTTCAGCAAATGTCGGAACATCCGGCATGATAGGAATTCTTTTTGCGCGGTCGACAGCCAGAGGACGCAGCGTTCCTGACTTGTAGTGACCTATCCAGTTCGCGCCACCCAGTGTGACTTCGGTCTCGCCCGCAAGAGTGGCGTTCAAGGCTGGGGCGATCCCTTTGTACGGAATCTGCGCGATGGTTGCCCCCGTTTGAAGGCGCAAGGTCTCAAACAGCAAATTGGGCTGACTACCCGGACCGAACGATGCGTAGTTCAGTTTCCCGGGCTGTGCTTTGGCAAGAGCAATCAGGTCAGACATTGTTCGCGCTTTGACCGCCGGGTTCACCACCACGATCAATGGCAAGTCAATGAGCTGGGTCACAGGCTCCAGATCTTTCAGTGCATCAAACGGCAACTTGGCGTACAGATGCGGATTGCTCGTAATGCTGGAGTCACTGGTAAAGAGCAAGGTCAGTCCGTCTGGAGCAGACTTGGCCACATAGTCTGTGCCAATGATGGTGGCAGCGCCTGGCCGGTTATCGACCATCACCGACTTGCCCCACATTTTTCCCAGCTTGTCAGCCACTCCACGGGCCATGGCATCCACCCCACCGCCTGCAGGATAGGGCACCACCAGGCGCACAGGGCCACCTGGATAGGTTTGCGCCGCAACAGAGACGCTCAGGCTCGCAAGGAAAACGAGCAATGCTTTCTTTATAACGTTCATCATGGATCCCTAAGGTTGAATGAAAAAAGGCAGGCTTCAGCTCTGGTCAAAAGCCATCAAGAACGGTTGTGCGGCCTGGTACGGCGCCCAATCTTCCACGTCTGGTGCGCCTCGTTTGGCGAAGCTCAGGATCGCGTGGCTGAAACGCGCCGCCAAGGGCTTGAGTTCTTCAATGTCAAAGCCCTCCAGCATGGGTGCGTCAGACCATTGCTCCAGGTTGTCAAAGAAGAACGGCAGGTCCAGGCAATGCGGTGCGTACAGCGATGGCTGTCTTGTCTGCAGATCAAATCGGTAGGCATAGACACGGGCCTGGTCTGCGACATAGTCGGCGACGCGAAGCGCGGGCCCGACAAACAACTCGTCCGATATGCCATCGACCCATTGCGTACACGGTTTGGCACCGGGCCTGCGAGATGCGGTCAACCTGTAGGTGTGTGCAGCACTCGAGCCGTGTGTGGCTTGGTACCACGCAGTCACACTCTCGGGGTCATTCCTGATCTGCTCCGAGGACCGCCAATAAAACGCCGCCGTCTCTTCTCGGGTAAATCCGATCAGCATTTCCGAGCAATGCGTGGACGCGGGTTCGTCCACAGGCCCAAGCAGCGTTGTCTCGTCGACATAAGGCCGAAAGATGGGTGAGATGGAGCCCGCCACTGCACGGCCCTTGCTCAATGTTCCCACTGCTTCAAGGATTTTTTCTGAACTGACCGAAGCAAGGTCTTTAACGTCACTCACGCCCAGTAGACGCATCAGATCATTCGTGCTTTGCTCAGCCTCCTTCAGCGAGGAATGAATTTCCCCGGGATAGCTCATCAGGATGGCTCTCTTGAACAGACCTTTGGCCTCATTCGATTTGGCCAGGGCCAGCGTCAAGAATGCGCCTGCGGACTGCCCCGCCAGCGTGACCTTGGAAGAGTCGCCCCCGAAAGCCTGAATGTTGGACGAGACCCACCGCAGCCCGGCGAGAACATCGAGGATGGCGTTGTTGCGAGGAACTTCAGGGTTGGCGATATTTCCCCAGGCCCCCAAGCGATAGTTCATCGTCACGACGACGACTTCTCCCTTGGACGCCAGACGAGCGCCGTCATACCAGCGTACCCCTCCGCCTGAGGTGAATCCTCCACCATGAATAAAGACGATCACAGGAAGCCCATTCGCTCCTGCTGGCGCGCTGATGTTCAAGGTGAACGCTTGATCGGATTGCACGTGCGCTTCTACGGCCCTGCCCATGATGGAGGCCAGCCGGCTCTCAGGCTGCGGAAACACAGCCGCCTGCTGAGTGCAATCGAGAATGTGGGCCCAAGGCTTGATCGCCGACACTGCACCAAAACTGCCCAAGGGACCGACGGCTTCCCCGTACGGAATGCCGCGATACGTTTCAACCCCTGCTTCCAAGACACCTTGAACTTTACCGAACGACGTTTGCACAACTGGCATTGGCCTTGAACCCTTCACTGTTTGCTGAGGTCAATTCTCAACAGTGCTAACGTGACGGTAAAGTGAATTTTTGGGAGCATCAGATGAAGAATGTTCACATCGAGGGCAAGGCCATACCCGATGATGAAAGGATCGTGAGCCGGCTGAAGATGCGGCATCTCTCTGTCGTTCTGGCGATTGCCCGTGCGGGCAGCCTGCAAAAGGCAAGCCAGGAACTGGCGCTCAGTCAGTCCGCAGTGTCCAAGACATTGACTGAAGCGGAAGAGCTCGTGGGTCTGAAGTTATTCGAACGATCTGCCAATGGCGTGAGGCCCACCCTGGTGGGCGAAGTCATCATCAGGTACAGCGCCAATGTCACTGCGAATACCAAGCAGGCGTCGGATGAGTTTCGCGCGTTGCTGCGTGGAGAGTCCGGAAAGTTGACGGTAGGTATCTTCACACCCGTGGCTTGGTGGGACGCGCTGTCTTCCTGCATCTACGATTTTCAGAAGCTGGCGCCCATGGCGCGCCTTACGATTCGCCAGGGCGGCATTGAAGATCTCATGGCTTCGCTTCGCGACAACGAATTGGACATCGTGCTGGGGCGCTGGAACGAGGAACGTCCGCCTGGCAACATTTCGGTCGTTCCCTTGCTGGATGACGGTGGTCCGAGGTTCGTCACGCGCGCCGACCACCCTCTCATCGGAGGGCCAGTCTCTATGGAGCAATTGATGGCGTTTCCGTGGTTTCTTCCAGAGCCGCCCAATATCTTGCTGACCGCGCTGGAAGCCACTTTGGAGGCTGCAGGCCTGTCGCTGCCGAATCGAGTCATCTACTCACACGCCTACACCATCAACCTCGCAGTATGTGAGCGAACAGACATGATCTCCATCTTGCCCGCTTACGTCCTTCCAAGGATCCGGACCTTGTATGGGCTGCGACCATTGGAGATTGATCTGCCGTTGAAGACCGTTCCCCTCTCTGCGTTTCTGAACGCTGACAAGCCCATAGAGCCCACCACCAAGAAATTCCTTGATCGGCTCAAGGAAATCAGCAGTGGTCCTTGACATGCCCTGAGAATGAAGAATCGAGTCATCGCCCGATTTGCTTGCAAGCTCACAGCCGTGCTGTTCATGTTGCTTGCGCTATGGTGCTTGCTATGGGTTGCATCCTCGTGGAGCATGGCTTTTTCCGAATGCTCCGGGACCTATGACCTGTTTTCCCCAAATCCGCGTTGCCGACAACCAGCCATCGCAGGTTTACTGGCATTGGCAAGTTTTATCGGGGCTGTCGTCGCGCTTGTCGTTGCACGCCGGTTCCGCAACTAGGAACCCCATCAAGGTCCTTATGGCTTTATCGCCTGCATGTCTATTGCTTGCGCTTAGCGCTTTCATTGCGAAACGATGAAGAAAAGATTTCTCTCGATTGTTACCCCGCTCGCGGCAACGACCCTGGGCGTCATGACCTATCTTGTTTTAGCTTATCTATCAAATATTCCACGCCTGACAATTTATATCGCGATCCTAGTCGGACTTGTGCTTGCTTTTTTCGAAGTGCAGCTAATTCGGAAGCTTCCGCTCGACTTCATTCAATACAACCTGCTGGATGGAAAAATCTTTCCATTTTTCTCAATAGGTATTGCCACAGGCATGATCCTTTGAAAAGAATAGAGGCACGCTGCGAATGATCGTCAAAATGGCGGTGCCCTTGGTGCAGTCTGTTTTGTTGTGTCTGCAACAAGCCAACGCGCTGGGCTGGAATTGGGCGGCGGCTGCCATCGCGTGGGTCGTCCCGCCTGCAAAAGGCTCGCTCCGCCAACTGCTATGTCCCAAGAACTCATAACCCACAGCTCACTCTGGCACCGTTCGCCGCTTGAAATGAATATTTCACGAACGGCTAAGGAGTCGGTCCAGATACACGCTGTAGAGTTCTCTGGATTCCTGCTTGAACATACGTATGCGCCCCGTGTGGCTCAGAACCAGCAGGCCCACCGCGTAGGCGAACAAGGCTGTGACCTCGGCCAGGGCTTTCTCTGGTGAAAGGCCAAGGGCTTCCAAGCCTTGCTGGATGGGCTGCAGCGAGTCTCTCAGTCGTTTGTTGAGGCTTTCATTCAAGGCAGGCGTGAGACCTCGTGGCTGCATACCCTGGAACAGATAGAACCCCAGATCGAGATCCCTGGGGTTCTCGCGGTAGAAATTAAAGAAGGCTTCAGCGGCGGCTCGTGTCGTCTTGGCCGCTGCGCGGCTTGATTTTGACGCTGCCAGCGTGACACGTTCGTTCAACCGCTCCAGCGACTCCCCGAGCAGAGCGCCATAGACCTCTTCCTTGCTCGTGAAATAACTGTAGATCGCACCTGGTGTGTAGCCCGCCTGCTGTGCAATCTCTCTGATGCTGGTGCCTTCCAGACCGCGCTCAAAAAAGACCTTGCGCGCCGCATCAAGCACCAAGGCGCGGCGGACATCCACCAGAGCCTTTTGCCGCTCTTCTTTGGCGTTACGAGCCGCCTTTGCAGGCTTCTTGCCGGCCGGTGCGCGTACACCTGAGGTATCTGGAGTTTCCGTTAAAGCCATGTGCAAATTCTACTATTGATCAATTAATTGAACAGTGTTTAAATTACGGAACTCACGATAAGGACAAAGACAATGGACAAGACGACGCTCGCTTTCCCGAAGTCAAAGCTCATGACCGGCGATGAGTACCGCGAGTCGCTCAGGCGCTATAAGCCTGTCGTCTATGTAGACGGGCGGCTGGTAGACAGTGTGGCCGACGAACCCTCATTCGCGCCGGGGGTCAATGCCTTGGCGTTCACTTACGACTTTGCCCTGGACCCGCAATACGCCCCCATCGCCCTGGCCACTCAGACCTTCCGAGGCAAAGTGGTCAACCGGATGCTGCATGTCAATGAGTCGGCGGGTGACTTGTTGAACAAGCTTGAAGCTGTCCGGGTGCTCTGCCAGGAAACCGGTTGCGCTCAGCGCTATCTGGCGCACGACGCCATGAATGGCCTCTACCAGGCCGTGGCCCATATCGACGACGCCAGGGGTACGACCGAGCACCGAGACCGCTTCGCGGCCTACCTGGCCGAGGTGCAGGACCGCGATTTGTCACTCGGCATTGCCATGACCGATGCCAAGGGAGACCGCAGCAGAAAGCCCCACCAGCAGTCCAACCCGGACACCTATGTCCATGTGGTCGAGCGCAACGCCAAAGGCATCGTGATCAGCGGCACCAAGGCCATCGTGACGGGAGGGCCCTACATGCACGAACTGCTGGTGATGCCCAGCCGCAACATGGGGCCTGAAGACGAAGCATTTGCCGTCTGCTGCGCGGTGCCGGTGGATGCTGCGGGGATCACCATGATTTCGAGGCCCGCAGGCCGGCCTGGCGAAAAGCTGGAACATGGCGATGCCTTGTTTTCACGCAAATACGGCCAGGCCACTGCCGTGGTCATCTTTGACCAGGTCTTTGTGCCATGGGACCGTGTCTTCTACGCAGGCGAGTGGGAATACAGCCATGTACTGACTTACAGTTACGCCACCCACCACCGGCACAGCTGCATCGCAGCGCGTGCGGGGTTTGGCGATCTACTCATCGGCGCGGGTGCCTTGATGTGCGAAGCCAATGGCCTGGACCCCGCCACGAAGAGCAATCTGCGTGACCCGATGGTCGAGCTCATCAAGATCACGGAAGGCTTTTACGCATGTGGGGTGGCCGCGAGTGTGTATGCCACCAAGGATGAGCACAGTGGCTCTTTCATGCCCGAGCCTGTGTTCAGCAATATTGGCAAGCTCTTGCTGGCCACGCAGATCTACGACATGCACCGCCTGGCGCATGAGGTCTCTGGTGGCCTCATTGTTGCCCTGCCCGGCCCGGACGAAGATCACAACCCTGCCACCGCCGCCAAGCTGTCGGAGGTGTTGCAGGCCAATACCAGCGTCCCCTATGAAAAGCGTATCCAGACCGCGCGTTTCATTGAAGACCTGACGGCGTCCTATCAGGGCGGCTGGTATTCGGTCATCAGCTTGCATGGCGGCGGCTCTCCCGCCGCGATGAAGCAGGAAATCTGGCGCAACTACCCCGTCGGCTCGAAGGTGGAATTGGTAGAGCGCTTGTTAGACCGAGGCGTTCTGCACGACGAGACACGCGCCATCACGAAGAACCGCCAGCCCGGCCGCTGTTGTGACACGGGTTGTACTACGCCAGGTCAGCCCGTGATGGTGCCTCTGCCTTTGAGCACCAAGGCGGCAGACTCGACGGAATCAGGCGCTTGAAAAACCATCGGGGCGCATGGACTTGATCCCATACACCCCGATAGCCCAAGAAATCGCCCTGGCTGGCATGAACCCGTCATTAAAACGCGTTTTCACCTTTCAGGGCGTGAAGCAAACCACCGTGATTAGACCTTGCCTTTGCGCAGGCGCACGGCACCTCCCACCAACGCGGCCAGGGCCAGCAACATCCAGGGTGAATCTACCGGCACAGCGGCGGGAGTCACTACAGCAGTCGTGGAGCGGCTGGTGTCGGTGGCTGTGTTGTTTCCGGGCACTGGATCCACCATGTCTGGAGGCAAGGAAACCGTAACCGTATTCGCCAAGGTGGTGCCCGTGTAGCTGGTGGGCACAGCCAGCGTCAACGTATAGGTTGCGATACCACCATTCAGCAAAGTAACGGATGTGTCTTGAATCGCGCCTGATCCGCTGGCGGCGCAAGTGGAGCCGGAGCTGGCAGAGCACACCCAGTTCGCACTGACGATGCCAGAGGGCAAGGGATCACTTACCGTGACGCCCGCGGCTGCATCAGGCCCATTATTGGTCACCACGATGGTGTAGACCGAATTGGTACCGGGTGTGAAGCTGGCGCTGTTGTCAGTCTTGGTGACGGCCAGATCTGCCTGAGCAGGTGCGACGTTGGCCACTGCTGCATTTGGGCAGCTCGCGCCATCGTTGCTTCCTGACGACGGAGCCGCGGAGAGGAAGGTTCGCTGGCCTGTAGCGAGATTGATCTTGAACAGACCGGAGCCGTCATTGGCAACGCCGAAAAGGCCATTAGTGCCGGAGAATTGAGCGCCCAACACGCCACCTGTGTTGTCTGGCGAACCAATCGGCAAAGTCTGGCCCAGATTGGCGCCTGGAGTGACGTTGATGGAAAAAAGCTGACCGTTGTCCGCAGTGGAGTACAGCATGCTGCCCACCCACCCCATGTCGGACGTCGTGAAAGAAGTGGACAAATTGATCGCAGTAGCCGTCGGGGTGGGCGCCAGCACATCAATAGCGTAGATCACGTTGGTGTTGCCGAACGGCTTGACGTAGTACACACCGCTGCTGCTGAATGTGCCGGTGTTGTAGGGCTGGTTGGGCAGATTGGCAACAGTGCCCAAAGACGTGGCCGCACCGGGTGTGGCGCCGTCACCGGCCACACGGAACAACTCGTTAGCACTCAGGCCGTACAACTGGTCGTCCGTCGGGTTGTAGCCGGTCGCGTTGTAAAGCGTGGTGGTAGCACCAGGCGAAGTGAACGCCACCGGAAGGCCCGGCGGGCTGATGTAGAGCTCCATCGAACTCGGAGGAGGGCCGCCGAGGCCTTGCGACAAATAAAGAGCGCCATCACACGTCAATGCCGACGCAGAGAACGATGCAGCGACGCCGAAAGCGCCCATAGCTGCCGAGACCAGTGTACGAGCCAAGGGCCCGCGCTTGCCTTTGAACGAACCTTGATCCATCACATCTACCCCTCAGTTTTTGTTACAAATCTAGTCCAAATTATGGGTACCTATGACGTAATAGAAAACGATTTTGGTTTTTTTCTTGTATTTTTGTTGGAACCAAATCACAACAGACACATGGAAATCACATCAAATTGCAACCTGAAGAAAATCCAGTTTTAACGTTTCAAGGCCTTCCCGGCCCGCCCTGTTTAGTTAAGTCAGTTGAAGGAATGAGCTCACCCTTTCCTTAGGTTCGCGCTCAGTGGCGAGTCACGCCAGTTAGTGATGGAAAGCTGCACCTAAAATAAACTGATGACTCGCTTCGACCTGCTGTCTCTACAGATGCTGCTTTTTGTCGCAGAGACGGGAAGTGTCAGTAAGGCGGCGGAAAAAGCCAACCTTACTGTCTCGGCTGTCAGCAAACGGCTGCTTGAACTCGAAGCACAACTCGGTGTAGTGCTGTTTGATCGTTTGCCGCAGGGTGTGCGATTGACGCCAGCCGGCATCGCCGCATTGCAACGCATCAACGAGGTCATGCCTATTCTTGGCAAGCTTCAGGTGGATTTGCAGGCGTATGTCAAGGGTGACGCGGGTATTGTTCGCATTGCATCCAACACTTCCGGGATCGCCGCCGGGCTAGCGCGTGAACTGGAAAGCTTCAAGGCGCAGTATCCGCAGGTCGACCTGCGACTGGACGAGCTGACCAGTGCGCACGTCATTGAAGCAGTTGCGGAGGGGCGTGCCGATCTTGGGATATGCGCCGCCAGCGCTCCACTGTCCTCTCTCGCGTCCGCGCCCTACCATGCGACGTCACTCGTACTTGCTGTACCGGCAGATCACCCATTGGCAACACGCGATTCAGTCAGCTACCAGGAAAGTCTTGCCTATCCCCACATCGGACGCACGCAAGACAGTGCACTCGCATGGTTGCCATCTGCAGCGAGGCCTGCTCCTGTTTCGCCGACTATCACGACGCTGGTGACCAGTTTCGCCGCCGTACTCGCACTGGTACGTGCCGGCACCGGGGTGGCGGTGATTCCCATCGTGGCACTCAAGAATGATTCGCTAGGCGGCATACAAATCGTCGAATTGAGCGATGAATGGATGACGATGGAGTTGGTTGTCGTCTTTGACCCGCTTCGGGTGCTGCCACCCGCTGTCTCACGCGTGCGTGCGCATCTCGCAGCGTCAACCGAAAAAGCATGCGTTGGCGGTATCTAGTGAGCTAGGGCGTGTTCACACTAAATTCACCCCCGCGCCGGGGTTTTCCGGGTCGCAGTGCGAGGCGCGTCGTGCCGCCAAGGTGCGATCCTTGGCAAGAGGCGCAACGCGGCAATGCGGCGCGGCCGGCGTAGGCCCGGAAAACCCCGGCCCGAAGGGTGAGGCTCTGGCAAACTGCACTCGGCGTTGCAAATCCTCGCCGGGTGTCCAACCCGGCTGCGGTTTGCGCCTTGATTGCAGCTCGCCAGAACCTCACGCGGGGGTGAATTTAGTGTGAACACGCCCTAGTCCAGCTTGACGTTGGCGTCGGTGATCACCCTCCCCCATTTTGCTTTGTCACTGCTTACCAGTTTGGCAAACGCTGCTGGTGTGTCAAAGCTCGGTTCGAATCCGTCGGCGATCATTTTTTTGCTGATCTGCGGATCCTTCACATAAGCCACGATGGACTCGTTAAGGCGTGCGACCACTGCAGGTGGCGTACCCGTTGGTACTGCCACGCCCCACCACTCATCGGCCACGTAGCCCGGCACTCCCGATTCCGCGACGGTCGGCACATCGGGCAGAGCGGCAGAACGGCGTTGGCCTGTGGTCGCAAGCACTCTCACCTTGCCGCCCTGGATAAATGGCAGGGCGGCACCAAGAATGGCGAACATGACCTGAATTTGTCCCCCCATCAGGTCATTGATTGCCGGGCTGGTACCCCGGTAGGGCACGTGCATCAAGTCCACACCTGCCATCTTGTTGAACAGCTCAGCTGGCAGATGACCCGCAGCGCCGTTGCCGGCGGACCCATAGGAAAGCTTGCCGGGTTGTGCCTTGGCGAGCTGTACCAGTTCCTTCACGGATTTGACGGGCACTGCCGGATTCACGATGAGCGCAAACACAGTAGAGGCCACACGACTGATATGGACCAACTGCTTCTCCGCGTCATAGCGCAGTTTGGGATACAAGCCTGCGTTGATAGCCGATACACCTGCAGTGGTCATCAACATGGTGTAGCCGTCGGGTGCTGCCAACGTCACAGCTTCTGCACCAATAGCACCACCCGCGCCAGCGCGATTTTCCACCACCACCGGTTGCGAGTAGGCGTCTGTCAAGTATTTGGCCAGGTGCCGCGCCAGAATATCAGTGCCGCCGCCTGCGGGAAATGGCACCACCAGCTGTATAGCCTTGCTCGGGTAAGTCCGCTGGGCCCAGCTGGTGGACTGGATGGACAACGCCGAAACGGCGGCAGTCAAGAGGTTTCGGCGGCGCATGGCAAGTCCTTTGGAAAAGTGGGCTGTGAGGTTGTGGTTGAAGTTTGCGCCGAGAGCGCTTCGACGGGCAGATACACCTCGCCAGCAAAAAGTCGTCGAGCGGTTCTCACCAAGGCAGCAGAGGCGACGTGCAACTGGTCGTCGGTGCCACTGCGCATCTTCACCTTGACATGTATGAGGCCAGCAGGGTGCTCAATACTCAGATCTCCGCCGGATGGCGCGCCGCCCATTTCGCGCAACAGATGACTGGTGACTGTGCCTGGAATAAGACAGGATGCACCCAAGCAAACCGCGCCAGTCACGGCAAAAGAGGTGTGACACGTGTAAGGCATGAAATACCTGCCGGTGATGGTCCCGCCTTGACGCGGCGCCGCGACCAGCGTCAGCTTCGGCATCTCTAGCCTTGACACATCGCCTAAGCCCATCAGTGCCCCGACCTGGCAACGCAGCTCTTCCACGCGAGCGCACAGCGCTGCATTTGCATTGAGCTGCTCTGCCGACTCATGGCCGCTTATGCCCAGATCTGATGCCAAGGCGATGGCCATCGGTACGGCAGCATCCACACAGCTGATGCGCACACCATCAACGATATCCATGGCGCGGCCCGTGGGCAGCAGTGCACCAGTCTTTGAACCCTCGACATCCAGAAATTCGACGAGTACTGGGGCGGCACTGCCGTGCACTCCGTCTATGCGCGCATCACCCTGATATGAAGCTTTGCCATTGAATGTCACGACCTGTTCATCGATGCGCTTGCCCGTGTTGACGTTGAAAATTCGTACTCGGGTGATGTCTTCTCCGGGCTGTACCAGACCAGAATCCACCGCAAAGGGTCCCACTGCCGAAAGCATGTTGCCGCAGTTCACAGAGTAGTCAATGGTGTTCTTGTGTACACATATCTGGCCAAAAAGGTAGTCGACATCAACCCCTTCCCGGGATGAGCGAGAAATGATCGCGACCTTGTTGGTCAGTGAATCAATGCCTCCGATACCGTCAATACGGCGTGGTTCAAGTGCGCCCATGACCCGAAGTAAAAGCAGG
>JAECRA010000110.1 GCA_015999985.1 Comamonadaceae bacterium
TCTTGCTTCGTGAACTAGCTTGCGGCAGCTGTCTGAACGTAGAGAGCGAAGCGAAAGAAGTGAGTTCTGCCGCACCGCCCCTTGCCCGAGCACCACAGGTTGCCCGTAGCGAAGCGCAGGGACACGGACTTGGGGCCGCCTTTTCTTGCGCCAGGTTCTTTTGGCGGAGCAAAAGAAGGTGGCTGCGCTGCCGGGCGCACTCCCCGGCCTCCGACATCAATCCAAGAGCAGAAGGCAATTTAGTAGACGCCGCGAACAACTCAACCGCTGCATGCCCTCACCCCCCCCTCTCCCAGAGGGAGAGGGAGTAAAAATCCCACACGCCTCCAAAGAGAAGGGAGAAGAGAGCAAGAGAGCGAGAGGGGAAGGGTTCTTGATCCACTGGCATCGCCCAACCCCAGCCAAGCCATCTTTCCCAGTGAGAACCCTCACCTTTAACAGTGGGCATTTTCTATGGCCGCTCTTAGAATCATGTCGTTACCCATAAATACTCAGCCTAACGGAGCCACCGCATGATCGACCGCCGCACTTTCTCCTCCAGATTGCTGGCCTCCGCCGCATTGGGTATCGCCGCCACCCCCGCATGGGCGGCCCGCGACGAGCGCCCGATTCACCTGTTGGTCGGGTTTCCGGCCGGCGGCGGCACCGATGTCATCGCTCGTCTTTTGGCCGACAAGCTCAAAGATGTGCTGGGCCGCAATGTGGTGGTCGATAACCGCCCCGGCGCAGGCGGCCAGGTGGCCGCCCAGCAGCTCAAAGCAGCCCGTGCAGACGGCACTACGCTGTTTCTCTCGCATGACCACACCATTTCCATCCTGCCCCAGGTGGTCAAGACAGCCGGGTACGCCCCACAAGCCGATTTTGTCAACGTAGGCGGGTTTGCCACCTTCGTCAATTGTCTGGCGGTGTCACCTGGCACACCGGCCAAGAGCGTGGCTGAGTATGTGGAATGGGTGAAAACCCAACAGGGCGGCAAAGGTGCAGTGGGTATTCCTGCGCCAGCATCCACACCTGAGTTCCTTGTGCAGCTATTGAGCAAAAAATACAGCGTAGACATGGTGTCAGCGCCCTACAAGGGCAGCGCGCCCATGATCGCCGACATGCTGGGCAATCAGATTCCAGCCGGTGTCGCCTCCGTGCAGGACTTTATCGAATACCAACGTGCAGGAAAGGTGCGCGTGATTGGCGTGCTGGGCGGCCGCCGCCAGGCCGCGTTGCCAGACGTGCCCACCTTCAGTGAGCTCGGTTTCAAAGGCCTGGAGGACGAACCTTTCTACGGCATCTGGGCCCCCAAAGGCACGCCTGCCGGCTTCGTGGACAGCTTTACTCGCGCACTGCAGAAAGTTGTCGCCATGCCTGAGGTCGCCAAGCAATTGACTGATATGGGTCTGGCTGTGGGCTATATGACGCCACGCCAGCTCGCCAGCCGTGAACAGGCCTACACCAAGGTGTGGTCGGGCATCATCAAAGACAGCGGATTCCAGCCACAGTAAGGCTACCAACCACAGACCCCTGGCGGAATCCATCCGCGGCGACACAGCCAACATGGAAGCCAAGCACCCCACGATTTCTCGCTTCGCACGCGACCGCCCTCCCCCTATAAGGGAGCATACAGGGCGGCACGGCGACAAAAAGGTTACCCATGCCGGACTTTCCTCTGTCACGCCGCACGCTGCTGAAAGCCAGCGTGATCGCGGGCATATCGGTCTATATCGCCCCACTGGGCAGCAAAGCCTTCGCTGCCCTTTTCGAGGAAAAAATCCTGCAGCCTGTGCAGGTCGACCCCAAGACCGGAGCACCACGTTTTCGCATTGACGGCATGGCCAAGGTGACCGGCGAGAAAGTTTTCGCCCGCGACGTGCGCGCACGCGACATGCCGCACTGGCCGGACCAGCAATCACACGCCTTCATTCTGCGAACCACGCAAGCAGACAAGCTCTTCCAGGGCATTGATATTTCTCGGCTCGGAGAAGAGTTCAAACCTGACCGCCTGGTCACTGCGGAAGACCTCGTGCGAGACGGCGTGGCCTTTCCTGACTTCTATGGCGAAGACATGCTGCTGCCTGTCGGCAAGACACCAGCCTACCTGGGCCATGCGGTCGCGATCTTGATTTATCACGACTTTGCGCGCTTTCGCTTTGCCAAGGACAAGCTTCAGTTTCAGAACGACGTCATCCGGTATGGCGAAAAGACAGGCCCTCTGGAACGCGACCCCTGGGGCACTTTCCGCTTCGTGCGCGAAGGCGGTGCCACGCCGTTCGACGATGACGTGTTCTCGAGCTTGAAGGACGCGCCCATTTTTCCAAGCTCCATGCGAAAGCATCAACCCGTATGGCCGGATGGCAACGACCACGGCAAGCTGGACGAACAAGGCATGGCGCGTGCCAACTCCCTTCGCAAGGAGTTGGCCGACCCTCCGGCTGACTGGCTGGTACTGGATCGTCAATACCAGACGCAGTCAGTCGATACGGCCGCACTGGAGCCTGACAACGCCAACTGCTGGTATGACGCCACCAACCGCACGCTTCACATGGTGGTGGCCTCGCAAGGGCCCTCCGAGGTGGTGGAAAGCGCTGCGGAAATGGCGGCCAAATCTAAATCTGTATTCCCGGTCGACAAGATTGTGGTGCACCCTTGCTACACCGTAGGGTACGGCTCCAAGGACCACTACAACTTTCCCTTCTATGGCTTGGCCACTGCACTCTATGCAGATGGAAAGCCGGTGCGGCTGGCCAACGACCGCTACGAACAGTTCCAGACTTCGATTAAACGCCACGCATTCAACATGCGCTATCGCGTCGCGGTGGACAAAAAGAGCGGTCTTTTCAAGTCTTTCCAGGCAGAGCTGGAATGCGACGGAGGTGGTCGGGCCAACTTCTCTCCTTCAGTCGCCATGGTGGCCGCCACGGCAGCTCAGTCCATCTACTACTTTCCAAAAAGCGATCTCAGCGCGGTCGCCATTGCGTCGCGGGCGATTGACGCTGGTTCTGCCAGGGGCTACGGCACCCTGCAAAGCATGGCTGCCATGGAAATGATGGTCGACGAATTCGCAGAGCAGCTGAAGCTGGACCCTATCGAATTCCGGCTTCGCAACGCGCTGCGTTCAGGCATGAAAAATACGCAGGGAGCCATCCCGGCGGGTGCCATCCGCGCCGATGAAGTGCTCCGCACCGCGCAGGTTCATCCGCTGTGGACTGAGCGTACCAAGCGCAAGGCTGAATACGAGGCCAGTCACCCAGGTTGGCGCTACGGCGTCGGATTTTCCTGTGTACAGAAAGACTTCGGCACAGGTGCCGAGGCATCCATGGCCAGGGTAGAGATCGCCGCAGATGGCAGCATCTCTTTGCATCACTCCGGGGCGGAAATCGGCACGGGCATGTCCACCTCGCAAGCAGTCGCTGTGGCGCGCTGGCTGGGTAAGCCGGCAAGCGAAGTGCGGGTATCCGTGACTGAATGGCCAGAATTGCCGATGGTGACCAGCGGCAACCCCTACCTGATGAGCCAGGAGGAGCAAGACAAGCTGTCGACCAACCCGCGCTGGTCACCCGCCTCCGTTTCCCCTGCAAGTGCGACCAACTCAGCCTACTACTACACCCACAGTACACGAGAAGCCGCGCGGGTGATCTTCATGCATGGCCTGTGGCCAGCGGCACTGGCTATCTGGCAGCAGGGCATTGGCGGTGGCCAGGCCGCCTCTTTCGTAGTGCGGATGGAAGATGCGCGCTGGGTAGAAGGCAAACTGACTGCAGGGGGCATGGAGTTGCTGCGACTGGAGCAACTGGCGAAAAAGGCCCATGAAATGGGCCTGGTGACAGGCGCCTCCGTGCACGTATTCAACCGCTGGCAGTGGAGCGAAGCAGATTTCGATGTGGATGGCAAGAACGTGCGGCTGCCCATCGACGGTTTGGCAGTCCGCCATCCCTCGGGTGCTGGCTCCGCGGAAAAGCAGGCCGACAACAATACGGCAGATGGGAATTGGAAGGCACTGGACCGGCTGAAGGTCTACATCGCACCGGTTCAACGCAACAACGCTGCGGTGACTTACTACTCGGCCGTGGGAACCTTGGTGGAGTTGGCCGTACACGAAGCCAGCGGCAAAGTCGAAGTCCTCAAGCATCACTCGATCATGGAATGTGGCACTCAGCTGTCACCCGAACTGGTGTCAGGCCAGTTGCAAGGTGGCATAGCCATGGGCATTGGCCATGCGTTGCATGAATACCTTCCCCTCTATGAAGAAGGACCTGGTAACGGCACCTGGAATTTCAACCGATACCACTTGCCACGCGCAAGTGATGTTGCGGTCTGGACGCAAACCGGCACCACCCTGCCGCCGCTGTCTGAAACCGATCCGCCCAAAGGCATCGCTGAAGTGGTGATGATTCCGGTTGTGGGCGCCATCGTGACGGGTATTCACCATGCAATCGGCCATCGGTTCACCGAGTTGCCAGTGAGCCCTCAGCAAATCATGAAGGCCCTGCAGTGAGAAAAATGGCCCCCACGCTTCCCCGCTTCGCGTGGTCCGCTGCCCCCCGAGGGGGCCGCTTTTCATCTTGGGAGCGGCCCGGCGATGAAAACATGGCCCCCACGCTTCCCCGCTTCGCGTGGTCCGCTGCCCCCCGAGGGGGCCGCTTTTCATCTTGGGAGCGGCCCGGCGATGAAAACATGGCCCCCACGCTTCCCCGCTTCGCGTGGTCCGCTGCCCCCCAGGGGGGACCTTTCCATCTTGGGACGGCCCTGCGATGAAAAATGGCCCCCACGCTTCCCCGCTTCGCGTGGTCCGCTGCCCCCCAGGGGGGACCTTTCCATCTTGGGACGGCCCTGCGATGAAAAATGGCCCCCACGCTTTCCCGCTTCGCGTGGTCCGCTGCCCCCCCGGAGGGGGTGCTTTTCATCTTGGGACGGCCCTGCGATGAAAAAATCATTTCAGCGTCACTCCGCATATCCTGCCTTGGCAGGTGCAACCGCTCCATTCAGGCCACACCCATGACAGGTCTTACCACTCAACCGCTGTCTCTCACCATCAACGGCCAGGCCGTCGGCCCCATCGCGGTGCCGGAAGGCCTGATGATGATTGACTTCCTGCACGAGTATTTGAGCCTGACAGGTTCGCGGCTGGGCTGCGGACAGGGCGTGTGCCGCGCCTGTGTGGTCATTCTTGACCACGATGATGGCACCAGCGAGGAAAGACGCACCTGCATCACCGGAGCGCACTTTTTTGCCGGCAAGAAGGTGCGTACCGTGGAAGGCCATGCGCAGCGAAATGAAAAAGGCGAAGTCGTCGCTCTGTCGCCCATTCAACAGAAATTCCTGGACCACTTCAGCTTCCAGTGCGGCTATTGCACGCCCGGTTTTGTCAACGGCGCCACGGTGCTGGTGGAACGTCTCAAACGGCAACCCATTGCCAGGGACAAAGTCGAAGAGACCATCACCGAAGCACTGGACGAGCATATCTGCCGTTGCACTGGTTATGTTCGGTATTACTCGGCGGTCAAGGAAGTAATTCTTTCCACGCCCGGGTTGGTGAAGGAGTCATGATGCGCCGCCTTGCCTGCATCCTGTCGCTGTCTGCCGCAGTTCTGACCTTGGCCGCCTGTGGCAATGGCGCGGCCATTCCACCTGCAGCCGATCAGCCACCCGCCCAGCCTCTGACGGATGCGCAGAAGGTTGAAAGAGGCCGCTATCTGGCGCGCGCGGCAGATTGTGCCGCTTGCCACACCACCCCGCGCGGTGCCACCTTGGCCGGTGGTGTGCCGCTGGCCTCGCCTTTCGGCACTTTTTACGGCACCAACATCACACCGGACAAGGAACACGGTATCGGAAACTGGAGTGCGGATGACTTCTATAAGGCCTTGCACGACGGCGTCACCCCAGACAAGCATCTCTATCCGGCGATGCCCTATACGTCCTACCGCGGAATCTCGCGCGGGGACAGCGATGCCATCTACGCCTACCTGATGCAGGTCAAGCCAGCGGCGGTTGCGAACCGGCCGCACGACCTTTCTTTCCCCTACAACATCCGCATCGCCATGATGGGCTGGAACATGCTGTTCCTCAAGGATGAACTGCCTGATGCCTCCAAAGGCCAGTCCGACGCATGGCTTCGGGGCCGCTATCTAGCCAATGCGCTAGGACACTGCGCCGAATGCCACACGCCTCGCGCGATGATGGGACGGCTTGACGACGCCTTGCCCCTGAAGGGCTCTGCTCTGGCGCGTGTAGCCGCTCCAGACATTACGCCCGAAGGATTGGCTTCGCGCGGCTGGACGGCTGAAGACCTGCGTACATTCTTTGCTACTGGCATCGCGCCTCAGGGCTCAGCCTTTGGTGAGATGTATCCAGTCATCCATCTGAGCAGCCAGTATCTTAAGCCTGCTGACCTTGTCGCCCTAAGCACCTATCTGCTGGGGGACTCACCTCCTCCGCCCAAGCCGCTGCCACCGCCTTCTGCAGAAGCAGCGCAGCAGGTGCAAGGGCGCAAGCACTATGTGGCTTTGTGTGCTGGTTGCCATGGAATTGCCGGTGAAGGTAAACCACACGTCGCGGTGGCCATGCACGGCAACTCCACCGTGCGCTACGGTGATGCGCGCAACCTGATCGTGTCGATACTCGACGGCATTGAGGCGCAGAAATTCCCGGGTGTTGAAGCCATGCAGGAAATGCCTGGCTTTGCCCGCGACCTGGACGACGCTTCGCTGGCCCAACTGGCCAACTATCTGCGCGCTGCGCATGGCGGCCAGCCCGCCGATGTGACACAAGAACAGGTCAAAGCGCTGCGTGTGCAGCCCGGGGCTGGACATCACGGCAAGTGAGGCCTGTTGGCCCCA
>JAECRA010000039.1 GCA_015999985.1 Comamonadaceae bacterium
CCGCTGACCTCTTGCATGCCATGCAAGCGCTCTCCCAGCTGAGCTATACCCCCGTCCGGTGTCGAGCCTCGAAGTATACGATGAAAATCAGCCCTTACGCAAATTGGCTAAAACTTTTTTGGAATCTTGCAGTGCCAGTACGGCATCGACCGAAGGCGTCTGCGGCGTGCCCATGGTGAGTACGCGCACTGGCATGGCCAATTGAGGCATTTTGAGGCTGTGAGTGGCCAGCGTTTGCTTGATGGCTGCGGCTATGGAAGCTTTGTCCCAGGTGGCGGTTTTTTCCAGAAGATCGGCCAGCGTGGCCAGTGCAGGCCTTACAGCCTCAGTGACATGTGTTGCCAAATCTTCCTGACTGGGCTGCACTTCTGTATAGAAGGCTTTGGCCCAGTTGGCCAGGGCCACGGTGGTTTCGCAACGGTCTTTGAACAGGCCGCAAATGGTCGGCAGGCGTTCGTCCGCAGTGACCCCCTGCTTCTCCAGCTGTGCGGCGACCAAGCCCGCCAGAGCTGCATCGTCCATGGCTTTCAGGTGTTGGGCATTGACCCAACGAAGCTTGGCTTCGTCAAACTGCGCAGCACTTCTGCCCAGATGGTCAAGGTTGAACCATTCAAGAAACTGCTGACGGCTGAAGATTTCGTCGTCGCCGTGGCTCCAACCCAGGCGCGCCAGGTAGTTCACCATGGCATCTGCCAAGAAGCCTTCGTCGCGGTACTGAGTCACAGGCTTTGCACCATTGCGCTTGCTCATTTTTTCGCCTTGCTCATTCAGAACAGTGGGCAAATGTGCATAGATCGGAACTTCATGGCCAAGCGCCTGGAAGATATTGATCTGTCGTGGTGTGTTGTTAACGTGGTCGTCCCCGCGGATCACGTGGGTGATACGCATGTCGATGTCGTCCACCACCACGCAAAAATTGTAGGTGGGCGTACCGTCCGGACGGGCAATGACCAGATCGTCCAACTCAGCGTTGGCAATCTCGATGCGGCCTTTGACCTTGTCCTCCCACGCCACCACGCCATCCAGTGGATTGCGAAAGCGCAGCACCGGCTTGACACCTTCTGGTACTGGCGGCAGCGTCTTGCCAGGCTCAGGGCGCCAAGTGCCGTCATAGCGAGGCTTTTGTTTGGTAGCCATCTGACGCTCGCGCAAGGCATCCAGCTCCGCCACGCTCGTATAGCACGGGTAGACATGGCCCGCAGCCTGCAATTGGGCCAATACTTCCTTGTAGCGATCCATGCGCTGCATCTGATAGAACGGGCCTTCGTCATGGTCGAGCCCAAGCCAGGCCATGCCCTCTACGATGACATCAACCGCCGCCTGCGAGGAACGTTCCAGATCCGTGTCTTCAATGCGAAGAATGAAATCGCCACCCTGCGAACGCGCAAATGCCCACGGATACAAGGCCGAGCGAATATTGCCCAAGTGAATGAAACCGGTTGGCGATGGGGCGAAACGAGTACGAATACGCTGAGCAGTTGAGGACGGGTTATCTGACATGTTCAATTCTTTGGGCCGCCTGGGCGGCTGGCGATCACATTAAGTTAGGGCGTGAGCACGCGCTAACTCAGACGATGGAGGTGCAACTATCCAGCCCGCGAAGGAGGTCGGTCTGAATATCGGGAACGTGTTCCAGGCCAACAGCAAGGCGGATCAGGCCTTGCACTACACCAGCAGCCTGCCGCTGTTCTTCCGAGAGACGGCCATGTGACGTGCTCGCGGGATGGCTGATGAGGGTTTTGACGTCGCCCAGGTTAGTGGCAATGCTGCAGACACGAGCGCTGTCAATGACATGGAAGGCGCGAGCGCGAGTTTGCTCTGGCGAGTCGCCGCGCACACTGAAAGCAATGACGGCGCCGCCAGTGCCGGACTGCTGCGCCATCGCAAGTGCGTGCTGAGGGTGCGACGGCAGACCAGGGTAGAAAACGCGCTCAATGGCCGGATGGCTCTCCAGCCAGGTGGCAATCTGCAGCGCGTTAGCGCTTTGCGCCTTGACGCGAAGCGACAGAGTTTCAAGCCCCTTGGTGACCACCCAGGCGTTGAATGGTGAAAGCACCATGCCTGCGGATCTGATCAAGGGTGCAAATATCTGATCGACATATTTGCTTGACCCACAGATGGCACCTGCCATCACACGGCCTTGACCATCCAGGAATTTGGTGCCGGAATGGATCACCAGGTCAGCGCCCAGGGCAATTGGGCGCTGCAGCACGGGAGTGGCAAAGCAATTGTCCACAGCCAGCACCGCCCCTGCCTCATGCGCGATGGCCGCCAGGGCGGCTATGTCACACACTTCAGTCAATGGGTTGGTCGGCGTTTCTGCAAAGAGAAGACGGGTGTTGGGCTTGACCGCCGCCTTCCATGCGGCAGTGTCGGTTTGCGAAACAAACGAGGTTTCCACACCGAACTTGGCGAAATCGGTTCCAAACATCTTGATGGTGGAACCAAACATCGACTGCGAACAAATTACGTGGTCGCCGGCCTTGAGCAGGCCCATGCCCATCAAGAGAATGGCCGACATGCCACTTGCAGTGGCAACAGCGCTCTCGGCGCCCTCAAGTGCAGCCAATCGGCGCTCGAAAGCGGTGACCGAGGGATTGCCCGTACGCGTGTAGGTATAGCCCTCTTCCTGGCTGGCAAACCGGCGAGCAGAAGTTTCGGCATCAGGCTGCACAAAACAGCTGGTGACGTACATCGCCTCAGAATGCTCGCCATATTGGCTTCGGGGTACGGTCACACGCACCGCCAGGGTATCCGGGTGCAGGCCCTCGGGCAGATCAGGAGAGGGTTTGAGAACGGAGTTCATCGAATGGGACTTCCAGGGGCTTCTTCAAGCCGATGTGGCATTTGGCAGCGACAGGCGGGAAGTGTCCTCCTCGCCCTCTTGCTGCGGAGTCACTCGTTTTTCGTTCAAACGGGCGATGTCGCCGTCTGTGATGTCACCGGTCACATAGATACCGTCAAAGCATGAGGAGTCGAAACCGGCGATGTTCGGATTGAGCGAACCCACAGCCAGCTTCATCGCTTCGACGTCCTGATAGATCAGGGCGTCCGCACCGATGAGTTGCCGCACTTCCTCCTGCGTACGCCCATGGGCCACCAACTCCTCCTTGGTAGGCATGTCGATGCCGTAAACGTTGGGAAAGCGAACCGGCGGCGCGGCACTGGCCAGGTAAACCTTGAGCGCGCCAGCCTCACGTGCCATTTGCACAATCTCTCGGGAGGTAGTGCCACGTACGATGGAATCGTCTACCAGGAGCACATTGCGGCCTTCAAACTCACTGGAAATGGCGTTGAGCTTCTGCCGCACCGAGCGCGCGCGAACCGACTGCCCGGGCATGATGAACGTGCGACCCACATAGCGATTCTTCACAAAGCCTTCGCGGTAGGGCTTGCCAAGGAGGTGAGCCAGCTCGGTGGCGCTGGGACGGCTGGACTCCGGGATGGGAATCACGACATCGATCTCATTGGGCGGCACCATAGAAATGACGCGCTTGGCCAGCGTCTGGCCCAGGTTCAGACGAGCCTGGTAGACAGAGATACCGTCGAGCACCGAGTCCGGGCGGGCAAGGTAGACAAACTCAAAGATACAGGGCGACAACTGCGTGTGCTCCGTCGATTTTTTGGCGTGCATCGTGCCATCCAGCGTGACAAACACGGCTTCACCAGGAGCGACGTCTCGTTCGAAAACATGACCAGTTCCTTCAAGTGCAACCGATTCGCTGGCCACCATGACATTGCCGTCGCTACTGCGCCCGATGCACAAGGGTCGAATGCCATAGGGGTCACGGAATGCGAGCAGGCCATGACCCGCGATATGCGCAATCACTGCATACGATCCGCGAACCCTGCGATGGACACCGGCCACTGCCGTGAAAACCTCAGCCGCGCTCAGGCGAGTGCCACGTGTAGCTTTTTCCAGTTCGTGGGCCAGCACATTCAACAACACCTCAGAGTCGCTGTCGGTGTTGGTGTGCCTGTGATCTGTGTTGAACAGCTCGGATTTCTGCGCATGGGCGTTGGTCAGATTGCCGTTATGCACCATGACGATGCCGAAGGGCGCGTTCACGTAGAACGGCTGCGCCTCTTCCTCACTGGCGGCATTGCCAGCGGTGGGGTAGCGCACCTGCCCCAAGCCTGAGGTGCCGGGTAGTGCGCGCATGTTACGGGTACGAAATACGTCACGCACCATGCCTTTGGCCTTGTGCATGAAGAACTTGCGTTCATGCTGCGTGACGATGCCTGCGGCATCTTGTCCGCGATGTTGCAGCAGCAACAAAGCGTCGTAAATAAGCTGATTGACTGGTGCGTTGCTGACAACGCCGACGATGCCGCACATGATGGGTGCTGCTCCTAGGGTGAAAAAGTCGAAGTTCCGATTGTCAGGCCGAAGCCATATTCAAGCGGTCGTATTCTTTAAAAAATGGCGCCACGCAAAGGTTATTTCAAGCTCACAGGCAAACTGCGTGGCGTTGCCTGTAAACGCAGGAGGCTGTCAACCGGCATCCTTCCAGATACGAAAAATGGGGACTAAACCCTGGCCAGCCTCGTTTTCACGGCCCGCCACCGGGTACGCGGACCTTGATTTTCCCCGCATTAAGCCAATGCGAGGGGTCATGTCTGGAAATACTTTCCGACCGGCTCAGGCAGCATGGGGTGCAAGGCAATCAGCGCGTCACCCAGCCATTGGGCACTGATGGACTCTTTCCACCAAACGGCATCGCGCGCCGGAGACATGCCTATGACAGCGGCCCCAACCAAAAGCAGCACCAGGCCTCGCGCGGCGCCGAATACGGCACCAAACACCCGATCCACGGGACGCATGCCCAGCGCCGAAGCGCCACGCCGGGCTGCCCAGGCGATCATTCCGCCCAGAAAAGCGGCAAATATGAACACCAGCGCGAAGCCGGCCGCATAGCGAACTCCTTCTACGGAATCACCCATGGGTAGCCATTCGCCCACCACCGGAGCTGCCCAACGCGCTGCAAAAAAGGCAAATATCCAGCTTCCCAGGGCTAGCACTTCATACAAAAAGCCACGCCAAGCGCCCAGAAGCAGCGAGGCCACCGCCACCGTAAGGCAAATCCAGTCTACGCCGCTCAAAGCGAAAGAATGGAAGCCGGCAAGCCGGATTTTTTGATCGCCGCGGCGGCTTTGTCAGCTTCTTCGCGGCTGGCATACGGCCCGACCCTGACGCGGATGCGTTTGCCCTGAGGCGTATCGACTTCCTGCGTATATGTCTTGACGCCAGCACGCTCCGCCTTGCTGCGCGCCTCGCGTGCGGAATTGGCATCTGCAAATGCACCAACCTGAACGATAAAACGTCCGCCTGCAGGCGCCGCCGCAGGTTTGGCTTCGGTCTTGGCTTCAGGCTTGGCGGCAGCAACCCTTTCAGGACTGCGGCCTTCAAGCAACGCGCGGGCGCGGGCAGCTTCGTCAGCGCGAACCCGCGCTTCAGCTGTAGTTCGCTCCGCGCTTTCGCGGGAAGGCGTTTCGCTGGCACGTGCAGGCACAGGGGTGGGAGGCGGCTTGCGCTCCACGGGTTTTTCTGCCGGTTTCTCTACTGGCCTTTCCGCTGGTTTTTCCACCGGCTTTTCCACCGGCTTGACGGGTGGCTTTTCTGCAGGTTTTTCCGGCGCAGGCTCGCTTGGCTTCTCAGTGCGAGATGGCACTGGCACAAGTTGCTGGCGCGGGGCGCTGCTTTCAGTGACCATTTCCTCGCGCGCGTCCAGGCTCGATGACGCCGTGACCTGGCCAGCGTGCGCAGGCGTAGATGGTGAGGATGGCGCCCCAAGGGGTGCTACACGGTCACGATCCGGAATGGTGATGGGGACGTCCATCGCCACCGGGCGAGGCTGTGTATCAAAAAGTATGGGAAAGGTGATGACGGCAATGCCAACCAGCACGGCCGCTCCTATGAGCCGGTAGCGTGCCCGACGCCGCAGCGTTTCCACGGTCTCCGTTGGAGTAGCAACCCCCTTGGAGGACCTGCGTCCTGTAGGAGGGAGGGAATCAGTAGGCTGACCGCGCAGCCGGAACTTGAAAAACGCCATGTATTAGTCGCCAGTTCGGCCAGCATGAAGGCGGGGCACGCCGTGCCTCAGCACATCTCCCACCGTGAAGAACGAACCGAATACTACGATTCTATCAGCGGGGGTGGCGGCAGCCGCCGCAGCTTGCAATGCACTCTGTGGATCTGGGTGAATGCTGAAACCAGCATCTTTGCGGCGTGTGGCCTGTTGCCAGGCCGCCTGCAGCGCGGCGCCCTTCGCCGCACGAGGCGTCGGCAGGTCTGTAAAGTACCAGCGATCAATGATGGGGTCCATGCGTGCAAGCATGGGAGCGAGGTCTTTGTCTGCCATCGCACCAAACACCGCGTGCGTTGTAGGCGCGAAGCCCATGGCATCCAGGTTAAGGGCCAGCGCCGCAACGGAGTGCGGGTTGTGTGCAACATCCAACACCAAAGTCGGCTGGCCCGGCACCACCTGGAAACGACCCGGCAATTGCACCAGAGCCAGGCCGCTGCGCACGGCTTGAGCTGTTACCGGCAAGCGAGAACGCATGGATTCCAATGCTGCCAGCACTCCGGACGCATTGATGAGCTGATTGGCCCCCCGCAGCGCCGGATAAGCCAACCCGGCATAACGCCTTCCACGCCCGGCCCACCCCCATTGCTGGGGATCTCCGTTGTAATTGAAATCTCGACCCAGCAGCCAGGCATCTGCGCCGATCTCCCGGGCGCGGTCGATCACACTCTGCGGAGGAACCGGGTCACTGATGATGGCGGGCCGGCCTGTACGCAAAATGCCGGCCTTCTCGAAGCCAATTTTCTCGCGGGTATCTCCCAACAATTCGGCGTGGTCAATGTCGATGCTGGTGATGATGGCGCAATCGGTATCGATGATGTTCACCGCATCTAATCGCCCGCCCAGGCCAACCTCCAGGATCACCGCATCAAGGCCGGCATTGGCCAGGCAATGAAGAATGGCCAGGGTGGTGAATTCAAAGTAACTAAGGGTAACGTCCCCTCTCGCCGACTCCACCTTCTCGAAAGCGGAGATCAGCTTTTCTGCCTTGACGGGCTCACCATGAAGGCGGCAACGCTCTTCGAAATCCACAAGGTGCGGAGATGTAAAGACGCCAGTTCGCCAGCCAGCTCGCTCCAGCACAGATTCAAGCATGGCGCAGGTGGAGCCCTTGCCATTGGTACCCGCCACGGTAAATACCGGGCAGGAAAAGCCGAGCGCCATTCGTTCGGCCACAGCGCGCACCCGGTCCAGACCCATGTCTATGGCCTTGGGATGCAGCTGCTCGGCATGTGCGAGCCAGTCTTCTAGAGTATTCATATAAAGGGATTTTCGCCGACGCATGGCATCATCGCCGCCATGACCGCTTCCTTGACCCTTTTCGGCATCCCTAATTGCGACACCGTGAAAAAATCACGCTCATGGCTGACCGCCCACGGCATCGAACATCACTTCCACGATTTCAAGAAGGAAGGCGTCCCGCCTGCCCACTTGGAACGATGGATACAAGCCGTGGGATGGGAGAAGGTTCTCAACCGTCAGGGCACCACGTGGCGTCGGCTTGATCCTGCAGCGCAAGCGGCTGTAGTCGACGGCAAAAGTGCCGCTGCCCTGATGCTGGAACAGCCCAGTGTCATAAAACGCCCAGTGGTTGAATGGTCGCAGGCGGCAGGCGACGTGACGGTAGGTTTCAATGCCGATCTTTGGCAGGACCGGCTTTAACCCTGATCTCTTCACTCCAGGAAAATGAGCATGTCCGAATGGGCAATCGTTGATAAAACCTGGTCGTACTGGCTCGGGTGGGCATGGACCATCTCCAGTCTGGTGCTGACAACCTGGATCGTCATGCAGCGACGTGCGCCAGTCTCCACCCTTGCATGGATCATTACGCTCAACCTCCTGCCTGTCATTGGTCTGGCGGTCTACGCGTACTTCGGCCCTCAGCGCGTCAAGCGGCAACGCCTTAAACGCTGGCACAAGCGCGCCGCCTTGATGTCGCAGGAGGATTTGAAAACCCTGCTCAAGGATCGCCCAGAACCTCCCCTGTGGGCAACTCAGCATTCAGAGTTAATTGAGCGCAGTTGCGGGCTTCAACTTGCGAGTTGTGAGGAGGTCACGCTACTTCCCAGCGGCGGGGCGACCCTGGACACGCTGTTGAAAGAGATTGCCGCGGCGCGCAAGCACATCCACCTCGAATACTACATATTTGAGCCGGACACGACGGGCCTGGCTGTGCTCAAGGCCCTCGCCGACAAGGCGAAAGAAGGCGTGCGGGTGCGGCTATTGGTAGATGCCATCGGCTCGCCTGTGCTGTGCTCTCGTAAAGGTCAGCGCTTTCTGGCCGACTATCTGGGCGCGGGGGGAAAGTTCTCCATCTTCCATCCTCGCAAGCTCGACCTTCTGCGGCCGCTGGTTAACCTTCGCACCCACCGCAAAATCGCCATCATCGATGGCCGCGTGGGACTGCTAGGAGGAATCAACATCACGGACGAGGAAAATGAGCGCGTGCGTCCCAAGGAAGCTTACCGCGACACGCACCTTCTGCTAAGGGGCGGAGCGGTCAGGTGGATGCAGTATCTGTTCCTGCAAGATTGGGGTTATGCAGGCGGTGGGCAAGTTACAGACGAGGACATGCTGCCCGACTACGCACCTGGCCCGATACCTGTTCAGATCGTAGCCTCCGGACCCGACAACGACAGCGAAGCCATCCACCGCGCCATGATCGATGCCATTCACATGGCACGTGAAAGAATCTGGCTTGCCACGCCTTATTTTGTGCCCACCGAATCCGCGCTGATGGCTCTCACTAACGCGGCTTTACGAGGAGTTTCCGTCAAGTTGATGGTGCCGGAGAAAAGCGATTCGCGCGTAGTGACCGCGGCCGCACGTTCCTATTTTGAGGAACTGCAAAATGCGGGTGCGTTGGTGTTTGAATACACAGGGCGCATGTTCCACGCCAAGACGCTTTTGATTGACCAGCACTACGGCATGGTGGGTTCGGCCAATTTCGACAATCGCAGCTTCAGGCTGAACTTTGAGGTGGCCGCAGCGGTGTTCAGTGGCACTTTCAATGAGCAACTGGCAGCGATGTTTGAACGTGACCTCTCGGAATGCAAACGAGTACACGCCCACCGCCGTTCGCCAGCGCTCCAGCGGCTATTCGAGGCCGTAGCTCGGCTGGCCTCGCCCCTGCTTTAGCCTCGCAGCAGCTCCTGGGCGTCAACTCACACTTAAGCGCGCGCGCCTGCCTACAATTCGCACAGGACACATTCGGAGAACTCATGGACACCAGAGCAAACCCCCTCGCCCTTCTCAAGGACCCCACTCTTCTCAAGACCGATGGCTTTGTCAACGGCAAATGGGTCAAGGGGAAAAAGCGCTTCGACGTCACAGATCCTGCAACGGGTCAAATCATTGCGGATGTCGCTGATCTGGAGCCAAAAGACGTCAAGAGTGCCATCAACGCCGCCAACGCGGCGTGGCCAGCCTGGCGAGCCCTGACAGGCAAGCAGCGTCACGCCATCATGATGAAGTGGTTCCAGTTGCTGATGGACAATCAGGACGACCTGGGCCGGATCATGACCGCCGAGCAAGGCAAACCCCTTGCAGAGGCAAAAGGTGAAGTCTCTTACGGCGCAAGCTTCGTGGAATGGTTTGCCGAAGAAGCCAAGCGTGTGAGCGGAGAAACGCTGGCGACATCAGACCCCACGAAGCGGTTGACCGTACTGCGCCAGCCCATCGGTGTCTGTGCGGCTATCACGCCGTGGAACTTTCCGCTGGCCATGATTACACGCAAAGTGGCCCCCGCTCTTGCAGCCGGCTGCCCTGTGGTCATCAAGCCCGCCGAACTGACGCCGCTCACCGCCCTGGCTGCAGCCGAACTGGGCTTGCGTGCTGGTATCCCCGCCGGCGTGCTGAATGTGATTACCGGAACAGACAGCGCGGCCTATGGCAAGGTTCTCTGCGAAAGCGACATCGTCCGCCACCTTTCATTCACCGGATCGACCGAGGTTGGCCGCATCCTGGCCGCGCAATGCGCTCCCACGGTGAAGAAGCTGGGGCTTGAGCTGGGCGGCAACGCGCCCTTCATCGTCTTTGACGACGCCGATCTTGACGCTGCCGTGGAAGGTGCCATTGCCAGCAAGTACCGCAATGCCGGCCAGACTTGCGTCTGCGCCAACCGCCTGTATGTGCAAGACCGCGTTTACGACCAATTCGTGAAAAAGCTGGCGGCCAAAGTGGGCAAGATGAAAGTCGGCAACGGTTTCGACGAGGGTGTCACCATCGGCCCGCTGATCGAAGATGCGGCAGTCAGAAAGGTAGCCAGACATGTGGCCGATGCCGTCAAGAAAGGCGGCAAGGTTGTTACAGGCGGCCAGAAGCTGAGCGGTCAGTTCTATGCCCCAACCGTGATTTCCAACGCCACATCGAAGATGCTGGTGGCAGGCGAGGAGACCTTTGGACCTCTGGCTCCAGTGTTCCGCTTCAAGACTGAGCAGGAAGCCATTGATGCGGCCAACGCCACCATCTTTGGCCTGGCCAGCTATTTCTATTCGCGCGATATTGGCCGCATTACACGCGTTTCCGAAGCGCTGGAATACGGCATTGTGGGCATCAATGCCGGCATCATTTCAGTCGAGCAGGCGCCCTTTGGCGGCGTCAAGCAGTCTGGCCTGGGCCGCGAAGGTTCGCGCCACGGGATTGATGAGTACCTGGAAATGAAGTACCTGTGCATCGGCATAGCTTAGCACCGGCAACTAATACATAAGAATCAATTTCACGCCCGCTCGGCGTGCATGCCTCGCCGTTGACGGCGCGCTAATTTTCCGCCGGATTCGTCCCCTGCTTCAAGCAAGCTCTCGGGGCAATTCGGCCGGCTCTTTCTTCTCCCTACCCACTGAAAAGCGATCGCTCACTCGCTGAGCGCGGCGATCTCATGCGTGCGTGCGCGCGTTTGGGTTCAAGCTAAAAGCTTACAGGGGTTTCTCCAGTTCACATTTCCACTCCGAATAGGCTAATATAGGATCTGCAACTAAAGAACTACTTTTCATTCATTTGAGGAGACAAACAGCTATGAAACGAAATTTTTGGACCTTGCCGGTCATGGCAGCATGCGCAATCTTGGTCGCTTGCGGTGGTGGTGGCACCGAATCCGCGGGTAACCCTGCGGGCATCAAGACTGTCAAGGTCATGGGCGATAGCCTGGCCGACAACGGAACTTTCGCGGGTCTGCCTGGCATGTCGCGCACCTTCACCGTTCAAGGCAGCAGCAGCGAGCCTAATGTCCTCTGGACTGAGCGTGTGGCAGCCAACCTGGGTGCCTCTCCTATGTGCGCTTACTACCGCTACAACGGCAGCGGCTTCAGTGTGGCAGCGGGCTGCACCAGCTACGCCATCGGCGGCGGCCGCATCAATGCATTCACCCAGCCTGGTGGTCAGCAAAGTCCGCTGTCCGTCGTCAAGCAGATCACGGACGCCGCCAAGGTGGGTTTCGATAAAAGCGATCTGCTGCTGATAGATGGCGGCGGCAATGATGCGGCAGATTTGATAGGTGCTTACATCGGTGCTGCAAGAGATGGCGGCGCGGCTTACGCGGCCCTTCTCGGCTCACTTCTGCCACAAGCCACCCTGCAAGCCCTGTTGGCTCAGCCACAAGGAACTGAAAAAGCCGGCGCCGCCTACATGACCGCACTGGCCGATCTGCTCCATGGAACCATCAAGGCACAAGCACTCGACAATGGCGCAGAGCACATCGCTGTTTTGAACATGCCACCCGTCACGCTCACGCCGCGTTTCCAGATGGTTCTGAAAGCCATCGCCGCCGCTCAAGGTGAAGCAGCCAGTGCCCAAGCAGCCGGTCTGTTCGACATGTGGATTCAGACTTTCAACGCGCGTCTGGCTGCAGATGCCGGCACTGACAAGCGTCTGATCGTGGTCGATTTCTACACCAATTTCGTCAATGAGATGAAAGACCCAGCCCAGTACGGCCTGACGAATGTCACCACGCCTGCCTGCCCACCTACCGGTGTGGGAAGCGATGGTTTGCCAACCTACACGTTTGCCACCTGCACAGCTGCCTCCCTTTCTGCCATGACGCCTCCTGCGGGAAGCACAGGCGGCGCCAACTGGTGGACCACCTACGCCTTTGCAGACAGCTTCCACCCAACGCCGTACGGATACCAATTGATGGCCCAGATGGTCACCGTAGATCTGGCCAAAGCTGGCTGGTTGTGATGGCCTCGTTGCAAATTGGAATAAGAAGATCCATCATGAAAAAAATTCGCACGACTTCACTCACTCTGGCTGCTTTGGCTGCCATGACCGTCGCTGGCGGCGCTTTCGCGCAAAGTGCAGGCACTTTTCAAGTTCGCCTGGGTGCTATCCATATTGCACCCTCAGTTTCCAGCGGCGACCTGGGTCCGCCTAGTCTGCCCGGTTCCAAAATCGATGTAGAAGCCGACACGCAATTGGGTGGCGGCATCACCTACATGGTGACCGACAACTTCGCCCTGGATGTCCCGCTGGCTCTGCCCTTCAAACACCGCATTAAAGGTGACGGCGCGGTGGCAGGAACAGGGGAACTAGGACACACCAAAAGCCTGCCGATGTCCCTTTTTGGGCAATGGCGGTTCGGTGAAGCCAATGCCAAATTCCGCCCTTACGTGGGCGGTGGCCTGACCTACGCCAAGTTCTACAAGGAAACGGCCAGCAACACGCTGAGTTCCATTACCGGCGGATCTCCCACCGTCCCCACAACGATGAGCATCCAGTCGAAGCTGGCACCCACGCTGATCATCGGTATGGTGTATTCCATCAATGAGCGCTGGTTCATCGAAGCGATGGTGGGCAAGACCTTCATCAAGACCACGACCACCCTCTCGACCGGACAAACGATCGACGCCCGCTTGAACCCAACCACTGCGGCTTTGTCGGTGGGCTATAGATTCTGATCAAGTCAGCGCTTCAAGGTAGCTGATCCAGTCAAAGCTGCGGCAGATGCAGCTGAATGCGGTACGGGCCACGCGCCCACCCGTTCAGCAGTGCCTTCGCCTTACATCGGTTGGAGAATGACAAAAGCGCCGTTTGGCGCTTTTTTCTTGAGCACAACCTGAGTTCATTGGGTTCACGACGAACCCCCCGGTCTTCTGGGGTGGCGTCAAGTGGAGGGGGTTTCCACCTTCATCACACCCCGGGCCGCCCGAACACCACTGGCCATGCAGGCAGTCAGAAGATAGCCACCGGTAGGCGCTTCCCAATCCAGCATTTCACCAGCGCAAAACACGCCCGGAGCACGGTTGATCTGCAGTAACTCATCCAGCGATTCAAATAGGACGCCGCCAGCGGTGCTGATCGCTTCCTCAATCGGACGCGGCACCGCGAGCACGATGGGTAGCGATTTGATGGCGCGTGCCAGCAGCTCATGATCGCGAATCGATTCGCGGGGCAGCAATTCGTTGAGCAGTGCAGTTTTTACGCCGTCGAGCCTTAGACGGCGACGCAAGTGATTGGCCAGGCTCTGGCCATCACGCGGCGCCTGTACAGCCGAAAGCACTTGTGCAAACGTGTGGGAAGGCAAAAGGTCCAAGTAAAGGGTGGCCGCGCCTTTTTCAGCCAACGCACCTCGCAGAAGGGCTGATGCTGCATAAATCAGGCTGCCTTCAACACCGGTTTCGGTGACGACGAATTCGCCTCGCCGCTCAAACGCTGCGGTGTCGTCGTCAGCCCGAATCGTAATGGCCACAGATTTAAGCGGTTGCCCGGCAAAACGCTCGCGAAAATAAGCTGACCAACCAGACTCGTCTTCAGCCGTGGTTGGTTTTGAGGCCTTCTCTGTTTCGCGAGCTGCGGTGGGCGCCACGTCAAAACCGCTGTTAGCGGGAGTCAGCGGCGCCACGTCAACCCCATTCGCAGACAACCACGGCACCCAGGCTCCGTCTGAGCCCAGCCTGGGCCAACTGGCTCCGCCCAATGCGAGCACAGCAGCGCTTGCCTGTATGCGCTGCTCTCCCGTTGGCGTCTGGAAACTAAAAACGCCTCCGGTCTCACCCTCGGGAGCGCGCGCCCAGCCCACCAGGCGGTGGCGCATATGAAAGCGTACCGCAACGCCGCCTGGCCCAGGGTGGCGCAGGCGTTGCAACCAGGAACGCAGCAGGGGCGCAGCTTTCATTTCCTTGGGAAAGACTCGCCCCGACGTGCCGACAAAAGTTTCCACCCCCAGCTCCTTCGCCCAAGAGCGCACCGCGTCAGCGTCGAACTCACGCAGTAAAGGCTCGATGTTGGATTGACGGGCACCGAAGCGGGAAACGAAGGTGTCGTAGGGTTCTGAATGGGTCAGATTCAATCCGCCCCTGCCTGCGAGCAGGAACTTGCGGCCGACCGACGGCATGGCGTCGAACAGATCGACTTGCAAGCCGGCTTCAGAAAGAACCTGCGCAGCCATAAGGCCTGCAGGGCCGGCGCCGATGATGGCAACGGAAACGGAGGATGTCAGCAAGGGATACAGTGTGTAATCAGGGCCGGACGCAGCGAACGCTACGGTCCTAATGTACACAAGCAGCCATCGGGATGACCCGTTATAGCGCTCTGACCGCCAAGCCCTTTATGCAGGTGCGCTTGCGTAGTTTCACGAATAGGGCGTAGGAGCGTGTCAACGATAATGGCTCATGGCCTCCTCGACCCCGACATCTAAACAAAAACAGGACTCAGAGCTCTTGTTCAAGGGCGTTATTTGCGCCCTCATTGGCTTGGTCATCCTGATAGGGCCACACTTTGCGCGCTCAGCCGATATGGGTGAGATCTTGCGCCAGGCCTACCTGCCCGGCTGGTTCGCACTGGTCTTGGGCTGCGCATTCCTGATTCGCTACGGTCTCATCCGTTGGCGAGATCGAGCTCGCAGCTGATTCAGCGTTTCTTGTTCGGCGAACTTTGTAGAGCGGTCGAACTCTGCATGAACTGCCACAACGCGGATTTGACCGCGCTGCGCCGTTCGCACAATACGCACCGTGGCGCGCCCAGGATTCGCCCAGAGTGCGAACCACGTTTTTACATGCGAATGCCCAGTTGCTTGACCAGTGGCTCAATCACTTTGCGATCGCTTTCGATCACGCTTCGCATCTGCGCTGCAGTCGAGGCCACTGGCACCATCGCCATACCTTCCAGTCGCTCACGCAGGGAGGCATGCTGAATGACCTCCTTCAAATCTTGCTGAACCTTGGCCAGAATGGCTGCTGGTACGCCCTTAGGTGCGGCCATGGCAAACCAGGGATCACTGGAGAAGCCAGGTAAGCCTTGCTCGGCCAGCGTGGGAACGTCCGGAAGCATGGGCAGACGCTTGGAGCTGGTGACAGCCAAAGGACGAACCCGGCCTGTTTCGATCAGCCCCTTGGCGCTGGAAGGTGCGTCCAGTGCAATGTCCAGCAAACCTCCGATCAAATCCATCTGTGTCTTCCCGGCGGTGGACGAAGGTGCGTAAACGGCCTTGATGCCGGCGGCATGAGCCGTTTGTGCCCAGGTCAAATGGAATGCGGTGCCGACAGAATAAGAGCCCACGGTAGTGTCTTTTTGACGAGCCAGCTTGACGTAGTCCTGCCAGGTTTTGAGCGGGCTGTCCTTTGCAACCATGTAGACGAACGGGGTGCGCGCCACCAAACTCACAGCGTCCAGTGCATTGATTGGGTCCATCTCCATATGCTCCACGGCAAACGGCAAGGTGGTGTAGATGGCGCCAAACAAGGTGCCGAAGGTATAGCCGTCCGGTTTGGCTCGCGCGAGCATGCGCAACGGCACCAAGCCCGAACCACCTACCCTGTTGTCGATCACCACGGACTGCCCCCATTTGGCTTCCAGCTCCTTGGCAATCAGTCGTATGGCCACGTCGACCGGTGCGCCCGCGGCGTTGGCCACGATCATGGTCACAGGCCTTTGAGGCCATGCTTCCTGGGCGAAAACCGATGCCGTCCCCCCACCGCAACAGCCCCCGCAGCGGCGCGTTGCAACCAGTCACGGCGTGTCATGGCTTCAAGTGGTTCTAATGATGAAAACATAGGATCTCCAAAGTCTTCGAAGGGGTTCGAAAATGGCACGCGATCAGCGCATGGCGTCCACGTTATGTACCCCGCCATCGCGTTCCGGCCACAGTGGATCGCCTTGTATGACGAAACGCTGCAGACCACCACGCCAGTACCGCGACAGGGCCTCCATCTCGGCTGCATCGCCCCCCGCGAGCATCGGGGCTCGCTCAAAGGCAGGCAATGTGCCAAATGTGAATGGCAAATCAATGCAGTGGCAGGCCCCATAGCGCGGGTTGGGACCAAACTGGAATTCGTAGCGCCAGCACTTCTGACCTGCGGCTTCGGCCTCGCGCTGCCATTGTTCGGCACCAGCATTGAACATCCGGCGCCCGATGGCCAGATCCGGATCCACGCGCTGCATATCAGGAAACGCGGTCATCTCATGCGTCGTGGCACCCACGATGCTCGGTACCCGTGCGGCTGACTGAAGATAGCGACTACGACCTTCGGCGTTCACGTGCAGATCGTCTGCCACCACCATGTAAGCTTGGCCGGCAATCCCGAGCGCTTTCATTTGCCCCATCACTGCAGGGTTTGCCTGGCCTTCAAGCACGGTATCCAGCGGTAGTCGCTGAAGTTGCTCCTGGTTGCTCACGCCCCACTGCTGCATGGCCATCTGGCGAATCGCGTGCGCCTCTTCCAGCGTGCGCAATGGCCTGCCAAGAGGAGCGCTCTGTACAACGGCTTGTTGAAACAGCAAAGGATGGCGGGATTGCATCAGCGCGCCTATGTTGTCTCCGCCTGCCGACTGCCCCATGACGGTCACACGACCTGGATCACCGCCAAACGCGCCTATATTTTCCGCAACCCATTTCAGCGCCAGTTGGCTATCTTGCAAACCCAGGTTGTTCTGTTCGGCGTCATCCCCCGCAAGCCAGCCTAGCGCACCCAAGCGATAGTTGATGCCGACCACGACAATGCCTGCTTCCCTCGCCCACTGGGTACCGTCGTACCAGGAGATCCCGCCTCCACCGGTGATCCACGCGCCTCCATGTAGCCAGACCAGTACGGGGCGTGGTTGTTCATCACGCAGCGCTTGCAGCGGCGACCAGATGTTCAGACGCAGGCAGTCTTCCTGCTGTATGGCTGCAAAGCTGCCAAGAACGTCTTCCAACCGGGAAGGCCGTTGCGGCGCAACGATGGGGTCTGGTGAGCGTGCGTCCACCTGGATGGATTTGCTGGCGAACTGAGAAAGTGGCTGAGGCGGAGCAAAGCGCAACGAGCCTACAGGTGCACGCGCATAGGGCACGTTCATCCAGCAGCCCACTTGGCCTGCAACGCCACCGCGCTCACCGACTACGCGCCCAATGATTTCCCCGACCTCCGTATGCACATTAATGGCATTGCCATCCCTGTCGAGATGCTTGGATTCGTGCGTTGTCATGTCCATGGGGTCCAAAGTATCCGCGTTTAAAGTCATATCCGGTAGTAGACTAAAAGGAATGCCTTAGAAACCTATAGTTATGAGTATGAACCTGGGGCTGCTGAAGCACTTTCTGCAAGCCTATGAAACGAGAAGTCTTGGCAAGGCGGCCGCGCGCTTGGGAATCTCGCAGCCGGCCCTGAGCAAAAGCATCCGAAAGCTGGAAGCCGAGCTGGATGTGCCGCTTTTCAATCGCACGACCAAAGGCATTACGCCCACTTCGTACGCAGACACGCTGGCTCGCCGCGGTCAGGCGATCGAGTCGGACGTGCGCGCCTCGATTGCCGAGCTGCAAAAACTCAAAGCTGGTGAAGTAGGGGAAGCAAGGATAGGTATTGCGCCCGCCTTGGCGCCCCACTTCATGCCCGAAGTGCTCGCCCGTCTCGCAGTGACTCATCCGTCCATCAACATCACCGTGACCGAAGCTCTGATTTATGAAGGTGTGGCGCAATCTGTGGTGCGTGGTGAACTGGATTTCGCCCTGACCAACCTGCCCTCGAGAGGCGTGAGCCCAGATCTGGCCTGGCGCGAACTCTTCAAGGATCACTTTGTGGTGTGCTGCGGAAAGGCCCATCCCCTGGCGCGCAAACGCTTGGTGCAACCGGTTGAGCTGCTGAAGTACCCGTGGATCACGCCCGCCAGAGACGGACCGCCCTGGCAACGGTTGGCGGATCTATTCGTGGCGGCGCGATGCGCCCCGCCCCACGCGGTCGTGGAAACCAACTCGGCTACGGTCATCATGTCGCTGCTGCAGCGAGGCCCGTTCCTGACCTTCGTACCACGACAATTGATTCAACCAGACGCGAGGCGGGCCGATGTGGTGGAGGTAGCGCTGGAGGGCATGACACTCGAGCGCGCGATCGTAGTGCTACACCGCAAGGGGCATACCCCACCCATGGCAGCTCAGCTTGTACTTGATGCATGCGAGGCAGTGGCAGCGCAGCAATTCATCGGGAGCTAATCGCGTTCAGGTCTCGATAATCGCGACCACTTGGCCGTCCTCTACGGCTTCTCCCTCACCGACCCTGAGTTCCACCACGGTCCCCGCCCGCTCGCTGGTGACCGGGATTTCCATTTTCATGGATTCGGCAATAAGGACTGCTTCTTCAGCCTCTACCCTTGCGCCAACTGGAACGATGATTTTCCAGACTGTCCCAGTGACTTCTGCGCGTACTTCCATTCTCGCCATGAGGTTTCCTTGAATATACCGGTGATGTTTAATCGAGCTTGATGTTGAGGGAGCGAATCAATTCGCCCCACCGCTTGATCTCCGCTTGCACGTAGCTTGCGGATTGCGAAGATGAGAGCGATGTCGCGAAGCCGCCGAGGTTGGCCACCTGTGCCTGCACGTCTGGCAGCCTCATGATCTTGCTGGTTTCCTCGGACAGGCGTTGCAGGAGCGGCTCCGGCAGGCCCGCAGGTGCGATCAAACACAGCCAGCCCTCTGTGGTAACGGGGTATCCCGCTTCGCGTACCGTAGGCACATCGGGCAGGGCCGGCAGACGTTCGGCGGAGCTGATGGCCAGTGCGCGCATCTGCCCTTGCTTCACATACGGCACGCCGACGGTGGTGACTTCAAATAGCACCGGCACATGCTTGCCCAGCAGCAGCGTGGCGGCCTGACCGCTTCCCCGATTGGGTACGTGATTGAGCTTGGCGCCAGAGGCGCGCTTGAAAAGTTCGGCCGTCAGGTGCTGAGAGGAGCCCGCGCCTGGTGAAGCGAAGTCCAGACTGTTCTGCTGTGACGCTTCGACGAGGTCCTTCAGCGTCTTCCAGGGCGAGCTGGCGTGCACCAGTATCAGCATGGGGCCTTTGTAGACCACTGAGACAGGCATCACTCCATTGATGGGGTCATAGGCCAGCTTGGAATAGAGCGCGGGATTGAGCGCCAATGGACCAATCGCGCAGAGCCCTACGGTGTAGCCATCGGGCTGCGCTCGGCTAATGGCAGCCATACCGATGCCCCCGCTGGCACCAGGCTTGTTTTCAACGACCACTGCCTGGCCAAGCGATGCGGAAAGACGGTCCGCCAGCAGGCGCGCGATCGCGTCTGTGACGTTCCCGGCCGCGAAGGGCACGATCATGGTGATCGAACGGCTGGGGTACGAGGGATCGGCAGCGCGGGCGAGCGGAATCAGGCTGCTGGCCAGAAGGGCCGTGGCGGCGCGGCGACTTACTGCGTGGGGTCTCATGGCAACACTCCTTGGTTCGGCAATTGGGGCTTACAAATAACAAGGCCAGGCACGCAACAGGCGCTGGCCAACCCCGCCCGTGGCTCGGAGCTGATGCACTTCAAGCATGCGAATCAGGTAGTCGCGCGTCTCGCTCGGCCGGACCACCTCCTGCACGGAGAACTGCCCACCCATGGCCCATGGGCTGGTCTCCCGTTCGAACGCTTCCATTTTTTCGTCGAAGCCCTCGTCTCCAGGGCCGATCCCATACACCACGGTGACGCCTGCTGCAGGTGCCATGAACCCGATTTCTCCCGTAGGCCACACAGCGACTTCATCCGAATTACGCCCACCGCCCATGTTCAGATAGGCTTGGCCGTACAGCTTGCGCACGATGACTGTCAGTTTGGGCACGGTGGCCAATTGCAGTGCAGTCATGTAATTCATGATGCGCGCAGGCGCGGCTTTTTGCTCTGCGTCCAGCCCGATGGCAAAGCCTGGCACGTCCACGAAATTGATCAGGGGAATGTTGAATGAATCGCATAGGACGATGAACGAGGCAATCTTCTGACACGCCTCAATCTGCAATGCACCGCCGCGCTGCATGGGGTTGCTTGCAATCATGCCCACCGAGTGCCCACCGATACGAGCAAGAGCGATGATTCCGGTCTTGCCGAAGTTAGCTTTCAGCTCGAAGAAACTATCGCGGTCTGCCACAGTTCGCAGCACCTTCTTCATGTCATAGACTTGCGTCCGGTTGTCGGGCAGCAGATCCAGGATACGTTCCATGCCATCTCCCGATCCGGCAGGAACGGCTTGCTTGGGCGGCGCTTGTGCAGCATGCGAAGGCAGATACGACAGGAACTTTCGGATGGCATCGATAGCTTCCTCATCGCTGTCGACCACCCTATCCACCAGGCCAGTGTGCTCGGAATGGAGCCGCCAGCCACCCAGGTCTTGCGCCTCTACATGGGCACCCGTCGCTTGCTTGACCAGCGGTGCGCTGGACACCGAAAGCAAAGCGCCGCGCCGCATGACCTTGAAATCCGAGAGGCAGCTATACCAGCTGGACGAGCCAAAGCAAGGGCCCAGGATGGCCGCAGCCCACGGCGTTTCACGCTGCCGCATGTACTGGGTCGGATCGCTCCCGCTGGCGCCCATGCCGGCTGCCCCCATGGTTTCGGGAATTCGAGCGCCTGAAGATTCACCCAGAAACACCAAAGGTAGGCCACGCTGGGCGGCCACACGTTTCATGTGACCAACTTTGCGGCCATTGACGATGGTGCTCGAGGCCCCCATGACGGTGAAGTCATTTGAAACTGCAGCGACAGCCCGGCCATCGACCTTTCCGTAGCCGGCCACCTTGCCGTCAGCAGGTGTCTGCGCAGGATCAGCTCCAGAGTGTGCAAACAAGCCGATCTCACTGAAACTGTCGGCGTCAAACAGGCGATCCAGCCTGGCTCGTGCATCCAACAGTCCGGCTTCTTTTCGCCGGCTCAGTTTCTCGGGCGATCCCATGCCCCTGGCTACGGATCGGCGCCTATCGAATTCCTCCAGTGCAGCTGCCGGGGTGTATTTTTGAGTCATGTCTTCCGCTTCATCGCATGGTTCGGCACTTGGGGCCAAGAGTGGTCGCGCATTTCGCATAAGCGTCTTCAACCCAGTCGACGAGCACGGAACGTGTCGTTGCGGGTTCGATCACATCAATCACCCCGAAGCGCTCTGCAGTGCGCATGGGCGATCCCACCGCATGGGCCAAGGTCTCGAGTTCAGCCCTGCGTGCCTGCGGGTCCGGTGCTGCGCTGATGTCTTTGGCATACGCTGCATCCACACCGCCTTCAATGGGAATGGAGCCCCAGCGTGCAGAAGGCCAGGCATAGCGATGCGCTAGCGCCATGCCGTTGGCGCCGTTCCAAGGGCTCAGCATGCCTCCAGCCAGACCGAAACAACGCCGAATCACCATAGCGAGCCAAGGCACTGATGACTGCTCGATAGCGGAGCTGGCTCTGAGCACCGCAGCAATGGTGCCCTCACGCTCGGCGTCTGGGCCCGTCATGGAGCCCGGTTGGTCCACCAGATTCACAATAGGCAGGTGGAAGGTGTCGCACAGATCGACAAAGCGCTCCATCTTCTGGGCTGCAGACCGGGTGAGCGCTCCGCCCATGATGCGCGGGTTGTTGATCATTACGCCCACTGAATACCCGCTAAGGCGTGCAAAACAGGTGACCAGTGATCCACCAAACTGGGGCGACATTTCGAAGACGGAGTCTGCATCGAATATCGCCCGCAGAATACGCTTGGGATCGAACACTTTCCGACGGTCACGCGGTATGGCATCGTTGAGCCACTGCTGCAATTCGACTGGTGGATCAGCGGGCTCCGTACGCGCTGCCTGCTGGTAGACGTTGGCCGGCAAGTACGACAGGAATCTGCGAGCCTGGGCCAGCGCATCTTCCTCGGTATCCGCGCCATTGTTCACCACGCCATTGGCCTTGTGCACCTCCCAGCCGCCAAGGTCTTCCTTGTCCACCGATATGCCCAAGGCCTGCCTGACGACAGGCGGACCACCTGCAAACACCTGGCCTTGCCCTCGGACCATGACGCTGAAATGAGCAGTGCAAGCGCGAATCGCCCCCAAGCCCGCAGCAGGTCCCATGACGATGCCGACCACGGGCGCCAGCCCCAAAAGCGGTACGGACGGCAGCAGCGCGTATCCAGGAATTTTGGTGTAACCCATCTGCATCGGCAGATTGACACTGCCGCCCGAGCTATGGACTATGCGCACCATTGGCAGCCGGTATTCATAGGCATAGCGATCTGAGTAGATCCATTTCTCGGCAACGGCAGCCTCTGACGAACCCCCGCGAATACTGAAATCGTCTGAGACCACAACGGCTTTTCGGCCTTCAATACGGCCTACCCCCACCACGTGAATCGAGGGCGTGAAGCTTTCAAGCGCTCCGTCTGGCCCGTAGCGCCCTTTCCCCGCAAGTGCGCCGAACTCCATGAACGACTGCTCGTCGACCAAGTGGTCCACACGTTCACGTGCATTCCACATGCCACGCTCGCTTGCGCGCGCCAGATTGTCAACGCCACCCATCTGCCGGGCACGTGCTCTACGTTCGTCAAGATCCTGAAGCTCCTGACCCCATTCATTGGAAGGAAACATGGGCATGGCTCAGGCCCCTGCACTTTCGCTTGGGTGCTTTCGAACCACGCCGTCTGCCAAGAGCTTCTCGATGCCCTGGGTGTCGTAGCCCAACACCTGCGAAAGGATGTCTTCACTGTCCGCACCGATCTCGTGTCCGCTCCAGCGAATACGCCCAGGCGTTTCCGACAGCTTGGGCACAATGCCCTGCTGGCGGGTAGACCCCAAGACCGGGTGAGGCACGTCCACAAGCATCTGGCGGGCCTCAAAATGCGGATCTTTGAACACATCTGCCAAGGTGAAGACCCGGGAAGATGGCACACCGGCCCGCAGCATGGCGGCTTCCACTTCGGCGCCCGTGTAGTGGCTCGTCCACTCGCTGATAAGGGCATCCAGCGCCGCCGCATTCTGCCCCCGCAGGTAGACAGAGATAAACCGCGGATCAACTGCAAGATCTGTACGGTCGATGGCCGCGAGCAACCGCTCCCACGTGGGACCATTGTTCGCGGCAATCAGCACATACCCATCAGTCGTCGGATACAGGCTGTTGGGCGCTACGTTCGGAAGATTTGGCCCTTGCCGCCTGGGAACATGGCCGAGCTTCTCAAATGCGGGCACAAAGCCTTCCATCATGGAGAAAGCGGTTTCGTACAAGGCGGCGTCCACCAGTTGCCCACGTCCACTTGCCTGTCTGTGAAACAGAGCCATCATCGTGCCAAACGCGGCATAGACGGCTGTCAGGTAGTCGGTAGTGGCCAACGCCACACGGCTGGGCGGCCGGTCAGGATCACCCGTCAGTTCACGCACTCCCGCAAACGCATCGCAAATGGCGCCATACCCAGGCCGTGAAGCGTTGGGTCCCGTCTGGCCATATCCACTGATGCGCACCATCACCAGGCGTTCGTTCAACGCATGCACGGCGTTCCAACCAAAACCCAAACGCTCCATCACACCCGGACGGTTGTTTTCTATCATCACGTCGGCGCCCACCAACAGTTCACGCAGTAGCCGCTGGCCCGCTGCTGTCTTCAGATCAATGGCAATACTGCGCTTTCCGCGCTGGATGGACACCGCTTGCAACGAAACGCCTTCGGAAAACAAGCCCATCTGGCGTACGGGGTCGCCTTCGAATGGTTCGACCTTGATGACTTCGGCACCAAAGTCTGCCAACAGTCGGCCACACGCCGGGCCGGCAAAGGTATTGCACAACTCGATCACGCGAACGCCCACCAACGGCCCAGCCGAAGCCGCCTGAGATACCGCCATCAGTTCGCTCCCAAGCCGAGATCTTTGACCAACGGCGCAAGATCCTGACGCTCCTTGGCAAGGTATTCAATGGTCTGCCGCTGGTTCCAGTAGACAGGATGCGCCCCATTGCGCTCCAGAAGGGCTATCCAGTCAGGGTTGGCCGACAGCTTCTGAAAAGCCGTTTCCCAATAGTGAACTGCGTCTTGCGACACGCCTTTGGGCAGCAGTATTCCGTAGACGGAACTGAAACTCGAATCTACACCTTGCTCACGCCAGGTGGGGACACTGGCAAATGCCCCTCCCAGCCTTTCGTCGGAGGAAACGGCCAGTGCGCGCACCCGCCCACCAGTGATCATTCCCAGAAGATTGGGCGTGCTCCCTGGCACCGCATCCACGAATCCACCAAGCAGAGCGGTCAATGCTTCGGCCGTGGATTTATAAGGCACCAGCGTCAGCTTCTTGATGTCCACTCCCGCAGCCTTCAACGGCTTGGCGAGCGATAAAAGTACGTGGTGTCCCAGATAGCCTATGCGAACACTCCCGGGGTCGCGCTTGACCTGCTCGACAAACTCACGCGCATTCCCGAACTTGGAGTCGGCTTTCACCGTAAGAGCCATGGTCTCGCGCAGGAACACAGTCGTCGGAGTGAAGTCAGCCGGAGTCAGCTTCAGCTCGCCGGTGAGATTGGAAACATTGATGCCCGTATGAAGAAGGGTCATCGAATGAGGATTGCCCGGCTTCTGCTGTAAGGCTTGCAGTGCAATGACGCCAGTGCCTGAAGATCTATTCTGGGGCACCCAGGCTTGGCCGCCCAATAGATCCATTTTCTGAAAAGCCGCTCCCATGGCTCGGGCGTACTGGTCGGCGGCTCCGCCGGGCCCGGAGGGCACGATGAATTCAACCGCAGCCGTGGGCTTCCATTCTTGTGCATAGGCCGCAGCGGGGGCCAGGCAAAAACCCATCAGACATGATGAGATGACTCTAACGAAGTACTTCATTGTTGGCTTGTCTCCTTCCTCCCAGTGTCCTTGCGACCTTCCCACTAGACAAGCTAATGTTTTTTATTGATTATTGAGCTATGGCTTATGAATCAATCAACGCTTCTGTGACCTTGCGCCAGTTGCAAACCCTGGTCAACGTGGCAGAGCTCGGCAGCTTTGTCGCAGCGTCGCGCACCATGCATGTCACACCTTCGGCCCTCAGCATCCTCATCTCCGAGCTTGAGCAAACACTGGGGTTCCGGGTTTTCGATCGCACCACCCGCCAGCTGCAACTTTCTGCGGCTGGCAAGCAGTACCTGCCCTACGCGCAGCGGGTACTGCTGGAGCTGGAGGGAGCGCAACGGTGCGCGCAGGAAGTGCGAAGCCAGAAGACGGGTATCGTGCGCATAGCCACCAGCCAGGTGATTGCCTGGACACTGATGCCCCCTGCTCTGAGGGCCTTTCGAACGCTTAGGCCCGGCGTTCGTCTGGAACCTATCGATCTGCCGGTTGATGAGATCCTTCCCAACCTGGAAGCCGGACGCGTGGACCTTGCCGTGACACTGCAAATGCTGACGGGCCCGGAACTTCACGCCAGCCCGGCGTTTCATTCTCAGGTTCATGTGGCCTGCCATGAAGATCATCCATGGGCCAAACGCAAGGCCTTGCGCTGGAACGAACTGTCAAGCGAGCCTTTGATATTCACGGGCATTGATACACCTCAACGCATCAATGCCGCCCTGCCGGATGGGCCGCGCCTGGAAGCGGCCAGACAAGTGGAGCACATGGGCACCGGGCTCGCATTGGTAGCCAGCGGCTTCGGAAGCGCCATATGCGCGGGCTATGTTCGCCCCATGTGCGACATGCATCAGCTGCGCATGATTCCCCTCGTCAAGCCTGAAGTTTTGCGGCAGTTCGCGATCTACTCATCCAGCAAGCGCTCGCTCACCCCTGTCGCCGAGGGTTTCCACAGCTTTTTGCTGGAGTGGTTCAGGAAGGCCGGAAATACACCTCTTTCATGAAGCCAGAGATGGAAAAGCAAAAAATCAGCATGTCCCTATTGCGCAATCACCAGTCGTCCATCTGCGCTCAGAAAGGCCGCTAGTACGACCTGCGCAGGATGAGCCACCTGAACCGCCGCACGGTAGCGCGCCATTTGTTCAAGCAGCAAGGGGTCACGCTCAGGTTTGGCAGCGCTCTTGTAGTCAAGCACCCACCATGCCTCGGGTCCGTGTGGCCCGGCACGCCGACGAACCAGGCGGTCCATGCGCAGCAACTGACCTTCATGGATCATCTCGACTTCATTGAAATGTTCTGCGATGTGGTCGGCATTCCACGCCCAGGCCCCCTCCCCCTCCAGAATGCGACGAGCCAGCGCTTCTGCACGGGCGAGTTGGTCAACACTGGCGTCAAATCGCTGCATCGCTTGGCCTAGCCTTTCAGGCCGCCAGCCCAGCGGCGTATCAGCGGCATGCTCAAGCAACCAATGCATGGCTTGCCCCAAGCGAGATGCGTCACTGACTTCAGGCTCAGGCTGCCCGAATTCGACAAAGGCCCCACTGCTTTCCGGCAGGGCTGAAACGCCGGCGAGTGAGGGCACTTCCAGCAGCTCGAACGAAGCCTGCGGCAATGCGGAGTCCGAATATTCTGAGCTGGGCGCAGCTTCGGGCTCGGCCAAAGCTTCGATACGCTGCCACCAACTGCTGACGGAAGCCACATGGGGCGTTACGCTGGACAGCACCAATCTTTCGCGGGCACGTGTCATGGCCACATACAGCGCATTGAGCTCTTCGCGAGCCGCCTCAAACCGGTCGCTCGCCGCAAGATCAGCAGCACTGGGAGGCAAATCCTTCTCGCTCGCCACGAAAACGAACTGAAGCGGAGCGGGCGATTCACCGGGCCATTCGATCAGAATACCCATGTTCTTGGCTCGTGGCGGCGCAGCTTGTGCGTCTAGCAATATCACCGTGTCGGCCTCCAGGCCTTTGGCGCCATGCACGGTGAGCAGCCGGACCGAATCAGGGTTGGCCTGGCGAGGCGCCGCAATTCGCTGCCGGCGCAGGGCACGAACCAGTTGATAGGCCGTCAAATAGCGCCCCCCTCCGACCTGCAACGCGGCAGCGAGAAGTGCACGCAGTTCCACCAACTGATGCTCTCGCTCTGAAGCAGGTGCAGCAGCAGCGTAGCGGGCCAGCACATCACCGTGGCTATAGATAGCTTGCAAGGCATCATGGGGAGGCAAGTTGGTAAGCCACCTCCGGTATTGCATGAGAGTCTCATGCAACGCGGGCCCATCAGCTGCCTCCAGCGCTACATGCTTGAGCAGATCAAGCCAGGTAGCGCCTCTATGCGCACCAGAGCGCGCCAGCAAGGCGATCCGCACCAGATCATCGTCGCCCAAGCCGAACAAGGGAGACTTCAGCGCCCGCGCGAGCGACAAATTGTGATCAGGAGAAATCAGGGCATCCATCAGGGCGAGCACATCCTGAACCACCGGCAGATCGCCAAGCAACTGCTCTTCCGGTTGCTCGCACGCAATACCGATTTTCCGAAGCTCCGATTGCAAAACGCCCAGCGGCTCCCGCTTGCGCGCCAGCACCATGATCTCCCGCAAGGCGATTCCGGCCTGCACCTGCGTGGCAATCCATTGAGCCGCTTGGCGACACTCCAGCGTTCGCAGCGTGTCTTCGAGAATCGTGCGTGGCGTAGTCAAGCTGTCACGCCAGAAAAGCGGGTCGGCCTCCAGGGTACCTGTGCGTTCAGGGCGAGCAATGGCGGGCAGCGCGCGCACTTCACCTGGGACATCGGACTCTGAGCTGTGGGCACGATAGCCCTCGAATTCGCCTGCGCCCTGCGCGGCCAGCATCACCGTATTGACAGCACCGAGCACGCCCTGCGCGTTGCGCCGGGTGTGATCACATGCGAGCAGGTCACCGCCCAAAGCAGTTTTCACAAACTCCCTGGCGGCGACGAACACCTGCGGGTCCGCTCTTCGAAAACGATAAATACTCTGCTTGGGATCGCCCACAATGAACACACTCGGCGCGCCGTGCCCCCCGCCGGAACCGGCATAGCCAGAGAGCCAGGCGCTCAACGCCTGCCACTGCAGTGGGTTCGTGTCCTGAAATTCGTCGATCAGCAAATGGCGAACACGCGCGTCCAGCCGCTCCTGCACCCAACCTGAGAGAACGTCGTCGCTGAGCAAGGTGAGCGACGCTCGCTCGATATCGCCCATGTCGATCCAGCCCCGCTCGCGCTTCAGATTGGCGAACTCATGGATCAGGCTTCTCGACAGTCTTACCAATCTCTGCTGGTGCAACCGCCCTCGGTACTGGCAAGCTGCCAGCAGCAGGCTCTGCAGCTCAGTTTCAGCTTCCTGGGCCGCCGGAAACTTTTTCAGATGCTGGGTGAGACGGTTCTCACCGGCCACGAAAAACGCCTTGCGCAGTGCGGCCATCCGCGCCACAAGCTCAGGCAATCCAAACGCGTCGACCACGGCATTGGCCGCCTTTTGCGGGGTTTTGTTCGCTTCACGCCCCAAGGCAGCGGCACGCTCCAGCCAGCGCGCACGCGCGGACTCTGAAGCCAACGATTCCGCGGGTTGAGACAGGCCGGCCAACTCCGGCACGACGGCCTCAAAAGGGGGCACGGCCTCTTCCAGAATGCCCGCCGCCTCCGCCATGTTGAATTCGACTCGCCGGGACAAGGCGGCGTTCAAGGCCTGATGCGCCTGGTGGCGGCCATGCTCTTGCACCAGCGCGGTGTAATCCGCACGAAGAACCTCATCGGCCGCGACCACGCGCAGGTAACGGCGCCAGACCTCTGCCACTGCGTCCTGATCGTCTTCAAGCAATTCATAGTTGGAAGGCAGGCCCAGGTCGTCGAGCACCTGCAAAGGCGCCGTTCGCAGCAGAGCTGCGAACCAGCTATGAAATGTGCGGATCTGGACTGGCCGCGCCTGCTCGAGAACTGACCGATAAAGGTTCTGCAAGCGCTCAGTCTGAGCTGCCAGGTAAGAAGGCTCCACGCCGCGGAAAACCAACTCCTTGCGCACACGCTCGCTCCATTCGGCCTGTGATTCCCCCTGCTTCGCCTGCCCAAAGTCTGACAGCCATTCCTGCAGCCTTTGGCGCATCTCACCGGCAGCTTTCTTGGTGAACGTGATGGCAAGAATCTCATGCGGCGCGGCCCCATCAATCAGCGCCCGCAGGATGCGAGACACCAGCATCCACGTCTTGCCTGCGCCCGCGCAGGCTTCCACCGCCGCACTGCGACGGGGGTCGCAGGCAATGGCATAGAAGGCCTCTCGCGTACAGGATTGGCCGTTGTGTTCGTAAGCGGGGTTCATGCTCATTCGCCGCTCCAGAAATCCTTGCGGCACATACCACGCACCTCACACCACTCACACACTGCGCCCTCTCCCAATGCAAGCAATGGCTCGCCCTGAGATATGCGTCCGATATCGTTTTCCATGCCTTCATACAACTGCTGTGCCAACAGCAGCAAATCCGGCGGCTCATGCGAGCTCGTTCCCTCTCGCTCACTCACGTTCACATAAGCCGCGCGCGGCGAATCCGCACCTGACAGCAGCGCATAGAAAGGCAACTGCGTGTCCTCATTGCCCGCCTTTAACCGGTCCGTGGTGCGCTTCAGTGCTTCGGTCTTGTAGTCCACCACCAAGGGCGATCCATCAGGCAAGCGATCTACCCGATCAAGGCGTCCGCGCAGCTGCAAAATTCCCAAAGTCGCCTTGGCGTCTGCCTCCGCAACATCAAACACGGCGCCAGTGGCTTCGTGGTCAGCAAGCCAGCGCAGATAACCATCACGCAGGCCTGGCCACCCTACTCCAAAGGGCAAAAACTCGCCTTCGTCCAAAGCCTGGCTTTGCGTGGCTTTAACGGCCACAGCATCGAGCAAAGCCACCCGATCAGCGCCAGGGTCGGCTTGCAGCGCCACATGAAAGAGATTGAGCGTCAAGTGCACCCAATTGCCGAAGTCCCGCTTATCGACATCCACATCCAGCTCGCCCTCATCCTGCAAGCCCAACTGGCGCAGCGCGAAGAATCGGTAGGGGCAAGTGCGCAGCATGTCGTAGCTGCTTGCAGACAAGGGCATGGATGGCAGCGCATCTCCACGCGGCTCCGGGGCGTAAACAGGTCGCGTTTCCACCACGCGCGCGTGCCTGGGATCTTGACCCTCGTCACCCTCTCCTCGCAAACGCAGCGCCTGGACCAGGGGCGAGGGAAGTAACGGCTCTCCGCTGTCGTCGCTGTGCCTCCACAGGACATCGACCGCAGGTGTCTGCAGCGCAATGCGCCAAGCCTCGCGTTGGGCCGCCTCAAGCAAATCCCTGGTAGGCAGTCGCATGGCTATGCGCTGCGCGGTGCTCCACGAGCCCGGCGGCTCAGGCGCTGCGGGCAGGCGCTGCTCGTCAGCGCCTGGCAACACGAGCGCTGGAAACAACCTGCACAGCAACTGGCTCATGGGCAAGATAACGGCTTGCGCGTCTGCCTGCGCCAGCGGCTTGAAGTTGACGGCCTCCAGAGCAGCGCTCGTCCAGGCTGTGAACTCGCTCAAGGACATGTTGCGCTGCGCAGCAGGCCACGCCTGCAGTTCTACTTGCCTGCTCTCGTGCAACCCCAAGGCCGCGATCACGGACTCACCGGCGGCATCTGCGGCCCATGCGCGCCACAAACCAGCCGCTTCCAACAGCGCCTGCATGGCTGCCAACCAATCAGGCAGGCGGCGCGGCTGGCGCATGGTTTGCCGAAGCGCCTCAATGCTGATCATCAGCGGGCCATGATCGGGCAAGCCGATGGCGCTGGCCCAGTCTCTCACGGACCCACGACGCAAATCTTTTTCCAGCGCCTGCAAGGCAGCGGACTCTGCAACCGCGAAGGCTGGCGACAACTTGAGCCAGTCAATGACCGCATCGGTAGATGCATGGTGCGCACATGCGCGCAACGCGCTCATCAACTGCGCAGCGGCATAAGTGGTGGAAAGCTTCCACCCAGTTTCATCGCGCAGGCGTACGCCTTTCGCGACGAGCAGTGCACTGATCCGCCGCGTCAACATACGATCTCCAGCCACCAGCGCAACGGGCGCACGGCCGGCACAGATGTGATCCAGCACGCAGGCCGCTGCGCGCTGCGCTTCATCCTCTCCGTCTCGGGTGGCATGCAAGGAAATAGCGCCTTGCGCCGCACCAGAGTCTGGTGTCAATACCAGCGCCCGGTCCGCAAAATGATCGACCAGAGACGACGTCAACTCATCGGGTTGCAAGCCATTGACGACCAGCAGCGCATCCATATCGCGCGCCACCCGCGATTCGAAGAGCACATCGGTGGCGTAATCGGAAGTGGCGGCCCACGCGATCGCGATGCGCGCCACCGCGGCCTCCAGCGCCAGCGGGCCATTGGGAATCACGGGCAAGGCTGCGTAGGCCTGCGCGGCCCAATCCTGGCGCATGGCAGATGGGACGCTGGCTGCCAGAGGGGCTAATTGCAAGGCTTGCTCCACCAAGGGGCCTGCAAGGAGGCCCCTCCGCGCGCCGAGTCCCGCGCCTTCCAGCAACGATGTGGCAGTGAGCAAATCCCGGCCATGGTCGAACGCAATATCGCTGGGGCCTGGCGTAAAAATGCCGACACGAGCTGCCCAGCTCCTCGTGGTTTCAAAGCGCGGAGCAAAGCCGTTGGGAAAACGCTCGGCCCACATACGAATGGCCAGCGGCACCAACTGCGCATACGGCAGCAACACGACACTTCGAGCCGGATGAGCGGCTCCGCCCTCCAGATGGTCCTTCACCTGGGTGAGTAAAAGGCGCCAGGTTTCGAGGTGTGGCCCGTGAAAGCTCACATCTGAATGGGCGGGACTAGGGCCGTCTGCAGCGGTGGAAATGAAAACGCCGGTTGCTCCGGCATCTTCCTGAGAGCCAGCAGGGGCGCAAGGAAATGGGGTTTCTGTCACAATGATTCAACTTTATCTGCTTATCCGCCGTTTTTTCGAGGATTTTCATGGCCAGCGATTTGATCAAGCATGTGAGCGACAGCTCTTTCGAAACTGACGTTCTGCAGTCCAGCAAACCCGTGCTGGTGGACTTCTGGGCCGAATGGTGCGGCCCCTGCAAAGCCATCGCTCCAGCTCTTGATGAGCTGGCAGGTACATATGGCGACAAACTCCAGATCGCCAAGGTGAATGTGGACGAGAACCGCGCTATTCCTGCCAAATACGGCATTCGCGGCATCCCCACGCTCATGGTGTTCAAGGACGGCCAACTCGCCGCTTCCAAAGTGGGCGCAATGACCAAGGCTCAGATGGCGCAGTTCATCGACCAACAACTGGCCTGAGTCCCTGCGCCAATCCAGCGCAATTACCAGGCCTCAAAGCGCACTTTTTTTTGAGTTCTCTCACGCCGGCCTCGCATTCCCACGCAACGCCGGCGTTTTTCCTGTCATAATCTTTCCTCATTGCTGACGCGCAAGTGAACGTCAGCCCCGTGCTCTGAAGTCCAGGGCACCCGAGGTCAGGCCTTCTGCCTGAGCCTCCCTCCACTCCCCTCTTTCTTTTTTTAGCTTCAGTTTTTTTCTGGTCGCGCATCCGGGTGGCCCCATCGCAGGACAAGCATTCATGCATCTGAACGAACTCAAGGCACTGCACGTGTCTGAAGTACTCAAGCAGGCCGAGGCCCTTGAGATCGAAAACGTTGGCCGTATGCGCAAGCAAGAGCTGATGTTCGCCATCATCAAGAAACGCGCCAGGGCGGGCGAACAAGTGTTCGCAGATGGCGTGCTCGAAATATTGCCTGACGGCTTTGGTTTCTTGCGCAGCCCCGACACCAGCTACACCGCCAGCACCGACGACATCTACATCAGTCCCAGCCAGGTACGACGCTTCAACCTGCACACCGGCGACATGATCGAGGGCGAAGTACGCATCCCCAAGGATGGCGAGCGTTATTTCGCATTGACAAAGCTGGATGCCGTCAATGGCGGGCAACCTGAGCAGAACAAGCACAAGGTGATGTTCGAGAACTTGACGCCGCTGTTCCCACGTGAGCAGATGCGTCTGGAGCGCGACGCCTTCAAGGGCGAGGAAAACATCACTGGCCGCGTGATCGACGTCATTGCCCCTATCGGCAAAGGCCAGCGCGCCCTGATTGTGGCCCCGCCCAAGAGCGGTAAGACGGTGATGATGCAAACCATTGCGCACGCCATCGCCGCCAACTACCCTGACGCTCACATGATGATGCTCCTCGTGGACGAACGTCCAGAGGAAGTGACCGAGATGCAGCGCTCTGTGAAAGCAGAAGTGATTGCCTCCACGTTCGATGAGCCCGCCGCACGCCATGTGCACGTGGCCGAAATGGTGATCGAGCGCGCCAAACGCCTGGTTGAACTGAAGAAAGACGTGGTGATCCTGCTGGACTCCATTACCCGCCTGGCCCGTGCGTACAACAACGTCGTCCCCTCGTCCGGCAAAGTGCTGACGGGCGGTGTCGATGCCAACGCACTGCACCGGCCCAAGCGTTTCCTGGGCGCTGCGCGCAATGTCGAAGAAGGCGGAAGCCTGACCATCATCGCTACGGCCTTGATCGACACCGGCAGTCGCATGGACGAAGTGATCTTCGAAGAATTCAAAGGCACGGGTAACAGCGAAATCCATCTGGATCGTCGCCTGTACGAAAAGCGCGTATTCCCTTCAATCCAGCTCAACCGCAGCGGCACCCGCCGCGAGGAATTGCTGTTGGCCCCTGAAGTGTTGCAAAAAACACGCATCCTGCGTCAGTTCATGTACAACATGGACGAGGTCGAATCCATGGAAATGGTTTTGAAGAGCATGAAAGCTACCAAGACCAACGTCGAATTCTTCGACATGATGCGCAGAGGCGGTTAACGCTTATAATGCCAGGTTTATCGGAAAGTACGCCGGACTGGCTGGCGCGGCTCCCGCAACGTAAATACAAGGATTTTGATCATGCGTGAAGGCATTCACCCCGACTACCGCGAAGTTTGCTTCGTCGACCTCTCCAACGGCTTCAAGTTCGTGACCCGCTCTTGCGTTCCTACCAAGGAAACAGTCAAGATGGATGATGGGCGCGATCTGCCTTTGTTCAAGCTCGATACTTCCAGCGAATCGCACCCCTTCTACACCGGCACACAGAAATCCGTGGACACCATGGGCGGCCGCGTTGAGAAATTCCGTAACCGCTTCGGTAAAGTGGCGCGCTAAGTACTCGCACCCAAGTACCCAAAAAGGGGTAACACGGTCATCCGTGCTACCCCTTTTTTATTTGGCCGGAATCGCAAGTGACACTCTGAACGTCCTCGTGAAGAAAGACGCAACCACTTAGGTCGTGTCGCGTCAGGAGCGTTCGCACGCCTGCGGCATTCAAGGGCCCGGGTTAAACGCGCTGATGCGTCAGCTGAACCGGTAAGGCTTCAGACTTTCAGGAAACGCGCGGCGGCGCGCATGGACACCCAGGGATCGAGTAACCGGGCGAGCCGAGTCAACTGCTCAACCATTGGAAGCGGAGTTCGCTAACCGGGGAAGAGCGAGCAAGGCAGGCCGTACCGAACCAGCCCTGGTGATGCGAAAGCATCTGCAGCACGGATGCTTTCGTAATCCTTATCGCTTAGCTCGCCTTGACCTTCACATAGCGCCCTGGCGCTGGCTCAATGGTGGGGTATTTCTTGTGACCCAGCTCACGCGGGGCGGCAATCTTCTTTCCGGTGTGCGGTAACAGCCATTCGAGCCAATGGCGCCACCAGCTCCCTGGTGTTTCCTGACTACTCTCCAGCCATTGCGCAGAATCGCCGCCCAGTTTGCCACCAGCGCGGTAGCTGCGCTTGTTCTTCGACGCTGGGTTGATGACCCCAGCAATATGCCCGCTGGCCCCCAGTACAAACTGTGTGCGCCCACCTAACAGCTGTGTGCTCCTATAGGCCGCGCGCCAGGGAACAATGTGGTCTTCCTTGGTTGCCAGCACATAGCTGGGGACGTCGATGCGGCTCAGATCGACCCGTGTTTCACAGACACTCAGTTTGTCTGCTACCACCAAATTGTTCTCCAGATACATGTTGCGCAGATACCAAGCGTACATAGGCCCGGGGAGATTGGTCGCGTCAGCGTTCCAGTACAACAGGTCGAAGGCCGGCGGAGATTTTCCCTTGAGATAGTTATCCACCACATAGGGCCAGATCAGGTCGTTCGCACGCATGGCCTGAAACACGAAGCCCAACTCACTGCCTGAGTAGATGCCGCCCTGGCCAATAGTTTGTTCGCGCTGACGCACATTCTGCTCGTCAATGAAAACGCCCAGATCGCCAGGCTCCTCGAAATCCAGCATGGTGGTCAGCAGCGTCAGGCTAGCAGCCGGATTCTCGCCACGCGCGCCCGCCACGGCCAGCGCCGTCGACAGGATGGTGCCTCCTACGCACCAGCCCACCGCGTTGACCTGGTCGGCGCCGCTGATGGTGCGCGCCACAGCGAGGGCCTGTAGCGCACCTTGCTCTACGTAATCGTCCCAGCGCAGATGGCCGTGCTCGGGCTCCGGGTTGCGCCAGGACACCAGGAACACCGTAAGCCCGTTCTCCACTGCGTAACGCACAAAGGAATTATCAGGTTGCAGATCCAGGATATAGAACTTGTTGATGCACGGCGGCACGATGACCAACGGCCGCGCCGCCACTTTCTTCGTTGACGGTGCATACTGAATCAGCTGCAGCAACTCGTTCTCAAATACCACTGCGCCCGGTGACACTGCCACGTTCACACCAATCTCAAACGCATCACGGTCAGTGATCGATATGCGCTTGTGTTGCAGGTCGTCAATCAGATTGGAAAGACCTGCCCGTAAGCTTTCGCCGTTGCTGTCCAGCGCTTGGCGCGCAACGTCGGGGTTGGTCGCAGGGAAGTTGGCCGGACTCAGCGCGTTGACCAACTGGGCCGTGAAGAACTCCAACTTATGCTTGTCTTTCGGCGGCAAAGGCGTGGCCTCGGCGAGACTGGTCAGCAACTGCGCATGCACAAGGTATTGCTGCTGAAGTGATCGGTACCATGGATGGCTCTTCCATGCTTCGCCATAAAAGCGCCGATCGCCTTGCACCACGTCAGCGCCTGGCTCGGCTGGTTGCCCCAGCCCTTGTCTCCATATGGCCATCTGTTGCTGCCAGTACTTCTGGTGAAGGGCGGCGAGGCCGTTGGCGTCCAACGTGCCGCCGGCATCCGACGATCCGGACATCAGGCTGCTCCAGTAGGCTTGCCCGGCCTTGGCAAAACCCTGGATGAATTCTTCAGGTATTGGAAACGCCATGGCCTCCCCTTCAGTGGGAGTTGCGTGAAGTCGGCATTACCAGCGCATCGCCCTCTACCACCACCTTGTCGCCTACCGTACAGACTGTGCTCAGCATCACCCTCTTCTTCTCGTACGACAACTCCTTGACGGTCACGGTAGCATGCACCGTGTCGCCTGGTCGTACCGGTGCTTTAAAGCGCAAGTTCTGGCCGAGATAGACGGTGCCCGGCCCTGGCAGTTGCCCCGCGATGGCTGCTGAAATGACGCTGGCGCTAAGCATTCCGTGCGCGATGCGTCCTTTGAATTGGGTTGTCTGCGCAAATACTTCATTGATGTGCATCGCGTTGTAATCACCCGATGCAGCAGCGAACATGACTATGTCCGCTTCCGTGATGGTTTTGGCAAACGTGGCCCGCATGCCTAGTTGCAGATCTTCAAAGTCGTAGCCGTTGAGAGTGTTCATGGATCGATGCCTCCTGGGTAATGGGATGTCAAGCCGACAGTTGTTCGGTTCGCGGCTTCGCCGCAGCGTCGGATACGGTCCGTCGTGCCGGTGGCTCGCGGAATGCCTGCAGCCTTAGCGCGCGCAACGCCTCGGCCTGAGCGATGCTCCTCTCCTTCACATGGCCGTATCCCCGGATACCGTCGGGCAAACAAGCCAGTTGCACGGCAGCTTCATGGTTGCTCGTGTTCAGCTTTATCACCACTTCATCCAGCATGCGCTCATAGTCGGCAACAAGTTTTCGCTCCGCGCGGCGCTCATCGGTCTTGCCGAATATATCCAGCGCCCCGCCTCGCAAGCTTTTGAGCCGACTCAACCAAGTAAATGCGACACGCATCCAGGGACCAAAATTTTGCTTGATCAGGTGGCCTGTGATCGGATCACGCTTGGAAATTGCGGGGGGCGCCAGGTGGTACTTCACTGAGTAGCCGTTCGGAAACTGCGCATTGAGTTTTGCGAGGAAAGCCGGGTCGCTGTGCAGCCGTGCAACCTCATACTCGTCCTTGTAGGCCATCAGCTTGTAAAGGTAGCGCGCCGTAGCTTCGGCCAATGCGCTTTGGCCCGGTGTGGCTTTTTGCTCAGCTGCCGATACGCGCTGCACTTGAGCGGCGTAACGGCGCGCGTAGGCGGCGTCCTGGAAAGCAATCAGTTCGGGCACCCTCACCTGCAGCAGGCGCTTGAGCTCCCCCATGGCACCAGTGCCGTCCACAATAGCGGCAGCTTCGATGCTCAGCGGTACAACCGCGCGCGTTGTGCTATTGGCTCTGTCAGCCTCGGCCGTCACGAAGGCAAGGTCCACCACCGCCATACGTCCCCACCGGAATGCCGCGATTCCCTGCTCCACACCGACACCGGCGTTGCGGATCGCGGTTTCGATCGAATCGGCCTTCAGCGGGATAGTCCCGGCTTGGAACGCCACGCCAACCATGAAAGTGTTGGTTGCCATGGGATCACCGAACAAGCCCTCAGCCAGCGCCTGACCATCCAGGAACACGTTGTCGGCCTTGCGTGTGACTTTATCGATACCCGAAGTCAGCACGCGTGTCGACGGAAAAAGAACGTTGCGGTTAGCCACCATCTGACCGGTTGGCGTTTGCGTGGTGGAAACCACGGCGATCGTGCGCTCAGGGTGGCACTTGTCGAGGTTCTTCGGATCAGTCGCGTTCAGGATGTCGAAGCCCAGGTACAGGTCACTGCGACCATCCGAGACCTTGTTGGATCCGTTGAAAGGCACTGTCGTGACCTTGATGTCTGAGATCACGGCGCCTCCCTTTTGCGCCAAGCCGGTCTGATCCAGACCAATCACGTGTTTGCCCTCCAGGCGCGCGGCCTGGGCGATCGTAGATGCCACGGTGACCGAACCGGTACCTCCAATACCCATCAGGTGTACAGAAAAGCCGAAATTACCGTCAATCTTGACTTCCGGATCTGGCAGAGCACGCTCCAACACCGGAATTCGGCCTTTCTTCTTTTTCTTGCCATCGCCCTCGGTGGGAGCGGGATTAGGTGTAACGGTGAGGAATGAGGGGCAAAAACCCTTGACGCATGAGAAATCCTTGTTGCACGAGCCTTGATGGATGCGCGTCTTGCGGCCAAATTCCGTGCCGACCGGCTCCACGCTCATACAGTTGCTCTTCTCGCCGCAGTCTCCGCAGCCTTCGCAGACGCGCTCGTTGATGACGACCACCTCGCGTGGCTCTTCGGCTTTGCCGCGGCTACGCGCGCGGCGCAGCTCTGCTGCGCACTCCTGGTCGTGCAGCAATACAGTCGTACCGGGCGTGTCGGCCAACAGGCGCTGAGCCTCGTCAAGTCCGTCACGGTGCCAGACTTGGGTGTCTCCCACCAAAGTCACAGCCTTATAGGGTTCCAGGTCATCAGTGGTCACGATGACCTTCTTCACGCCGTTGGCCAGCAGGTCAGCCACCATGGCAGCCACCGGGTGTGCGCCCATGATGGCCTGCCCGCCGGTCATCGAGGTATGGGCGTTGCGCAGGATCTTGAATGTGATGTTGGTATTGTTGGCTGCGGCATAGCGGATCGCCAAGCTTCCCGAATGGGCGTAGGTGCCATCTCCCATGTTCTGGAAGATGTGCTTGGTGTCGGTGAACGGCGCCATGCCGATCCACTGCGCACCCTCCGCACCCATGTGCGTGCCCATGACCACGTTGCGGTCCATCCACATGGCCATCGTATGGCAACCAATGCCAGCGGAGACAATCGATCCGTCTGGCGCCTGAGTGGAACTGTTGTGTGGGCAACCTGAGCAGAACCAGGCGGTGCGGCCCGCTGTCTCGGTCAACTTGCCGCGCGCATGGATTTCGTCCAGTCGTCGCAGCCAGGCCTCTGCCGATTCCACACGTGCTTTCTTGGATAGGCGGGCCGTCAGCGCACGGCCGATCGCATCGGACTCGAACTCGCCGTAGTGCGGCAGCAGCTCCTTTTCCTGTTCATCGAACTTGCCGACGATGCGCGGAGCGTTGGCCATGCCGTAGAGCACGTTTTTGGCAAACATCTCCAGAAATGGACGCTTCTCCTCTATGACGAAGATTTCTTCCAGTCCGTGCGCGAAGTCCCGCACGACCTGAGGCTCCATAGGAAATAACATGCCCATCTTGAGGATGCGGATGCCGTAGCGGCGCAGCGCCGCGTCGTCCAATCCCAGTTCAAGGAAGCATTGACGCAAGTCGTTGTAGGTCTTGCCAGCGGTGATGATTCCCAACCAGGCATCGGGATTTTCGAAGACGACATCATTCAGCCGATTCGCCGCGGCGTAGCGCTTGGCCACTTCAAGCCGGCGCGTGTAGAGCGACTGCTCCATCTCCAGCGCCTGGGCGCGCACGTTCA
>JAECRA010000040.1 GCA_015999985.1 Comamonadaceae bacterium
CCGCCTGCGGGCGCCCGGCTAGGGGCGGGGGAACAAAACCAGCCAGCCTCGCCACTCTGAAGAAAGAAGCACAAAGCCCCTCGTCCGCTGAGGCCCAATCCCAATCCCAATCCGAAGACCAGGTCACGGCCATCAGGTGTTTCCCCCAATACCGTCAACCGGTAGATGCAAGCGAGCATTGAGTTCGTATCGAATCACTACATCACTCACCAGGAAGGCAAACAAATGACCCGATCCAATGCCCTATCCCGCCGCGTGCTGCTCGCGCAAGGCGGCGCCGCTCTTGTCGGCGCCTCCGCGCTCGCGCTACCTCGCCTGGGGCGCGCGCAGACGGGCAAGATCAAGATCGGCCTGATGCTCCCGTACACCGGCACCTTTGCACAGATCGGCAATGCCATTGAGGCCGGCTTCCGGCTGGCGCTGCAGGAGCAAGGCAACAAACTCGGCGGGCGAGAGGTGGAGATCGTCAAGCTCGATGACGAGTCGGATCCATCCAAAGGTGTGGAGAACGCCAGCAAGCTGGTCCAGCGCGACAAGGTTGACGTTATTGTGGGTACCGTTCACTCTGGCGTGCAAATGGGCATTCAGAAAGTCGCGCGTGAATCGGGTGTGCTGTGCCTGATTCCCAACGCAGGCGTGCATGCTGCCACGCGGGCCTTGTGCGCTCCCAACGTCTTCAGAAGCTCATTTTCCAATTCCCAGCCCACGCTCGCGCTCGGCAAGCCCATGATGGACAAAGGCTTGAAGAAAGCCGTCTGGATTTCCTGGAAGTATGCGGCGGGTGAAGAAGCTTACGAGGGCTTCAAGGACAGCTACACCAAAGCCGGTGGCACCATCATCAAAGACCTGTGGCTGCCGTTTCCCAATGTCGAATTTCAGGCGTTGCTGACCGAAATAGCTTCGCTCAAACCTGACGCGGTGGCCTGCATGTTTGCGGGTGCCGGGGCGGGTAAATTCATTACCGACTACGCTGCCGCAGGCCTGAAAGGAAAGATTCCACTCTGGGGTTCGGGCTTCCTGACAGAAGGGGTTCTTGAAGCCGCGGGGCCCGCTGCCGATGGCATCATGACCACCATGCACTACAGCGACTCGCTGGCCACACCGCGCAACAAGCAGTTCCGCACCGAGTACGCCAAAGCCTTCAAATCCCAGCCCGACGTCTACTCCGTGCAGGGCTACGACGCAGGCCTTCTGTTGGTGCAAGGAGCCAAAGCAGTCAATGGCGACTTGAACGCCAAGCCAGCGCTTTACAAAGCCATGGAAGGCGCGGTCATTGACAGCCCGCGCGGCAAATGGACTATGAGCCGTTCGCACAACCCGGTGCAGGATTTTTATCTGCGGGTGGTGGAAAAAGGCGAGAACAAAGTGCTGGGCGTGGCTGCGAAGGCACTGGCGGATTCAGGCGCTGGCTGCAAGATGGCTTGAAGCGTTGTTACGACGCGCCTAGGGCTGGCAACTGCTCCACCATGCGGGGAGCGGTGCGAGCGAAAAGTGGCTGGTACTGCTGCAAGCGCAGGCGAGAGGGGGAGATGGCGTGATCTGATTCACTATGCCTCGCCCCCCGCCTGCGATCAACGCATTTCACCGCTTTTGACTCGGTAGCCGAGTGCGATGGCTTCACGGGTCTGATCACGAACTTCGGCGCGGCTCGTGTTGCTAGTGGCGTTTGCGTTGTATTGCATGAGAGGACGGTCACCAGCAACGGGCGGCATGGCCACGGCTTGATTGGTCACTTCAGCCCGACTGAGCATGCTAGTGACGACGCCGTCTTGAAACAACGAAAACTGCGGACCTTCTCCAGACACGGGTTGGACGGCAAAGGCGCTACCTGCAAAAGAGGCGGCGAGTACGGCAGCGAGGGCGATGGTCTTGGCTTGCATGATTTTTTCCTTTTCAATCGGTTTGAGCTTCGGGTTCCAGTGAGAAGCGGCACTTTGCTGCCCCTCTGCCTTGAATACGCGTCAAACTCTTCTTTGGATTCACCTATGTGGAAATTTTCTTCGCAAGCAATTAGGGCGCGTTCACACTAAATTCGCCTCCGCGCAAGGCGCTGCGTGAAGCCTCGAGAGGCCCGTAGGGTGTTGAGGGATTCAACGCCAATCGGTATGAGGCGATATTCAAGGCCCTCCAAGGGCCGGCAACAACTCTACACGCAGCCCCTCGCGCGTGACCCGCACTTCACCCACGCGAAAGCCCAGGCCATTGACCATAGCCAGCTGGTCCGGCTTGATCTCATGCAGCACCATGCCGTTCAGCAACTGCTCCACCATACGGGGAGCGGTGCGAGCGAAAAGTGGCTGGTACTGCTGGGGAACGGTAGCAAAATCAACTTTGCCGACGCGGACGTCCGTCATTCGGATGCTGCCATCCGCAGCATCGAAGCGTATGCCGTAGTCAAGATCTACCGTGCCGTTGTAGCGCGTGCCCAGAAGCATCTCTGCGGCCGTCAGATCAATGGACGTGCCCAGCCGGTTGGTGTCGGGCAGCAGGCTCAGCCGGGGGCGCTGGAAAGTCAGGTCGATCACGCCGGACACACGCCGCTGCTGCGGAAACTTTTTGCCAATCAATTCTTCCAGCTGCGCTTTGGGCAGCGTGTAGGAACGCGTTCCATCTGCGCCGGCAGACAGTGGGCCGGCGCAAGCGGGCAGAGTGATCAACAGGCCGGCCAGCGCAACGCTGGCCAAGGCGTCCAGGCCATGGCGGCGCGTGATGGGTAGGAGAGAAGGTGAGTTAGGCACACGGACATTGTGCATCGTCTTCAGGTCAGGAACGTCTGCAAGTGTGACCAACCCGCTCTTGAGCCCTTGACCTTTGAGGATGGAAGCAGCGATTGTGCGACCCCTGACTCGTCATTCCCGCGCAGGCGGGAATCCAGGACGGCCTCTCCAGCGCCCCTGGATTCCCCCCTGCGCGCGGGGCCGGCCATCCGGGAATGACGATTGACGGCTGATGGGGGCTTTTTCGGGAAGCTGCGTGGCAGATGCGCCGAATGCCGAGCGGGAGCTCGGCGGTCCCAGAGAACAGCCGACCCCCGGGAAGCCGGAGACGGGGCCATCAGGCAATTAAGGAGAGCGCTCTCCCTGGCTTTAGAGTGTCACGCGGTGGCACTCAGGCCAGGCGCCTGCTCGTGCAAGCCACGCCCTGCTCAATAGCGGTTTGAATATCCTGCGCGGACAAGCCCCGCTCAGCCAGGACTTCCTCGGTATGCTGACCCACCTCAGGGCAGTGCGTCAATGAGCCGAAGCCTTCCGCGGGAAAGGCGCCAGGGACATTGGGAATTGGCACCGGACTGGGCAGGTCAGGGTGGTCCAGCCAGGTCAGATGCCCAGCTTTCACGGTCTCAGGATCCCCCAATATGTCGCTGTAGGATCGAATCTTTGAATGAAGAATGCCGGCCTGAGACAGCAAGACACTCCATTCTTCAGACGTGCGCTCCAAAAGCTTTTCACGCACGATGGCATTGATTGCATCGGCGTGGCGCACGCGATCGGCACGCGCGGCAAAGCGAGGGTCGTGCGCAATGTCCGGCCGGCCCAATACCTCGAAGAAGATCGCGAAATGAGCATCACGGTTGACGGACAGGCTGATAAATGAGTCCTTGGTCGCGTACACACCGAGAGGCACATACATGATCTCAGGGTTGCCTCCTTCCAGATGAAACTCAAGCATGCGCGGCGCCTGCAGGGCCGTGGCGCATTGCATGAGATTGCAATCTATGTATTGGCCCTGGCCAAATCGGAACACCCGTATCAGCCCCGCCATGATCGCCTGCGCGCCGTAGATGCCAGACACCACATCGATCAGGATCATGGGAAAGCGCTGGGGAACGCCTTGGGCATCTTTGTTGAGAGACATCAGGCCCGAATAACCCTGAATGATGGCGTCAGTTGCGGGCAGATCGGCGTTCGGGCCGCTTTGGCCAAATCCCGTGACAGCCAAGTACACCAACTTGGGGTTGCGCTCGAACAGCCGCGCGGGATCAAGTCCCATGCGCGTCATCACGCCAGGGCGGAACGATTCGACCACCACGTCAGCCGTAGCTGCAATTTCAAATGCAATCTCACGCGCTTTCGCTTGCTTCAGGTCCAGCGCGAGCGATCTCTTGCCCCGGTTGTAGTAGACCGAGAACGCGCTGAAGTTGCCAAACCGCTTGCCCAGGTTGCGTCCCCAGTCACCTTCGGGAGGTTCGATCTTGATCACCTCTGCACCCTGGTTGGCGAGCAGAAAAGAGGCGTGAGGACCAGCCACGCCCTGGGAAAAATCGGCGACCTTGATGCCCGCAAGCGGCAAGGGACTGGGAGACGTTGGCAAGTTCATGCGACTAAAAGATGCGTGAAAGAGAAGGTTTACTCGGGCTTGATGCCCGCTGAATTGATGCTGGTCGCCCAGCGTTCGCGATCCTTACGCAGGTATTCCGCAAACTCAGACGGTGTGGAATGAATGAAGCGCCCAGCACAGCAGGCGTCAATTCGCGCGATCATCTCCGGCTTGCGCAAGGCCTTGATCAGGGTGGTGTTGAGCAGCTTGACGATGTGATCCGGCGTGCCTGCAGGCGCGAACACGCCGATGAACGCCGATGCCGTAAAGCCCGGAACTCCCGCCTCAGCGCCGGTCGGCACGTCAGGCAGTTGGGGAACGCGCACAGGCGAGCTGACCATGAGCGCCTTCAGGCGACCGCTCTTCAACACTTGCAGGCCAGACGTCACGCCCTGCACCGTGAAGCTGAGCTGTCCGCCAATCAGATCTGTGGTGACCTGGGGGCTGCTCTTGTAGGGAACACCCGTTGCCGTGGCGCCCACTTCTTTCAAAAACGTCGCACCCGCAATCTGGGCCACGGCCGCTCCCCAGCCATAACTGGCCTTATCAGGGTTGGCCTTGAGCCACGCCACGAACTCGGCCACGTTGTTCACCGGCAGGCTCTGGGGCACGGCGAGCACGTAGTACTGCTCATTGATGGGACCAATGGGTACAAAATCTTTCACCGGGTCATAGGGCAGCTTCTTGAAAAGAAACTGGTTGTTGGTCTGGGTGGTGTTCGATGTGATGAACAAGGTATAGCCATCCGCCGGTGCGCGTGCCACGGCTTCAGCGGCAATGAAACCGTTGGCGCCCGCACGGTTGTCCACCACAAAAGGCTGGCCCAGTTCAGCCCGAAACTCTTCGGCCACCGCTCGTGCCACGATGTCGGTCGCGCTCCCCGGCCCGAATGGAAGAATCACCCGCACAGGCTTGGTGGGCCAGGCCTGCTGAGCCACTGCGTTGATGGAGCCCAGCGCTGCCGAGCCCAGCAGCAAGCCCGCCAAGGCGCGTCGCAGCACGCGGCCAAGGCCGGGTGAATGGTTCAAGGATCTCTTCATGGTTTGTCTCCTTCACTAAAAATCTATACGAGAGAAGCCGCCTGCACCATGCTGGGCACGCCGCATGCCTGCACGTATTCGTTGCGCAGACGCCGCACCAGCTCCGATACCGTGGGGATGTCGTTGATCAGTCCTACGCCTTGCCCGGCGCTCCAGACGTTTTTCCAGGGGCGTACGCCCGCTGGCAGATGCTCTGCGCCAGGTTGATTCGGTTTGGGCATGGCCGGATCGAGGCCGTGCTGGCGCAGAGAAGGTAGAAGCCAGTTCGCCGGCACACCATTGACCGCTGCCGTGTAAGCAAGGTCTGCAATTTCGGAATCCACCAGCATTCGCTTGTAGTCTTCAGGCGCGTCGGACTCCTGCGTGGCAATGAAGCGCGTTCCCAGATAGGCCAGGTCCGCACCCAGGACCTCGGCCGCGCGAATCGCGGCGCCGTTGGAGACCGCGCCGGCCATGACGATGGTTCCCCCGAACATGGCCCTGATCTGTGGAATCAATGTCAGCGGGGTCACCCCTCCAGAGTGGCCTCCCCCACCCGCTGCGATCGCGATGATGCCGTCTGCTCCGGCGCGAATGGCCTTCTCTGCGAACCTCAAAGAAGTCGCGTCATGCCACACCACCCCACCGTGCTCATGCACTTGTTCGATGAGCCGAGTGGGGTCTCCGCGTACCGAAACCACAATATCCACCCGCGCAGCCTTGCAGATCCGAAGGTAGTTCGCCATCTCCTCCGGGCTGGCCCTGAGGTTCAGGTTGGTGGCAAGGGGCCCAACACGTGCTTGCGGATGTTCAGTCTGGAATTCATCCAGCTCGCGCCGCAATGCCAGCATGTCGTGTTCAAAAGCTTGCACGCTTGGCCAATTGCGCGGATTGGTTCCCGCAATGATGCCGGCCTTGCATGCAGCCGCCAGCAGCGCCTTGCCGCTGACCAGGTACATGGGTGCGCAAAACGCTGGCAGCACCAGACGTTCACGCAGACGAGGGTCAAGAGCCATGAAGTGGTGTCCTCAACGTCCGATGAACACGGGGGCTCTTTTTTCCGTGAAAGCTCTGCGACCTTCTTCGTGGTCGACGCTTTGCCGCAAGCTCTGCTGCAGATCCGCTTCCATCTGCAAAAGATCATTCAAGGAAGTCGGCGCCCGTGCCAGCATCGCCTTGACGGCGGCAGCAGAACGAGGAGCGACCACTGAGTACTCTGCACACTTCTTCATTGCTGCGGCCAGAGCCTGCCCGGGCTCAACCACTTCGTCCACCATGCCCAGGGTCTTGGCCTGTGGGGCGCCCACCACCCGAGCCGTCAGCAGCACATCGCGTGCGGCGGCCTCACCCACGCGGCGGGGCAGCGTCCAAAGAAGTCCGCAATCGGGCATCAACCCGACCTTGCCGAAGGCGGCTCCAAATCGGGCGTCTTCGGCAGCCACCACCCAGTCACAGGCCATGGCAAACGACATACCGGCACCAAAAGCTATGCCCTCCACCGCGGCCACTACCGGCTTGGGCCCGCCCACCATCAGGCGGATGCAGTCGTGCAATATCTCCAGCCGGCGCCCACCCATCACGATGTCTCGCGCCTGGCCCGGCGCGGCCATCTGGCTCACGTCACCGCCAGAACAAAAATGCCCCGCCGCCCCTGTCAGCACCAGTGCACGCACTTCGTCGTTTTCACCGAGTCGCCGAAGCTGGGTCAACAGTTCGTGCCGCATCTCCGTAGACAGGGCGTTGCGGCGCTCGGGTGCTGACAAAGTCAGAATGGCCACGCAGCCCTCCATACGGACTTGCAAGGGAGAATCGTTCATCAGTACTCCAGTCGTATTCAATAGGGTCCGGTGATCAAAGAACGGCTTCACGTCGCGCTATGCGCGCCAGGTGATGGCGCGTGTCGCCCAGAAGAATGTCTATGGCCAATAGGCGTTTCATGAAATGGCCTATCTGCAACTCGTCGGTCACGCCAATGCCGCCATGCAATTGCACAGCGCTTTCTCCGATGAACCGCCCCGCTGAACCAATCTGCGCCTTGGCCGCCGCGGCCACCCTCGAACGCTCCGCAGGTGAATCGCCCATGGAAAGCGCACACCGCATCGCCAGCGAGCGGGACTGCTCCAGCGCCATCACCATGTCCGCTACGCGATGTCGTAGCACCTGAAACTGCGCCAGGGGGCGGCCGAACTGATGACGGGTCTTCAGATAGGCCACCGTCGCCTCCACAGTGCTGGCCATGACGCCCACTGCCTCGGCACACAGCGCCGAAATCCCGAGGTTTATGGTTTGTTCGACAACACCCCATGCATCGCCCGCCACTCCGACCAGTTCCGCCTGCACAGACTCGAACGACAGGTCACTCGCGCGCCGCTCATCCACGGTGCGGAAGTCTTTGCGCACAAGGCCCTGCGCATCTGCAGCCACCCTGAACAGTGACAGGCCTGCAAGTTCGCCAGGACTGCCACTGGTGCGGGCCACCACCATCAGTTGATGGGCATGGGGCGCATCCAGCACGGCCAGCTTGCGCCCTTGCAACAGCCAACCATCATCCTCCTGCCTGGCCCGGCATGCAATGGCGGACCAGTCGTAACGCGTGTCTGGCTCCAACAGCGCAAAAGCCCCTCGCACGCTGCCGTCGGCAATGCCTGGCAACCAGGTGGACTTCTGGGCCTCGGTTCCGGCAAGACGCAGCGGCTCAGCCCACATGACTGCGCTGCTCCAGAACGGCTCCAGCACCAGAGCTGCGCCCAGCGACTCCTGGATCACCGCGTGGGCCACCGGCCCCAGCCCCATGCCGCCATACGCTTCGGGCACAGCCGCCGCGGTCCAGCCCATGCTGGCAATCTGCAGCCAGGTGCTTGCATCAAACCCGTCCAGCTCTCTGGCACACCGGCGCCAGTCGCTGAAGGTATAGCGATCACGCACAAACCGCGCGACGGCCTCACGCAGCTGGTGCTGCTCATCTGTCAGAGTAAATTGCATGGGGTTTGGGCCTTGCTTCAATCACCAAAGGCCAGCTTGGCGATGATGTTGCGTTGCACTTCACTGGAGCCTCCAGCGATGGTGAGAGAGCGGAACACCATGTATTCCGGAACGCGTCCCGTGGCGTACGAGGGCAGGGGGTCGTCCTCGCGCGGGCCTCTGCTGGCTTCCTCGATGTCGAAACGCAGGGCATGCGGCCCCAGTGCCTCCACCGCCAGCCGCGTCAGCCTCTGCGTGATCTCGGAACCGCGCAACTTCAGCACAGAAGACAGCGCAGGCGCGGCATTGCCTTCCTGAAGGCGAAGCGTGGTGGCTTCAGCCGCCATCATCTCGACTTCGAGCTGCGCCAGTTGCGTCATGAACTCAGCATCGCCCTGCAAGCTGGCGCCACCTATAACCGGGTCGGCCACGATGCGATGAATGCGTTCAAGCCGCTCTCGCGCCCTGCCCAGTTCGGCGATGCCGCTGCGCTCGTGCGCCAGCAGTGCCTTGGCGTAGGTCCATCCGCGGCCTTCTTCGCCAATGCGGTTTTCCACGGGTACCCGCACCTCATGCAAAAAGACTTCATTGGTGTGGTGCGCAAGGTCCAGCGTGCGAATGGGCCGCACTTCGACACCCGGTGTCCGCATATCGATCAGCAGGAAAGTGATGCCCTCCTGCTTGCGATCGGTCACCTCCGTACGCACCAGACAGAACATCCAGTCTGCAAAATGCGCGAATGAGGTCCAGACCTTCTGCCCGGTCACCACATAGTGGTCACCGCGCCGCTCCCCGCGCGTCGAGAGCGCCGCCAGATCAGAGCCTGCACCGGGCTCCGAATAGCCCTGGCACCACCACTCGTCGCCGGTCAGAATAGGCGGCAGGAAACGCGCCTGTTGCGCCGGCGTACCGCAGGCGCAGATGATGGGGCCAATCATCTTGACCATTTGCGGCTGGGTGCGTGGAGCGCCCAGGCGGGCACACTCATCGTCGAATATCTGGCGATGCGCCGCCGTCCAGCCTGCGCCGCCGTGCTCCATGGGCCAGCTGGGAGCGCCCCAACCGCGCTCGTACAGGCACTTCTGCCAGAACACGTAGTCGGCTTTCTCTAGCTGTGAATACCCACGGATGACGCGCTCGCGCAACTCCTCGGGCAAGCTCGCGCGTATGAACGCACGCACCTCATCGCGGAATTCACGCAGATCGGCAGTCATGCGCCAGCCTTCTGCGCCTGCTCCCACTTGACCACGGGCACGATGGGCGGCACGCCATTGAGCAGCGCACGAGGCAGGCATTCCTCCAATTCCTCCAAAGTGAACAAACCATCGCCCACCTTGAACATGGAGTTCCGGTCCTCGCCAAAGTAATAGGTGTTGATGACCCCTTTCTCGACGTGGAAGGTCTGCCCATTGATGAAGTCTGCGTCATCCAGGCACAGGTAGGCCGCCAGAGGAGCGACATACTCAGGCCCCTTGGCCTGCATGGCCGCGTCATATTGCGCCTGGGTAATCAAGCCGCTTTCCAGCTTGCGCTTGCGGTTGGCAGCCACTTCAGGGGTAGCGGTCATGCGGGTATCGGCCACAGGGCACAGTGCGTTGGCGGTGATGCCGAACTTGGCCGTTTCCTTGGCGATGGAGCGCGTAAGGCCAATGATGCCCGCCTTGGCTGCGGCGTAGTTGCACTGTCCAAAGGTTCCTTTGAACGCATCTGAGGAAAGGCTCACGATGCGTCCGAACCCCTGTTTCCGCATATGGCGAATAGCGTGATGGGACATGTTCCACATACCCTTCAGATGCACGCCTATGACCGTGTCGAACTCATCTTCGGTCATGTTCCAGATCATGCGCTCACGCACCACACCAGCGGAGTTGATCAGGATGTCGATGCTGCCAAAGCTGTCGATGCATTGCTGCACCATCTGCCCTGCCTTTTGATGGTCCGCCACAGACTCATGGTTGGCGACCGCACGCCCTCCTGCCTGAACGATTTCGGCAACCACCTCATCAGCAGGCCGTTCCGTCGTGAGTTCACCGCTGCGGCCCAGTCCGGGGTCATTGATGACCACAGCTGCACCTTGACGGGCCAACTCCAGTGCAATGGCCCGGCCGATACCTCGTCCGCCGCCTGTGACGACCGCGGCTTTTCCTTTGAGCTTCATGTGTTTTCTCCTTTGATGGGTTCCTTCACTGGCGCGGAAGGTTGTGTTGCTTGAATTCCTGAACGGTCTGGACGAGCGCGGCCTTCATGGAGGTTTCGAACTCGGGCAGGCTGGCGGCGTAGGTCGACATCTGGATGCGCTGGCGCACTGTCTTCATCTCCTCCGACGCACTGACTTCGCGGAAGGCCTCGCGAAGCGTGTCCAGAAGCGGTTGGGGCGTATCAGAGCGCGCAAACAGGGCGATCCAGAGGTCGTCCGTCATCTGCGGAATGCCTGCCTCCTTGAAGGTCGGCACGGCGGGCAGGAATTCGGAGCGGACCTCGCTGGCAATGCCAATCAAGCGCAGGTTGGAAGACTGCGCATGCGGATGCGCCAATGCCACAGACGCAAAGTAGCCATCGATATGGCGGCCGAGCACGGCATTCACGCCATCGGCCCCACCCTTGTAGGGAATGTCTTGCCATTTGAAGCCGGCGCGCAGTGCGAACTCTTCGGCAAGGATGTGGGTCCGGCCACCACGCCCCAGCGTGCCATAAGACAGGTCGTCGCGGCCTTTGGCATAGTCGACAAACTCCTTGATGTCGCGTGCCGGCCCCTTGGTTGAAATCATGAGCACGTAAGACGATTTGCCCAGGACGGCCACGGGCTTGAAGTCGGCCATGGCATACCCTGGGTCTTTGAACGCGTGCAAGTTGCTGACAAAGCCGTTGGACTGGAGCAAAAGCGTGTACCCGTCAGCGTCGGCAGCCTTCACAGCTCTCGTCGCAATCAAGGTGCCCGCGCCGGGCCGGCTCTCGATGATCATCGCCTGGCCTAGCTTCTTGCCCACCAACTCAGCAGCTGCGCGGGTCAGCAGATCGGTCGATCCGCCAGGCGCGTATGGCGAGATGATCTTGATGGTCTTCTGGGGAAAGGCTGCGCCTTGCGCATGAACCGGTGCGTGTGCAGTCAACGCGAGGGCTGCGCACAGCAAAAGGCGTCTAGGGATTTTCATATCTTGGTCTCCTTGTCCTGATTCTTTGAAGTCGTGAGCGAGAAGCGGCGGGCTTTGGTGTCATGCCCGTCGAAGGCGACACAAGCCGTTGTCCAGCACCACCTTGTCGCGCGCCTCGACACTGCAGCGGAAAGACACGACATCACCATCGACCCAGGCCTGGGTCGTGATGCGCTCTCCGGGATACACAGGCGAGGTAAACCGAACATTGAACTGGTCAATGGCAGCCGGGTCGTAGTGACAGACCTTGCTCAGAATCTCCCGGCATGCAATGCCGTAGGTGCACAGGCCATGCAGAATGGGGGCCTTGAATCCCACACGTACCGCCAGTTCCGGATCGGCGTGCAGTGGGTTCATGTCGCCATTGAGCCGGTACAGCAGCGCCTGATCCGCTCGAGTGTCGAATGCCGTCACCAGATCCGGAGCGCGCGTGGGCACGGCATGGGGAACGGGCGCCGACCCAGGATCACCTCCCATACCGCCGTCACCTCGCGCAAAGATGCCCTGACGCAGCGCATACAGCGCGTCTCCTGTGTCGGCATCCTTGACCTCGGTATCCACATACACCAGCACCCCCTTGCCCTCGCCTTTGTCATGCACAGAACTCACGTAGGACGAAGCCAGCAGCTTGGCGGTGGCTGGCAGAGGGCGGTACAGCGTCAAGGCTTGCTCGCCATGGACGATCTTGGTACGGTCCAGCCCCGCATTCAGCAGCAGGTTGGTGCGCGAGACCACACACGCCAGGGTGGGCACGACCTTGGGTGGTTTCTTCTCAAAGACAAACTTCAGCTCCTGCGCGTCCAGCGGATCACGCCCCATACCGACGCCAAGCGCATACAGCATCACGTCCTTGGGCTGGTAGGAAAAGCTCATGTCGTCGACGCGAAGAGCTTTCAGTTTTTCATAAGTTGTAGGCATGCAAGCTCCTGCAATCAAAGCGTCTCTTCGGTGCCGAAGATGAGGGTGGCCTGGCTGGACAAGGTGCCCCCATTGCCATGTGCGAGCGCGACCTTGGCGTCTTTCACCTGACGCGCACCGGTGTCGCCACGCAGTTGGCGCACGGCTTCGACCATGGTGAAGAGCCCGTACATGCCAGGGTGCGTGCATGACAATCCACCCCCGTTGGTGTTCACCGGCAACGCACCCCCGGGCGCTATGCGGCCCCCTTCGACGAAGGCCCCGCCCTCACCCTTCTTGCAGAAACCCAGGTCTTCCAGAAAGAGAATGGGGTTGATCGTGAATGCGTCGTAGAGCTGCAGCACATCAACGTCTGCTGGCCTCAGCCCAGCGTACTCAAAGGCCCGGCGTCCGGAGTCCGCAGCGCCGGTGACCGTCAGGTCTTGCATGGCCATGATGTTGCGGTGCGTGGTCGCAGCCGCACCGCCCAGCAGATGCACCGGCTTGTGCCTGGCATGCCCCGCACGGTCCGCGCGCGTCATCACAATCGCCGCGGCTCCATCCGTTACCAGGCAGCAGTCGCGCACGCTCAAGGGGTCTGACACCATGCGAGAAGCCAGAACCTCTTCTACGCTGAGTGGGTCGCGCACGAAGGCCTCAGGATTGAGTTGCGCCCAGGCTCGCGCGGACACTGCCACCTCTGCAAGCTGACGACGCGTGGTGCCATACTGGTACATGTGCCGCGCAGCAGAGAGGGCGTAGGCAGAGATCGGGTATGTGGGCTTGTACGGCCCCTCATAGGGAAACGGCTTGGTAGGCGTGACCAGCCGGCCAGCAGCGCTGCGTTGATTGCTGCCATAGGCAATGAGCGCTACGTTGCACAGGCCTGCTTGCAGCGCCAGAGCGGCCACAATCGCATGGGTCTGGAAAGACGAACCACCGACCCGGTTATTGTCTGTAATGGCAGGGTGGATGCCGAAATACTCTGACAGGCTGAGTCCCGAGAACTGATCTTCTGGAAGTGCGACAAATAGGCCATCCACCTCCTTCAAAGACAGGCCTGCGTCGTCCAGAGCCGCCAGGCTCGCCCCTGCGGCCAGCTCCAGCGCCGTGAAGCCCGGGGCCTCTCCAAGACCGAAGGTTGCAGCGCCCACCACCGAGGTTTTTCCTCTTGGAAAATGGCTCATGCGGCGCTCCCTTCCGACGGAAAGAAGACCACCAGCGGCTTGTCGCCCTCTTGCACAATGCGCGCGGTCACGGGCATGCCGATCTGCACGGCATCTGCTGCCAATCCGTCCACGCGCGACATCATGCGCGGCCCCTCTTCGAGATCGATCAGGCACACGTTGTAGGCTTGCGCAGGAGCGCGAGGGCGAATGACGGTGGCTGAATACACCGTGCCTTTGCCTGAGGCCTCCACCCATGTCAGATCCATGGCACCGGTCACAGGCTCAGCCACGCGGGGGTAGAACACATAGGCACCGCTGCTGGCGCTGCGCTGGATCATGAAATGGCCTTCACGAAGATGCTTTTCGTACTGGGCATCGGGTGACTGTTCTGGGAATGAGTGGCTTGTGTTCATCAGAGTGGTTTCCTGGATGAGCGGACTTGAGGTTGGGGGGTAGAGGCGTTGCGCAAGGCTTAGACAGGCTCAGCCCGAAAGGTGGGGGGGCTAGCTGGAACGGTAAGGGGATCAGACGAAACGGTTGAGGTGGTGGCCCGATCAAGGGCAGCCTCGGCCCGAACGGTGGCGGGTTCAGCACGAACACCAGAAGAACCTGGGCCAACGCTGGAGCCGTCACGGCGCGGGATCAATAAGTAATCGACCGCACAGACACCGCTTTCGTAGACAAGCACCGGGTTGAGGTCGATCTCTTCGATGATGTCGGGGTGGTCCGCGGCAAGACGCGATAGGCCATGGGCCAGCGCAGCCAGTGCCTGCACATCGCCAGGTTGGCCACCGCGCAGGCCTTCCAGCAGCGGAAACCCTTTGAGCGAACAAATCAGTTCTTCTGCCTGCAGAGGTGAGACCGGCACAGGCGAGAACGCCACGTCACGCAGCAACTCGACAAACACCCCACCCAAACCGACCATGAGCAAGTGTCCAAAATCCGGATCACGAGTCACGCCGACCACCATTTCCAGACCAGGCGGCATCATCTTCTGGACCTGCATGCCTTGAATGGCCGCTTCAGGGACGGCGCGCGCCACATTGGCCAGGACTCGGTCATAGGCACTTGCAAGTTCTTCGTCATTTCTGACGTTGAGTGCCAGCGCACCCACGTCCGTCTTGTGCTGCACTTGCGCCGACACGATCTTGAGCGCCACCGGGTAGCCCATGTCGCGGGCAGCGCGCATGGCGTCCTCCTTTGAAGACACGATGACCTCGGGTGGCAAGGCAATTCCATAGGCTCTGAGCAATTCAGCCTGCCGTCCTTGCGCCACCATCTCGCGGCAGCTTGCTTTTGATACGCGCGGCTCGGCAACTGCTTGATCTACGCTCGCTTTCTGTGCGTCCCAACGGCGTCGAAACGCGCCGTAATCGCAAAGCGTCTTCAGCGCGAAGGCGGTGTCCCGCATACCCAGGGCCATGCCACCCATCCTGGCGAGTGCGTCCAGGTTGTCGGCAGTTGCATAAGCTTGGGAGTGAATGATCACTGGAAGCGAGGTCGAGGCCAGAAAGGGCTCGAGCGCAGGCTGCATTTGCTGGATGCGGTCCTTGGCCGCCAGGGACATGGCAATGACCACCGCGTCCATGTAGTCAGCCTCCGTCATCACGCGCAGTGCTTCAGCCAACACTTCACCATGGCCTTCGATCACGCTCGCACTCATATCCACCGGGTTGGCAATGCCACCAATGGCGGGAATGGCTTTCGCCAGTCGGGCATGCAGCGCCTCGTCGGGCACCGGAAACTCGAGCCCCATGGCCGAACACACATCTGCCAGCCACACACCCGTTCCGCCGGATGTTGAAAGCACCGTGACGCGGTTTCCACGGGCCGGGGGCAGGCACGCCAAGGCTTTGGTGGCCGTCAGAGCCTGATCAGAGTCTTCCGCTTTGACCACGCCATAACGTTTGAACGTTGCCTCATACGCTGTCATAGCGCCTGTCAGATGCGCAGTGTGCGAAGCGGCCGCTCGCGCTCCAGCGACAGAGTTACCCACCTTGCAGAACACCAGCGGCACCTCGTGATCGGCCGCCAGTTGGGCGATGCGCGCAAAGCGGCTGCCATCCTTCAAGCCTTCAACAAACATGAGGATGGGGCCACTGCCGCCTTCCCGGACGATGTGTTCCACAAAATCCAGGCAATCCAGATCCGCCTCATTACCCGTGGTCACCACATGCCTGCAAGTCAGGCCTTGCTGCTTCAGTTGAGTGAACAGGCCAAACCCGACCGCACCGCTTTGAGACACGACACTGATGGGCCGTTGAGACCCCCCTTGCCTGTGCTGCGGCGCAGCAAGATGAATGGAAGGGCTGAAGTTTCCGGCCACGTTGTCCCGCACATTGAAGAAGCCTTCGCAGTTCGGCCCCAACACACGCATGCCGGTTTCCCGTGCCACCGCCGCCATGCCCGAGACCAGTTTCCGCTCGGCCTCAGTGCCGTGCGCAGCCCCTGCCGTGAACACCACGGCGTTCATGATTCCAGCACCTGCGCATTCATGCAGCACATCGCACACGGCCTCTGCCGGCGTGGCGATCAATGCCATGTCAGCGCGCTGCGGCAGCGCTGAAATGCTTGGATACGCCGCAAGGCCCTGCACCTTTTCATGCGACGGATTGACGGGCAGCAGAACGCCGTCATAGCCACTGTCGATCAATATGCGCAGCATGCGTCCGCGTATCTTGGTGACGTCCTGCGACGCACCAATCACGGCAATGCTCCTGGGATTTAGAAATGTCTCCAGCATGGGGCCTTCTCGAAAAATCGGACCGCTGCCATCAGCGATCCAACTCGTCCGTTAAGTGATTGCGGTTGATTGTGGGAAGGCCCGTGAAGATTGACTAGAGGGATTTGGTGGCTTGGTTTTACAATGTAAAAGTTAGATTGGGCGTGTTTCACGACTTCGGTTCATCGCCTGCGCCAAGCAGAGGTGTTGCGGGGTCAGTTCTTCTTCAAGGTTTACATGGCCACTACAGATACCCGGCGCTCCGGCACGCAAAGCATCGAACGTGCCTTGGCCGTCATCCGAGATGTTGCAGCGCACCATCAACTGGGCGCCCGTTTGACCGACATCGCCGAGCGCTGCGGCATGGACATGGGCACGACCTGCCGAGTACTGGCATGCTTGGTGCGCGAACACGTGGTGGAGCAACGCGCTTCCGACAAGCGCTACCTGCCGGGTCAAGGACTGTTTGAGCTCGGCCTCACCGTGCCCGCCTACCGCGCGCTGCAGGAGGCCTGTCGCCAACCTATGGAGCGCGTGGCCCGTAGATTCAAGGGCGTGAGCTTTGTCTACCTCCGCAGCGGAACCGAAGTCGTGTGCGTTGCCCGGTCAGACCACGTGCTCATTCACAGTGCCTGGGGACAACCCGGCACACGCCGCCCCATGCCGGCGCTGGCGGCGGGACTTGCGGTGCTTTCTCAGTTACCCGACGAGGAAGCTGACGAGATCGTCAAGGCCTACTTCAAACAACTTGCTCAGCAAAAAAGAGTCAACGCGGTTGAACGACGAAGAATGGTGCAACGCTCGCGCAAGCTGGGCTATGGATTCAATGATGGCAACGTGGCGCGAGGATTGGTCTCCGTGGCGGTGCCTATTCACAATCCGGAGGGTGTGCCATTCGCATCAATTTCCGTCGTGAACATCGACAACCCCAGCTTCGCCCAAAGAGCGGATGACATCGCAGAGTCGATGCGCAAGGACTCCTTGCTCATCACGGAGCGCCTGGCCATGCAGATGGATTCGACTCATTTTGTTCAGGACGACTAGGGCGTGGCCTGCACAGTCACCCCAGCTTGTTACCATGCCCGCTTCCCCAAGCTTCAAAACACCATGATCTACGCCACCCTCAAACTCGTCCACATCCTGTCCCTTATCGTGTGGATCGGCGGCATGGTGTTTGCCCATTTCTTTCTTCGTCCTGCAATCCAGACGCTGGAGCCCGCCGCACGCGTACGCCTGATGGCCGACGTGTTGCAGCGCTTCTTTAACGCCGTGCTGGTGGCCATCTTGTTGGTGCTGGGCTCGGGCCTGTGGATGATCGGTCGTGTGGCCAAGCAAACGGTGCAATCCGGTGGTAGTTTTTCCATGCCCCTGTCGTGGACCATCATGGCCACACTGGGTCTGGTGATGATGGCCATCTTCGGCCACATCCGTTTTGCACTGTTCAAACGCCTGCAGCGCGCCGTGGTGGCCGCCGACTGGGCCGCTGGCGGCAAGGCGCTGGCCAGCATCCGAACATGGGTGGGCGTGAACCTGACCATCGGGCTGTTGGTGGTGGTGATCACGCTGCTGGGGTAAACATGGCCCCCACGCTTCCCCGCCTCGCGAGGTCCGCTGCCCCCCGAGGGGGCGCTTTTTATCTTGGGGCGGCCCGGCGATAAAAAATGGCCCCCACGCTTCCCCGCCTCGCGAGGTCCGCTGCCCCCCGAGGTACCGAAGCCGGCCGCGGCGCTTTTTATCTTGGGGCGGCCCGGCGATAAAAAAACCGGCTTGACCCGAAAGACCTGTTCAAGGCTTTAACACAGGCCGAGCCACCCTGCTGGCACAGGGCACCGCGCGTGTTGAGACAATAGGGGGCTATGCATTCCTCCCGTTTCTTCAAGATGGCCCTGATTCTGGGCCTGCTCTCCGCGATTGGCCCCTTTGCCATCGATATGTACCTGCCCGCTCTGCCCGCCATTGGTCAGAGTCTGGGTGCCGACGTCAGCGCCGTACAACTGAGCCTCACGGCTTTCTTCCTTTCGCTGGGTGTGGGCCAACTCCTGTATGGCCCGGTGTCGGACATGCTGGGCCGCAAACCACCGCTGTACTTTGGTTTGGTGGTGTTCACCGCGGCCAGCGTCGGCTGTGCCATGGCCACCAACATTGAGACATTGATCGCTTTTCGGTTTATCCAGGGCCTGGGTGCTGCTGCGGGCATGGCGATTCCGCGCGCTGTCGTGCGCGACCTGCACACCGGCAACGATGCCGCCCGGCTGATGTCACTGCTGATGCTGGTGTTCAGCGTGTCGCCCATCCTGGCGCCGCTGGCGGGCAGTGCAGTGATTGCCGTCACGGGCTGGCGCGGTGTTTTCTGGGCGGTCACCCTGGTGGGAATGGCCGGGCTGGTGCTGATCTACACGATGCTGGACGAAACCCGCCCTGTGTCCGAACGGGTGGAGAGCAACCTGGGCAGTGCATTGCGCGCCTACGGTGTGCTGCTGCGCGACACCCATTACCTGGGTCTGGTCTTCATCGGCAGTTCCGCGATGGCGGGTTTCTTCGTTTACCTCGCAGGCTCGCCCTTCGTGCTCATCAACCACTATGGCCTGACCCCCACGATGTACAGCCTGGCGTTCTCCGTCAACGCGGTGGCCTTTATCGGGGCCGCGCAGTTCACTGGTGCACTGGGTGAGCGTTTTGGGCTGGTGCATGTGGTGAAGATGGCGGCCACAGCATCGGGTGTGGTCATGCTGTCGCTGCTGGGCTACTACCTGGCCGGGGGCGACCAGCTCGCGGTGCTGATGGTGCTGTACTTCATTGCCAGCGCCTTCATGGGCCTGGTGATTCCCACCACTTCGGTGCTCGCACTTGAAAAACACGGCGCCATTGCAGGCACCGCATCGGCCTTGCTGGGCACCTTGCAGATGCTGACAGGTGCGGCTGCAATGGGTGTGGTCGGCCTGTTCTCCAATGGAAAACCATTGCCCATGGTGGTGGGCATGGCCACCGGTGCCTTGATTGGTGTCGCGCTGACGTGGGGCACGCTGGGCGGCACTCCTTCCAGCGCTCCGAAGCAGCAACACTGCTGAACACGTCCTGAGAGCCTGTCCAACGGCTCTTAGGACGCCTTCCACCTTTGAAGCCAGTTCAGGCCACGCGAAGTGCCTCCCGGCGTAGCCCCTTGAGCCGGCTTGTATTCGCACCCTACCCAACCAGACCACCCGGTCTGTGCCGCTACCTCGTCGATTAATCGGAACAAGTACGGGTAGTTGATCTCGCCCACATCGGGCTCATGCCGCTCCGGAACGCCTGCGATCTGAAGATGGCCAACGCCGCCCGCAGCCAGGTAGCGACGAAGCTTGGTGGCCACATCGCCTTCCGCGATCTGGCAGTGATAGAGATCCATCTGCACTTTGAGGTTGGTCGCGCCGACGTCTTGGACCACCGCATGCGCCTCGTCCTGCCGATTCAAGAAGAAGCCCGGCATGTCGCGTGAATTGATGGGTTCAATCAACACCTCGCATCCGCTCTTGGCCGCCTCGGCCGCCGCCCAGCGCAGATTGTTCGTGTAAGTGGCGCGAGCTTCTTCGCGCGCCGTGCCCTGGGGCAGCAGGCCGGCCATGCAATGGATGCGCGGGCATTGAAGTGCCTGGGCGTAACGCAGCGCCATGTGCACGCCAGCGCGAAATTCCGCCTCGCGGCCGGGCAGACAGGCGGTGCCGCGTTCGCCTGCATTCCACGCACGCTCGGCGCCATGGGCATCTAGCCCGCCTGCTGGGGCATTGAACAAGACCTGCTGCAAGCGATGGGCTGCAAGCCGCTCGGCCAGAAGGCTTGGCTCATAGGCGTAGGGAAAGAGATATTCGACACCCTCAAAACCATCGCGCGCGGCGGCTTCGAAGCGTTCAAGAAACGGCAGTTCTGGATAAAGAAAGCTCAGGTTGGCAGCAAAGCGTGGCATAGGTGCAAATGACGTGGTGAGTTTCACCGTTGAGCTCTTTAAGAGAAGCACTGGCGTGAATTCTAGGAAATTGGCCGAAGCCAAAGGCAGAAATCTGTAGCGGCTCAGAAATTTGATACCGTAGGCCCTATGCAAGATACGCCTACCGCCGCCCATCTGGCCACTACTGAAGCCATCGATGCCCACCATCCCGCGGTTGCAGAGTTCTCCCGCTCGCATGCGCGCGGCGCTACCGACCGCGAACGCGCCGTGGCTCTGACCCACGCGGTGCGCGACAGTTTCCTCTACGACCCCTACCGCATCGACCTGTCTCCTATGGGCATGCGTGCCAGTACCGTACTCACCAACGGCTACGGTTGGTGCGTGCCCAAGGCTGCATTGCTGGCGGCGGTATGCCGCGCCGCAGGCATCCCCGCGCGCCTGGGTTTTGCGGACGTGCGCAACCACATGTCCACGGAGCGCATGCGCCAGACCATGAAGACAGATATGTTCATCTGGCATGGCTACGCAGACATCTGGATCGATGGTGCCTGGCGCAAAGCCACGCCCGCCTTCAACCTGAGCCTGTGTGAAAAATTCGGCCTGCACCCACTGGATTTTGATGGCGAACAAGACTCCATCTACCATGCGTTCGACAAAGCGGGCAATCGGCACATGGAGTACACCAATGATCGCGGCAAGTTCGACGATCTTCCTCTTGCACTGATAGACGCAGATTTTCGCGCCACCTACCCCAACTGGCTGCATGAAGCGGGTCTTCAGAGCGAACTGGCCAAAAGCGATTTTCTGGCCGATGTAGACAGAGAGACCAAGTCCGGGCAGTAAGCCCCCAAGCCCATCTCAAACCAGGGGCTTGGGCTTTTATCTTCCAGGTCTCTGAGAGCACCCCACGCACTCATACGCGGGCATGCTCTCAGGCAAGGTCCATCAACTGCGGCGGCGTTGCTGCAGAACCGCCAAGCCGCCCAACAACATCGCCATCAACCAGAGAGTCCATTGGCCCATCGTAGGCACTACGGCAATGGTGCCCACACCCCCTGGTCCCGCCAGCGGCACGCCGACGACCACCGGGTCCACGATGGTGCCGTTGATGTTCAGATCGGCATCCCCATTGGCTCCGTCCGTCAAAGTGTAGGTCACGGTCTGGCCGTTGATAGTGGCGGCGATGGTGTGCCAGTGATCCGCAGCGTTGTCATGCGTAGGGCCCCACTTCCAGAGCTGGGCACCGGCTGGCAAGGCCTGCGGATAAGTCAGCGTCAGCGTCAAACTTCCGCCTTCTCCGCAGCCATTGGCCGTGAACGAGAGCAGGTCAGTGAACATCTGCCAACCTGCAGGCGCCGCAGCGGGCAGGGTGCTCGTCAGAGCAGGTGCGCCCGAAAGACGGCAGGTGGTCTGGCTGAACTGCCCAGTCAGATCACCAGCGGTACCGGTCAAGGGAAGTGTGAACTGCTCAGGAGGCACGGCACCCAGATTCAGGCCTATCAACATGGGGTTGTGGTCGCTGGATCGGTATTCGTCCGCCGCATAGAAGCTGCTCTGCTGGGCTGTGCTCTTGAACTCCAGGTTGTAGTCCAGGATGACGGGTTCCTCGGCATTGATGTTCCACTTGTAGACGCCCGCAATCTGGCCGCTGTTGGCGAGTGCATTGCTGGCGAAGATATGGTCGAGCGAACCCCACAGGCCATCGAACGAATAGGAATATCCGGTCGACACCTTCTTATAGCCACCACTGACCAGGTCCGTCACAACCTTCTCTGCGCCATAGGCGTTGAAGTCACCCACCATGAGTACGTCCGCATCGGCATCGCCCGTGGGGTTGGTCGCGAGCCACTGCAGCAGTTGGGCCACCGCGCGTTCGCGGGCCACGGTGCTGGCGCCTTGGCCATCACCAGCGTTCTCGCCTTGCAAGGGCGTGCCGCTGCCTTTGGACTTGAGGTGGTTCACCACCACGGTGAACTTTTCACCATCGGCCAGTGACGAGAAGGTCTGCGCAACTGGTACGCGGTTGCCGTAGGTCGTGCCCACAAACGCATCGTAGGTCGAGGTACTTGGCGTGGCCGCTGCCCCCACTGGCGTCACTTTGCCCGGCTTGTAGATGATGGCCACCATGATGGCGTCCCCACCACTATCGGCCTGCTGAACGAAAGCGAAGGTGTCAGGACCCGCGATGGCGTTCAAGGCATCGACCAAGGATTGGATGGCGCTCTTGCCGTTATGGGGAGTGCTGTCTGTGGGAGTGGCAAAACCGTTGTTCTGGATCTCCATGAGGCCATAGACGTCGGCGTTCATCCCCAGCAGCTGAACCACCAGTTTGTCGAGTTGACGCGTGTACTCGGTTTCATTGGAAGCGCCACGCGCTGCAATGCTGCCGCCGCCGTTGGCGACGAAGCTCCTGGTTCCCAGGGTACTGAAGAAGTTCAGCACATTGGTGGCGGCGACCTTGATCTCAGCTGAGCGCACGTTTGCCGGGAAATCTGCCACGGTAGGGCGCGCTCGGGCAGTGAAGTTGGGAACCAAGCCAGCGACCGGCTGGATGCGGTAGTTGGTCTCGTGCGCTGCGGGTTGCGGGTGCGCATTGGAACCGCTGTTGGTATCGCTGCTGGCTTGCCAGACAAACTGATCGAGGATGCCTACGATGCGGTCGGTGTTGTCACCCGCACGCAGAGGATTGCCGGCGGTGAGCGCTTGTCCGCCGCGTCCGACCAGACCGGTCACGGGGTTTTGTCCGCCGGTGGCGTCATCCAAAAGAATCTGGCTGAGCTTGAGCCGCTCGTTGTCAGCGTCAAAGCCCGATGCGCTGGGTGCGTTGGTTTCCGTGAATTGCAGCTGCAGCTCGTCCGGCGCAAGCGTCACCTGACCGTAGCGGCCCAGGTTGTAGTTGTCCGTGACCACCAGAGTGCCATTGGGCTTGGCAGAAACCACCTCCACGATCATGCCTTCGTAGCGCTCCCAGACGTCCATACTGGCCACAGGCAGCGCGATCCTGGCCGGGGCGGGCAGGGCTCCGCCGGTGTACACCACGGTATAGGTGTGGGGGCCGCTGAGCTCTGTCAGGCCCCGGTACTCGGTCACTCGGCCTGTCACTTGATAGGTCGTTCCCACGGGGCAAGCGCCCTCTCGCATGAAGGGAGGCAGGTTCGCCAACTGGGTTCCGTAGTAGACGAACAGGCCCTCCGAGGTCGCGGCATCGCTGTCCATTTCGTCGGGCCGGGTCGCCTGGAGAGTGAACCCCGTCATGCCCGGCTGGCAGCCTGTCAGCATGCCCTGAATGGTGTAGTCGTTGCCATTGCCGGCCAGGGCGCTTGCCGCACCACTGCCTTGAATGCCTGAAATCTTGAAGAAGCTGGCGTTGGGATCGTCGTTGCGTATCACGCCATTGGCCGCTGGCGTGGTGATCGTGCCTGCGCCGGGGTTGCTCAGCGTGACCGTGAAAGTCTCGTCAAATTCGCTGGCGGTGTCGCCCACCACCAGAACCGTGACCGTCTTGGTCGTTTCGTTGGCGGCAAAGCTAACCGTTCCGCTGGGCAGGGTGCCGCCAAAGTCTGCCGCGTTGGCAGGATAAGTGCCGCTGCCAGTGACCGCATAGCTCACGGTGGCGGCACCCGTCGTCACGCCACCGCGTGTCACCGTGAACGTGAAGGCAGTCGTTGCACTATTGCCTTCGCTTCGATCGGCGTCCAGCGCCGCGATGGCAAAGCTAGGGCCAGTCGGCGGGGCTCCACCTTCCATGGTGAAGTCGTCTATAGCCAGGCCGTGGTCGTTGCCCGGGTCGTTGGCCTCTACCCAGCGCAGCCATATGGTTTGCCCCGTCTGCCAGTTCAGGCCAGACAAGGTGCCACTGACGGGTACACGCCCTGCCACATTGCCATCCACGGCAGCGGCACTCGCGCCGGTCACAGGTGAATCCCACGTCAGCGAGTTGACCCAGTTCGTGACGCCTGCAATGGTTGTGTCCGTGCTGATTCCGTATTGCAGGGCCATCGGCTGCGCGCTGGTATTGCCCCCGTTGCGCCACTGCTCGCCATTGAAAGCGATATTCAAGGTGTTGACCGTGGCGCCCGTCGTATTGGTGGCGGCCAGAGCGATATATCCACTGAGCGATCCAGAGCCCGTTCCGCCCAGCGCTCGCTCCGAGTTGCTGCCGGTGCCGAAGCTGTAGAACCCACCGCTGTTGGATGCACCATCACCCGCGCGGTAAGTTGCAATGGCGTCCAGCGCCGTGCTGTAGAGATACCAGCCCTCTATCGTCGTTCCTTGCGACCAGGCATTGGCTGTGCCCGTCGTACTGAGCGCATCGAAATTCTGCGAATAGCTGCCGGTAAATGAAACAGGTGCAGCCTGCGCGGCAGCCGCCATGCCCAACAAGACGGTCAGTGCCAGCGCGCCTGCAGCGCGCGGCACCACTTCAAAAAGGGTAGCTCTTTTACACATGAAATGGTCCTCCTCCTCGGCCACGGCGCAGGCACGCCGTTGGGCTCGGTGAATGGCCATTTGTCGCATCTCCCCGTGAAACGCCGGTGTCATGTTCACGGCAAATGCGTGACAACCATTCTCTGTGCACGTGAAGATGCCAAGCTGGAGCTTGGCGCTCCCAGGGGGGAGACACTTTCAGAACCACCGCTATGCTCGGAAAAGGCGCCACTCCATCCTCACGCCATCACTGCACTAGGTATGCTTGGGCAGAGTCTCGCGAGTAATGCGGCGCGCCGTGAATTCCTTGCCCAGCAAGGCTGCTGTCGCCCGCAGCGCGGCGATGACCTTGGGCTCATGCGCCTCAAGGGCAGGCAAAGAGGTCTGCACGGCAATGCCGCATGACACCTGCCCGTTTTCATCAAATATGGGCAGGGCGCAGCTTCCAATCCCCACGTGCTGCTCCGAGGCCGTGCGTGCCAAACCATCTCGCCTGATTTTCTTCAGCGCTTCCGACAGACTTGAAAGCGTGGTGTTCGTATGCGGCGTGAAAACCTCATAGGGTTCAGGCCCCAGCCAATACGACCAGCTTTCCTCTGGTTCATAAGCCACCAGCAGCCGGCCCAGCGCTCTTGAATGAATGGCCAGCGCTGTGCCCAACTGCACGTCGTAACGGACGGAACCCCCAGCGTCGTACCGATCGCCGTAGACCAGGGTTCTATGGGTTCGGTCCAGGTACCCGAAAGCCACCGTCATTTTCAGTTCTTCACTGACCTGCCGCAGTCCATCCCGAATCAACCGACTCACCGAGTCCAGAGACATCAGCTGAAGGCCCAGGCGAAACGAACGAGACCCCAGTTCGAACCCATTGCCCACTCGGCGCACATACCCCAGTGAAACAAGCTCGTTGAGCAGCGCCAACGCACTCGGCTTGGGCGTGTTGAGCAACGTACTCAACCGGGCCAGAGAGTACGGCGCTTCCGGGCTGGCCAGAGTCTGCAGCAAGCTCAGCACGCGATTGACGGCCATGGGGCCAGCACGGGTGCTTTTGCTTTTCACATGTTCACTGCTTTGATCGCTGTCTATTCGCATATGTGAATATTAAACCAGCTTTCTCAGATCGCACAACCAGATATTTCAAAACATTTTTACTAGGTATTTAGGTGTTTTCCCTGAACACAACAAGCCTCAGACCGCTATAAGCTCATGTTTCCAAAACGGAATAAACATTCACATATGGGTACGAAACTGAAAGCCGCCTGCGCCGGGCGCTTCGTGAGGCAAGCCCCACCAAAAATCGGCGCATCGTCCAACCTGTGTCTGCCATGCGGCTGCCAGCCATGAGCGCCCTTGAAGTCACACCTATCGGCGAGACCTTCGGCACGCGTGTGCGTGGCGAGCAGCTTCAAAAGCTCCGCGCCTATCCAGAAGATGTCAAAACCATCCAACAGTTGCTCAGTCAACGCGGCGTGGTGGTGCTGTCCGGCGTGGACATCACTGCCGAGCAGTTCGTGGATCTCGGCCAATTGTTTGGCGCCGTGAGGCCCGCACGCATCCAGGACAAATCCTTGTCCCCACCCGCGAGTGAATACGTATTTGTGGGCCGGAGAACGCCTGACAACATCCCCACCCAACTGACACGTGCAGACGTGGCCCACATCTGGCACGTCGACTACAGCACGGCAGGCCCCATCCCCAAACTGGCCGCGCAATACACGGTGAACGTGAACCAGGGAGGAGGCTGGCTGAGCTTCACGGACATGCGAAAGGCCTACGCCAGCTTGCCGGTCGAAACCCGGGAAAAGCTGCACGGCTTGAGCGCGGTTCATTACGAACACCCCGTGGGCGTCGATGTGGAGCCCCCGGGCCAGGCAGTCGCCTTGTCTTGGCAAGAGCGCCACAAGGGGGCCATCCACCCGCTCGTCATGAACGATGCATTGGGCGCTCCCATGCTCTGCCTGCCCGCACGGCCAGACAGCCCGGTTCAGGGCATGGATGAGAAGCAAAGCGCAGAGTTCCTCCAACTCCTGTGGTCACACGCCCTGTCCCATGGTGAACCATGGGAAATCGAACCCCAAACCGGCGACATCGTTATCTGGAACAACCACGCCATCGCTCACAAACGCTCGGAATGGCCATTGGAAAAAGAAAGACTTGTATGGTTTATCACGACCCACTGAACTTGAAGCCCCTCGCCCCTGAAGACACCCTTCCCGAGATGAACCGGAGAAGCGTCATGGGATGGATGGCCGCTGCGGGCATCTCCATGGCAATCCTGCCAGGAACTTCCCTTGCTCAAATGGGCGGCGAAGTCTTCACGCTTCTTGTGCCTTTCGCACCTGGTTCACCGCCGGATGTGTTCAGTCGCCTTTTTGCAGAAAAGCTGTCCAAGCGCATGGGCCGCCCCGTGGTGGTGTCACTCAAGCCTGGCGCCAGTACCACGATTGGCACCACGCTCGCATCGCGGTCGAAACCGGATGGCCAGATGATGCTGTACGCCACCAATTCCTCCATCACGGCGGCGCCGGGGCTGTTCAAGAAGCTGCAGTACGACCCGGAAAAGGATTTTTCTGCCGTCACAGTCATGCTCGAATCCGTTTTTTGCATTCTGGTACGTCCAGAAGACGCTCGCCTTGGAGTGGAAGGCCTTGCCAAACGCATCCGTGCCAACCCGCCTGACAATGGCATGGGCGGCGGAAGCACGACGGCAGAAGTCGCGCACAGGCTCTTCGAGAAAGCCATCGGAGTCTCTTATCCCTATGCCCGGTACAACTCCAACTCGCTCTACACAGACTTGATGGGCAAGGTGCTCCATGCCGCCTGGTGCCCCATGAGCACAGCGCTGAATTTTGGCCAGAAGAACAATCTGCACATCATGGCGATCACAGGCGCCAAGCGCCTGCCCCAGTTCCCCAACATACCCACCATTGCGGAGACCTTCCCCAGTGTCGCAGTGGACAGCTGGAGCGGCTTCTTTGTTCCCTCCGGCACACCACGCCCCATCGTGGACAAACTTTGGGAAGATGTGCACGCCGTTTTGCTGGACCCAGAGATCGTGGAGCGGGGCAAATCCGAAGGCAACCGCGCGCTCAACCTCAACCCTCAGCAATCAGACGAGTACGTGAAGAAGGATTTCCCGAAATGGCGCGCCCTGTTCAAGTCCGCGAACATCGAGCCCGCTTGATAGCGGGCTGAACGCCCCCCTCAGTGTGGGGCGCGGAGAACCTGCTCGGCCGCGAGACCAAGCGCCAGAATCTCGCGGTCTCTGCCGCCCGCACCGGCCAGCGTCAAGCCCACGGGCGGCTCGCCATTGGCATGGCAGGGCAGTGAGAGCGCGCAGCCATCCAGGAAGTTAATCAGCGTTGGGTTGCGCAGGATGAGTCCATTGGCTGCCGCATAGGCCTCGTCGCTGGATTGCAGCTCGGCGATAGGCGGGGCAACCACCGGCACGGTGGGAAAAAGCAGCGCATCAAAGCCGGCAATGCGCGTCTCCACCTGGGAAATCCAGCGCTTGCGTGCCTGCATCAAGTCTATGTAATCGGCCGCGCCCATCTTCTCACCCGCACGGATGCGGCCGCTCACGCGCGGATCGTATTCGGCGCCGCGCTTGGTCAACAGCGTGCGGTGCCAGGCCCAGGCTTCTGCGTTGGCCAGAGTACCTCGCGCGTGCAGGCTGGCCACCTCTGCAAACTCTGGAATGGCTATGCGTGTGATCAACGCGCCTGCAGACTGCAGCCTGGCGCAGGCGGACTCGAAAGCTGCCACCACCACGGCGTCCATGTCATCCAACACCACGGTCTCTGGCACGGCCAACCTCGCACCTGATAGCGAGCGAGGCACGGGCGCCGAAGCGGGTTCACCAGCCAGAACGGCATCGACCACCGCACAGCAATGCACGCTGGCGGCCAAGGGGCCAATGGAGTCCAAGGAAGTCGACAGTGGAATCGTGCCTTCAAGGGGAACACGTCGCTGGGTAGGCTTGAACCCCGTCAGCCCGCACAGGGCAGAAGGAATGCGCACGGAGCCGCCCGTGTCAGATCCAATGCCCACCACCGCCATCCGGTCCGTCACAGAGATCGCAGCGCCTGACGACGATCCGCCGGGAATGCGCCCTGTGGACCGATCCCAGGGGTTCTTGGGTGTTCCGTAGTGGGGGTTGAGTCCCAGGCCGGAGAACGCGAACTCCGTCATATTGGTGCGGCCAATGATCACCGCCCCGGCGGCCAGCAGACGCTCAATCACGGGCGCACTTCGCTTGGCGGGGGCACTGCCGCGCAGTACAGACGAACCTGCCGTCGTGACCTCCCCAGCAACATCGAGCAGATCCTTGACCGACACTGGCAAGCCTTCCAGTGGAGAGCGCACGATGCCTGCTGCACGCAGCAAGTCAGACGCACGGGCAGCAGCCAGGGCGCGCTCCGTGCTCAGCGAGACAAAGGTTCTTGCGCCCTCGCCTTGCGGATCGCTTGCGCGCGACAAAGCCGCTTCAGTCAACTGAACCGAAGTTGTCTGGCCGGCCGCCAGTTCATGTGACAGCTGTTTGATGGTGGGCAGGTCGGTCATATAAGTCATGTGGGACGGCTCAATGAGGAAAGCTCTCTCAGCGCTGCAGCTTGAACACCGCAGTACTGGCGCGTACGTTGGGTAGCCAGCGCACTTCCTGGCCATTCTGCGAACCAAAGGCATCGAGAATTTTCAGGTCGTTCTTGCGTGCGAGGGCTTCGAAATCCTCGTACGTGCCCACCCGGATATTGGGCGTGTCATACCACTGGTAAGGCAAACGCCGCGTCACAGGCATGCGCCCGCGCAGCACTTGCAATCGATTGGGCCAATGGGCAAAGTTGGGGAACGCCACAATGCCCATGCGGCCCACGCGGACCGTCTCACGCAGCATGATTTCGGCGTTGCGCAAATGCTGCAAAGTGTCGATCTGCAGCACCACGTCAAAGCTCTGATCCTGAAAAGCCTTAAGGCCTTGATGAAGGTTCAGTTGCAGCACGTTCACGCCGCGCCGCACACAGGCCAGCACGTTGGCATCGTCGATCTCGATCCCATAGCCGGTGCATTTGCGCTCGCGCACCAGATGTTCGAGCAGAGCGCCATCGCCGCAACCGAGGTCAAGCACATGGGAGCCCTCGGGCACCAGGCGCGCAATGAGTTGATGAATAGTGGCTTCGCTCATGCTTTCGCCCCGCTGGCAATGCTTTCAAAATAAGAGCGCACCAGACTCAGGTAACGAGGGTCTTCCAGCAGGAAGGCATCGTGGCCATGGGGTGCATCGATCTCGGCGTAGCTCACGGACCGGCGGTTTTCCAGCAAGGCCTTGACGATCTCGCGCGAGCGGCTGGGTGAAAAGCGCCAGTCCGTCGTAAAGCTGGCCAAAAGGAACTTGGCCTGCGTCTGTGCCAGCGCTCTGGTCAGGTCACCGCCAAACGCCCGCGCAGGATCAAAGTAGTCCAGCGCACGTGTGATCAACAAGTAAGTGTTTGCGTCAAAGTATTCACTGAACTTGTCGCCCTGATAGCGCAGATAGCTCTCGATCTGGAACTCCACATCCTGCGTGGAATATCGGTAGCCGCTCGCGTTCTGGGTCACGACTTCTCGGAGCTCGCGGCCAAACTTCTCATTCATCACATCGTCGCTCAAGTACGTGATGTGACCAATCATGCGTGCGATACGCAAGCCGCGCTGTGGCACCACGCCATGACGGTAGAAGTGGCCACCGTAGAACTCCGGGTCTGTCACGATGGCGCGGCGCGCGACCTCGTTGAATGCAATGTTCTCGGCAGACAGGTTGGGTGCGCTGGCGATCACCACCGCATGGCGCACGCGGTCAGGGTATTGCAGCGTCCAGGACAAGGCCTGCATGCCGCCCAGACTACCCCCCATCACCGCTGCCAGTTGCTGTATGCCCAACTCGTCCAGTAGGCGCGCTTGCGCGTCCACCCAATCTTCCACCGTCACCACTGGAAAATCAGCGCCATAGATCTGGCCGGTGTCCGGATTGACATGCATGGGACCGGTAGAGCCGAAGCAAGAGCCCAGATTGTTGACGCCGATCACAAAAAAGCGATCGGTATCCACAGGCTTGCCAGGACCGACCATGTTGTCCCACCAGCCTTCACTGCGCGCCTGGCCTTCGTAGACGCCCGCGACATGGTGGGAAGCATTCAGCGCGTGGCAGACAAGCACCGCGTTGCTCCGGTCCGCGTTCAGACGGCCGTAGCATTCGTAGGTCAAATCGTATCCGCGGATGGACGCGCCGCTTTGAAGAGGTAGCGGCACCTCGAAATGCATGGTTTGCGGTATGGCGATAAGCGACATGGCAACAAAATTTAGGGCCCCCATGCTCCCCCGCTTCGCGAGGTCTGCGGCTCCCTGAGTGAGAGCATTATTTTTTGGGAACGGCCCGGCAGCAACAAAAAAACCCGGTCCGCCAAAATCGAAACCGGGTTAGGTGTGCAGGCTCGAATTTAGCGGAATTTATTAAGCGCCCGCAAGCAGAGGCAAATCGGCGCTATGTGAACCAGTATAGCGCGAAGGCTTATGACTGACCATGTCTTTGGAGAAGCTTCAGAACTTACCTGACACCGCACACCAGCGCCCATCCTGGACCCGGTTGAAGCCGCCGACATCCAGATTGAAGCGATAGTGATGGAGACGGCTTACTTCGCGATCATCGTTTAGCCTGCGTCGGAGAAGGTCCGTCTATCTCTGGTTTTAGCTTGCCGTTCTCTTGGAACCGGCTCTTAGGCCATCCGCAAGCGTCACAAGCAAAGCAGCAGCGGCCAATCCACACGCCAACCATAGATTGGCAGCCAGACCAATTCCATCCGCGACCTGACCACCCGTCCACGACCCCAATGCAATGCCGACATTGAATACGCCTACATACAGTGCTGCGGCAATCTCAACGGCACGCGGAGCGGCTCTCATCATCCATGTCATCAGAGCCACTGACACACCGCCATAAGCCAACCCCCATACCAGCATGACGGCAGCACCACCCATGTGAGAGCGCCCGACGGTCAGGAACAACATCGGCGTCAGCAGCAACCCGAGCGAAATCGCGGTCAAGGTCGGCGCCGTTTTGCGCGCCGCAACGATGCCTGCCAGGAAGTTGCCGACAATGCCCGCAATGCCGTAGGCGAACAGCAGTGCGCCTATCCAATACGGATCGAATCCGGACACCGACAGCAGCAAAGGTCGCACGAACGTGAAAGCCATGAAGTGGCTGGCCACCAGCAGCAGCGTCAGAATCAGCCCGACTTGCAACTTGGGGTTGCCGAGTTGCTCAAGGAACTGGCGTACGGTGGCTGAGCTGGCGGCCGGCAGCGCAGGAATGACGCCAAGATGAAGGGCCAGCACCAGTCCACTGAACAATGCCATGCTGGCGAAAGCCCAGCGCCATCCGGCGAAGTCGCCCACCAGCGCCCCGAGCGGTACCCCCAGCACGGATGCGGCCGCCACGCCGCCGAAGATGATGGAGGTTGCCAAGCCGACCGCATGACCCGGAACCAGCCGCGCAGCCAGGCCACCAGCAATCGCCCATATGCCACCCATGCAGAAGCCAACTAACACTCGGGCCGCCAGCATCCAGCCCAGGCTTGGCGCCAATGCCGATGCAATGTTGGCGATCACCAGTAGGCCCAACAATCCGCACATAATCCGTCGCCGATCCATGCCGCCGGATGCGATCACCACCAGCGGCGCGAATAGCGCTGCGAGCAACGCGGGCAGTGAAATCGTCAGGCCGGCGGTTCCGGTGGAAATGTCCAGCGTGTCGGCGATGGGTGTCAGCAGACCGACCGGGAGCATTTCCGTAGTCACGATAGAGAAGGTGGCAAGACCAACAGCCGTCACAGCAAGCCATGGACGTTCGGCGCAGGCCCCTTCGGAAGCATTTAAAGACATGCTCATCGCTTGATTCCTTGAAATGGTGAGACAGGGTGTGTCGGCGTCACGCGACAGTCGATACTGGCGAGCCATGCCCGTGAAGGCGCTGATGCCCCCTCAGCGCCACCAGCATCACCACCACCCCGGCACATAGCGCGACCGCGAATCCGGCCCGCGCGCCGCCGTCATCCACCAAGCGGCCAGACGCCACCGCGCCCAGCGCCACGCCCACATTCAGTCCGGCCAGCAACCAAGTCATGCCTTCGGTCAGTTGATGCGGCGGCACCAGGCGCTCCACTAGAGACATCGCCACGATCAAGGTGGGTGCAAAGAACAGCCCCGCTACCAGTACCGCTCCAACCAACGCGGGAACGCTGTTCACCAGCAGCAGGGGCAACGTGGTTGCCGCCGTCGCCACACCTCCCATCAATAACAGCCGGTGCGGTGGCAATTGCAGCTTCAGCACGCCCAGCAGCAGGCCGGAGAGACAGGAACCAGTGGCATAGGCCGCCAAGACCAAGCTGGCTGCAGCCGGCTGGCCCAGTTGTTCGGCAAAGGCCACGCTGACGATGTCCACCGTGCCGACGATGACGCCCATTGCGATCATCAGCAGTGCAAGCAGTCTTACGTTCGCCAGTCGAATCACCGATGCGTGCGCGGCGGCGCCTTTCGCTTCGACCGGAGGTTCAGTGCCGGGTTGCAAGACCAGCGCCAACACACCCAAGATCAGCAACAGCGCCGCTGCCATCAGGCCAGCCTGCGGAAACACCGCCACTGAAAGCCCCAAGGAGAGCGGGGGGCCAGCGATGAAGGTGACTTCATCGAGCACTGTTTCCAGCGAGTAGGCCGTCCGCAAGCGTGACTGACCCCGGTAGAGCGCCGTCCAGCGCGCCCGCACCATCGCCGACATGCTGGGCATGAAGCCCGCCAGCATGGCGCCGAAGAACAAAGTCCAGTCCGCTGCCAACCGCCAGGATCCCGCGAGTAAAAGCAGCAGGCCGATGACGCTAATGGCCGTGGCGGCGGGTAGCACGCGTTTTTGTCCATGTCGATCCACCAGTCGGGATATCTGCGGCGATAGCAGAGCGTAGGTCAACACAAAGGTGGCTGATACGACCCCAGCCAGTGCAAAGCTGCCGCGCAGTTGGGACAGCAAGGCGATGACGCCAATGCCCGTCATCGGCAGCGGAATCCGCGCCAACAGGCCGGCTAAGGCAAACCCCCTGGTGCCGGGTGCTGCAAAAAGTTCTCGATAAGGGTTGACCATCTCATTTTCCGTGGGCGCCCCCTTGCCATGACCAAGCGAGGCGGCGAAAATACATACACTGCGTATGAATAGCATCATATATTCATACGAAGTGTTTGTAAATAATCATGCGTCCCGTATGTAAGGAGAATTGAATGGTTCGCCGCACCCGCGCCGAGATGGAGGAAACCCGAGCCACATTGCTAGCGACCGCCCGCAGGGTGTTTCGCGAGCGCGGCTACGCTGACACGTCGATGGACGACCTCACCGCCCAGGCCGGCCTGACCCGTGGCGCGCTCTATCACCACTTCGGCGACAAGAAGGGCCTGCTGGCGGCGGCGGTGGAGCAGATTGACTCGGAGATGGATATACGCCTGCAGGCCATCTCCGACAACGCCGAAGATGCTTGGGAAGGCTTTCGCAGCCGCTGCAACGCATATTTGAAAATGGCACTCGAGCCAGAAATCCAGCGCATCGTGCTGCGCGACGCCAGGGCTGTGCTGGGTGGTGCCTCACCCGAATCGCAACACCATTGCATCGAGTCCATGCAGCGCCTGATCGACAAGCTTATCCAGCAGAATGTGGTGGCTGAGGCCGATCCGCAGGCACTGGCATCGCTGATCTACGGTAGCCTGGCGGAAGCAGCGCTCTGGATCGCAGATGGTGAGGACGGCGATGCCCGACTGGAAAGCGGTTTGGCTGCTCTGAATTTGCTGCTGCGTGGATTGTTGGTAAAGCCATAGCGTCACGGCACAGCAAGGCCACGTTGCCGGCCTAGCTCCAGCGAGACGCCGCCGCCGTACACCATCACTGCTATCTGCTAGCCCAGCCGCTATTCGATCACCAGAAGCCACGGCGACAGGCTGCGTCCGGCGGCCACATCCGGGCGTGGCATTGCCAGGGCGATCGCATGGGCATAGTGCCACCGCCCGCATCCGAGAGGCTTCGCAGAGCATCTCGAAGGACCCCATAATGGTGCATCCCTGATCCAACTAGAGGAAGACACAATGAACCCAGATTTGCGCAAGTCCACGGTTGCACTCTTGTCCGGCATGCTCACGTGTTCACTACTTCTGGCAGGCGCATCCGCTACCGCGCAGACTGCGGATACCTTTCCTACCAAGCCCGTGCGCATCATGTACCCCTTCTCACCGGGCGGGGGCATGGAGGTCGTTCTGCGCGCCATGGCAGAGGGCATGCAGAAATCCATGGGCCAGCCCGTGATCGTGGACAACCGGACGGGCGCGGGCGGTGCCATTGCAGCCAATGCCGCCGCCACGGCACCCGCGGATGGCTACACCCTGTTTGTCGGCCCGGTGGGCATTGCCACCATCACGCCCCATCTGCGCAAACTGCCGTATGACGCGCAAAAAGACCTGATTCCCGTCGCCAAGTTGTCGGAGTTCTACCCGGCCTACACCATCTCCAACAATCTGCCGATCAAGAATCTGCAGGAGTTCATTGCTTACGCCAAGGCACACCCCGGAGAGATCAGCTACGCCACCTCTGGCGTGGGCTCTCAAGGCCATCTGGGCGGTGAGATCATGCAGAAGAACTGGGGCATCAAGATGACCCACGTGCCCTACAAGGGCGCAGCTGAAATCACCACGGACTTGATCGCCGGCCGCGTGAACATGAGCAGCGATGTGACCATGCTGCAGTACGCCAAACAAGGCAAGATGAAACTGCTGGCTACGCAATCGCCCCAGCGTCTGGCGGATTTCCCGGATGTGCCGCTGGTGTCGGAAGCCGGTGTGCCTGACCCTGGCACCAGGGGCACATGGTTTGGAGCGTTTGCACCCAAGGGCACGCCTCAGGCCGTGATCGACCGACTGGCAGCAGAGTTCGAGAAAGCACTCAAACAACCCGACGTCGCCACGCGCATGGCGCCGTATGCCATGGTGCCCGCCTTCGCTGGTCCGGCGGCGTTCCGCAAGCAATGGGAGCAGGACTATGAGCTCTATGGGCGGACGATCAGGGAACTTGGACTCAAGCTAGAGAACTAGGCTCCCCCTGAGTCGCTGACGCGCCTTCCCCCCGAAGGGGGACGCAGCCAGCGGCCTGGCAAAGCCAGCTCCGCGGCTACTTCCGAATGGCCTGCTCCGCGGCCGTTAGGGCCATTGGGGGCGTAGTTCTGCGGGGCTCAATTAAGGCGTCTTCGCTGGTGAGCTACAACAGCTCGGTGGAGATGGCGCGATTTGCTCTTTTGATCCCTTGAGACGTCGAAGTTACGGGTCTCTTGGCATTTTGGTTTGGTGTCGCCGGTGGTGCGACGCTTCGATGAAGAATTGAATTCATGATGGAAGTCACTTTGAAAGCCTCCACAACATCTTCTCTGCGGGCTGTGCACACGGCTTTGAATCCTCGCGGCATTGCGATTCTGGGGGCTTCGGATGATCTGGTGAAATGGGGCGGCAGCATGCTGAACCTGCTGCGCAAGTTTCATTGGGATGGGGCGGTCTATCCGGTCAATCCTCGGGCGAGCGAAGTTCAGGGCCTGAAGGCCTACCCTAGCGTGAGCGCCATCGGGCAGCCGGTGGATGTGGCGCTGATCGCAGTGCCACAAGAGCGCACCGAAGCAGCGTTTGAGGATTGCGCTACGGCAGGGGTCAAGGTGATCTTGATGGTCACTTCCCAGTTCGCTGAGAGCGGGCCGGAAGGCGCACTGCTGCAAGACACGCTGCTCGCCATTGCCAAGCGCGCGGGTATGCGCGTGATCGGCCCTAATTGCATGGGCTATTTTCACAGCCATGCGAGCATGAACTTGCTCAACTCTCAGGCGCTCATGCGCAATGACATTTTGGTCAAAGGAGAGATCGCGCTTATCAGTCAAAGTGGGGCGTTGGCTGGAGCGATGCTCTCGCGTGCCTACGATCTGGGCACAGGCTTTTCCATCTGCGTCTCGCTGGGCAATCAGGCCGATCTGGAAGTGTCGGATTTCCTTGAGTACGCCATCGAAGACGAGCACTCGAAAGTCATTGCACTGTATGTAGAAGGTATCAGGGACGGCACGCGCTTTCTGGCGCTTTTGCGACGCGCACGCGCTGCTGGCAAACCAGTACTGATCGTAAAAGCAGGGCGTACGGCGCTGGGCCAGAAGGCGGTGCAGTCGCATACTGCCAGCTTGGCGGGCGAGTACCGGGTCTTCGAATCTGTGGTGCGCGCCGCAGGGGCCGTTCTGGTCGACGATTTTCTGGAGTTGATTGCGCAAGCTGCAGCCTGGACTCACCTGCCCGCGCCCAGCGGCCCACAGGTCGCGGTGCTGTCAGGCTCCGGAGGTGGCGGCGCGGTGGCCAGCGATCTCGTGGGAGAAACGGGCTTGCAGGCCGCCACGCTGGGCCCTGCGACCATTCAAAGCCTGCTACCGCTGATGCCTGAGTCCGGAGCCCGTCTACCTTTTGACCTGGGGGCCATCCCGGGCCCCATGCGCGCCAGCGATCCCCAGTGGCTGCGCAAGGTGCTCGAGACCATGCTGACCGACCCCGATGTGGGCGCAGGACTTTTTCTCATGACCACCATGCCTGAGATGGTGCAGTCAGCGGACACCATTGTTGAAATCAACCGGCAGGGCCGCAAACCTGTGGCCTTCGTCAACGCGGCGGGCAGCGCCGGCGCGCAGGCGGGTGCGCGCCTCAAGGAGGCGGGCCTGGTCAACTTCGCCAACATCAAGGAGGCGCTGGGCTATCTGCGCAACCGCCTTGCGTGGCAGACCTGGCAAGCATCAGAAGGAGCATCGGGTGGCGCCAACGTGGCTGCTGACGTAGAGCAAATCGCCACCACGATGTCTCCCGGCCTGGTCACGGAACACGACACCAAACGCCTGCTGGCTGCAGCGGGAATCCCTGTGACGCGAGGGGAAGTCGCCACCAGCGAAGAGCACGCTGTGCGGGTTGCACGCGATATTGGCTACCCTGTGGTGATGAAACTGGTTTCCGCCCAGATCTCTCACAAGAGCGATGTTGGTGGCGTGGTGCTGGGTGTGGCCGACGACGAGTCCGTACGTCGCCACTTTCAAACTTTACAGCAGGCCACGCTGAAGGTCGCAGGCGCAGTGTTCGAAGGCGCTCTGGTCCAACAGCAGGCGCGTGCCGATTCCGAAGTGCTGATAGGCACCAAGTGGGATACGCAATATGGCCCCATGCTCATGATCGGCATCGGCGGCACCCTCGTAGAACTTCTGCAAGACACGGCTCTATTGCCTGCGGACTCTGATGCCAGATCCATTGAACGCGCCATCAGGGGCCTGCGCCTGTTTCCGCTGCTTGATGGTTACCGCGGCAAACCCAAGGCGAACCTGGGCGCGTTGGTAGATATGGCGCTACGCTTTGGACGCATGGCAACTCAATTGGGCGAGCGCCTGGCAGAGTGCGAGGCCAATCCAGTGATGGTGAGCGGTGATCAGGTCATCGTTGCCGACGCCCGTGCTGTGTGGCAGCCAGAGGCGCAAGCGCGGCCCGCCTGACACATTGACTTGCGAAACCTCCGCACCACCCCTCATCCACTCAAAATAGTATTCACCGACATGAACGCACCCGTCACCTACGAAGTCCAGGGCCATATCGCGCTCATCACTCTGCGTCGGCCAGAGCGCCGCAACGCCTTGAACACCCAGATGAGCGCATTGCTCAGCGAATACTGGCATCGCTTTGCCAATGGCCCTGAGCGTGTGGCGCTGCTGTCAGCGGAGGGCGATCACTTTTGCGCGGGCGTGGACGTGACGGATGCATCCAAGGAAGCCTGGCGAGGCGTGCCCAATGTGGGCGCCAAGATTGACAAACCGCTCATCAGTGCCGTGCAGGGCTGGGCGGTCGGTGCAGGCTTTACGCTGACCATGATGAGTGACCTGTGTGTGGTGGATGAAACAGCCCAATTCATGTTCCCGGAAGCCAAGCTGGGCTTGTTTGGCGGCATCACTGCCAGTTTGGTCTCACGCATTCCGCACAAGGTCGCCGTGGAATTTCTCATGTTGGGCGAACCCTTGAAAGCCCAGCGCGCATACGACGTCGGTCTGGTCAATCGCGTGACCGAAAAGGGCAAGGCCTACGAAACCGCGCTGGAAATGGCCACTCGCCTGGCCGACGCCGCGCCGCTGGTTCTGCAGACCATCAAGCGCGCCACATTGGAAACCTTGCCCAAGTCGCCCGCCGAGCTGGCCTATCCACAAATGGGTTACCTCACCGACATTGCCCAAAGTGAGGACCTCAAGGAAGGTGTGGCTGCTTTCAAGGAAAAACGCAAGGCTGAATTCAAGGGCTATTAGCCCACAGAAGGCCCCACGAACAGACTGTTTACGCGCCCCGGGAAAACCCTCAATAAACCCGGCGCGCGAATAACCCTACAACTCAGTATGAATTAAAAGGCTTGCTTGACTTTCCCTATTCTGACGCATAATTCATGAGCGTCCATTTTCTACGGGCGCGTAGTTTGCGGTGAAAAGGTCAGTGTCGCTTCCCCCTCGGTGTTTTTTGCCAGGTCTGATTGAAGGCGTTTTGCGGACTCCATCGCTTTTTAATCGTTATTGAGGAGTCCCTTTAATGGGCAATAAACTTTACGTCGGCAATCTTCCTTATTCGGTGCGCGACGGTGATCTGGAACAGGCGTTCGGCCAATTCGGCGCGGTTACCAGCGCCAAGGTGATGATGGAGCGCGACACCGGTCGCTCGAAAGGCTTCGGCTTTGTCGAGATGGCAAGTGACCCAGAAGCGCAAGCCGCTATCAACGGCATGAACGGTCAACCTTTGGGTGGCCGTAATGTGGTCGTCAATGAAGCACGTCCAATGGAAGCCCGCCCACCCCGTTCCGGTGGTGGTGGCTACGGCGGCGGCGGCGGTGGTGGCGGCTACGGTGGTGGTGGCGGCGGCGGCTACGGTGGTGGCGGCGGTGGCGGCTACGGCGGCGGCGGCGGTGGTCGTCGTGAAGGCGGCGGCGGCGGC
>JAECRA010000111.1:0-1323 GCA_015999985.1 Comamonadaceae bacterium
ATACCGAAGTCAGCGCCTAGCATCCGCGATGGGTTATGCAGAGGATCCCTAAGAAACTCACTTCAAAATCAAATGATGCAGCTTAACTTCAGAATTTTTGTTCTCGCACTTGCGGCCTTGATGCTTACCGGATGTGCCTCCGTCGTCAATATGGCCAGCAAAGAAGAGTCAGACAAGGCCAGGCAGTTCAACGCGCCAAGCGCAGGACGATCAGGCTTATACGTGTATCGCGATAGCCCTTTAGGCACGGACGTGAAAAGAGATATTCGCGTAGACGGAAAATGTCTTGGCAAGAGCGCGGCCGATGTGTTCTTCTACACAGAAGTCGAGGGCGGGAGGAGCCACACAATCCAGACAGCCTCAGAGTTCTCACCAAACGGCCTTGAAGTATTCATGGAAGCTGGCAAGAACTATTTTGTAAAACAGGTCATCAAGATGGGGCTGCTTTACACCGGCGCTGACCTGGAGCACGTCAACGAGGAGAAGGGCAAGGCCGACGTGAGCAAGTTGAATATGGCTCAGCCGGGTACTTGCAGCAAGTAAGGACGGATTCCAGGACCCTGGCATCCGATGGAGATCGAAGCGCCCATCTCCCTGGAGCCGCACTCCGCGATCGCCACAAGTTCGCCCCCAGCGCGCTTGTTAGACCAGATGACCGGTCAATCTACCAAGCGGTCAGGACCCAACGACCAAGTGATACAAGCCCCAGGGGCATTTCGCAAATCGCTCGGCCACGGGTTTAGAGGCTAGTTGCGGGTTGCGATCGGCGTCCAATACAGCCCACAAAGGGCCCAAACCGCCTAAAGCCATGGGCTTTCCATCAAGGTGGGTCGCCACGATCAATCCCAGGCTGCGAGCTTCACCCAGGGAAATCTCTATGGTGTAGCCATCGATGGCCCGCATCGCCAGAGGGGTGGCGGCATCTTCAGGGGCACCGGCTGCACGAAGCACTTCGGTCAGCAGGGGGCCGCGCAGGGTATGGGGCTTGCTGTCGTATTCGAGTGTGGGGCGGATGGTACGAGCTGGCAGCTTGGTGATGGCTGCGAAATCGAAAACATAGGCCTTTGTAAAGCTTTGCTGCTGCTTGACCATCATCTGGTCGAGTGCCTTATCCATAGGGCCGCGGTTGGTGTTGCGGATTGAGCCGGTGACGGTCAGAAGGCCCGGGCCTGGGCTGGTCACAGGCTTGGTTGCCGCCGCTACGGTGCCGCTCATGGCCGCCAGGGTGCTGGCAGCTAGAAATTGTCGTTTGCTGGTCATGTCCTCTGCTCCTTGTGTGACGCGGGATTTTTGATCGGGCGGAGGATGGGGTCAACTCTGGGC
>JAECRA010000111.1:1423-6550 GCA_015999985.1 Comamonadaceae bacterium
TTTGAACTTTGAACTTTGAACTTTGAACTTTGAACTTTGAACTTTGAACTTTGAACTTTGAATTTCTAGTTTGGATTGAGAGGGGGTAGGTAGTTAGGTTCTGCTGTTGAGCTTAGGTCGGAGGCCAGGGAGTGCGCCCGGCAGCGCAGCCACCTTCTTTCCGCCGGCGCTCCGGTGCTCCGCCAAAAGAACCTGGCGCAAGAAAAGGCGGCCCCAAGTCCGTGTCCCTGCGCTTCGCTCCGGGCAACCTGCGCTGCTCGTGCGAGGGGCCGGCCATCCGGAGGCGGTGTCGCAGAAACTCCCTGCGTTCACTTCGCTCACTTCGGTCAAACAACTGCGACAAGCTAGATCACGAAGCAAGAGCATCTTGCAGTGCTCTTGCCCGCCCCTCGCACTGCGCTGCTCAGCACGGCCAGAGGGGTGGGGAGCCTGATTCGGGCCATTGCTTCGCTCGGCCCTGAACCGGTTATTTACCCCCTCTCCCACCCGTGGGAGAGGGCCGGGGTGAGGGTCTGCAGCCTTACATCAAACACCAAGTTTCTTAAGAACCCGATGCCCCGCTTTCATCATCAACTCCTGGCCGCTCAAAGGAGTCCAACTACTCTGGAGACGCCGTTGACCCTCACCCCCGCCCTCTCCCGCAGGCGGGAGAGGGAGCCAAATCAGAAGGCCGCGGAGCAGGCCATTCAAGAGTAGCCGCGGAGCTGGCTTTGCCAGGCCGCTGGCTGCGTTCCCCTGGGGGCGCCCGGCGTAGGGGGATGGCGCGCAAGCGACTCAGGGGGGGTTATCTAGGCAGGTCGCTGAATCCCATCAGGAATTCATCTACCGAGCGAGCAGCTTGACGTCCTTCGCGGATAGCCCACACCACCAGGGACTGACCGCGGCGGAAGTCACCGGCAGCGAAGACCTTAGGGACGTTGGTGGCGTAGCCACCGTCAAAATCCGTGGTCGCCTTGGCATTGCCACGCGCATCTTTTTCGATGCCGAAGCCTTCGAGCATGGTGGCCATTGGGTTGGTGAAGCCCATGGCGAGCAACACCAGATCAGCCGGCCACTGTTTTTCTGTGCCGGGCACTTCGCTCAGTTTGCCGTCCTTGAACTCGACCTGCACGGTGGTCAGGCTCTTCACTTTGCCTTTTTCGCCGTCGAATTGCTTGGTGGAGATGGCGAATTCACGTTGCGCGCCTTCGTCGTGGCTGGAGCTGGTACGCAACTTGATGGGCCAGTAGGGCCAGACCAGGGGTTTGTTTTCCTGCTCGGGAGGCATGGGCATGACTTCGAACTGAGTCACGCTCTTGGCGCCATGGCGGTTGCTGGTGCCTACGCAGTCGCTGCCGGTGTCACCACCGCCGATGACGATGACATGCTTGCCATCGGCACGGATCTGGCCTTTCAGCTTGTCGCCGGCGTTGATCTTGTTTTGCTGTGGCAGGAACTCCATGGCGTAATGAACGCCATCGAGCTCACGCCCGGAAACCGGCAGGTCGCGCGAGACTTCAGCGCCACCCGTGAGCAAGACGGCATCGAATTGCTCTTGCAGCTCTGCAGGGCTGATGCTTTCCTTGGCCCAGTTGGTGATCTTGCTGTCTTTGGGGACGGATCCCACGAGCACGCCTGTGCGGATGGTCACGCCTTCGGCTTTCATCTGCTCGGCACGAAGATCAATGTGCGATTTCTCCAGCTTGAAATCTGGAATGCCATAGCGCAGCAAACCACCAATGCGGTCGTTCTTCTCGAACAGAGTGACATCGTGACCGGCACGCGCCAATTGCTGCGCAGCCGCCATGCCAGCAGGACCTGCACCGACTACGGCCACGCGCTTTCCTGTACGGATCTTCGCGGGGCGGGGAACAACCCAGCCTTCAGCCCAGGCACGGTCAATAATGGCGTGCTCGATCGACTTGATGCCCACCGGATCGTCGTTGATATTGAGCACGCAGGCAGCTTCGCACGGAGCGGGGCAGATGCGGCCGGTGAACTCTGGAAAGTTGTTGGTGGAATCCAGTACTGCGAACGCGTTCTTCCAGTCGCTGCGGTAGACGAGATCGTTGAAATCCGGAATGATGTTGTTGACAGGGCAGCCGTTATTGCAAAACGGTGTGCCACAGTCCATGCAACGCGCAGCTTGCACTTTGCCCTGCGCGTCGTCCAGGCCGATAACGAATTCCTTGTAGTTCTTGAGGCGTTCCGCGACCGGGGCATAGCCCTCATCGACGCGCTCGAACTCCATGAAGCCGGTGACTTTTCCCATGATGTGCTTTCTTGATTCTTGACTGGCTGAGAAGAGTGGCGCGGATGAGCCGGGTTGACTAAGGCTTCAACCCCGGCGCACTCGCGTCGCGACTCACTTGGCTGGTGCAGCTTCTTTCTTGGCTGGTGCTGGCGCTTTTTCCGCACTGATAGACGCTTGCTTTCTGGCGTGAATTTCGCCAAGCGCACGCTTGTATTCATTGGGAAAGACTTTCACGAACTTGCCACGCGCTTCCGCCCAGTTGTCCAGCAATTCGCGCGCACGACGGCTGCCGGTCCAGCGGTTGTGGTCAGCCAGCAGCGCTTTCAGCTGGTCTTCATCAGTCTGATCGCGGTGCCATATGGAACGATCTGCAGTCGCGCGCTGTTCGGCTGCGGGCAGCACCTTGTCCAGACTGACCATGGCAGTGTTGCAGCGCTTGGCGAACTGGCCGTCTTCGTCATAGACGTAAGCGACGCCGCCCGACATACCGGCGGCAAAGTTTCTTCCGGTCTTGCCCAGCACTGCTACCGTGCCGCCAGTCATGTATTCGCAGCCATGGTCTCCGGTACCTTCGACAACGGCAGTCGCACCAGACAGGCGCACGGCAAAGCGTTCACCGGCCACACCACTGAAGAACGCCTCTCCCGTTGTAGCACCGTACATCACCGTGTTGCCCACAATGATATTCTGGTGCGCTGCTCCACGGAAATCCAGGCTGGGGCGCACCACCACGCGGCCGCCTGAAAGGCCTTTGCCGGTGTAGTCGTTGGAATCGCCAATCAGGTAGAGCGTGATGCCCTTGCACAGGAAGGCGCCAAAGCTCTGGCCACCGGTGCCTTCGAGCTGAATGTGAATGGTGTCGTCAGGCAACCCCTCTGGGTGCGCCTTGGTCACTGCGCCAGAGAGCATGGCGCCCACTGAACGGTTCACGTTGCGTGTGGTGTCCAAAATCTTGACACGCTCACCTGAGTCAATCGCTGGACGCGACTTTTCAATCAGGCGGTTGTCCAGCGACTTGGCCAGGCCGTGGTCCTGGTTGGAGACGTGGTAGCGAGGCACGTCATCAGGCACCACAGGACGAGCCAGCAGGCGGCTGAAGTCCAGTCCCTTGGCTTTCCAATGATTGATGCCTTCTTTCATGTCGAGCAAGTCGCTGCGGCCGATCATGTCGTCAAACTTGCGGATGCCCAGTTGCGCCATGATTTGACGCACTTCTTCTGCGACGAAGAAGAAGTAGTTAACCACATGCTCTGGTTTGCCGCTGAACTTGCGACGCAGTACCGGGTCTTGTGTCGCCACACCGACAGGGCAAGTGTTGAGGTGGCATTTGCGCATCATGATGCAGCCTTCGACTACCAGCGGAGCAGTGGCGAAACCGAATTCGTCTGCTCCCAGCAAGGCTCCAATGGCGACGTCGCGGCCGGTCTTCATTTGACCGTCGGCCTGCACCCGAATACGCCCACGCAGACGGTTGAGCACCAGGGTCTGTTGCGTTTCGGCCAGACCGATTTCCCATGGGCTGCCCGCGTGCTTGATGCTGGACCAGGGCGATGCGCCGGTGCCACCGTCATGGCCTGCAATCACCACGTGATCGCTCTTGCATTTGGCCACGCCAGCAGCAATGGTACCTACGCCCACTTCACTGACGAGCTTGACGCTGATGCCGGCATGCGGCGCCACGTTCTTCAAGTCGTGGATCAGCTGAGCCAGATCTTCAATGGAATAGATATCGTGGTGCGGAGGTGGGCTGATGAGGCCAACGCCTGGTACGCTGTGACGCAGTTTTCCGATGTAGTCGGTGACCTTGCCGCCGGGCAGCTGGCCACCCTCGCCTGGCTTGGCGCCCTGCGCCATCTTGATCTGAACCTGGTCCGCGCTGGACAGATACTCTGCCGTGACGCCGAATCGACCCGAGGCCACCTGTTTGATGCGCGAGCGCATGGAATCGCCTTCGTTCAAGGCGTAGTCGACTTCGAAGACATCCTGGCCCAGCAGCTCAGACATGGTCTGCCCTTGCTTGATAGGAATGCCCTTGAGTTCGTTGCGATAGCGCTTGGCGTCTTCACCACCTTCACCGGTGTTGCTCTTGCCGCCAATGCGGTTCATGGCCACGGCCAGGGTGGCATGTGCCTCCGAGGAAATAGACCCGAGGGACATCGCGCCGGTGGCAAAGCGTTTGACGATGTCCTTGGCTGATTCGACTTCATCGATAGGAATCGCCTTGGCGGGATCGACCTTGAATTCGAACAGGCCACGCAAGGTCATCAAGCTCCTGCTCTGGTCGTTGATGAGCTGCGCGTACTCCTTGTACGTGCTCCAGTTGTTGGCGCGCGTGCTGTGTTGCAACTTGGCAATGGCGTCGGGCGACCACATATGGGCCTCGCCACGTGTGCGCCAGGCGTATTCGCCCCCGGCGTCCAGCATGTTGGCGAGCACGGGGTCATCTCCGTAGGCCGCCTGTTGGCGACGCACTGCTTCTTCGGCGATTTCGAACACGCCGAGGCCGCCCACGCGGCTTGCGGTGCCCGTGAAGTATTTCTCTACAGTCTCTGAATTGATGCCAATGGCTTCGAACAACTGCGCGCCGCAATAGCTCATGTAGGTGGAGACACCCATCTTGGACATGACCTTGGAAAGTCCCTTGCCCACCGCTTTGACGTAGTTGATAACTGCTTTTTCAGCGCTGAGATCGCCCGGCAAATCCTTGTGGATGTTCGCAATGGTTTCCATGGCGAGCCAAGGATGCACCGCCTCTGCGCCATAGCCAGCCAGCACCGCAAAGTGATGCACTTCGCAGGCGCTACCGGTTTCCACCACCAGACCGGCGCTGGTACGCAGGCCTTCGCGAATCAGATGTTGATGGATGATGGATAGCGCCAGCCGAGCCGGAATGG
>JAECRA010000005.1 GCA_015999985.1 Comamonadaceae bacterium
ATGCCTTTCTCGTTTACGAGTTACTAAGGTGAAATATCCGCGCTAGCCGGTCTGTGTGACCGCGTCCGCAGTCTTGCACTGAAAACCTGCTGCGATCGGCGAATAACCCTTTGTTCCAGACAGTTCCCAGGTTACGCTTGAGTCCATGGACTACTTGCTTGCGCTTGACCAAGGCACGACCAGCTCGCGCGCCATCGCTTTCGACTCTCATGGCCGTGTAGCGGCGCTGGCGCAGCGCGAATTCACTCAGCATTTCCCCAAGCCGGGGTGGGTGGAGCATGACGCGGCGGAAATCTGGTCCACGCAACTGGACGTGGCACGAGAATGCCTGCGAAAGCTGGCAGTACAAGTGGGGGCCGAGCCCGGTTCCGTCAAGGTCCGCGCCATAGGCATCACCAATCAGCGGGAGACCACGGTTCTTTGGGATCGCTCCACAGGGCATCCTGTGGCCCCGGCCATTGTTTGGCAGGACCGCCGCACTACGCCCCGTTGCGAGGCCCTGCGCCTTGCGGGGAAAGCCGGCCTGATTCAGCGCAAGACGGGTTTAGTGCTGGATTCCTATTTCTCTGCCACCAAGCTCGAATGGCTGCTTGACCACGTGCCCGGCGTTCGCGCCCGCGCTGAAGCGGGAGAGCTCGCTTTCGGCACTGTCGACAGCTGGCTGATCTGGAACCTGACGGGTGGGCAAGTTCATGCAACGGACGCCAGCAATGCTTCCCGCACCTTATTGATGAACATACGCTCCCTGCGATGGGACGATGAATTGCTGAGTCTTTTCAACATACCTCGTGCTGTATTGCCTCGCATCGTGCCTTCCAGCGGCATAGTGGGCGAAGTCTTGCCCAAGTGGTTAGGTGAGCCAATTCCGATCGCCGGCGTGGCAGGTGACCAGCAAGCCGCTACATTCGGGCAGGCCTGTTTTGGCACCGGGATGGCCAAAAATACCTACGGTACGGGCTGCTTCATGCTCATGAACACGGGCACGACTGCAGTTACCAGCCGCAACCGGCTGCTGAGCACCGTGGGCTGGCAAGGCCCTGAAGAGGGCGGCGAACGGCGTACCGCCTACTGCCTGGAAGGATCCGTGTTCATGGCTGGCGCAACCATTCAGTGGCTGCGCGACGGCCTTGGCATCATAGACAGTGCGGCAGAGGTGGAAGCCTTGGCCGCCAGCGTGCCAGATACCGGTGATGCGTTCCTGGTGCCTGCTTTTGCGGGCCTGGGCGCGCCGGACTGGGACGGCAGGGCCCGCGGTACCTTGGTGGGGCTGACGCGTGGCACCACGCGCGCGCACATAGCCCGCGCAGCATTGGAAGCCATTGCGTTGCAGTCCGCTGATTTGTTTGGCGCCATGACGCGCGACGCTGGTATGGCTTTGACCGAATTGCGGGTGGATGGGGGAGCCAGCCGTAATGATCTGTTGATGCAGATGCAGGCAGACTTCCTGGGCGTACCGGTGGTGCGCCCCAAGATCACGGAAACCACTGCGCTCGGCGCGGCCTATCTGGCGGGCCTGGCCATTGGTGTGTGGAGCGGCGGGGATGCGATTACGCAGCAGTGGTCGGTAGATCGGCGCTTTGAGCCCGGCCTCACCGAGCCCGCTCGGCGAGCTCGTCTCGAGCGTTGGCGTGAAGCTGTGGCTAGATCACGTGATTGGGCAGCCGAAACGCCATGAGATTTATCGAGGCTTTATAAGCTGCCTCGCTGCCATTTCCGACGCCGGCACCCTGCCTGCTGGATGGCGTAAGCAGAGCCCCCCAAGTACTCAGTCAAAATCAGGACCATGACCGCTGCTCCGCTGCCTACAAGACGTGAAGACATCATCGCCCGCCTGTGCGAGCCAGAGCTATATGACCTGGTCGTCGTCGGCGGGGGGGCTACGGGCTTGGGTGTGGCATTGGACGCCATCTTGCGAGGCTATTCAGTGGCCCTTGTCGAAGCCCATGACTTTGCCAAAGGCACTTCATCGCGCGCCACCAAGCTGGTGCACGGCGGCGTGCGGTACCTGGCACAGGGAGACATCCACCTTGTGCGCGAAGCCTTGCATGAGCGTCTGAACATCCTCCAGGGAGCGCCCCACTTGGCGCAACCTCTGCCCTTTGTCATGCCGTCCTACAAACTGTGGGAAACACCTTTCTATGGCATAGGCTTGAAGGTCTACGACGCACTGGCTGGCAAGTCCGGGCTGGGGCGCACGCAATGGCTGACATCCGGCCAGGCGCAGCGCTTGCTGCCAGGCGTACAGGCCCGTGGGTTGAAAGGGGGGGTCAAATATTGGGACGGTCAGTTTGACGATGCCCGGCTGGCGCTCGCCATCGCTCGTACGGCAGCGCTTCACGGAGCCAGGCTGGCCAACTATTGTGCGGCGACGGGCTTGTTGCACGAAGGCGGCAAAGTGTCGGGCGTGGCTTGCCGAGACGAGGAAACCGGGCGTGAATTTGTGCTCAACGCGCGCTGCGTGGTCAACGCCACCGGCGTTTGGGTAGATGCCTTGCGCCAGGAGGACGCCAGGGCCCAGGGGCAGAGTGCAGGCCCTATCGTAGCGCCTAGCCAAGGGGTTCACCTGGTCGTAGACAAGTCGTTTTCTCCTGGGACGCACGCGCTGCTTGTGCCGAGTACGGCCGACGGACGCGTGCTGTTTGCGGTGCCATGGCTTGGCAAGCTCATTTTGGGCACCACCGACACACCGCGTCAGGACGTTCCGCTGGAGCCCATGCCGTTCGAGCAAGAGATAGAGTTCATTCTTCGCGAGGCGGGGCGCTACCTGCAGCGTGCCCCCAGTCGATCAGACATCCTGAGCCAATGGGTAGGCCTGCGTCCGTTGGTTCGTCCAGGTGGTGAAAGCGGGGCGCCTACCCGTGCAATCAGCCGAGAGCACACGGTTCTGGTGTCCAAAGCTGGCCTGGTGACAGTGACCGGTGGTAAATGGACTACCTACCGGGCGATGGCAGAAGATGTGCTGGCGCAATGCACCTCAAGCGGGCTGTTGCCAGGGCGCGGAAAATCACGCACCGTGGGCCAACGGCTGGTGGGCGCGCCTGCGCAAGGCGCCGGAGCTGTGAGCGTAAGCGCTGAACCTGGCCTTCATCTGTACGGCTGTGAAGCTGAAAATGTGTCATTGTTGCCTGGACGCGACACCTACATCGCTCCCGGATTGAGCGAGGCTATGGTGCGCTTTGCGGCCCGCTTTGAATACGCTCGTACAGTGGAAGACGTGCTGGCGCGCAGGTCACGTTTGCTGTTCCTGGACGCCACCAAAGCCGCGGGGGCGGGGCAGGCTGTGGCAGACATTCTGGCGGAAGAGCTCGGCCAGAAAACAGCCGAATCAGGGGCGTACTCGGCGGGGCTGAGTGACTTTCAAGCTCTGGCCAAGCAATACGGCGCGAGATAAATGCTTTTTGATGCAGGGCTCTGTTGACACTAGCGCAGCAGCGCGGCATAATCGAGAGCTTCGCCCGAATTGGGCTTAGAGAATCTGCCCCAAGCGCAGCGCCTGGAAGAAGTTTTCAGGCGCGGTGACGGGCCCAAGACTGATCCGGTAGCTTTTTGCTGCGCTGGGTACAAGTTGGGAAATTTGAAATGATCCAGACTGAATCTCGACTAGAGGTCGCCGATAACACCGGCGCCAAGTCCGTCCTTTGCATTAAGGTGCTGGGCGGCTCTAAGCGTCGCTACGCGAGCGTGGGCGACATTATTAAAGTGAGCATCAAAGAAGCTGCTCCGCGTGGTCGCGTCAAAAAAGGCGAGATCTATAGCGCGGTAGTGGTTCGCACTGCAAAAGGCATCCGCCGCGGTGATGGCTCGCTGATCAAGTTCGACGGCAATGCCGCCGTGCTGCTCAATGCCAAGTTGGAGCCTATCGGCACCCGCATCTTCGGCCCAGTTACGCGTGAACTGCGTAACGAACGCTTCATGAAGATCGTGTCACTGGCACCAGAAGTGCTGTAAGGAAAGACGCATCATGAACAAGATTCGCAAGGGCGACGAAGTGATCGTGCTGGCTGGCCGCGATAAAGGCAAGCGTGGCACCGTGACGCTGCGCGCCACAGAAGAGCGCCTGATTGTCGAAGGTGTCAACCTCGTCAAGAAGCACGCCAAGCCAAACCCCATGAAGGGTGTTGCTGGCGGTATCGTCGAGAAAGCTATGCCGATTCACCAATCGAACGTGGCAATCTTCAATAAGGCTACCGGTAAAGCTGACCGCGTGGGCATCAAGTTGTTGGCTGATGGCAAGCGCGTGCGTGTCTTCAAGTCCAGTGGCGACGAAATCAAAGTGGCCTGAGGGTAGAAAATCATGGCACGACTGCAAGAAATTTACCGTGAAAAAGTGGCGCCCGAACTCATTGAGAAGTTCGGCTACAAGTCGCCAATGGAGGTGCCGCGCATCACCAAGATCACTCTCAATATGGGTGTGAGCGAGGCAGTGGCGGATAAGAAAGTCATGGACAACGCCGTGGCTGACCTGACCAAGATCGCAGGCCAGAAGCCTGTGGTTACCAAGGCCAAGCGCGCTATCGCTGGATTCAAGATCCGCGAAGGCCAGGCAATTGGCACCATGGTCACGCTGCGCGGTGTGCGCATGTATGAATTCCTGGATCGCTTTGTGACCGTGGCTTTGCCGCGTGTTCGCGACTTCCGTGGTATTTCCGGGCGCTCGTTTGACGGCCGCGGCAACTACAACGTCGGCGTCAAAGAGCAGATCATTTTCCCTGAGATTGAGTATGACAAGGTTGATGCCTTGCGCGGCCTCAATATCAGCATCACGACAACGGCCAAGAACGACGAAGAGTGCAAGGCGCTGCTCTCGGCTTTCCGTTTCCCGTTCAAGAACTGAAGGTAACGCAAGTGGCTAAAGTAGCTTTGATCGAACGCGAACTGAAGCGTGACAAATTGGTGGCCAAGTACGCCAAGAAGCACGCTGAATTGAAAGCCATTGCAGGCGACGCCAAACGCAGCGACGACGAACGTGCTCAAGCACGTCTGGCGCTGCAAAAGTTGCCGCGCAATGCTAACCCGACGCGTCAGCGCAACCGTTGCGCCATCACTGGTCGTCCTCGCGGTACCTTCCGCCAGTTCGGTCTGGGTCGCTCGAAAATTCGCGAATTGGCTTTCGCTGGCGATATCCCTGGTATCACCAAGGCCAGCTGGTAAGTCGGCAGGAGTAACAAGATGAGCATGAGTGATCCTATTGCCGATCTGTTGACCCGCATCCGCAATGCGCAGATGGTGGCTAAACAGACCGTGTCCGCGCCTTCTTCCAAAGTGAAGGTGGCTATTGCCCAAGTGCTGAAGGACGAAGGTTATATCGATGGATTCGAGGTAAAGAGCGAAGACGGCAAGTCCGAGCTTCTGATTTCCTTGAAATACTACGCTGGCCGTCCGGTCATCGAGCGTATCGAGCGCGTGAGCCGTCCTGGCCTGCGTGTCTACAAAGGTCGTGGCAATCTGCCACAGGTGATGAACGGCATGGGTGTGGCGATTGTCACCACTCCCCAGGGCGTCATGACCGATCGCAAAGCACGTGCTACCGGTGTCGGTGGTGAAGTGCTCTGCTACGTGGCGTAAGGAGAAGCCTGAATGTCACGTATCGCAAAAATGGCTGTTAGCGTCCCCGCAGGCGTTGATGTGTCTATCAAAGATGAGCTGATCACCGTCAAAGGTGGTGGCACTGAGCTCAAGCTCGTGTCCAACGCTCTGGTTAAGGTCTCTTCGGAAGGCGGCAAATTGTCTTTTGCCCCGGTCGATGAGTCACGCGAAGCCAATGCCCTGAGTGGCACCATGCGTCAGCTGGTGAACAACATGGTGGTTGGTGTGAGCAAGGGATTCGAGAAGAAGCTGAATCTGGTTGGCGTGGGATTCCGCGCTGCAGCCAGCGGCAACAAACTGAATCTTTCGATTGGTTTCTCTCACCCGGTGAACTTCGAGATGCCTGAAGGCATCACGGTAGCCACTCCGGTTCCGACTGAGATCATCGTCAAAGGCGCTGATCGTCAGCGCGTTGGTCAGATCGCAGCTGAAATCCGCGCATCACGTCCTCCTGAGCCCTACAAAGGCAAAGGCATCCGTTATTCGGATGAAAAAGTCGTGATCAAGGAAACCAAGAAGAAATAAGGACCTGCATCATGTTGAGCAAGAAAGAGCAGCGTCTTCGCCGTGCACGCCAGACGCGTATCCGCATCGCCACCAAAGGCGTGGCTCGCCTCACGGTGAACCGCACCAATCTGCACATTTATGCCAGCGTCATTTCTGGCGACGGCGCCAAAGTCCTGGCGACTGCCTCTACAGCCGAAAGCGAAATGCGCACGGCCCTGGGTGGTTCCGGCAAAGGCGGCAATGCTGCCGCAGCACAGCAAGTCGGCAAACGTATTGCTGAACGCGCTAAAGCTGCTGGCGTTGAGTCGGTGGCATTTGATCGCGCAGGCTTCGCCTATCACGGTCGCGTCAAGGCTTTGGCCGAAGCCGCGCGTGAAGCCGGTCTGCAGTTCTAATCGGGCAGGACACAATAATGGCTACTAAATTTCAGGCAAGAGCGCAAGGCGACGGTCCGGAGGACGGTCTGCGCGAGAAGATGATCGCGGTCAACCGCGTGACTAAAGTCGTCAAGGGCGGCCGCATCATGGGTTTCGCAGCACTGACAGTGGTTGGTGATGGCGATGGCCGCGTGGGCATGGGCAAAGGCAAATCTAAAGAAGTGCCAGCTGCTGTGCAAAAAGCGATGGAAGAAGCTCGTCGCAACCTGGCTAAAGTCTCTCTGCGGGACGGCACCATTCATCACAACGTCACGGGCCATCACGGCGCCGCAGTCGTCATGATGGCACCGGCTCCTCGCGGTACAGGTATCATTGCGGGCGGTCCAATGCGCGCAGTGTTCGAAGTGGTCGGCATCACCGACATCGTGGCCAAGAGCCATGGCACTTCCAACCCGTACAACATGGTGCGCGCCACTCTGGACGCACTGAAACACTGCACGACTCCGTCCCAAGTAGCGGCCAAGCGTGGTAAGTCGGTCGAAGACATCTTCGCCTGATCTGGAGCACAAACATGGCAACTCCGCAAAAAACCGTCAAGGTCCAACTGGTTCGCAGCCCCATCGGTTGCAAGGAATCGCACCGCGCTACTGTGCGCGGTCTGGGCCTGCGCAAAGTCAATAGCGTCAGCGAACTCGAAGATACTCCTGCAGTCCGCGGGATGATCAACAAGATCGACTACCTAGTCAAAATCGTTTGAAGAGGACCCGGTGATGGAACTCAATAGCATCAAGCCCTCGTCTGGCTCCAAGCGCCCTCGTCGGCGCGTGGGCCGCGGGATCGGCTCCGGTCTGGGAAAGACCGCAGGCCGTGGTCACAAAGGTCAAAAATCGCGTTCGGGTGGCTACCACAAGGTAGGCTTCGAAGGCGGTCAAATGCCTTTGCAACGTCGTTTGCCAAAGCGTGGCTTCAAGTCGCGTACTCTCAAGTTCAACGCAGAAGTGACTCTGACCGAAATCGACCGCCTGGGCGCGGCCGAAGTCGACATGCTGACACTGAAGCAAGCAGGTCTTGTGGGCGAATTGGTTAAAGTCGTCAAAGTCATCAAATCGGGCGAGCTGACAAAAGCTGTCAAGCTGACCGGTATTGGTGCGACGGCTGGCGCCAAGGCGGTCATCGAGTCTGCTGGCGGCTCGCTGGCTTGATCGCTTTTTCTGAAAGTGTTTGAGTAGTGGCCACCAGCGCACCGCAAATAGCAAAGACCGGAAAGTACGGCGATCTTCGCCGTAGGCTGGTATTTTTGCTGCTCGCGCTGGTCGTTTACCGGCTTGGCGCGCACATTCCTGTACCCGGCATCAACCCCGATCAGCTTCGTTCGCTGTTTGAAGGTCAGCAGGGCGGCATCCTGAACTTGTTCAACATGTTCTCCGGCGGTGCGCTCTCGCGGTTTACCGTGTTTGCGCTTGGCATCATGCCCTACATCTCGGCTTCGATCGTGATGCAGCTGATGACCTACGTGCTGCCAGCATTCGAACAGTTGAAGAAAGAAGGTCAGTCCGGCCAGCGCAAAATTACGCAGTACACGCGTTATGGCACGCTGGGTCTCGCACTATTCCAGTCTCTGGGTATTGCGGTGGCGCTGGAAGCTTCTCAAGGTCTGGTGATTAACCCCGGGTTTGGCTTCCGCCTTACTGCAGTGGTCAGTCTCACGGCAGGCACCATGTTCCTCATGTGGCTTGGCGAGCAGATCACGGAGCGCGGTCTGGGTAACGGCATTTCGATCCTGATTTTTGCAGGTATCGCAGCTGGTTTGCCTAGTGCTGTCGGTGGATTGCTGGAACTGGTGCGAACGGGTGCGATGAGCATCGTCGTGGCGCTGTTCATCGTCGTGTTGGTTGCAGGTGTTACCTACTTCGTCGTGTTCATGGAGCGCGGTCAGCGCAAGATCCTGGTGAACTACGCTCGGCGTCAGGTAGGCAACAAGGTGTATGGCGGTCAATCGTCTCACCTGCCGCTGAAAGTCAACATGGCTGGTGTGATTCCGCCGATCTTCGCGTCGTCCATCATCTTGCTGCCGGCCACTGTCGTGGGTTGGTTCAGTACTGGTGATTCGATGCGGTGGTTGAAAGACATTGCCTCTACGTTGTCACCTGGTCAGCCGATCTACGTGATGCTTTACGCAGCAGCGATCATCTTCTTCTGCTTTTTCTACACTGCCCTGGTGTTCAACAGCCGGGAAACCGCAGACAACTTGAAAAAGAGCGGAGCTTTCATCCCAGGTATTCGCCCGGGTGATCAAACGGCTAGATACATCGACAAGATCCTGGTTCGCCTGACATTGGCTGGCGCAATCTACATCACGTTGGTTTGTCTGCTGCCTGAGTTCCTGATTCTGCGCTACAACGTCCCGTTCTATTTTGGCGGAACTTCCTTGCTGATTATTGTGGTGGTGACCATGGACTTCATGTCCCAAGTCCAAAACTACATGATGTCGCAGCAGTATGAATCGTTATTGAAGAAAGCCAATTTCAAGACGACGCTTTAAAAATGTGTCAGACCCTGGGAAACCGAGATCAAGGTTAACAAATACTGATCTTGGCTTCCTGGTGCAGAGGCAGCAGTGCTGATCGCCCTGAAGCTTTTGCCAGATACAAAAAGTGTTTCGCGTTGAATAGGCGCCAGTGAATTGAAAAGTTTTAGGAGAATGAAATGAGAGTTTCAGCTTCGGTCAAGAAAATTTGCCGTAACTGCAAAGTCATCCGCCGTAAAGGCGTGGTTCGCGTGATCTGCACTGATCCACGCCACAAGCAGCGTCAAGGTTGATGCCGCCCATCAGAATCGTCAGAGGATAGAACATGGCACGTATTGCTGGTATCAACATTCCGCCGCACAAGCACGCTGAAATTGGCCTGACCGCTATTTTCGGTATTGGTCGGCAACGCGCTCGCATGATCTGCGAGGCTTGTGGAATCCCTTACTCCAAAAAGATCAAAGATCTGACGGATGGGGACCAGGAAAAAATTCGCGACCAGATCGCACAATTCATCATCGAAGGCGACCTGCGTCGTGAAACGACGATGAACATCAAGCGCTTGATGGACATTGGCTGCTACCGCGGCTTCCGCCATCGCCGCGGCCTGCCTATGCGCGGCCAGCGTACGCGCACTAACGCACGTACCCGTAAAGGTCCGCGCAAGGCAGCGCAGTCGCTGAAAAAATAAGCTCTAGGATTGAAGAAGGTTCAATATGGCCAAATCACCCGCCAATAACGCCGCGCAGCGCGTACGCAAAAAAGTCCGTAAGAACATTTCGGATGGCATTGCACACGTGCACGCTTCGTTCAACAACACCATCATCACCATCACTGATCGCCAAGGCAACGCGTTGTCCTGGGCTTCGTCCGGTGGTCAAGGCTTCAAAGGTTCGCGTAAGTCGACTCCTTTTGCCGCTCAGGTGGCTTCCGAAGTGGCGGGTCGCGCTGCTATCGAACAAGGCATCAAGAACGTTGACGTCGAGATCAAGGGCCCAGGCCCAGGTCGTGAGTCCTCAGTGCGCGCTTTGGCTGCACTCGGCATTCGCATCACCTCGATTTCTGACGTGACGCCAGTCCCGCACAACGGCTGCCGCCCACAAAAGCGTCGTCGTATTTAATCGTACATACTCGTCTCCTGCGTCAATGCAGGAGGCAGTTTTTTTAAACCCAAGCCCACCGCCGTGATTTTCGTGAATCACGGCTCCCGCGGTTCAGCCCGTCAGGTTGATTGCGGAAGATGAAGCAAGAAGGAAGTTCAAGTGGCACGTTATCTCGGCCCTAAGGCCAAACTCTCCCGCCGCGAAGGCACTGATCTGTTCCTGAAGAGCGCACGCCGCTCCATCAGCGACAAAGCTAAATTCGACTCCAAACCGGGTCAGCATGGTCGCACTTCCGGCCAGCGCACTTCGGACTACGGTCTGCAACTGCGTGAAAAGCAGAAGGTCAAGCGCATGTATGGCGTGCTGGAAAAGCAATTCCGCCGCTACTTCGAAGAAGCTGACCGCCGCCGTGGCAACACTGGCGCCAACCTGCTGTTCTTGCTGGAGTCCCGCCTGGACAACGTCGTGTACCGTATGGGCTTTGGCTCCACTCGCGCTGAAGCGCGTCAGCTGGTGTCGCACAAGGCTGTTACCGTCAACGGCAAGCCAGTCAATATTCCGTCGTATCTGGTCAAGACCGGCGACGTAGTTGCTGTGCGCGAAAAGTCGAAAACGCAGACTCGTATTCAGGAAGCCATGCAATTGGCTGGCCAAGTGGGTATGCCAGCTTGGGTCGAGGTCAATGTCGACAAAGTCGAAGGCACCTTCAAGAAAGTGCCTGATCGTGATGAGTTTGGCGCTGATATCAACGAATCGCTGATCGTCGAACTTTATTCGCGCTGATTCTTGCGGTTTTAGTTCACCCTTGTTCCAACCCGCCGTCTTGGCGGGTTTGGCGCTTCACCAGCCTTACCGGTGTAACGAGCCGGGGGTATTGAGAGGAAGTCTAGAGAATGCAAACCCAACTGCTGAAACCAAAAGCCATCAACGTCGAGCCCTTGGGGCCGAACAAAGCCAAGGTCACCCTCGAGCCCTTCGAGCGCGGCTACGGCCACACCCTGGGCAATGCCCTGCGCCGTGTGCTGCTGTCGTCGATGGTCGGCTATTCGCCTACCGAGGTGACGATTGCCGGCGTGCTGCACGAGTACTCCACCATTGATGGTGTGCAGGAAGATGTTGTCAACATCTTGCTGAACCTCAAGGGCGTTGTGTTCAAGCTGCATAACCGCGACGAAGTCACGCTGAGCCTGCGTAAAGAAGGCGAAGGCGTGGTGACTGCTGCCGATATCCAGACTCCGCATGATGTCGAGATCATCAACCCCGAGCACGTGATTGCCACGCTGTCGCAAGGCGGCAAAGTGGACATGCAGATCAAGGTCGAAAAAGGCCGTGGTTATGTGCCCGGCACGATGCGTCGTTACGCTGATGAGACCACCAAGTCTATCGGTCGTATTGTTCTCGATGCATCGTTCTCGCCAGTCAAGCGCGTGAGCTACACCGTTGACAGCGCACGCGTGGAGCAGCGCACCGACCTGGACAAGCTGGTCGTTGAGATCGAAACCAACGGCGCCATCACTGCAGAAGATGCAGTGCGCGCGTCTGCCAAGATTTTGGTGGAACAGTTGGCGGTGTTCGCTCAACTCGAAGGCAGCGAACTGGCTGCTTTCGATCAGCCTGCTCAACGTGGCGGCAGCGAACGCTTCGATCCTATCCTGCTGCGTCCTGTGGACGAGCTCGAACTGACCGTGCGCTCTGCCAACTGCCTGAAGGCTGAGAACATCTACTACATCGGCGATCTGATTCAGCGCACCGAGAACGAGTTGCTCAAGACTCCCAACCTGGGCCGGAAATCTCTTAACGAGATCAAGGAAGTGTTGGCGTCTCGCGGCCTGACTCTCGGCATGAAGCTGGAGAACTGGCCTCCGTCTGGGCTGGACAAAAGGTAATTCGGGCCAGGGAACTGGCTTAGCCTGAGATAGTGCCTGCTATTGCGGCGGGCCTGCTTTGAAAACGGGGTTGAGAAACCCCGTTTTTCGTTGTATAATCGAAGGCTCTTCAGAACTTTGCCTTGTATGGCGCAGTTTTGAAAGAAATGCGCATCAGCCGCTTTATTCGAAAGCTCGGTATCTGCCTCTGCTCAATGGGGCTGTCTGAGTCAAGAAGTTGAAAAGCGGGCTAAAGCGCACGCAGTGCAGGGGCCGTACCTGATCCGGCGGCCTCATATAAGGTAATTTAAAAAGGAATAGCACCATGCGTCACGGCAACGGCCTTCGCAAACTTAACCGCACCAGCGCACACCGTCAGGCGATGCTGCGCAACATGATGAACTCGCTCATCGAGCATGAGGCCATCAAAACAACGCTGCCTAAAGCCAAGGAACTGCGCCGCGTGATCGAACCCATGATCACCCTTGCTAAAGAGTCCACAGTCGCTAACCGCCGTCTGGCTTTTGCCCGTCTGCGTGATGACGACAGCGTCAAGAAATTGTTCAACGATCTGGGTCCACGCTTCAACGCGCGTCCAGGTGGTTACACACGTATTCTGAAAATGGGTTTCCGCGTCGGTGACAACGCGCCTATGGCGTTTGTTGAATTGGTTGATCGCCCAGAAATTTCTTCAGAAGAAGTTAAAGAAGCCAATTAATAGGCTATAATTCAAAGCTTACCGCGCGATGGAGCAGTCTGGTAGCTCGTTGGGCTCATAACCCAAAGGTCGGAGGTTCAAATCCTTCTCGCGCAACCAAATTAAAAAGCCCGCTGAACACAGCGGGCTTTTTTTATGCCCGTTCGCAAATCAAGAATGTAAGGCGGACGATCGGTCATAGTTCAAGCACGGAGCTAGGGCTGCATGACGTGCAGCGCAAGCACTGAGAGCGCTCCGGAGGGCTGATTTCAAAACAGCTTAGTCGCGACGAATTCGTCAGCTCGACCATTGCTGCGCAGGAACAGTGTGAGTACCTATGGCCAGATAGGACAGGGGGCCATGTAAAGGTATCGCTGCGTAAAGAAGCATCAAGATTTTCATGCCGGACCGTAGAATACAAATAGCTGGTTATTTGTACAGTACCTTGCCCATGGATTCACGGGTGAGCTACCTCTGGTTCAACACATCATGGAAATACCTCAGAAGCTCAGCATCTTGGCTGATGCAGCCAAATACGACGCTAGTTGCGCCTCCAGTGGGGTGAAGAATCGCGACTCAGTTGGCGGTCGTGGTATGGGGTCCGCCAACGGCTCCGGTATCTGCCATAGCTACACACCAGATGGGCGGTGCGTATCTTTGTTGAAGATCCTGCTCACCAATTTCTGCGTCTATGACTGCCAGTATTGCATCAATCGCAAGAGTTCCAATGTGCGACGGGCACGCTTCGATGTGGACGAAGTGGTGCAGATCACGCTCGATTTCTATCGTCGCAATTTGATCGAGGGCTTGTTCCTCTCGAGCGGCATTATTCAGAGCGCCAATTACACAATGGAGCAGCTCGTGCGGGTAGCGAAGGACTTGCGCGAGGTGCACGATTTTCGTGGCTACATTCATCTCAAGGCCATCCCCGAAGCGTCGCCCGAGATGCTCGCGCAGGCAGGCTTGTACGCAGACCGCCTCAGCATCAACATAGAGCTACCTACTCAGGGGAGCCTCGAAAAGCTCGCGCCTGAAAAGTCGCTTGCGACGATTCATCATTCGATGGGTGAGATTGCCAGCAAAGTGCAAGAGAGCGTGATGGAAAGGGCCGCTAGCCAAGACCGCGCCCGATCGCTACCGGGGGGGCGTGGGGTTCGCAGGGCCGCTGTGCCTCGGTTTGCGCCGGGCGGACAAAGTACTCAGCTCATCGTGGGTGCAGATGCCAGCGACGACAGCCAAATCCTGCAGGTCAGCTCCAATCTCTACGCCAGCCATCAATTGCGCCGAGTCTATTATTCGGCGTTCAGTCCCATTCCTGAAAGCCCGAGCATGCTTCCGCTGGGCCAGCCACAGATGATGCGTGAGCACAGGCTCTACCAGGCGGACTGGCTGCTTAGAAACTATGGTTTCGCCGTGTCAGAAATCGGCGCAAGCCTGCGAAATGGCATGCTGGACCTGGAGCTTGACCCCAAGTTGGCATGGGCCCTTCAGCAACGCCATCGGTTTCCGGTGAATTTAAATACCGCGTCGCGAGAAGACATCTTGCGTGTACCCGGCCTGGGAGCCAAGTCGGTCGATGTACTTCTTCGTGCGCGCCGATCCCGCTCCCTGCGCCTGGGCGATCTGGCCAAGCTTAGGATTCGTTTGGACAAGGTTCGTCCCTTTGTCGAAGTGGCCGATCATCATCCCCACACCACGTTGGAAGACCCGCAACTTCGCTCGCGGCTCTTAATGGCTCAAACGGCCAGTCGGGCAGCCCTCAAACATGCAGGTTTGCAGGTGGAATCCGGTTCGCAGGCAAGCCTCTTCTAATTCGCCCACAGCAATTCGCTCAGCATGAAACAGTGGACGATTGAACTGCCATCTAGCGATGATTGGGAGGCTTTCAGGCAAGCTGCCCGCCATTTGCTGACCTGTCACGTTCCATGGGACACAATCCACTGGACCTACCCTGGCAGAGATAAATCTGACGCATCAGCATCTTTGTTATTGGACGATGGCATACAGCCAGCCATTGCTGCGGAGCGGCTGGTCGATTATTTTCCTGCGCAAGATGGACTACGCAACGGAGGGGAGCCAGGTGCGGACTCTCCTTTGCGAATTCCGCGCAGCGCAATGGATGTCTGCGCCTGCGCGAGCCTCCACGAACACCCGCACAGGTATGAACTTATCTACCGTTGGCTGCAAAAGTGCCGACTTGGAGAAATCGACGCGATAGATGCGCTGGATGCCGATTGGCGCCGCATTGAAAAAATGAAGATCGCGGTAGCGCATGAAATTCACAGAATGCATGCGTTTGTGCGATTTCAGCCGCTGCAGCGCGGCGAAGGCCTACCGGATCTGCATGTGGCCTGGTTTGAGCCAGACCATCACATCATCAGGGCGGTCGCTCCATTTTTCATCAAGAGATTTCCCAATATGCACTGGATGATTCTGGCGCCGGAATTGGGCCTGCACTGGAACACCAGCGAACTGACCGAATCCACCGGTAATACCCAGGCATCACTGCCGGCGCCCGATGCAGGCGCAGAGCTTTGGCTGGCCTACTACCGCAGCACCTTCAACCCGAACCGTCTAAAAGCTTCAGCGTTGGCCCAGAAAATGCCACGACGCTATTGGAAAAATCTTCCCGAAGCTGCGTTGATCGAAGGCTTGATTCACGGGGCCGAGCGGCAGTGAGCTTTGGGTCGCTTGCTGAGGCCTGAGCTGCCCGGGAACCCGCACGCACCATCGGCCCGATCTCCTAACTGAGGTCACCGGTCAGCCCTGATTACCAGCCAGATTCACGGCGCAAAATGAAGGGGCTGGTGATGCCTTTTCGCGAATCCTGCCACTCGCCGCGAATTTCCTTGCCGCAGGAGCTCTCCACGAGCTTTCCTGTCCAGATGGCTGTGATACCTATGCGGTCGCTGGACTCATCAAGGTTGAATTCGCCTTCCTCCACGTCTCCCGAAGCAATCGATTGCGTATCGCCATAGCGCAACTCACCGCGCAGGCTTTCGGTGAATTCGGGGTGCTGGCGCAATGTCATGCTGCCGGTCTGCTTGACGGCTGGAAGTTCTATTCGCCACGCACCGTAGAGCTGGGGAGCTTTGAATGATTTCGCGGGGGCGCAGCGCTGCGTTGCAGACACGGGTTTCTCGGCCTCTTGTCCGAGCGCTAATGTTGGCAACATACAAGCCAAAAGCAAAGAAAGCGTGCTTCTCATCAGGGTGGTCATTCTTTAGAGGCCGCCTGCGCGGCTTGTTCGGTGATGGCGGCCTTGAGCGCAAACTCTGCCCTGAGGGCCTTCAATTTCTCGCGCGGGTCTTCTCTTGCGGTGCCTTTGTCAAGAGCCATCTCAGCGATGAAGCGGCTGGGCTGGGCTGCAATGATCTCGCGCCCCTTTTTTCGGCGCCGGGTCCAACTGACCGCAAGGGTTTGTCGCGCGCGCGTGATGCCGACGTACATCAGACGCCTCTCTTCTTCGATCCGGGCCGTAACGGCCTCTGCCGGAGCTTCTTCGTCGGCTCGGAAGGGCAGCAATCCTTCGTTAACACCGGCCAGGATCACGTGAGGCCACTCAAGGCCCTTGGAGGCGTGTAGCGTGGAAAGCGTGACGACGTTCGGATTTTGTTCGCGCTCGCTCAAGGTTGAGAGTAGCGAGATCGTTTGCGCTACTTCCAGCAGGCTTTTGCTGTCACTGCCCCCACTTGCACCCGCCGCATCGTCGATACGCCCACCGCAGCGGCCGGCCATCCATTCGCAAAAGTCCAGCACGTTGCTCCAACGCGCCGCGGCGAGTTTTTCGCTTTCTTCAGCGTCGTAGAGGTATTTTTCGTAGCCGATGTCCTTGAGCCAGTCAGTCAGGAAAGCCTTGGCAGCTTCTTCCCCTATGGTGTGCTTTGCTCTGTGCTGTAGATCGTTCACAAAGCGGCCAAACTCCTGCAGGCTACCCACAGCTCGCGCAGAAAGCACCCCGCCGAGCGAGTTGGAAAACAGCGCGCCAAACAGGCTCAGGCGGTACTTGGTAGCCAAGTCGCCGAGTTGCGCCATGGTTTGATGGCCGATGCCTCGTTTGGGCGTCGTGATGGCTCGCATGAAGGCCGGGTCGTCGTCCTCGTTGATCCACAGCCGAAACCACGAGCAGAGGTCCTTGATCTCGGCCCGATCAAAGAAGCTTTGTCCACCAGAGACCTTGTAAGGAATCTGAGCGCGCCTGAGCGCCTGCTCGAATAGTCTGGCCTGGTGGTTGGCCCTGTAGAGAATGGCGAAGTCTCGCCATTCCTTCTGTACGGAGGAGGCTCTCAAGCTCTGGATGCGTGCAGAGGCGCGTTCGGACTCGTGCATCTCATGGTCACAGTCCACCACGCGTACAGGCTCTCCTTCGCCCAGTTCGGAAAATAAGCGTTTCGGGAAGAGCTTGGGATTAGGCCCAATCACGTTATTGGCCGCCCGCAAGATAGCACTGGTGGAGCGGTAATTTTGCTCCAGCTTGATGACTTTGAGGCGAGGGTAATCTAGCGGCAAGCGCTTGAGGTTGTCGAGGGTAGCGCCTCGCCAGCCGTAAATGCTCTGGTCGTCGTCTCCCACGGCAGTGAAGTTACCTTCGGAGCCAACCAGCAGCTTCAGCAGTTCATATTGGGTGGCATTGGTGTCCTGATATTCATCCACCAGGACATGCCCAAGGCGCTGTTGCCATCTCTCTCTGACGGCATCGTGATTTTTCAGCATACGCAGCGGCATACCGATCAAATCGTCGAAATCGACGCCCTGGTAGGCAGTCAGACGCTCGTGGTAGAGGACCATCAAGCGCGCAATCTCCCGCTCGCTCTCGCTGGTCGCTTGCTCCATAGCCTGTTCTGGCGTCAAACCTTCGTTTTTCCAGCGACTGATGGTCCATTGCCATTGCCGGGCCGTGGCGGCGTCTGTGGTGGTGCCGCAATCTTTCAGCAGGCTCAGGCATTCGTCGCTGTCCAGAATGCTGAACTGCGGCTTCAGGCCCATGACGGCGCCGTCCTCGCGGAGCAGGCGCACGCCTAAGGCATGGAAGGTGCAGATCAGCACATCGCCTGCGGCTTTTCCGATCAGATCGCGCGCTCGCTCGCGCATTTCACTGGCGGCTTTGTTGGTAAAGGTGATGGCGGCCACGCGCTTAGGATCCAGACCGGTCTGGATCAAGCGAGCGATCTTTTGCGTGATGACGCGCGTTTTCCCCGAGCCCGCACCTGCAAGGACCAGGCAGGGACCTCGTAGATGGTTGACAGCGTCTTGCTGGGCTAGGTTTAAGCTGGCGACGGACATGCGGAAGGAAATGAAACGGCCCTGAATGGCCCTCAGACTGTATTGACGATCCAGTCGGGGTCGCGTTTGGACTCTACCTGTGTGGCGTGTGCCACGGTGCTTATGCAACCCCAAATCATCGCAAATACGATAGGAGAGGGGGCCGCGGAAAAATCTTGACCTCTCCGATCATACCGAGTGACGATTCACATCGCGGGATGGCATCATCGGCGGGCTGATTCTGAAAATCATGAGCGCCTTAGCCCACATATTTGCTGTCACGCTGCCGTTCTTTGCTCTCGTGCTTTGCGGCTACGCTGCGGCGCGTTCGCGTCTGCTGCCACTTGAAGCCGTAGCCGGGCTCAACATGTTCGTGCTGTATTTTGCTTTACCGTGCATGTTGTATCGCTTTGGCAATTCGACACCCATCGGGCAGCTTTTTGATCCAGTCATCTGTCTTTTGTGGCTGGGAGTCGCCAGTCTCATCGTCGCATGGGCTGCATGGCTAGCGCGGACACGGGGGGCATCATGGCCCGATGCGGCCATGGGGGCGTTGGTGGCTGCGTTTCCCAATTCCGGATTCATGGGCGTGCCACTGATTCTGGCCTTGCTCGGCCAAAGCGCGGTGGGCCCAGTCATGTCGACTCTATTGATTGATCTGGCGGTAACTACTTCAATTTGTATTGGTTTGTCGCAGTGGGGAGTGGCGGGAGAAAGCGGTGCGCTCAAGGCAGCCGGACGAGCATTCAAGCGAGTGCTCCGAAATCCCATGCCATGGGCTATCTTTCTGGGAGCTATCTCCGGCGGTCTAGAGTTTCGCCTATGGCAGCCAGTTTCGCAAACCGTCAATTTGTTGGGAGACGCAGCTTCGCCAGTGGCGTTATTTACCATTGGTGCCGTGTTGGCACGCTCCCAAATGCTCACCAATCAGGGTGATCTTCAAACCCGGCAGCTCAAGGATGTAGGCTGGATGGTTGCAAGCAAACTGTTGGTGCACCCGCTATTGATCTTAGGATTGGGCACGGCAGCGGTCAGGGCGGGTGCCCTGAGCCCCGAGATTCTCGCACCGCTCGTACTGACAGCGGCATTGCCAAGTGCCAGCAACGTATCGCTGCTGGCTGAGCGTTTTGGTGCCAACAATGGACGCATCGCACGCATCATCCTTTGGTCTACGTGCGTTGCGTTTTTGACATTCTCCGCAATCTCCAGCGTATATGTCGGGCGGCCCATCATTGAGGCACCGCCAGGGAACTAGCGCGGTGCCGTACCGCGTGGCCGCTGCATAGGCGGCTCAGGTTGGGGTTTGAGTTCAATTCGTGGAGCATTGCGCAACTCATCTGGCGAAACCTGAGTCACGCTTTCCTTGATGAGGCCGCCTCCGACGACACTTCCTGAGACGGCGCCCTGTCCGTTAACTCGAGATTCACAGTCAACTTTATAAAAGGCGGGCAGGTTGGCACAACGCTGCAACCCATTGGTGCGTGCCTGATCCGCTGTGACCGCGCTTAGCTGCCCTTTGGCTGAAGCTGCGCGTCGCTCCTGGGCGGCTGCGCGCTGGTCCAGGTTGGTTTGACTTGTAGTCATTTCGGATTGGGCAAACGCCGGAAGGGTCATGGACCCCACCAGTGCAGCCAGAACAAGAATCTTTTTCTTCATAGCAACTCCTTCGCTTGGCATGGGGAGATACAAAAAATCCCCAAGTCGGCTGAGCCGATGCATCACTGTATGCGGCGCACTGTTCTGGCCATGTCAGACAGAGGCTCGCCGAACTGTGGGCTGTTGCAGAAGGAACTTGCACATTGCGGTGAGTTGCGTCCAGGGCGCCTTCACACGTCCTGCTAGCGTGGGCAGCAGCAACTAGACAGCGAGGGGATCAACATCAACCGCCCATCGCACAATGCCTCGATGTTCTGGCGTAGACCGCAATTGGTGCAGCAGAGGTTGGCATGCAGCCAATACGCGTTGCAATGCTGACCGCGAGTTGCTTTCGATCAGCATCTGCGCACGTTCGATGTTCGCCACTCTCTGCACTGCCATGGGCACAGGGGGGTACCACGTTGTCTCCCCAAGGGCGGTGCCGAGGGGGGTGTCTTCAGTCAAAGCGCTTTTGGCTGTTTGGGCCGCTTCTTTCAAAAAGGCTTGCGCAGCTTCCTGGCTGCGGGCGTCGGCGCGAAGCAAGGCCAGATGGGTGAACGGAGGCAGCCCCGCCTGTGCCCGCTCTACCAACTGGCTTTCGGCAAAGCTGGGGTAATCGTGCGCCTTCAGCGCTTCGTAGAGCGGATGCTGCGGATGGTGAGTCTGAACCCACATTTCACTCGAAGCTGCAACGCTTGCATCGCGGCCTGCACGTCCTGCAGCCTGCAGCAGCAGCGAGAACAGACGCTCAGGCGCGCGGAAATCGCTGGAAAACAAAGCAGCATCAGGATTGATGGCCGCGACCAAGGTCACGCGCCTGAAGTCATGGCCCTTGGCGATCATCTGGGTGCCCACCAGAACGTCCACTTCGCCCGCGTGCACCTGGGCCAGTTGGGTTTCCAGAGAGCCTTTGCCTCGGGTGGAGTCCGCATCAATCCGTGCGACACGCACGGGGGTGCCATCTGGCCTGGCGAGAGGTTCCAGGAGCTCGGCGAGATGTTCTTCCAACTGCTCAGTGCCACGGCCTATGGTGCCGATATCCACGTTGCCGCACGATGGGCAGGCTTTGGGCACGCGTTCTGTGAAGCCGCAGTGGTGGCATCTCAGAGTGCGGTCAATCTTGTGGAACACCCTGTAGGCGCTGCAATAAGGGCATTCGCTTTTCCAGCCGCAGTCGGCGCAGTGCAATACGGGCGCGTATCCGCGGCGATTGAGCAACAACAGAGCCTGCTCGCCGCGCCCCACGCGCTCCTCTATGGCGCTCAGAAGAGGTGGGGCTATCAAGGTTCCGCGTGGTTGCCTGCCCATATCGACACGCCGAACGCGCGGCATGCCTGACCCTGATTCACTCGCCCCTATTCGCAGCGGCATGGCCAGTCGCAGATACCGTCCTGGTCCACCTTCCTCGGCGGGGCGGCTGCCTTCCCAGCTCTCCAGCGAAGGCGTGGCGGATCCCAAAATGACCTTGGCATTCACTAAGCGCCCTCGGTAGATGGCCAGGTCGCGCGCTGAATATCTGGCGCCTTCCTGCTGTTTGTAGCTGGGGTCGTGCTCTTCGTCGACTACGATCAGTGCCAGATGAGGCATGGAAGCCAATACCCCCATGCGAGTGCCCAGAACTATGCGCGCCTGCCCTGTGTGCGCCGCCAGCCAGCCAGCCAGGCGCTGCGCAGGTGTGAGCCCGCTGTGCATGGATACAACTGCATCCGCCCCGAAGCGTTCTATGAAGCGCGCCTCAAGTTGCGGTGTCAGGTTGATCTCTGGAACCAGCACCAGCACTTGCGATTGCGCATCCTGGGTTATCACGCGATGGGCGGCGCGCATGTACACCTCGGTTTTACCGCTGCCAGTCGTTCCGAACAGCAAGAAGGGGCCGCTTTTCTCCTGAATCTGAAGCAGGGCGTCGGCCTGTTCCCTCGAAAGCTCCTTCAGAGTCGCTGATTGCTCTGACTTCTGCCGGTCATTGGAAGTGCTCTTTCGCTTCAAGCGTCGTGCCATCTGTGTGGCATTCAAGTTCCTCAACTGGGGTGGCAGGGCCGCCAGAGCCACTTCGCCCAAGGCTCGCTGGTAGTAGCGTGCAGCAAACGCCATCAGAGCGCGCCAATGCTCGTCAAGAGGGGGCAGGTCGCCCAGTGTGCCAGCCACTTCTCTTACAGACTTGGCCAAGTTGGGTTCCGGCTCGGGTAGCTCGGACCAGACGACGCCCAAGACCTCTCTGGTGCCCAGCGGTACCCGAACCAGCGTGCCAGGAGCCAAAGCTTGCGCACTTCGATAAGTCAGCGGCGTGCCGATTCCGCTGTATGCGGGTGTCGCCACAGCCACCGCCAACCAATGCGATTCGCTCGTCAAGTTGCTCCAATCAACATCTAATGATGGCCTTAAGTGCTTGTTTTGAATCGGGTTTAACAGTCATGCCCAAAATCTGTGGATAACTTTGTGGAAAACGAGTGTTGAAACCGCTGGAGGCCTTGCAAATCAAGGGCTTCGCTAGCCTGCCTGTCAAAAAAGCACTGTTTGATTTTTTATATAGATCAATGACTTAGCTTGGATCAAGTCTTGAGGGACTGAAAAACATGCCTTTCACCAATCGATCTGATTTTTGTGCATAAGTAAAGTAGCCGAGGCCCATTTATTTGCTTTAATGCACGCAAATTTGCTTGACTTACGTAGCGACGATAAGTAGGGACACTCGGCCAACGCACCGATCGTAGAGATCACAGCAGAGGGCAGGGTCCCGAGCAGATATCAACGCAGATTTCAAAGGCCAGCGCGCATTTGCCTAGAGTAACTATGCACCTCATCTACCAGATGGCTCACGTGTTCAGGTGGGGTGAACTGGCTGATGCCGTGTCCCAGATTGAATATGTGCGTAGATCCAGATCCTGAACCGGTGTGGGGCTTGCCGAAGCTGTCCAGAACGGCGCGTGCCTGCGTGCGGATGGCCTCTGGGGGAGCAAACAGCACATTGGGGTCGATATTGCCCTGCAATGCTTTGCGGCTGGCTTCAGGCCCATCAGAGACCATGGCGCGGGCCGCGGCAAGATTCATGGTCCAGTCCAGGCCAAGTACCTCGCAATCAAGCGCACGCATCTGAGACAACCACAGGCCGCCTCCCTTGGTGAAGACAATGCGGGGGACCACTTCTCCGTCGGCGCCTGTACGCTTGAGCTGCGACAGCACGCGCATTGTGTAGGCCAGGCTGAACGCCTGAAAAGCCCCATCTGCCAAGACGCCGCCCCAGCTATCGAAGAGCATCACGGCCTGAGCCCCGGCATCAATCTGCGCATTCAGGTACAAGGCCACCGCATCGGCGTTGATGGACAGAATGCGGTGCATCAGATCTGGCCGGGCGTACATCAATGTCTTCACGGCACGGTAATCCTGCGAGCCACCGCCCTCGACCATGTAGCAGGCCAGCGTCCAGGGGCTGCCGGAAAAGCCTATCAAAGGCACACGGCCATTCAGCGCCTTGCGAATGGATGTAACAGCATCGAACACGTAGCGTAGCTTGTTCATGTCTGGCACAGCCAGTTGGGCGACGGCCGCCTCGTCGCGCACTGTTCGTTCGAATTTAGGACCTTCCCCTTGAGCAAACGACAGGCCAAGGCCCATGGCGTCCGGCACAGTCAGAATGTCAGAAAAAAGAATGGACGCGTCCAGGGGATAACGTGCCAGCGGTTGCAGCGTGACTTCAGTGGCGTAGTCGACGTTGGTCGCCAGTCCCATGAAACTGCCTGCCTTGGCGCGCGTCGCGCAGTATTCGGGCAGGTAGCGTCCGGCCTGGCGCATCAGCCAGATGGGGGTATGAGACGTCGCCTGTCCGAGACAGGCGCGCAGAAAGGTGTTGTTTTGCAGGGGGGCGAAGCTCATGTCTGTATTGTCTCAGCCTGCGCCATCGGTTTGGAGCGCAAAATAAGGGTTTTCCCGTTGGGATTTCAAAAAATCGCTATGGATCAGCATTACCTTAGTCCTCTTTTCGATCCACGGTCCATCGTTCTCTTCTCGGGCGATGAGGTTGAGCCTTCAGGTTTGGCACCTCATGCGAAGGCGTTGCTCGCCGGTTTTCGTGCGCAAGCCTTCGACGGGGTGGTGACTGAGCTCAACACGAAAACGACGGGCACGCTGGGCGATCTGGCGCAGGCGCGCGCTGATCTGGCCATCATCGCCTTGCAGCCGCAAGAGATTCTGGCTGCTCTCGAGCTGGCCGGCCGCATCAAATGCAAAGCCGCGTTGATTCTCTCAGCAGGGGTGGGAGCCCAGTTGGCTGCAGAGATGGCTCGTACAGCACAGCGGCATGGTGTCATGCTTCTGGGGCCCAATAGCCAGGGCTTTCAAAGGCCTTCCCGCCTTTTGAACGCCAGCACCCTGGGGCCCATGACGGCGCCCGGGCAGTTGGCTCTGGTGGCTCAATCAGGCGCGCTGACCGCGTCCATCCTGGATTGGGCACGTCAGAACCGCGTGGGTTTTTCCAGCGTCGTTTCTGTGGGCCCGCATAGCGCCCTGGAAGTCGCTGACATGCTGGATTTTCTGGCAGGCGACCGCAACACCCAGGCCATTTTGGTTTATCTGGAAGGCATCTCCAACGCCCGAAGGTTCATGAGTGCACTGCGCGCTGCGGCCAGTAGCAAGCCGGTGGTCATCCTCAAGTCCGGGCGCAAACTCGCCGGCAATGTCGCCGCGCAAACGCACTCCGGTGCCATTGTCGGCAGCGATGAGGTGTTCGATGCAGCGCTTCGCCGAGCTGGTGCGGTGAGGGTTCGCTCTTTTGTTCAACTGTTCTCCGCGGCTAAATGCCTGGCTTCTCGTTATCGTCCGGTGGGCAAGCGCCTGGCCATCGTGACCAACGGTGGCGGCCCGGGTGTTCTTGCGGCTGATTGGGTCAGTGAAATTGGTCTGAAGCTGGGCGTGCTCTCGCAAGACAATGCCAAAGCTCTTTTGAGCCAATTGCCAGCGAATGCGTCGCTGGTGGATCTGATTGATGTCACAGAAGATGCGCAGCCTGAACACTATCGGGCTGCACTTGAAGCCGCAATGAGTGACAAGGACATCGATGGAGCGCTGGTGATCTATTCACCCAAGTGGGGCAGCGACGCCGAGGCGATTGCCCGAGTTCTGGTTGAAGCGCGCCCTCGCTTATCCAAGCCTTTGGTCAGCTGCTGGATGGGCGACGCTTCGGTAGGTACGGCGCGCACACTACTGGCCGATGCGCAGATCCCCACGTTCCGCACGCCGGAAGCGGCGGTAGGCGCGTTCAGCAACATCGCCAGTTTCTATCAGAACCAGCAGCTTCTGCGCCAGACGCCACCACCCCTGACGCAACTGGCCGCACCGGATGCAGAGGGCGCGCGGCTTTTGATTGAAGGCGTGCTGGCGGAGCGGCGCCAGACTCTGACGGAGATGGAATCCAAGGCCTTGCTGGCCGCGTTTCACATTCCAGTGACTCCCACCAACCTGGCGCGCACTCCCAATGAAGCCATGATGATTGCCACGCAGCAAGGCTTTCCTGTGGCCTTGAAGATCGATTCACCCGATATTGCACACAAAAGTGATGTCGGCGGAGTGGCGTTGAATGTGATGAATGCAACGGCCGTACGCGATACCTATCACGACATCATGGCCAACGTGGCCCGTGCACGGCCGGATGCGCACGTCAGCGGAATCACGGTGCAAGCTATGGCCAAGGCACGTCGTGGTCGAGAGTTGTATATCGGTGTGGTCACCGACGACCCCTTTGGCCCGGTCATAGCATTTGGCGCGGGAGGTACTTTGGTTGAGCTCATGGGTGGCAGCTCCATGGAGCTGCCGCCGCTCAATCAGTTCCTGGCCCACAGATTGATTGACCGCGCACGCGTATCGGAGACTTTGGGCGAGTGGCGCGGCGCACCTGCAGTGAACATGCAGGCTTTGGAGCAGGTCTTGCTGCGCGTGTCAGAAATGGTGTGTGAACTGCCCCAGCTGCGCGAGATGGATATCAATCCCATCATCGTTGACGACGCGGGTGCCGTGGTGGTGGACGCACGTATCGTCGTGGGCCATACCCGGGGGGCAGTTTCAACCGGTGGAGTGCGTGGGGGCAACTATGGGCACATGGCGATCTTGCCTTACCCGGCGCGGTATGAGCAGGTATGGCCATTGCGCGGCGGGGGTGAATATACGGTACGTCCAATCCGGCCTGACGATGCCGAGATGTTGCAGGAGATGACCAAGCGCCTGTCGCCGGAAAGCCGATACTTCAGGTTCGTCTCCAGCATGGCTGAACTTCCCCCCGGCATGCTGTCACGCTTTACTTTGATCGACTACGACCGTGAAATGGCGTTGTGCGCAGTGATAAGGGAAGAAAAGCTTGGGAAAAACGGGCTGAAGGAGAGCAGCGAACGATTCATCGCAGTCTCTCGCTACATCACCAATCCAGATCAGACGACCTGCGAGTTCTCGCTGGTGGTCGATGACGCCTTCGCGGGACAGGGCCTGGGATCAAGAATGATGCGCGGCATCATGGAGGTGGCGCGTGACAAAGGCCTGCAGGAGATGATGGGACTGGTATTGACCCATAACGGCGCCATGCTCAAGCTGGTGCAGAGCTTGGGGTTCTCTGTGAAGGCCTATGCAGACGACCCGGATTTCAGGCTGGTCACGCACGAGCTTTGATCGCTTGCTGGACCGGATGAATTCCGGTCTGGCATTTCCCAGCTGGTCAGCTTGGCGAGCTTGACCAGTGTGAAGTGCCTCAAGGTATCAAAGCTGTTTGGCTGGGTCTTGCGAAGCCCGGCCAATGGACGAATAGCCCAACCCATGGCGAGCCAGCAAAGCTGGGTCATACAGGTTGCGGCCATCAAACACCATGCGGTCTTTCAGAAGACGGGCCATCTGTGCGAAATCCGGCGCGCGGAAGGTCTGCCACTCCGTGACGATGGCCAGGCAATCAGCCCCTTCAAGCGCGGCGCTTGGCGTGGTGGCCAGGATCAGGTCGCTGCGTTCGCCATAGACACGAATGGCCTCTTGCATCGCCACCGGATCATGGGCTTGCACCCGCGCACCCGCTGCCCAAAGCGCTTCCATCAGCGATCTGCTGGGAGCTTCTCGCATGTCGTCCGTGTTGGGTTTGAACGCCAGCCCCCACAGCGCCACCACCTTGCCCTTCAACTCGCCGCCGTAGAAGGCGTTGATACGATCGAAGAGAACGCGCCGCTGGGCTTCATTGCGCCGCTCCACAGCCAGCAGCAACTCAGGAGAGAAGTCCGTGCTGCGAGCAGTATGGATCAGCGCCTTGACGTCCTTGGGAAAGCAACTTCCACCGTAGCCCAGGCCTGGATAGATGAAGTGGTAACCAATGCGGGGGTCACTGCCAATGCCGCGACGGACAGCTTCAACGTCGGCACCCAGGCGTTCCGCCAGATTGGCGATCTCATTCATGAAGCTGATCTTCGTGGCGAGCATCGCGTTGGCCGCGTACTTGGTCAGCTCGGCACTTCGGATGTCCATCACCACAATCTTGTCGTGATTGCGGTTGAAAGGTGCATACAGTTCACGCAGACGGGCTTCAGCGGCAGGGCTGTCAGTTCCGATCACGATGCGGTCTGGCCGCTTGCAGTCTGCGACCGCAGCGCCTTCCTTGAGAAACTCGGGGTTGGAGACCACGTCGAAGGGGTAGTCCACACCGCGCTCTTGAAGTACCTCGCGCACGGCAGCAGCCACACGATCAGCAGTACCAACTGGCACGGTCGATTTATTGACCAGTGTGCGCGGTCCGTCCATGTAACGGGCAATGGTGCGCGCCACGGTCAGGACGTGTTTCAGGTCGGCGCTTCCATCTTCGTCCGGTGGCGTGCCAACGGCCAGAAAAATCAGCTCGCCATGCGCCACACCTTCTGCCGCGTCCGTCGTGAAGCGTAAGCGGCCCGCGGCCTGGTTCTCCAGTACCAGCGGCGCCAAGCCGGGCTCATGGATTGGAATCTCGCCGGCTTTCAGCCCGGCGACTTTGGCCTCGTCAATGTCAATGCAGATGACGTCATGGCCCACGTCGGCTAACACGGTTCCTTGAACCAGACCGACATAGCCGGTGCCGAAAACGCTGACTTTCATAAATGATGGAAATCCCGATACCAATTGATGAAATGTGCCACGCCTACATTTACAGGCGTAGCGGGCTCAAAGCCGACCCATTCGGCAAGTGCGGTCGTGTCGGCAGCTGTGCTGTGCATGTCGCCCGGCTGTTCCGGCAGCAAGTGCTGAATAGCCTTGATACCAAGCGCAGACTCCAGCGCCGCTATGTAATCCGTGAGCACCGTGGGCGTGCTGTTGCCAATATTGAAAACGCGATGCGGTGCTGCTCCCGTCGATGGGTTCGGCGCCTGTGCATCGTAGCTCGGGTCGGCGGTCGCAGGTTTGTTCAACACCCGAATCACGCCTTCCACGATGTCATCAATGTAAGTGTAGTCGCGCAACAGTTTTCCGTGCCCGTACACATCGATAGCTTCGCCCGCCAGAATGGCTCGGGTGAACTTGAAAAGCGCCATATCCGGGCGGCCCCAGGGTCCGTAGACAGTGAAAAAACGCAAACCTGTCGCAGGAAAGCCGAATAAATGGCTGTAGGTATGCGCCATAAGCTCGTTGGCACGCTTGGTGGCCGCGTACAGGCTGATAGGGTGATCCACCGCATCGCGCTCCGAAAATGGCAGCTTTTTATTGCCACCATAAACGCTGGAGCTACTGGCGTATACAAGATGCTCTACCGGGAAGGCCCGACAGCCTTCCAGAATATTCACGAAGCCAGCGAGATTGGAGTCCACATAAGCGTGCGGGACCTCCAGCGAGTAGCGAACGCCCGCCTGTGCAGCCAGATGCAATACACGATGAGGCCGTACGCGCTCGAACAGTGAGGCTGTGGCCTCGCGGTCAGCGACGTCCATGCGCTCGAAAGAAAAACGGGGGTGCGCTTCAAGACGCGCCAGCCGGGCTTGCTTCAGACCCACGTCGTAATAGGCGTTCAGATTGTCGATGCCGACGACTGAATGGCCAAGGGTGAGCAGTCGCTCGCAGGCGTGCATGCCAATGAATCCGGCTGCGCCGGTGACCAGTATTTCGCTCACGGGGTGGTTCTCGCGGGTTGCCATGCGAACTGATAGTGTGCCGGGGGCAGGGCGCCGAGCTGATGGAAGGGCAGCTTAACGCCCAGCACAGCCTGTGGCGGCAATCGGCTTTGCGCCCGGCTCCACCATTCGGGGTCGAGGCGGTCGGCGCGTGAGATCAGCAGATAGCCTTGGCCGGCCGTTCGGGCCTGGTTGACGGCCTCGGTGACGCAAGCCGTGATGTCTTGCCCATCAGAGCCCGTGCAGGATTGAGCATGCGCTTGTGGAAACCGTGTGCGCAAGGTGCCGGCGAGCATGTGGTCTGCAGCGATGATGGGACTTTGGCCGTCGTAACCCGCCTCGCGCAATGTGCTTGCCAGCTCAAGGATCGGGTGGTTGAGCTCATCGGCATCGCCGCGTATATATCCGAACCATAAGCGGGCGCCGGCAGCCACCAGAAGCAGCAAGGCAATGGCGGTCACGGCATGGGTATACCGACTTGCGCGTGGATGTTGTTGCAACTCGGGCCGGACTGCGAAGGCCATCAATGGCACTGCGCACAGCAGTGGAAGCAGCCAGCGTTCCCTGAAATTCGTCACGCCCCCCACCAACACCATGGCCAGCAATGCCAGCCCTACCAGGGCCAGATAGCGCTTGAACAGCGGCAAGGCCCAGGAAGCTGCGGGTGCGGTGACTGCGTTTGTTTTCCACCAACTGGAGCGAAAGGCCCAGTAGGCCACCAAGATCCACAGCAGCAACACACCGAGCAAGCTGGTCAGCAGGCTTAAAAGACCCTTGATCCTCGAAGGGTCGGCCTGGATCTGCATCTTGTTCAGGGTCCCGGTGGTCGCTTCCTGCAGGTGGGTAAGCAACCAGCTCGCATGGGGCAAAAACACCAAAGCAGCCACAATGGGAGTCAGCCACCAGCCATGAGAGAGCAGGGCGCGCCGTGCTTCAGGTACAGAGAGGGCGGCCATCACCATGGCACCTGCCACCAGGGCATAGCTGTATTTGGATAGCATGCCAATCCCGAACGCAAGCCCCAGCAGTGCGAAATCCCTGGGCCGCGGTTTTTTGATCAGGCGAAACAGCATCCACCATGCGGCGCATGTCATGGCCGTCACAAGGATGGAGTGCGTCTGATCCCGAACCGAATACCACCCGAGTGGCGGCAATAGCAGCATGCTGGCGGAAGCCCACCATGCGCCGCGAGTCCCGAGCAGTTCGCGCCCCGCGCCCCACATCAGGACATAAGTCAGGATCAAGGCGGAGTGTTTCAGGACCGACAGGGCCAGAACGCTGGGCCCGAACACGGCGTTCAGGCCCCATTGCAACCAGGTATAGAGCGGCGGCTGGGCTCCATAACCGAGGGCAAGGTTCTGAGACCAGAGAATTTGCTCTGCCTCATCCCATTTCAGGGCGGGCGAAATCACCAGTCGTACGGCCACATGCGAAAGCGCCAGCAGCAAAAGCCACAGGAGTGGATGGGCTATGACAGAGCCAAAAGGCTGTGACTTCTGCGGGTCGGAAAGATTCATGTGGCGATCGAAAGGCAACCATGGATCGTACCCCGAGGCGAGGCAAGGCAAAATGTCGCAATGATTCAAGATCGCGAAGTCGCCCCCGATGTGTCCATCGTGGTGCCTATCTACAACGAAGTCGAGAACCTGCGTGACCTGGTCGAGCGTATCGCCCAGGCAATGGCCGGCCAAACACTCTCGTTTGAACTCCTGGCCGTGGACGACGGCTCTACAGATGATAGTGCCGAATTATTGCGAGAGCTGGCCGCTGAGCGCCCGTGGTTGCGAGCAATATGCCTGGCCCGCAATTACGGCCAGTCCAGCGCGCTGCAGGCCGGTTTCGACCGCGTGCGCGGCCGCTATGTGGTGACCTTGGACGCGGATCTGCAAAATGAGCCTGCCGACATTCCTCTGCTGCTCGAACGCCTGGAGACTGATCAGTCCGTGGATATGGTCAGTGGCTGGCGCAAGGACAGGCAAGATGCTGAACTGTCCCGCAAACTTCCTTCGCGCATCGCCAACCGGCTGATCTCGAGTGCCACAGGCGTCCATTTGCACGACTATGGCTGCGCGCTCAAGGCTTATCGGCGCCCCATCATTGACCGTATCCGGCTTTACGGCGAACTGCACCGGTTCATTCCTTCCCTGGCCAAGGAAGCCGGTGCGCGCATCACCGAAGTGCCTGTGCGCCACCACGCGCGCACCCGTGGCGTGTCCAAGTATGGAATTGACCGCACTTTCCGAGTCATCCTCGATTTGATCCTGATCGTGTTTTTCATGCGCTACCGTCAACGCCCTTTGCATGCCTTCGGCGGCTTCGGGCTCTGGCTGGTGTCGCCGGGCGTGCTGATCCTTTCCTGGTTGTTTGTCCTCAAGCTCACCGGCGATGACATTGGCGGACGCCCCCTGCTGCTGCTGGGAGTGATGCTGGTGCTCATGGGCATGCAATTCATTGCTGCCGGGCTGATGGGCGAGCTGCTGATGCGTATCTACCACGAGGCGGGAGGGGCTCCGCAGTACCACGCCAAAGAGTACAGCGCCGTCACCACGGCGCAATCTGAACAATCACGGCCTGCGACCCACACTCAGTGAAATCGTCCCATAAGGCCCTGCTGCGCGGTCTGCTTGGGCTGGCGCTGCTGGGATTGGTTCTGCTCCTGGCAGACCCGTCACGCGTCGTCGCTGCCCTGCGCCAGGCGCAACCCGGCTGGGTGTTGGCGGGGCTGGTCCTGGCCATAGCCTCCAACGTGGCTTCTGCGCTCCGTTGGCGTGCCTTGGCGCGCTGGCTGGGGGGCGAGCTCAGCATGGGCGATTCGCAGCGCTGGTATTTTCAGGCCATGGGGCTCAATGCACTGCTGCCGGGCGCGGTGGTAGGGGGCGATGTGTATCGGGCCATGATGCTGCGGCGTGCTGGGCAAGACACGCTGGCGTCCACTTGGTCAGTCATCATTGACCGCGTCAGTGGCTTATGGATGCTGTGCGCCATAGGCGGTTTGGGCGCAGCCCTGTCCGCTTCCCGGTTGGGCGCAGAACTGGGGATTGACCCTGTGCTCATCGCCGCCTTGATGCTGACAGGTACTGCGGTGTGGCTGGCATTGCCTTGGCTGATACCACCGCTGCTCAGGCGCTGGACGGGCCTGGAGCGCTGGCTTGGTCCGCTGCGTATGGCGGCACAGAGGCCAGACTTTGCGGCTCAGGTGGGCCTGCAGGCTGTATGGTCGGCTGCCGTGCAAGTGCTTTCGGCCGCAGCGTTGGCCATGGGGGCACTGGCGCTGGGGATCAATCTGTCACCGGCGGCATGGGCGTTTGCCATTGCGCCCATATTCTTGATGGCCGCCTTGCCTGTGAGTGTGGGCGGCTGGGGAACCCGGGAGGCCGCGGCCGTGGCTGCGCTGGCGCCGTTTGGAGTGGCCCCAGCCGCGGCGGTGGGGGCAGCCATGATTTACGGCCTCTACAGCCTCTTTCAGGGCGCTGCAGGCGCTTTGACCTTGGGGCTGCCTGACCGGCGCAAGCTTTGACGCCAGGTCAGTGGAAGTTGCTCACTCTTTTTTTGTCACGACGCCGCGCTTCATCTGGTCCAGCTCCATGGTCTCGAAGAGTGCCTTGAAATTGCCTTCTCCAAAACCTTCATTTCCTTTGCGCTGAATGAACTCGAAGAAAATGGGCCCAAGTTGGTTTTCACTGAAGATCTGCAGCAGCAGTTCTCCTGGCTGCCCATCGACCAGAATATTGCGTGACTGCAATTCGCCAATCGGCTCTTTAAGGCCAGGAATTCTTGCCGGCAGAAGCTCGTAGTAGGACTCACTGGTGTTCAGCAGCTTGATGCCCGCCATCTGCAGGGAATCCACAGTGTCATAGAGATTGCGGGTGGACAGCGCGATGTGCTGCACGCCTTCTCCCTGATAGCTGTCCAGGTACTCCTGAATCTGGCCTTTGTTCTCGTTCCCCTCTTCATTGATGGGGATGCGAATCTTGCCGCAAGGGCTGGTCATGGCCTTGCTCTTGACGCCCGTTGCCTGGCCTTCAATGTCAAAGTAACGCACTTCACGGAAGTTGAATAGGCGCTCATAGAAGCCGGACCATTCCGCCATGCGGCCCTTGTGCACGTTATGCGTCAAATGATCGATGACGGTCATGCCGTAGCCTTGCGGGCTGATGGCCGCTGATCCGTTGACCCCCGGCAATGGCTCAAAGTCGACGTCATAGAAGCCGATATTGCCGATATCGCCTTCCTGCGCGCCATTTTTACCGCGCCAGCGATCAATCAGATAGATGATGGAATCGCCAATGCCCTTGATGGCGGGAATGTTCAGTTCTCCCGGCCCGGCTTGACCCGCGTAGCCCCAAGCGCCCAGGCTCAGCGCGCGCTCGTAGGCCTTTTTGGCATCTTGCACTCGGAAGGCTATGGCGCAGATGCTGGGGCCGTGCAGTTTCGCAAAACGTTGGGCAAAACTGTCCGGCTCGGCGTTGATGATGAAGTTGATCTCGCCCTGCCGGTACAGCAACACGTTTTTGTGTCGGTGCTTGGCGACGGCGGCGAAGCCCATCTGTTCGAACAAGGCGCCCATGGCCACCGGGTCAGGCGCGGCGTATTCGATGAATTCGAAGCCATCCGTGCCCATGGGATTGTCCCAAACTGCGGGTGCGGCAGGCGCGCTAGGGGAGGGGGAAGTGCTCATGGTGGGGTCTCCTGTTCGATCGGCTACGGGGCTCATACCTCATTACTGTAATTCTTATGAATCTCAGCTTTCATGCGTCTTTGAGGTCATTTTTGTGAATTGCCGCTGAGTTATCCAGCTTTTTCTCGTAAGTGCGCTGATGTCCTGCGTCAAGTAGGTTATTGGCGCTGATATTTGTTTCTGTCAGGCCGTCCGCCCTAGAATCCATGCCACGATGTCCTCTGCCCCAGCCCCAGCCCTAGACAAAATTGATCGCGCCATTCTCGATGGACTGCAGCTCAACGGCCGTGCCACTTGCGAGGCCCTTGGTGAGCGGATCGGGCTTTCCGCGTCTGCTGTACTCCGGCGCATCAAGCGGCTGGAAGATGGCGGTGTGATCGACAGGTATGTCGCGTTGCTGCGGCCAGAAGCCTTGGGACTCGGTCTTGTGGCGTATGTCAATGTTCGGCTTGAAAAGCAAGCCGAAGGCGCCAAGAGAAACCCCATGGACGTTTTTCGAGCCAGTGTGCAGGCTTGGCCAGAGGTGATTGAGTGCGTCGCGCTGACTGGCGAGATGGATTTTCTGCTCCGTCTTGTGGTCGCTGACATGAACGCCTATTCGCGCTTCATGATGGATACGTTGCTACGCCACCCTTCCGTACAAGACTGCAAGACGAGCTTTGTCATGGACCGTGTGAAAGCGACCACCGCTTATCCACTGTGAGGCCAATGGGGCCGCAGTATTTGGGCGCGGCTCTTTGCAGGCGCAAGAGCACGTGCCGGCCGTGAGTTCATCCTCTAAGGCACTTGGCTTCTTTAGATGTTCTATTGACAGTACTATAAAATAATAAGCAAAATCCCATTTTGGGATCTCATTCAAATCGAATCGCGATGGCAGGGCGTTGGTCAAGCGACGTGTTTGCCAGGGGTCCCTGGCTTATCTGGATCGAACACAAAGGACATTGAATGAATGCAGCGCGCACATTGCGAATTGGAGGAGCCTGTGCTTTCTGGGGCGACAGCAACCACGCGGTAGGGCAGCTTGTTCAGGGCGCAAACGTGGATGTACTGGTCTTTGACTACCTGGCCGAACTCACCCTGTCCATCATGGCCGCTGCCAAGGCACGCAATCCTGCCATGGGTTACGCAACCGATTTCGTCAAAGCCGTGGCGCCTCACTTGCCACTGATCGCCGAGCGTCGTATTCGCCTGCTTAGCAACGCGGGCGGTATGAACCCCCACGCATGCGCCGAGGCTTTGCAAAAGGCCGCTGAGGCGGTGGGCATTCACTTGCGGATAGCGGTGGTTGAGGGAGATGACCTTCTGCCCGTGCGCGAGCAGATACACGCCGCGCAAGTTCGCGAAATGTTCTCCGGCGCCAGTTTGCCAAGCGAATTGAACAGCATGAACGCTTATCTGGGTGCCGTACCTGTACTGGCCGCCTTGCGTGCGGGAGCGGATGTGGTCATCACCGGTCGGTGTGTAGACAGTGCCTTGGCGCTGGCTGCGCTGATGCACCATTTCGATTGGAAAACCGATGACTATGACCGGCTGGCGGCGGGAAGCCTGGTGGGACACTTGCTCGAGTGCACCACGCAGACCACGGGCGGCTTGTTTACGGATTGGTGGAAAGTCCCGGGCTGGCAGGACATGGGCTATCCCATCGCAGAGTGCGAGGCAGATGGCAGTTTCGTTTTGTCCAAACCACCCGGCACGGGCGGACTCATTACGCCGTTGGTTGCATCCGAGCAGATGCTCTACGAGGTTACAGAGCCAGGCAACTACCAATTGCCGGACGTTTGTTGCGACTTCACCAATGTCACGATCACGCAGGTGGGCGAAAATCGCGTGCGCTTTGCGGGGGCGCGTGGTCGGCACCCGACACCCACCTACAAGGTAAGCGGAACTTGGCTGGACGGCTATCGCTTGACGACGACGCTGACATTTGTAGGTGCAGATGCAGTAGCCATGGGTCGTCGTGCCATGCAAGCCATCCTGGCGCGCACCCGGCGAATGCTGGCCTCTGCTGGGTTTGAGGATTTCACCCGAACGAGTATTGAAGTGCTGGGTAGCGAATTGCCTTCCTTTGGCGCCACAGCCCGTCCTGATGCACGAGAAGTCGTCGTACGTCTGGCGGCTCATCACCAGGAAGCCAAAGCGCTTGAATTGTTAGCCACAGAAGTCGCGCCTATGGGGGTGGCTGGCGCACCCGGTACCACGGGTTTCAGCGGGCGGCAGAAATCAAGCCCTGTTTTTCGGCTTTTCTCATTTCTCTGGCCAAAAGCATCGGTGCCCGTGGGCATTTCCATCGACCGGGAATTTCAGTCCGTGGAGGTCCCTCAGGGAGAAACCCAGAAATCGACTGCGGCCGCGGCAGGTGCAAGCTACGGACCTCATGACACGCCTGCTGGTGGCACGACGCCGGTTCCGCTATCTGCCATTGCGGTTGCTCGCAGCGGAGACAAAGGCGACCGCGCACACTTGGCTGTGATCGCACGCAAGCCCAAGTTCGCTGCAGTAATAGGCCGACAGCTGACCTCCGAGAAAGTGAAGGCTCACTTTTCTCATCTGGCTTCAGGCGAGGTGCATCGCTATGACGTACCGGGTATTCATGCCTATAACTTTGTCCTGGACCAAGCACTTGATGGCGGCGGATCGTCTTCACTGCGTAACGACCCTCTGGGCAAGACATTTGGTCAAATCATGTTGACCCATCCGGTGGATGTCCCGACATCGTGGCTGGAAGAACTGGAGCCGGGTTTTCAAGGAACTATGGCCAACTTGTGAGGCTCCGGCAGCTCCCAGGTGTTGGGGGGAGTGGCCCAGGAGCGCCATGGCGCTCGCATTGCCGGCGAAGATGGCGTCATATTCGCCTTCGACGTCTGTGCGGCGCTCATGCCATTCGGATGGTGCCGCCGTCTCATTTAGCGAGGTCGGACTGCGCATGGGAGGCCGACTGCGAGAGTACTATTTCTCGTTTTTGCTGCAATGCAGCAAAACAGGGGCATTTTGGAGTGTTAACTCTAGGGAAAGCCCCTAATATGAAACCTATGAGTACCTCCAACCGCTCCGCCGCCGGGCATGGCTCGGCCATAGTACCGATCCGCGAGATCGGCTCTCGCTACCGCGAAAAAGTGGCGCGACATCTGCTGTCGCTCGATGAGCGCGATCGTTATCTGCGCTTTGGTTATGCGGCCAATGACCATCAGGTCCGCACCTACGTAAACGGTATCGACTTCACACGCGACCGTGTATTCGGGATCTTCAACCGCCGACTGGAATTGATCGCCTTATCTCACCTGGCCCGCGCAAGCGAGTTCCGGCCATCTCGAATGTCTGAATTTGGAGTGTCTGTGGCCAAGCATGCGCGTGGCCGCGGCTACGGTTCACGCCTGTTCGAACGTGCCGCCATTCATGCCGCCAACGAAGGCGTGAACGTGCTTTATGTGCATGCCTTGGCGGAAAATGCCGCCATGATTCGAATCGCTCGTAAAGCCGGTGCCAGTGTGGAGCGCACAGGCGGCGAAAGCGAGTGTCATTTGCAACTACCCGTTGCCACATTGGAGACTCGCGTGAGCGAATTGTTTTCCCAGCGAATGGGGCAATTGGATTACTGGGTCAAGTCCGAGCTTTCCCACATGCGCAACCTCCTGGGTTTCGTGCAGCAAGTACGCTTGGGCGTGCAAGATGCGCGGCACAAAGCGGGTAGTTGAGTGACCTTCAATAGCGTTTGGCACAAATCAAGCGCTATTTCCGCTATCCTAGTGCGCTTAACAACTACCGCACGTCCTGCACCCCCAGACCGTGGCTGACCCCCACCCCGCGCATTCTTCCTCGCCGCACGTTGAGCGCGAGGACAAGCGCAGCCTCTTTCAGAAGCTCGTAGAGTTCATCAACCCTGGCCCCGATTCGACAGACGAATTGATCGAGACCCTCGCCGAGGCTGAAGACAATCAAGTGATCGACGCCGAAAGCCGGATCATGCTGGAGGGCGTCCTTCGCATGGCCGACATGACGGCTGGCGACGCCATGGTGGCCGCGCCGCGCATGGATCTGCTGAATATCGACGCGCCCTATGAGGAGTTGCTGAGAGAGGTCATTACGACTGCACACTCGCGGTTCCCGGTGTACCAGGATGAGCGTGAGAACATCATTGGCATCCTGATGGCCAAGGACTTGCTCAAACTCCAGCGGGCTCCAGAACTGAATATTCGTACGCTGCTCCGTCCAGCGGTGTTCGTTCCCGAGTCCAAGGGCTTGAACGACCTGCTCAGGGCGTTTCGAATCAACCGCAACCATCTGGCCATCGTCGTGGACGAATTTGGCCGGACAGCGGGCCTGATCACTATCGAAGACGTGTTGGAACAGATCGTCGGTGAAATTGAAGACGAATTCGATATCGATGCGGACGCGGGCGACATCTTTGCTCTGGCTGACAATACCTGGCGAGTTGCCGGCGACACACGGCTTGAACGCGTCAACGAATCATTTGGCGTTCAGTTAGGAACCCATTCCGACAGCGACCTGGAAGTCGATTTCGACACCATTGGCGGCCTGATTGCCCATGAAATGGGCCATGTACCCAAGCGTGGCGAGCGCTTCCAACTGGGCGGACTTGATTTCGCGGTGCTGCATACCAAAGGTGGTGCGGTGCGCTGGTTCAAGGTCACGCCAACTGGCGCGTCCGATTAAGCGCGCCCGAGTAAGTACGCACAAATGAGTTTTGCACGTCGGCTAGCCTGTACACCTATGGCGCTGGTGGCCGGCTATCTGCAGGCCTGCGCTGTCTCCAATCCATGGACTGGTCAACCCCATTGGTGGCTACAGGTGCTCAGCCTTGCTTTCCTGGTTTGGCAACTGGTCTTGAGATCTGAAAGGAAATCGTCCTGGAGCGCCAGCACCTGGGACAATCCTAAAACCCAGTCTGGATGGCGTTCCGGTTTTGCGCTGGGTTGGCTGTTCGGCCTGGGATGGTTGACGGGGACATTCTGGTGGCTCTTCATCTCCATGCATACCTATGGCGGTCTCAATGCTGTTCTGGCTGTGTTGGCTGTGGTGGGGCTCGCTGGGTTCCTGGCGCTCTACTATGGCCTGGCATGTGCTGTGTTCATGGCGTTGGTACCCACAGCCCGCACTGCCCGTGGTGGCGCGGCTACAGCACTCGTGTTCGCCGCGCTCTGGACGATGGCGGAACTGGCGCGAGGCAGTTGGCTCACCGGCTTTCCATGGGGCGCGGGTGGCTATGCCCACGTGGATGGACCGCTCGTTTTTCTGGCACGGTATGGGGGTGTCTACGGCATTGGCTTCGTGGCAGCAGCCCTGGCCGCCTCTCTAGTGCTGGCGCCCCGTTTTCGTTGGCAATCCTGGCCGGTGTACGCGGGGCTGGGGCTGGTTATCGCAACGGCAGCCGCAGGCTGGGCCGCACGGGAGTGCGCTGTTGACGGTACCGCCAGCTTCTGCCCCGGATCAGCTGCGCCTGAAAAGCCGCTGACGATGGGGGTTGCCCTGCTGCAAGGCAATATCCCTCAGGACGAAAAGTTCGTTCCAGGCACGGGAATCATGGATTCCCTGCGATGGTACGGGGAGCAACTTAGAGACGCACAGGCAACCCTGGTGGTCGCTCCCGAAACCGCGCTGCCGGTGTTGCCTCGTCAACTACCTGCTGGCTATTGGGAATCACTGGCTGCCCGTTTCGGCACCGAACCCCAGGCGGCGTTGATGGGCATCCCGTTGGGCGACATGGAAGCTGGTTACACCAACTCTGTGGTGGGCTTCAAACCGGGCCAGACCGAGCCCTACCGTTACGACAAGCATCACCTGGTGCCTTTTGGCGAGTTCATTCCGCCGTTCTTCAAATGGTTCACGCAGATGATGAACATTCCGCTCGGGGATTTTGAGCGTGGGTCCGTCGGGCAAGCTTCTTTCGAGTGGCAGGGCCAGCGGCTGGCGCCCAATGTCTGCTACGAAGATTTGTTCGGTGAAGAACTGGCGGCCCGGTTCGCTACGCCAGCGAGCGCTCCCACAGCCCTGGTGAATCTCAGCAATATTGCCTGGTTTGGCGACAGCGTCGCCATTGCCCAGCACTTGCAGATAAGCCGCATGCGTTCTTTGGAATTCGAGCGCCCCATGTTGCGGGCGACCAATACAGGCGCCACGGCAGTCATCGACCACCGAGGTCAGGTCACGCATGAGCTGCCGCGCCTGACGCGCGGCGTTCTGCTGGGGCAGTTCGAAGGTCGTACCAACCTGACTCCCTTCGCGCAATGGGCTTCCAGGCTCGGTTTGTGGCCTCTCTGGGCGCTATGTTTGATGGTGGTTCTTTGGAGAGTTGCCGTAACAGTGCGAGCCCGCTCTTAGAATCTAGGCTTTTACGTGGCCGTAAGAAGGCTGCGCTTTTCTCGTTTCCTGCCCGGGCTACCGCCGCATGCTTACCTTCCAGCAGATCATTCTCAAACTCCAGCAATACTGGGACGCGCAAGGCTGCGCGCTTCTGCAGCCCTATGACATGGAGGTCGGAGCCGGCACTTCGCATACGGCAACGTTCCTGCGCGCCATAGGTCCGGAGCCCTGGAAGGCTGCCTATGTGCAACCCAGCCGTCGCCCCAAGGACGGCCGCTATGGCCAGAATCCCAACCGCATGCAGCACTACTACCAATTTCAGGTGGTGCTCAAGCCTGCGCCTGCCAACATCCTGGAGCTCTACCTTGGCTCGCTCGAAGCACTAGGCTTTGATCTGAAGAAGAACGATATTCGCTTTGTTGAAGACGACTGGGAAAATCCCACGCTCGGCGCCTGGGGCCTGGGCTGGGAGGTCTGGCTGAACGGCATGGAAGTGACTCAGTTCACCTACTTTCAGCAGGTCGGCGGCATCGACTGCAAGCCCGCCACCGGTGAGATCACCTACGGTCTGGAGCGCTTGGCCATGTACCTGCAAGGCGTGGACAATGTCTTCAACCTGACTTGGACCGAAGGCCTGACCTATGGCGATGTCTATCTCCAGAACGAGCAGGAACAGTCGGCCTACAACTTTGAGCATTCAGACGCTGAATTCATGTTCACCGCGTTCAATGCTTACGAAAAGCAAGCCAAGCATCTGATTGAGCAGCAACTGGCCTTGCCTGCCTATGAGCAGGTGCTCAAGGCGGCGCATACCTTCAACCTGCTGGATGCGCGTGGTGCCATTTCCGTGACCGAGCGGGCGGCTTATATAGGTCGCATCCGCAATTTGGCGCGCGCAGTGGCTCAGAGCTATTACGAATCCCGCGAGCGCCTGGATTTCCCGCTTGCGCCGCGTGAATGGGTCGCGCAGATGCCGCCCCGAAAAGCCGCTTGAACAGGCTCATCTGAACTGACTTCCATGACCGTGCAAAACCTTCTGATCGAACTCTTCGTCGAAGAGCTGCCTCCCAAGGCCTTGAGAAAACTGGGCAACGCCTTCGCGACCGTCCTTCACGAACAGCTCAAGGCCCAGGGCCTGGCGAGTGACGCTTCCGTGGCTACTTCCTATGCCAGCCCGCGCCGTCTGGCCGCCCACATCACTCAGGTGGTTGCCAAGGCAGCCGACAAAGCCGTGCAGCAAAAGCTGATGCCGGTAAGCGTCGGTCTCGATGCCAGCGGCAATGCCACCCCAGCTCTTCTGAAGCGTCTGCAGGCTGCAGGCGCAGATGCCAGTGTCGTGCCACTTTTGCGGCGTGCGATGGATGGCAAGGCGGAGGCCCTGTTTCACGACAGCGTGGCGCCTGGCACCGCTCTTGAAGCTGGTCTGCAGAAGGCCCTGGCCGAAGCGATAGCCAAATTGCCTATCCCCAAGGTCATGACTTACCAGCTCGAATCCGGCTGCGAACTTCCCGGATGGAGCAGCGTGCAGTTTGTTCGCCCCGCGCACGGTTTGGTGGCGCTGTACGGCGACGACGTGGTGCCCGTCTCTGCATTGGGTCTGACAGCGGGTCGGAATACGCACGGACACCGGTTTGAGGCTGCACGCGATCCCATAGAGTTGGCGAATGCGGACAGTTATGCCACTGCTTTGCGTGAGCAGGGGGCGGTTATCGCAAGTTTCGAAGAGCGCCGCGCTGCCATTGAAGCGCAGCTCAAGGCCGCGGCCGCCCGTGCTGGCCAAGGCCTCGCGGCGATTGAAGACGAAGCCTTGCTCGACGAAGTGACTGCCTTGGTCGAGCGCCCCAACGTTCTGGTCTGCGAATTCGAGTCTCAGTTTCTCGACGTGCCGCAGGAGTGCCTGATTCTGACCATGAAGGCCAACCAGAAGTATTTTCCGCTGCTGGATAGCCAGGCGCGTTTGACCAACAAATTCCTGGTGGTGAGCAACATCAGCCCGGAAGACGCGAGCGCGGTTATCGGGGGAAATGAACGCGTGGTGCGTCCGCGCCTGGCAGATGCCAAATTCTTTTTTGACCAGGACCGCAAGAAATCCCTGGCCGACCGCGTGCCTGCACTGGCCAAGGTGGTCTATCACAATAAGCTGGGCACGCAGGGCGAGCGCACTGAGCGTGTGCGCGCCATAGCCCGCCAGATTGGTCAGCAACTGGGTGGAGACGTTCTGGCCAAGGCGGCAGACCAGGCGGCCATGCTGGCCAAGGCCGATCTTCTGACCGACATGGTGGGCGAATTCCCGGAGCTGCAGGGCATCATGGGCGGCTACTACGCTCGCCACGATGGTCTCTCCGAAGACATCGCCTTCGCTGTCGAAGACCACTACAAGCCCCGCTTTGCCGGAGACGAGCTTCCGCGCGGGCAGGTGGGTACTGTCGTGGCCTTGGCAGACAAGCTGGAAACATTGGTCGGCATGTTCGGCATTGGCAATTTGCCAACCGGTGACAAAGATCCCTTTGCACTGCGCCGCCATGCGCTCGGCATCGTGCGCATGCTGGTGGAGAAAAAGCTTGCGCTCGACATGCCCGGCGTTCTCGCCCAGGCAGCCAAGCCGTTTGGCAATCTGTTGCCCGAAAGCGAAAAGAGCAATGCTCTGCTGCTCAATTTCTTCTACGAGCGGGTGGCCAGCTACTTGCGTGAATCGGGCTACAGCGCCCAGGAGGTCGATGCCGTCATCGCTGTTCGGCCGCTCTGGGGTGAGATGCCTGCGCGCCTGGATGCCGTGCGCTCGTTCGCGCAACTGCCCGAAGCGCCCGCTCTCGCCGCTGCCAACAAGCGCATCGGCAATATTCTCAAAAAGGTGAGTGAGGCAGAAGCCGGCGCCGCTTTCAACGAAACCCTGCTGCAAGAGCCCGCGGAGAAAGCTCTCCACGCCGCGATGCAAACGGTGGTGCCCAAGGCCAATATGCAGTTTGAAGCCAGCGATTACACCGGGTCCCTTCAAACGCTGGCGGCGCTGCGTGAGCCGGTAGATGCCTTCTTCGATGGCGTGATGGTCAATGCAGAGCAGCTGGACCTGCGGCTTAACCGCCAAGGTCTTCTCAAACAACTGCATCAGGCCATGAACCGCGTGGCCGACCTTTCCCGGCTGGCCAGCTGATGACCCAGGTTACCGCCGATACTCCGGCGGTGGAGCGCCGCACAGCACGCGCAGCGTGGCTGCTCTTTACTCCGCCGTTCGCGGCGGCTGGATTGCAATGGTGGTTGGCCACTTTGAGCCAAAAGGACACCACCCCGCTTCAAGCACTGAAAGCTGCCAGTGCGCCAGGAGAGGGGGGTATGGGTAGCCTGATGCTTCAAGCCAGTGAACCCTTCTTGTGGGCAGTGGCCGTTGTGGTCGCCACCTTGTTGATCACGCGGTGGTCTTGGCGGCGTTACGGCGGTGCAAGGGTCGTCCGGGTGGCATCTGCCCTATGGATACTGCTTTGGGCCGCCGCTGCGCTGGCCATCGCTTACTCCTACCTCAATCGATCGGGCCGTGAGGCCATCCCTGCACGAACGGTCACGGTGCTTCAGGCGCGTCCGCAACCGGCTTCGGAGCGCGGGGTGGGCGGTGCTGTGGTGCTGGCACGGGTGCCAGACTTGACTGTGCCCCAGAGCGTGTTGCTGGAAGAGGCGGACGCCGACAGGATGCCGCCCGGAACGCCAGTCACCTTGTCTTTGGCCAAAGGCAAGTTCAGCGGCTTGTATGTGACAGACTGGCGTATTGAAGCGCCCATGCTCGCGCCGAAGCAACCCTAGAAGCGGCAGATGACCGCTCGCTATATTCCCGAAATCGGAATGCAAACTGAATTCCGCTGCAACGCTTTAGTTTCAGTTGCTGCGCCAGCACGGCCAAACCCTGCATCTAGGATAATTCGCCCATCATGAAATTCGTCATCGTCGATCGTGACGGCACCATCAACGTCGAGCGCGAGGGATATATCCAGACGCCGGAAGAATGGGAGCCATTGCCAGGCGCATTGGACGCCATTGCGCGTTTGAATCACGCAGGTTTTCAGGTCGTCATTGCCGCGAATATGCCCGGGCTCGGGCGGGGCTTGTTCGATGTAGTGGCGCTCAACGCCATTCACGCCCGCATGAACAAGCAGTTGGCCAGCGTAGGCGGTCGCGTGGAAGCGGTGTTTTTCTGCCCGCATGCTCCCGACGAAGGGTGCAATTGCCGCAAACCCCTGCCAGGGCTTTTCCTGCAGATCGGAGAGCGCTATAAAGTCGATTTAAGCCAGGTCCATGCAGTAGGCGACAGTGTGCGTGATGTGCAAGCCGCAGCATCGGCTGGGTGCGTACCGCACCTTGTCATGACAGGTATAGGGGCTCCTGCGTCTACCCATCCTTTGCCCCCTGAATTTCCCGCCGGTACGCGTGTGCACGCCGATCTTGCGGACTTCGCCACGACCTTCATTGCTGAAGCCGAAGCCCTTTCCAAGGCTCCGGTGGCTTCCTGAGCTTCGCTTACTCGTCTGCTCCAACGCCCAACTCCCGCGACCCCAACGCTCCCAAAGTAAATTGCCATGAATCTGATTCGTTCCGTGTTGCATCTGGTGTGGATGGTGGTCACTGTGATCCCCTGGGCTCTCGCGGTACTCATCGCCGCTCCCTTTCTTAGCAGCACGCGCATCTATTGGATGTGCGCAGGTTGGCTCAAGTTGGCCGTCAATGGGGGCACTGTGATCCTGGGCATCAAGAACCGCGTCACGGGCATGGAGAACCTTCCGGTGGGCCACAGAGATGGGGCGGTGCTGCTCGTCAAGCACCAGTCCACCTGGGAAACCTTCACCATGCCCGCGATCATGCCGCACCCCCTGGCCTACGTATTCAAGAAGGAATTGCTGCGCGTGCCTTTCTTCGGTTGGGCCATGTCACGTATGGACATGATCCACATTGACCGCAGCCGAAAAACAGAAGCCTTCAACAGGGTGGTCGCGCAGGGTCGGAGATTGATGGGCGAGGGCGTCTGGGTGATCATGTTTCCTGAGGGCACGCGCATTCCTCGTGGAGAAAAAGGCCACTATCGCACTGGCGGTACACGCTTGGCCATTGAGTGTGGGGCGCCGGTGATACCCATCGCAGTCACTTCAGCCAAGTGCTGGCCCCGCAAGGCTTTTGTTAAGCGTCCCGGCATCGTTGACATTTCGATTGGCCCCCAGATTTCCAGCGTAGGCCGCAAACACGACGAGCTGATGGTGGAAGTAGAAAACTGGATAGAGGCGGAAATGCGGCGCCTGGATCCTGAGGCATACGGCAAGACCTCGGCCTGAAGCGCAAACACGCGTCGTTCAGGAATCAAGTTACCGCCTACTCTCCGCAAGCACCCATGGCTTCCTGGATAGCCGATATGCGGCAATTGGCTTTTGACTGGTTTGCCAGCAGCGAATCTCTTTCCGATGAGGGTCAAAAGGCGAAACCGGAACCGCCTTCTGCGCCCCGCGATAGACCGCAGCCGCCGGCCAGGGGAGGGACTGCCCATGAGCCTGCAGATCCACTGACCAATGTCTTGAGCCGGGTGCAATTTCTCCACCCCAGAGCCAACCGAGAGATTGCATTTGAGCATGCGCTTGTGGCGTATGAGTTTCGCAGGGGTAAGCGGCGTACCATTGGCTTTACAGTGAGCGCGGATGGCTTGGTGGTGAGTGCTCCGCGTATCACGTCCATCATGGAAGTCGAAGCGGCGCTGCGAGAGAAAGAGCGCTGGATTGTGACCAAGCTTCGCGAAGCCCGAGAGCGCCAGGACCGTATGGAGTCCACGCGCATCGAGTGGCGTGAAGGTGCGAGCATCCCCTTTCTTGGAGAGCTGGTTTTTTTGGAAATCGACCCTCGCCAACGGCATGGCCGCGGCGGCGCAGTACTTCAGGCGGACGGCGAGTTAGCGCCTGGTACTGCGCGTCGGACTCTACAACTGGGCCTGCCGGACAGTGCCACGCCAGCGCAATTGCGCGACATCACCCAAGCTTGGCTGATGCGCCAGGCAAGGCGCATATTTACCGCCCGCCTTGATCATTTTGCGCCGCAGTTGGGTGTGCAGTGGCAAAAGCTCACCCTGTCATCTGCCGGGACCCGATGGGGTTCTGCTAGCGCAGACGGCTCCATTCGACTGAATTGGCGCCTGGTGCATTTCAGCGAGCCCATCATCGACTACGTCGTAGTGCACGAGCTGGCCCATCTGCATGAGATGAACCACGGACCGCGCTTTTGGGCCCATGTGGAAAGAGTCCTGCCTGACTACGTGGCGCGCCGGTGCGAACTCAAGGACGAAGCCGTTCCGCAGTGGTGAGAAAGACGCCCCGCCCCTGGAGGGGGCGCACCCAGCGGCCTGGCGAAGCCAGCTCCGCGCATGCCTAGTTCGAAATGCTGAATCTCCAAACCCCATGTGGGTCACGCTGACGCGTCATCTTTCCGCCATACCAAAGCCGGTGCAAATGCGCCACTGACTCACCTAGCGCAAAGGTGGTCTGGTGCAGGTCCAACGGGCGCCTGAAGAGCACGGGCAATACCTCGAAGGCTGAGACGGGGCCAGCTGCCGCAGCTTCCATGACTTCATCCAGCCGATCACGGTGGTGATCGTGCAATTGTTGAATCCGCGTGTGCAGGCCAGTGAAAGGCTTGCCGTGCGACGGTAGAACCAGGGTATCTTCAGGTAGCGGTTTGAATCGGTCGATAGAGTCGAGAAACAAGGTCAGCGCGTCCGCTTCTGGCTCCAACTCGTACACGCTCACATTGGTAGAAATACGGGGCAGCATCATGTCGCCGCTGATCAATACGCCAAGCGCTTCACAATAAAGTGCCATGTGCTCGGGCGCATGACCATAGCCTGCGATGCAGCGCCACGCATTACCGCCGATCGTGACAGTGCCGCCGTCCAGTAGCCGCGCGAAGTTGGACGGCACTGAGGGCACCAGGTTGCGGTAGTAGGACTTGCGGTTGCGGATCTGTTCCAGATCATCAGGATTGGTCATGCCATGGCTGGCGAAATACTGCGCCAGTTTCTCGCCGCCAAAACTGTTCACGACCTCACATCCATAGCGCGCTGTGTGGTAGTCCGTGCTGCTGATCCATAGCGGGGCGTCCCAACGCTCACAAAGCCAATGCGCCAGGCCTATATGGTCTGGATGCATGTGGGTCACGATCACCCGCAGCACAGGCAAGCCGTTCAGCTCCTTGATGAATACGGTTTCCCAATCCGCTCGCGACTGCGGGTGGTCAATGCAGCAATCAACCACCGTCCAGCCTTCACGCCCGTCTATACGGTCACGTATCAACCAAAGGTTGATATGGTTCAGCACGAACGGAAGCGGCATGCGCAGCCATTTCACTCCCGGGGCTACTTCCATGGTGCCACCGGAGGCGGGAAGATCGTCGCCCCAGGGGTAATTCAGGGCGCGCTCAAGTTCAGTAGCATTCATCTGTAGCTGACTCGTTCAATGTGAAGTACGATTGTGAAAGTTGACGTTAACGTCAACTGCACAACCATTTTAGTGAGAGATCACTTTTTTTGCTGCGCACAGGCGACAGCCATCCGCCCTGCCAAGTTTCGCCATGACTTTGACCACTTTTTCTATCAGCGATCTGGCGCGGGAGTTCGATCTGACTCCGCGTGCCATGCGTTTTTACGAAGACATGGGCCTTTTGCAACCGGGGCGCTCGGGCTCCGGGGGGCGCACGCGCATCTACACCGCACGTGATCGCACGCGCCTGAAGCTCACTCTGCGCGCCAAGCGCCTTGGTTTGTCGCTGACAGAGGCCAAAGACCTTATCGACATGTATGACAGCCCGCGTGATACCGGTCCGCAACTGGAAAAATTCCTGAGCGTATTGTCCGATCACCGTGCGCACTTGGAGGCTCAGTTGGCGGAGTTGCAGGCAACCCTTGCAGAAGTCGCTGAACACGAAAAAGAAGCGCGAGCGCTTTTGGCGGGCAATAAGAAGCGCTCTGCCAGCACCGCATCGAAATCGAAAAAATGACAACGTCAGGCAACCACCACGACCGTGTGACTGCGAGCTTGGCGCGCCAGGGCATGATGCGCCATCTCGGTGCCGAGCTACGGCACGTTGAGCCCGGGTTGGTCGAACTCTGGCTACCTTATTCCGATAAAGTCACACAGCAGCAAGATGGCTTTCATGGTGGCGCCATGGGCGCAGTGGCCGATGTCGCCGGCGGCTACGCGGGTCTGACCGTGGCTGCTGAAGGCATGGAGGTCGTCACGGTTGAATACAAGATCAATTTTCTCGCGAGCTTCAAGGGCGGCGCCCTGCGCGCAATCGGGAAGGTGACCAAACCCGGCAAACGGCTCATCATCACGACCGCTGAGGTGATTCATGTTGCCGATGATGGAAAAGAGTCTGCCTGCGCCTTGATGCAGCAGACGTTGATGCCTGTTCCCAAAACCTTCTAGTGTCATGAAGCACCCCCTGATGAAGGTAAGGCACCCCCTGATGAAGGTACGGCACCCCCTGAGTCGCTGTCGCGCCTTCCCCCTCTCTCCATGGGAGGGGGACAACGCCAATGGCCGGCACAGGTCCGTCCATGGCGTCCCGCGCATGGCCTGCTCCGCGGCCGTGGTGGAAAAGGCACCCCCTGAGTCGCTGTCGCACCTTCCCCCCTCTCTCTTTGGGAGGGGGACAACGCCAATGGCCGACGCAGGTCCGTCCATGGCGTTCCCCGCTTGGCCTGCTCCGCGGCCCTTGATGGGAAAGACACGCTGTGGAGCGACAAACCCCTTGCTTCGCCGCCTCACGCGATCTGACAACCTAGATGATTCGACAATTCGCTTTTAAAGGAGACACAACATGAGCAATTTACCTGGCCTGGACTTTCAGCTTGGAGAAGACATCGACGCCCTTCGGGACGCCGTTCGTTCGTTTGCCGAGGCCGAAATTGCGCCTCGGGCTGCGGAAGTCGATCGAAGCGACCAGTTTCCTATGGATCTATGGCCCAAGATGGGCGAATTAGGGGTGCTGGGCATTACCGTGCCCGAGGAGTATGGCGGTGCCAACATGGGTTACCTGGCGCACATGATCGCGATGGAGGAGATCAGCCGTGCCAGCGCCTCCATTGGCCTCAGCTACGGCGCACACAGCAATCTCTGTGTCAACCAGATCAAGCGCAACGGTAGCCCGGAGCAGAAGGCAAAATTCCTTCCCAAGCTGATCAGCGGCGAGCACGTTGGCGCACTCGCCATGAGCGAGCCAGGTGCGGGCAGCGACGTCCTCAGCATGAAACTGAAAGCGGAAGACAAGGGGGGGTTCTACCTGCTGAACGGCACCAAGATGTGGATCACCAACGGTCCTGACGCCGACACCATGGTGGTCTACGCAAAAACAGAGCCTGAACTGGGTGCGCGGGGCGTCACGGCCTTCCTCGTCGAGAAAGGCATGAAGGGCTTTTCCACAGCACAGAAGCTGGACAAACTGGGCATGCGCGGCAGCCACACCGGCGAGATGGTGTTCGAGAATGTCGAAGTGCCCGCACAAAACGTTCTTGGTGGCCTGAACCAGGGCGCCAAGGTGCTGATGAGCGGGCTGGACTATGAGCGTGCCGTGCTGGCTGGCGGGCCTGTGGGCATCATGCAGGCGGTCATGGACAACGTCGTGCCTTACATCCATGATCGCAAGCAATTTGGCCAAAGCATTGGAGAATTCCAACTGGTGCAGGGTAAAGTCGCCGACATGTACACCGTGCTGCAGGCCGGTCGCGCGTTTCTCTATACCATCGGCAAGAACCTGGACGCATTGGGCGCTGAGCATGTGCGTCAAGTGCGCAAGGACTGCGCGTCGGTGATTCTCTGGACTGCTGAGCAAGCGACCCGAATGGCCAGCGACGGCATTCAGCTCTTCGGAGGTAATGGCTACATCAATGAGTACCCGCTCGGCCGCCTGTGGCGCGATGCCAAACTCTACGAAATCGGTGCCGGCACCAGCGAAGTTCGCCGCATGCTCATAGGCCGGGAGCTGTTTGCCGAAACCATGTGATTTTCTTTTATCCGCTACCTTTTCAAATATGGCCTCAAAACTGCAACACCTGATCGACAAGAACCGTGAATGGGCCGAACGTGTCGAACTGGAGACCCCGGGCTTTTTCAAGAACCTGGCGGCTCAGCAATCACCCAAATATTTGTGGATCGGTTGCTCCGACAGCCGCGTCCCCGCCAACCAGGTCATTGGCCTGGCCCCTGGGGAGGTGTTTGTGCATCGGAATGTGGCCAATGTGGTGGTGCACTCGGATCTGAATGCCCTGTCAGTGATTCAATTCGCTGTCGATGTGCTCAAGGTGGAGCACATCATGGTGGTCGGGCACTACGGCTGCGGCGGCGTACTGGCGGTACTGCATGAAAAGCGCGTGGGCCTGGCCGACAACTGGCTGCGCCACGTGCAAGACGTGAAAATGCGCCACCGTGGCCGCTTGATGCACCTTTGCAATCAGGAGCAGGAAGACACGCTGTGCGAGGTCAACGTGATCGAGCAGGTGGGCAACGTGGCCCAATCCAACGTGCTGCAAGATGCCTGGGCGAGGGGGCAGGCGGTGTCGGTGCATGGCTGGTGCTACGGTTTGAAGGATGGGCATGTCAAGGACCTGGGCGTGACCATGTCAAACTCGGAAGAAGTGGTGGATGTGTTTCGCAATGCCATCAAACGGTATCCGCGCGCGCCGGGCGAAACCGCCACGTCGACCGATCTCCATCTCTGAAATAGGCAAAAGCGTGAGGCCATGCCGGCGATAGTGCTCGATTCCCCATCGGCCCGTGACATTGCACAGGCCATGGTCGATGGCTTCAATCGCCACTATCGCTTGTTTCGAACCGAATCCGCGCGGGCGAAGCATCGGTTTGAAACCTGCGACTGGCATGGTCAGCAGCGCGCGCAGCGCGAACGCATAGAGTTCTACGACCTGCGCGTGCGGGAATGCCAACGCCGCCTGGAGCGTGAGTTCAAGGCGGGTGAGCAGCCCATGGCAACCTGGCAGCAAATCAAGTTGCACTACATAGGTATGCTGGTGTCACACAAGCAGCCAGAGTTGGCCGAGACCTTTTTCAACTCGGTGACGACCAAGATCCTTCACCGCAGCTATTTCCACAACGACTTCATCTTCGTTCGACCGGCCATCAGCACGGAATACATGGAGACTGATGATCCCAAGGCCAAGACCACCTACCAGGCTTTCTACCCTGAAGTGCACCGGCTTGAAGACGCGGTGCGCACGGTTTTTGAATCCTTTGGCTTGCGCGTCGTTTTCGAGGACGCAGCGCGTGATGCCCGCTATGTAGCCAGCGCACTGCGAAGGGAACTGGGTGACAGCCGGCCGAGACCGAATTTTCAGATCCAGGTGCTTTCCAGCCTGTTCTACCGCAACAAAGGCGCTTACCTGGTGGGCAAGGTGATCAACGGTTTTCGAGAGATACCGTTCGCGCTGCCCATCCTTCACCGGCGGCCGGGCACCGTGTTTGTGGACGCAGCCTTGTTTGGAGAAGAAGACCTCCTGCTGCTATTTTCTTTCTCGCGTGCCTATTTCATGGTCGACATGGAGATTCCGTCGGCCTATGTGCAGTTCTTGCGCAGCCTCATGCCGCGCAAGCCACGTGCAGAGATCTATAACGCCCTGGGCCTGGCCAAACAAGGCAAGAACCTCTTTTATCGCGACCTGCTCTGGCATTTGCGTCACAGCTCCGACAAATTCCGTATTGCACCTGGCATCAAGGGCATGGTCATGCTGGTGTTCGACCTGCCGAGCTTCCCGTACGTCTTCAAGATCATCAAGGATTTCTATCCTCCGCCCAAGGAAACCACACGAGAGCAGGTTCGGGCCAAGTACAAGCTTGTCAAACACCATGACCGCGTGGGTCGGATGGCAGATACCATGGAGTTTTCTCTGCTTGCATTTCCGCGCGATAGATTCGAGGACGCGTTGATCGCGGAGATTGAAAAGCACGTGCCCAGCCAACTCGAAATCTCTGATCGTGATGGCGATGGCGAGACTGAAGTCATCATCGCCCATGCCTACATTGAGCGGCGCATGATCCCGCTCAACCTGTATCTGCAGGAAGCTATCGAAAGCAACGCCAAGGATGCCGCCGGGTCTGCCCAGTTGGAGCACGCCGTGATCGAATACGGCAACGCCATCAAAGATCTGGTCGCTGCGAATATCTTTCCGGGAGACATGCTCTGGAAGAACTTCGGTGTCACGCGCCACGGCAAGGTGGTTTTCTACGACTACGACGAGATCGAGTACGTCACTGACTGCAATTTTCGCCGCGTGCCAGCTCCGCGCAATGAAGAAGACGAAATGAGTGGAGAGATCTGGTACAGCGTCGCCAAGGGCGATGTGTTTCCCGAGACCTTCGGTCCTTTCCTTCTGGGACATCCGCGCGTGCGCGAAGCTTTTATGCGCCACCATGCTGATTTGCTGGAAGCTGATTTTTGGCAACAGAACAAAGAGCGTATCCAGCGTGGTGAGGTGATTGACTTCTACCCCTATGGCATACACCGGCGTTTCGATGTCAATGAGGGAGCCTGGGGCGCCTCGGAATTGGCTGACCCCGCGGCAGCGAGTTCTGAGACCCCAGCGGATCAGCCTGACATGTCCGCACCAATGACAGCGGGGGAGCCTCCTGAATGACCGCTGCTGCACTAATGGGTGTGAGATTTCACACCCCTCGTTTAGCCACAACCCTGCGTTTAGCCGGCTGACTCTTTAAATAGCCAGCTAGAGAATCTTTTCATCTTCGTCCAAGGAAACAACCATGTCAGACCCCATCGTCATCGTATCTGCGGTTCGCACTCCCATGGGGAGCTTTCAAGGCGATTTCACCAATCTGTCTGCCAACGATCTGGGAGGCGTCGCCATCAAGGCTGCCGTCGAACGTGCAGGCATTTCGCCAGAGCTCGTGACCGAGGTTCTCTTTGGCAACTGCCTGATCGCCGGGCAGGGCCAGGCACCTGCCAGACAAGCTGCGTTCAAGGGGGGCCTTCCTAAAAGCGCAGGTGCTGTTACCTTGAGCAAGATGTGCGGATCAGGTATGCGCGCGGCCATGTTCGCCCACGACATGCTGGCAGCTGGTTCGCACGACGTTCTGGTGGCCGGAGGTATGGAAAGCATGACGGGCGCGCCCTATCTGCTGCAGAAGGGCCGCGGCGGCTATCGCATGGGCCACGACAAAGTGTTTGACCACATGATGCTGGATGGACTGGAAGACGCCTACGAGCCTGGGCGCAGCATGGGCACCTTCGGTGAAGATTGCGCCTCCAAATATGATTTCACGCGTGAGCAACAGGACGCCTTTGCCGTGGCCAGCGTGCAGCGTGCGCAACAGGCTATCAAGGCTGGTTCATTCAAGGAAGAAATTGCACCAGTGACTGTGAAAGATAGAAAGGGCGAGCGCGTCGTTGACACTGATGAGGGGCCGGGCCGCATCAATGTTGACAAGATTCCCAGCCTGAAGCCCGCTTTCAAGAAAGACGGCACCGTCACAGCCGCCAGCAGCTCCAGCATCAATGATGGTGCGGCAGCCATGGTCCTGATGCGCGAATCTACCGCCCGGGAACTGGGGTGTACGCCGTTGGCCCGCATCGTCAGCCATGCCACCCACGCGCAGGAGCCTGAGTGGTTTGCCACTGCGCCTATCGGTGCGACCGAGAAAGCTCTCAAGAAGGCCGGTTGGCAGGTCAATGAGGTCGATCTCTGGGAAGTCAATGAAGCCTTTGCCGTCGTGCCTATGGCGCTCATGCACGATCTGAAAGTGCCTCACGAAAAAGTTAACGTCAATGGAGGTGCTTGTGCGCTGGGCCATCCTATCGGGGCCAGTGGCGCTCGCATCATGGTCACCTTGATGTACGCGTTGAAGGCCAGAGGCTTGAAAAAGGGTTTGGCCACGCTTTGCATCGGTGGCGGCGAAGCCACGGCTGTCGCCTTGGAAATGCTTTGACCTTGCCACTTGCAAGCTCACGCATTTAAGGTGACAAGCTTCCCTGGGAACCAAGGCATGCGTTTGAGTCCTCACCTTGGTGCCTGTCGATAGTCGAATGCGAAGGGGATTCCATCGTGTCCACCGTTTTGATCATAGGAGCCTCTCGAGGCATCGGCTACGAACTGGCTGAACAATATGCCCAGGAGGGCGCGCGTGTCATCGCCACGGCGCGAGACGAACCGGGTCTGGCCAGGCTGAGAGATATCGGATGCGAGGCGCTCAAGCTGGATGTCACCAATCCAGCCAGTGTGAGCGGCCTCTCTTGGCAACTCGACGGCGAGAGGCTTGACATAGCCTGGCAGGTGGCCGGCGTCATATGCAACCGCACCAATGCACTGACACCGCCTACTCAGCAGGAGTTCGATCGCGTCATGCATGCCAATGTGCTGGGCCCCATGCAGGTCATCCCTCAGGTGGCTCCTATGGTGGAGTCCAGTAAAGCCCCAGGCGGCGGACGTTTTGGCTTCATTAGTAGCGAGATGGGGCATATTGGTAGCGTGAGTAGTTCGGGTGCGTGGCTGTACCGTGTAAGCAAGTCTGCACTCAATATGGCCATGGCCTCAGCGCGCCATAGCTATGCCCAAGCCACCTTCGTCTCGTTTCACCCAGGGTGGGTGCGGACGGCGATGGGCGGTGAGTCCGCACCCGTCACCGTGCAAGCCAGTGCTGCTGGCCTGCGCAGGTCGCTGGCCGATGCGACGCGTGACGATAGCGGATCATTCATGCGCTATGACGGCACCCAAATCGCAGGCTGGTAAGCAGGCAGCCTGGAGCGCGAGCTTATTTGGGCGTGAACGTGATTTTTGTGGCGAGAATTTGGGCACTTCCTGGCTGCTGGCTGTTCTGTAACACAAGCTTGAGCTCCTGCCCGCGGTAAGGACCATCGGCCGCAATCCACTGCTCGCTGAGTTGAGTGAAACCTGAGCCGTCCGGATAAACCACTTGGCTAGAGCCTGAAAACCTACACGCGTTAATGGTTCCCATCGGGGTGCTGATGGCCTCACGTCCCACATAGGTGATTTTTGAGGTAACCGTTTCTTCATGGCGAATCTCATCGTTCACACCCTGAACCGTTTTCACAACGGTTGTCGACTCCGTCGTTTCACCGGGGTTCATGGCCACAGGTCGCACGATGGGAGGCTCATTGGTCTTGCGGCCGTACTTGGGATCCGCGTTTTCATTGCCATTGCGGGAGCCGTAGCGGATCTCCTTGCCGTCCACCAGATCCATATACTGTCTCTCTTCACCTATCGTCCCTGTGGCATAGATGAAACTCGATTGAACGAATCGGATGGGCCTGGCATTGGCAAATGATTCGCGCGGGCCGGTGGTCGTGGTAACTCGGGTTTTGAAGACCCGACCGTTTGGATCGATCGCGTCCAACTCAACTACAGATACGGTGCCTTCGCGATAGGTCGATTCATTGAAACATGCGGCTGAGCTTGTTCCTGGCTGAGGGGTGGTGCCAGGGTTGCTTCCAGGGCCACTGTCATCGCCGCCGTCGCTAGCACCACCGCCGCAGGCCGTCAGGCAAGCGATGGCGGTGGCTGCCAGAAAAAACTTCGCTGTTTGCCCGATGGGGCGCTTGCTAGCGACCGGAGTCACTAATTGGAGGGAAAGAGGGCGTAGGTCAAGGCGCATAAAAGTCTCCAAGGAAAATACCGGGGGGGAAGATAGAAGGCTTTTTCGGGTGCGCGTCATGCGCTGGCGGGCGGGTATCAAGTTGCCCTGAGTGGAATCAAGCAGTTCATCACCACCGTGAAAATTGGCCACGCAGCGGTGCGCACAAGGTGTCAACGCACAATGAGTGAGGCCGCGCGCGTTGTCATTTTCTAACTGCATGGGCTCATAAGGTGCGAATGAATCAGGCGTGCTCGAAAGGGCCGTCAAAACCCACCCGATCAAGGCGCAACGCGCAGCCGTAGCTTGTGCTACGGAGAGCATTTGTTACGCGGAGCTGGGAGGGCATGAGGGGTTTGTTCCCACCTTCTCAGAGCTTCGTGTAACAGTTCTTGCCTGCAATCGATAGATTGGCGGACGATTCCACCAACTGCGGAGTCGTCAGAACGCTGGGGGTTGCATCACCCAGAATGCACAGGTGGGCACCCTTGCGCGCCCAGATAGTGGGGCTGCTACTTCCGTTCGGCAGATTCCATGTGCCCCAGAATGCTGTGAGCGTGGCTGTGGCTGCGCTGCGGTTGAAAACCATGGTCCCCAGGCTACTGGACCCTGATACTTCGGGAGCTCCGGTTCCCGTGCAGGTTGCGTTGTTGTACACCACCATGCCTTGATTCACTGCGGTCGTCATGGACCCTTGCTTTGCAATACGCCAAAGTGCTCGGCCCCAGGTGTTGGCTCGGATGGCCACGCATAAGTCCATTTGCCAATCGCCTTCCGGTAAGCTGACATCCGTGTTGGCAGCGCAGGAGATTTCCACTGTCGATACGTTGGCTGCTGACATGGTGCCACTGCCCTGCCGGACAGTGCAGATTTGCGCGACAGGCTGCGACTTGACGGAGATGGCATAGCTCGCGCCGCTCAACAAGGGGGCAGCGAAGGTGAAGCCACCGTTAGCAGTGACTGTCAGGTCATCCCCGTTGTTGTTCTGCAGCACCAGCGTCGTGTTCGCCGCCAGGCCACTTACTCTCCCGCCCACGCTGAATGCCGCAGCGGGCAAATTGGTGCATCTCGCAAGCACCTCATCTATGTTGGCCGTCGCCACGCCCGTGCCCTTCTCTATGGTGCAGGACTGGCCGACCGGTTGAGTCTTGACGGTGACCGCGTAGGCGCTGCCAGAAGGCACGCGATCGGGGAAACTGAAAGGCCCTTCAGTCGTAATTTCAAGATCACCAGTGCCGTTGTTTTGCAACACGACGCGCTTGCCTCCCCCCAGTCCATTGACCGTACCCGCCACCGTGAATCCATCCCCGGCGGGCGGCGTGGTGTCGTCATTACCCCCACCGCCGCAGGCGCTCAGCAGGAAGATCGACGCGAGGCATGCCATCCCGACGGGCTGAAGGGGCATGCAAGGTGGGGAAATCGCAAGACGCATAGGAACTTTTCAGTTGAGAATGTCGTGATGCCAGCAAGCATAGAAAGCTTTACCGGGTGTGCAGCCTGCAGCCATGTCAATGACAAAACTATGCCGACGAAGCGCGCTTGATTTCGACGGACGGCTGAAAAAAGCCGGTGAACGCAAGAGGGTGCTTCTACTATTGGCCATTCACTATCACTGGTGCGGCTCGCGAAGGGAACAGCATGGAAGAGGCACACGACGGGATCGGCAGCTTTGGCAAGACCTTGCGACGGGCCACGCTGCGACTCAGCTTGCTTTACTGGGCCTGTATGTTCGTGGCCGACAGCATCCTCGGCTACTTCATCAATATTGATCCCATCGATTCCGCCCCCCTCAAGGTGGTGCTCTTTGGTCTGAGCGCGTTGATGACTTATGCCATGTCGTTGGTTTTATTCCGTCTGCGCAGGTACTCATTCACGCAGAAGGCTTTGCTCTGTTTTGGGATGACAGCGATTGCTGCGCCCATCTTCACTGGGATCGACTTCGTCAACTACGCTATTTGCGAGTACCCCGAGCCCGTCAAGTTCGATAAACTCTACGCCGCCTACATGCTGATAGAGGGTGCGTCAATGATGTTCGGTTGGAGTTGCCTGTTCATGGCCTTGCTCTACAACTTCGAAGTACGTGACCGCGAGCGCAGGCTGGCAGCCGTTCGAGAGGAGGCCTTGACCGCGCAGATGCAAGCACTTCGCTACCAGGTCAACCCGCACTTTCTTTTCAATACGCTGAACTCCATCGCGGGCCTGATCGAGGAGGGCGCCGCCGTGCGCGCTGAGCGCATGGTGCAGTCGCTGTCGAATTTTCTGAGAAGCTCTCTGGCACTGGACCCTATGCTTGATGTCGCGCTGGCCGAGGAGTTGCGATTGCAGCAGGACTACCTCGCCATTGAGCGAGAACGTTACGCAGATCGAATGGATTTCGTTGTGGACGTGCCCGAACAAATGCACCACGCCATGGTGCCCAGCCTGCTGCTGCAACCCTTGATCGAAAATGCCATCAAGCACGGTGTTGGGCAATCGCTAGAACATACACAGATTCGAATATGGGCACGGCGCCGTAACGAGAGTCTGTGCATGGCGGTAGAGAACACTCGGTATCCGAACGCTGCGCGCTTCACTTCCACCGAAGGGCTTGGTATTGGGCTGAGGAACGTGGCTGAGCGCATTCGGATGCGTTTTGGCGATGCAGGTGCTTTTCGAATTGATGCGGCGGACGGCACGCGTTTCCGGGTGGAAATCGAACTGCCTTGGAGAACGGCGTGAGACTGCTCGATGTCTTGGTCGTGGATGACGAGCCCTTGGCGAGGCGGCGCGTCCTGCGGTTGCTTCGCCAGCTACCCTGGGTGGGCTCTATCGCGGAGGCCGCCAATGTGCCCCAGGCACTCGCGCAATTGGATCGGCTTGATGCTCAGATTCTCCTACTCGACATCCAGATGCCCGGTGGCACGGGCTTCGATCTGCTAGCGCGGATCTCAGGCAGGCCGGAGCCACCCGCAGTGGTGTTCGTCACCGCTTTTGACGATCAGGCTTGTCGAGCTTTCGACGCTAGCGCCACCGACTACATCACCAAGCCTATCGAGCCGGGACGTTTTCATCTTGCTCTGGATCGGGCCCGCCGTGCGACTGAACTACAAAGCAACGCCGGACGCATTGCGGAACTGGAAGAAGTGATCGCTACCCTGCGACGCTCGTCGCAGCCCCAGTCCGCGGCGGTGGAAATTTGGGTAAAGACCAGGGGTGAGTACGTGCGGCTTGCGGCCTCCAGCATCACGCGCATTCAGGCTGAGGGTGACTACGCAAGAATCTACGCCGAAGGGCGCGAATACCTGCACAATGCCACCTTATCTGAACTGAAAAACCAGCTGCCAGTGCAAGACTTTGTTCGCATTCATCGCAGTACGATGGTGCGTGCAGGCGAAGTCGTTCGTCTTGGTGTGGGCTCGTTCTCGTCATTGACCGTGGTGCTTGCCGATGGCGCCGTGGCTCGAGTGGGCCGAACTTACACCTCCGACGTCAGAGCCCGGTTCATGGCGAGAAAATAGCGCTGGCTCGGGGGTCCAACCAAATGAGTGGAACTTCATGGACCAGACGAGTCCGCAACATGACGAGAGACAACGATGCTACTGACCGAAGACCAGGAAATGATCCGCGATGCTGTGCGAGCATTCGCACAGGAACAGTTATGGCCTCATGCTGCGCGCTGGGACAAAGAACATCATTTTCCCGTTGAGGCACACCAGGGGTTGGCCCAACTCGGCGCTTACGGGATCTGTGTCCCCGAGGAGTACGGTGGTGCGGGGCTGGATTACCTCTCGCTCGCGCTGGTCCTGGAGGAAGTCGCCGCGGGCGACGGCGGCACCAGTACGCCCATCAGCGTGACCAACTGCCCCTATAACGCCATCCTCATGAGGTATGGGAGCGAGGCGCAAAAGCAAAAGTGGCTCGCTCCCGCTGCACGCGGTGAGATGCTCGGCGCCTTTGCATTGACCGAGCCCCATGTGGGCAGCGACGCATCCGCCCTCCGTGCGACTGCGGTAAGGCAAGGCGATGAGTACGTCCTGAACGGCGCCAAGCAGTTCATCACCAGCGGAAAAAATGGCCATGTGGCCGTGGTGATCGCTGTGACGGATAAGGCGGCGGGCAAACGTGGCCTCAGCGCCTTTATCGTCCCCACACATAACCTGGGCAATGCCGGTTGGGTGGTGGCACGTCTTGAAGAAAAGCTGGGCCAGCACTCCAGTGACACTGCGCAGATCAATCTTGAAAATTGCCGTGTCCCGGTTGAGAACCGCATTGGAGAAGAAGGCGAGGGCTACAAGATTGCTCTTAGTTCGCTGGAAGGTGGGCGCATAGGCATTGCGGCACAAAGCATAGGCATGGCGCGGTCAGCATTGGAAGTAGCCATTCAGTATGCCAAGGAGCGTGAAGCATTTGGCACGGCCATCTTCAACCATCAGGCAGTGAGCTTTCGCCTGGCTGAGTGTTCCACCAGGTTGGAAGCGGCCCGTCAGCTCATCTGGCATGCAGCAGCCCTGCGCGACGCTGGCCGACCTTGCCTGAAGGAAGCTGCCATGGCCAAACTGTTTGCCAGTGAAGTGGCCGAGCAGATATGTTCTGCAGCCATTCAGACCTTGGGAGGCTACGGCTATGTGGCCGACTTCCCCGTCGAGCGTATCTACCGCGACGTGCGTGTGTGCCAGATCTATGAAGGCACGAGTGACGTGCAGAAGATCATTATTTCGCGGGCGTTGTAGACGCGGCTATCCGGGACTATGGCGAAGTTCCCAGACCTGGGGGAATCGAGACTTGGACAAGTTGCTAGATCACTTCTTTGATGGCGATCATTACCTGAGGCAGATCAGCGAATCTCCCTCAGATCCCTTTGCACATTTTGTGGCTGGCGGAGACGCGCTGGAGCTCAATCCTTCGCCCTACTTCAATACCAACTTCTACAAAAACGAATACCCTGACTGGAATGCGAAAGGAGAGCGCACCGCTCTTGAGAATTTCATTGCACACGAACAAGCAGGAAGCTACAGAAAGCCCCACCCCTTAATCGATCCCAATGATTACCTTGAGGCCTACCCGGACCTCTCGAGAGCCAAAGTGCAACCAAGTTTGCATTACGTCATGTACGGGGACGGGGAGGGCCGTAGTCCTTCCAGGCTGTTCAATTCGGATTTTTATGTCCGCTGTTATCTTCCGCTGGGACAGAAGAACCCGTTCAAGCACTACGTCGTGCAGGGGCGGGAAACTCGTCGGCTCCCCGTACCTCTTAGCCGTACCCGTGAGGAATCAAGGCAGGCCGCATGGGACGCCACCTGGAAGTTGAAAAAGCCAATCGTGCTGGCCGCGCATGATGCGCAGGAGGCTGGCGTTCCCTTGCTTCTGCTGGACATTGCAAGAGATTTTTCTGCACGAGGCTATTCGCCATGTTTCGTTCTGGCCAATGGAGGCCCTTTGCAGGAGGCTTTTCGGGCGCTGGGGCCTGTTTTTCTGGTGGCTGAAGGTTGGCACGCGGAGGGATTGTTTTCAGGAATTCATAAGCAGACCCCAGTGTTGGTCAACACCGCTGCGGCGGCTAAAGTTGGCGGGCTTTCGGCACGCACCGGGCACCACACGGTTTTGCTTATTCATGAGATGCGGGGGTATCTGGCACAGCAGAATCTCGTGCCAGCGCTGCAGGCAGCACAGTTGCTCGGCGTGCACTTGGTGGCATCTTTTCACCTGATGAAGACCGAGCTTCAGGCGGAGCTCGGAGAGCTACCTGTGGTTCACCCAGGGGTCATTCAGCAGAAGCTGCGCTTCAGTGAGTTTTCTGCGGTGCACCGCCAATTCAAAGGAAACCCCCTGTTTATTGGCGCTGGACACGGTGACTACAGAAAAGGCTTCGACCTTTTTCTTTTAGCGTGCCGTGCCATACACGACCGGCTTGCGAGTTCGGTTTTTGTGTGGCTTGGAAACCTGGACTCCTGGGCGCAAGAGTTGGCTGTGAAGGCTCAGTCAGACGGGTTGCCCCTTTTGCTGCCGGGTTTTGTGAGGAATTCAGCCGCCTGGTACCGTGAAGCTGCGGTCTACCTCCTGACCTCTCGCGAGGATGCGGGCCCCACCACAGCCGTACATGCCGCAGGGGTGGGCACCGGGTTTGTCGGGTACGCAGCGAACATTGGGCTAAGGGGCGCTGCTGATGCGCTTGGCCAATTTGTGCCACCCAATGATCACGACAGTTTTGTAGAGGAGGCGTTGCGCTTGGTGCGTGAAGATTCTTCTCTTAGACAGAGAGAAAGGCGAGCGTTTGTGCGGGAATCTGGCTCATTCTCAGCCTACTGCGACACCTTGCTCCAGTTGGTTAATTCGACGACTCGCTGAGCAGCTTACGCAGTTGTTTCCATTCCTGCGTGGTCATGGCAGGGTTGCCCACCATCCGGGCGCCAGCGGGAACGTCGCGAGTCACTACGGCTCCAACCCCCAGAATGGCTCCTGAACCTATTTTTAAAGGCTTACCGGGACTGCCGTTGCCCACGATTGCGCTAGGCGCAATATTGACATGGTCCGCAATTTCAACGTGCCCGTACACGGAAGCATCCGCGCCAATGTTTGAGAAATCTCCGATAGTCACGTCGTGGGCGACCAAAGTGCCCAGCACTTGAACGCCTACCCCCGTGCGGATGTTAGGTCCGATCCGCGTGCCTGAAAAGAAAAAGCTCCCCACTCCAATCTGCGGGTGAGAGACGAGCCCTCCCGGGCCCACTGGAACAACCGTAGCCAGAGTGGCGCCTTCAGCGGAGAGTTGCATGGCAATTCGCGTACGAACAGACACGTCAGAAATCGACACGAGGACCGGCACATTCGGAAACTCTTCGAGTCTTTGGGACGACGAAATAACCGGTACCCCCAACCTCGGATGCATGAAGCCGTTGTTGACGTCGTCAACCAGTGCGCGCAAACGAACCTTTCCTTTGCGTGCCTCTTGAAGATCGGCGATAAGCAATTCTGCAGTACCTCTGGCACCATAGACTACCAACTCATCCAGCTGATCGGTACCTTTCACGCCTGTCCTTTCAAGTGCTTCGCGGAGCAGTTTTCAATAATGGCTGTAATTGTCCCTGCAGCAGCTTCGCTTATATTGCTGTGCATGGGCAGCGCCAGAAGGGTTGGCGCTATCGCAGGCGCCACTGCTATCTGTGTAGGGCTGAATATATTGTGGCTTTCGAAAAAAGTGCCGGGTCCGCACAACAGGTTGAACGAGTCTCTCAACATGATCCCTTCTTTAGTCGCGTCCACAACGCAGGCTTGGCGAATATTCTCCGGCATGGCCAGCGCGAAATAGAGGTGACTTGCGGAGCTGTTTGGGCGGGGACACAGAACCCTGACTCCAGGGACGTTCGCTAACTTGCTTGAATAGAATTCCCTCAAATTTCTACGAGCTCTCATTTCTTCTGGCAGTAAGGGGAATACGGCCAATCCGAGTGCTGCGTGAATTTCAGACAGTTTTCCGTTGATTCCGATATCTACAATCTGCCCCTGGGCTAGACCGAAATTGCGCATACGTTTAAGGCGCTCTTTATGCTCGGCGGTTTTGACCACGACGGCCCCACCCTCAGCAGTGTTCAAAAGCTTGGTGGCGTGAAGGGAAAGCACCGTGGCGTCGCCTCGCTGCGCCAAATGATGCTCACCTTGCATCACATCCGGAGTTTGAGCCCCATCAAAGACCAGCCACAATTTGTGCCGGTTGGCTACTTCCTCCAAAGCGCTGGTGTCGCACGCAATACCCATGAAGTGAATGCCCAAAATGGCGACCGTATTGGGGGTGATGGCCTTTTCTACGGCCTTGGAATCCAGTGTCGGAAAATTGTGCTCCACGTCCGCAAACACGGGCTTGAAGCCACACCACTCGATAGCTTGCGCTGACGCAGCAAAGCTCAGGGGTGAAGTGATGATCTCGCCGCCTGGCCGCAAATTGCCGAGCCGCAGCGCCAGCATGAGTGCCATGGTTCCAGACGAGGTGAGGCACACATGATTGCCCACCCACTGAGCCAATGCATCTTCCAGCCGGTTGTGCATGACACCGCCATTGGAGAGCTGACGCGAGGCTAGCACCTCATCGAGAAGCTCGATGAGGAGTTCTCGTTGGGGGAGTACAGGGCGTCCAAACACCAGCGGAGAATTTTCGAGTGGGTTCACCTCATGTCGCTCCATGCAGGCATCCTATCTCGTATCGAGTGCTAGCCGCCTCAGTATTTGCCGCCGGCGCTCTTCGTAGAAGCGTTGGTACACGGAGAGCTTCGTCTTGATGTGATGTCCCTTCAATGCATCCAGATCCATCAAGGTGAAGAAAATTTTCTCTCCGTCGGGCCAGGTGGTGGGGATCTTGTTGAAATCTATGCCGATCTCAGCATCCATACCTTTCATCTCCAGAAGTATGGAAACCAGCCGTTCTATTATGAATACTTTCATGGCGTAGCTAGCGCCGGTTCGGTGCTTTACCATGTGATTCAAAGAGCTACCAAGAATCGAATTTTTGTCTTCTGAGATCTTGAAAATTTTTTCAGAAAGTTGAAGCCATTCTTTCCAGAAACTATACGTGGCTACAAAATAGTTGCTGTATATCGTTCTGGTTTGATCTTGAATTAGAGTGTGCAGATCAATGCCTAATTCCAGGTCGTGGAATATTCTTTGTGCCGTTTTAAGTAGGCCGGGGTGTACGGCGTCGCCTTGAATAAAACTATTCGGGTAGCAGGCTATTTCTTCGAAACATGGTGAAAAGCTTATGACCCCTGACCGCGTCTGGTTGATTTTATCGGCCATACGATCAAAAGTCAGGTTGGTTTTCTCTTTCAAACGAGGGGAGAAAAACCCAATATACTCGTCATCTGAAAAATTTTTAGTCAGCAGCGCTTTGCGAATGGGCCAATACTCGTAAAGGTCAGGACGTTCGGGCTGTGTATTGTCTAAAGGGATAAACCCCTGGTCAAGATTTGCCAAGGTTTCATCGTTGTAATAGATCTGAAAAAGCCTCATATTCTACGCAGCGCTGGTATTTTTTAACGGTGCGAAACCAATTTTTTGGTTAAAAGCAAGTGGGACGTTGGGAGGTGCTAATATATGGTAAATTTTTCACTCGTACCCGCTGAAAATTACTGCGCTATAAAGCTTTGGGGTGTGGTGGGGCTTGGCGATTAAAGGTGGGTGGTCACGGTAAGCCTTGGTGCTTGCGGGACATCGGTATTTTTTACAAATTCAGCTCAAGATTCGAAATGCGACTATTCCAGTTCTTCTATGGAGAAGCGACGCGAAGTCTGATAGAACCTGAATTCATACCGTTGAAAAGCGGGAATTCCGGACATTGGGACTCATTGGAGTCTGCCTCCATTCATAGAGTCTTGAAAGAGAAAAAATTCACGAAAAACGAGTACATAGGTTTTTTTTGCCCGCTGTTCACGCTGAAAACAGGATTGACTGGCCGCCAGGTTCGGCGCGTCTTGACGCAAGCCCAAGATGACGTAGTCAGTTTTTCATCTTCGTTTGAACAGATTGCAAGCTACCCCAACAGTTTTATTCAGGGTGAAAGCATGCACCCGGGGTTGATGAAGGTTGCTCAGGATTTTTTGACTGAAATTAATGTGGATCTTGACTTATCTAATCTAGTTCAGGATCAGACAAGAATAATATTCAGAAACTATTTTGTCGCAAAGTATGAATTCTGGCTTCGATGGATGGATATCACGGAGCGTATACAAAAAATATCAGAAAATCAGGACACTGATCTGGGTAGACGTTTGAATTCATGCACCCCGCATCAGGGAGTTATTGACTATCCCATGAAAGATTTTCTTTTTGAAAGGGCTGTGTCAGTGCTTCTGGAGATGCAAAACATTAATGCGGCGGTGGGTATCGATATTGAAAAATCACCCATGTCCTCGCCGGGAGCGGATGAATTTTTTGGCGCATTTTTGAGCCTGGATGCTCTGAAAAGTCAATACTTGAAAACGCGCGAGTCCAAGTACCTCGATATCTATGAAACCAGGCGGCAGCGACTTTTTGCGTCCATCGCTATGAGATCAAAAGGCGCTGGTCCAGGCTTTGTTGCCGTGCCTTACATGCTGCTTGATGAGCGTGAGGCGAGCAGGAGTCAATCTGACTAGGCGCTGTTTTCCCTGTCCCGACGCATTGAGCTTCGCGCCACGGCGCACGCGTCGGCACGCTTGAGCTGTAAACTCGACATTCTTATTTCACGGGCGCTTTAGTGGTGGCACATATTGGTGCGAAACGCATAGTCACTGAGGGAGCGGTCTGCGTCTGTGGTGGCCGGCCCGCTGGCAAGAGCTTCGAAGCGTGCTGCGGTCGCTGGATTACACATTTTTCGTCTTCGCCCGCGCCTGATGCAGAGGCCTTGATGCGTTCAAGATATTCGAGCTTTGTTCGCGAAGACACCTCCTACCTGCTGGCAACCTGGCATCCAACGACACGGCCCGTTTCACTCGAATTTGAGATGAGCGTCAAGTGGCTGGGGCTGGAAGTGCGTTCGCACCGTACGCTCGACATCGGGCATGCTGAAGTCGAATTCGTGGCCCGTTCGCGTTTTCAAGGCCGCGCCACCCGGTTGCATGAGCTGAGCCGTTTCAAGCGAGAAGAAATCGACGGCCTGACCCGCTGGTTTTACCTGGACGGCGTGATTTATTGAAAGATTTCACAGACAGATGGAGGCAAGCGTCCAAGGCCGCTGTTCTCCGCGCTAGTATCTGGGAATAACGGAACGCGACTCATGAGAATCATCATCCTTGGCGCCGGTCGTGTTGGCGAGAGCGTGGCCGAGACACTGGTGTCTGAAGCCAACGACATCACGGTGATCGATACGGATCCTGATCGCCTGCGCGACATGGAAGCACGGCTCGAATTACGGGGCGTTGCTGGAAATGGCATTCAGCCCTCAGTCCTGCGGGGGGCAGGCGCAGAAGATTGCGATTTGTTCATCGCATGTACTGCCTTGGACGAAACCAATCTGGTGGCATGCAAGATCGCACATGATGTCTTTGGCATTCCCACTACGATTGCGCGCCTGCGTTCACCCGAATTTCCCCAAGGGGACAAGTTGCTGGACAAGAGTGGGTTTGCGGTCGACAAGGTGATTTGTCCGGAGGCCACGGTCACTCGCTATGTTCAGTTGCTGATTGAGTACCCAGGCGCTTTGCAGGTCGTCAAGTTCTCACAAGGGCAGGCCCACTTGGTGGCTGTGCGTGTAGCACCCGGAAGCCGCCTGGCCAACCATTCCATCGCGGATTTCCGTGCGGAGAACCCGGAAGTACCCCTGCGCATCGTCGCGATCTATCGGCAGGACGAAGAAGTCCCCGTCGAGGCTGAAACGCGCGTCCAGCCAGGCGATGAAATTTATGTCCTTGTCGCACGTGAACAGGTGCGCCAGGCACTGCAGGCCATAGGCAACCCGGACCGCCCGGTTCGTCGGGTGATGATCGTGGGCGGTGGTAAGGTTGGGCTGCGTCTGGCGCGCAGCCTCAGCGGCGTGTGCGAGGTGAAAATCATTGAGTCCAATCGCAAGCGAGCTGAATACCTGTCCGGACAGCTGCCCCCTGACATGCTTGTTCTGGAAGGAGATGGCGCTGATGAGGATCTTCTTGAGGAAGAGAATGTCGGCGATATGGACTTGTTCATCGCTCTGACCAGCGACGACGAAGACAACATCATGTCTGCCATGCTGGCCAAGCGCATGGGCGCGCGCCGCGTGATGGCCCTCATCAATCGACGTGCCTATGCTGACATGATGCAGGGCAGCACCATAGACATCGCCATCTCGCCCTCGCATGCGGTCATTGGTGAGCTGTTGATGCACGTGCGCCGGGGGGCGGTCGCGGCAGTGCATAGCCTGCGAAGTGGCACAGCCGAGGCGCTTGAAGGCATCGCACATGGCGACGTTAAAACTTCACGTCTGGTGGGGCGCAGAATTGGCGAAGTGAAACTGCCGACAGGCGTTCGTATCGGCGCGCTAGTTCGCGGTCAAGATGGGGACGCGCGCGTGCTGATGCCCAGTGACGAGACAGTTATTGAGTCAGACGATCATGTCATCATTTTCCTGCCACACAAAAAAAAGTTGCGTGAGGTGGAAAAGCTCTTCCAGGTGCGTGCCACATTTTTCTAGGTTGCGTAGACCTTCTTCGCGGCGAATTTTCCAGAAGCCGGAACGCCAAGAAGTTCGAAACGCCCTGGCCCATGATCCATGCCTCACTTTGAATCAAGAAAATGAAACGTTTTTCTCCCACGTTTCTCGTGCTTTCATGGGTCATCATGGGCTTCTCATTTGCCTTCCTGGTGCCTGCCGCCTGGGATTGGTTTGGAGAAGATGGGCGAAACTGGAAGGTGTGGGCCTGGTGCTTCCTGTTCACCTTGGCAACAGGGGCATGGTTATGGGTTCGCAACCGGCAGTCAGCGGATGAGCTGACGACGCGCGACGGTTTTTTGCTGGTGACTCTTGTGTGGGTGGTTTTACCCGCCTATGCCGCGCTGCCTTTGATGTTCGTGGTGAACGGCATTTCCTGGACAGACGCCTACTTCGAAGCCATGAGTGGTCTTTCGGCCACCGGTGCCACGACATTGGCTGGGATCGATCTGCTAGCCACGTCTGTCAACATCTGGCGTTGCTTCCTGCAATTGGTGGGTGGCCTGGGCATCATGCTTTTGGCGGTCGCCATCCTTCCATTTCTGGGGTTGGGCGGCATGCAGCTCTACAAAGCAGAAATGCCCGGCCCCATGAAAGAGCAGCGCCTGACCCCGCGCGTCGCTGAGACGGCGCGCGGACTTTGGGGGGTGTACTTTGTGCTCTCGGCGGCCTGTCTTCTGGCCTATCGGGCGGGGGGCATGAGCTGGCCCGATGCTTTCATGCACATGTGCACCACAGTGGGCCTGGGAGGTCTATCGTCACACGATCAGAGCTTTGGCTTCTGGGACTCGGCGCAACTCGAGTGGACTGCGGTTCTCTTCATGGCGCTATCGGGCATCAGTTTTGCTCGCTATTTCATGCTCTGGCAGCAGCGCTCGTTGGCACCCGTAGCGCGTGATGCAGAGGTGCGTGCCTATTTCAGTGTCATGTTGCTGGCCACCGCCGTGATCACTCTGATGTTGATGGGCAGCTCGGTGTATCCGGAGTTTGAAACGGCACTGCGCCAGGCTGCGTTTCAGGTCGTGTCCGTGAGCACCACCACAGGTTATGCCACAACGGACTATCTGCTCTGGCCGACCTTCGTGCCGGTACTGCTTCTATTTCTGGGGTGCTTCGTGTCATGCGCTGGCTCAACGGGGGGCGGTATCAAGATGGTCCGGATGCTGGTGCTGGTGCGTGTGGCCCAGCGAGAACTCCTGCGGATCATTCATCCACGCGTGGTGCACCCGGTCGCATTGGGGCGCGTCGCTGTCCCGCAGGACGTCATAGGCGCGGTCATGGCTTTCATGCTCATCTATGGAGCAGTGATGGTTGGGCTAACGCTGCTGATGCTGGCGACAGGGCTGGATGTGGTCACTGCTTTTACTGCTGTCATCGGTTGTCTGAACAACATTGGCCCGGGCATGGGCAAGGTGGGTCCGGCTGGAAACTTCGGTTCATTGAGCGATACCCAGATCTGGATCTGTAGTCTGGCCATGTTGCTTGGGCGACTCGAATTGCTGTCCGTGCTGGTGCTCTTCACACCGCAGTTCTGGCGCCGTTGATTTAAATAAAAAACCATCAGATCGTACGTGCTGCCGAGAAGGGTGCTTTGCATGCAGCTGCCTTCAGTCACCGGTGACGGTGTCACGACTTGATCCGAACTCAGCGCGGCGTGTCGTCTGCAGCGCCCTGACTGGCCGAGCCACGGTTGCGGAGCACCACTGTGATCTGACCACTGGTCTCGATAGTGGCCTGCTGAACCTCATAGCTATGCAGGCACCCTGCAGCTCGCAATGCGGCCTGGACGTCATCAGGCGTGAGCCGTTCGTTGCGCATGGTCTCTGCATTCAATTGACCTGCGTGTATCAACACCTTGGGTTTGCCGTCTATCCATCGCCCAATGCGAGGGAAACGCCAGCCCAGTTGCGCCAGCAGCAGATGGCAGCCTATCAGTGTCAACGCAGAGATCAACCCACCCATGAGCGAATTGTCTCCAGCGTTCATGGAGTTTTGAACGGCATTGGAAAGGATGAGCAACAGGATCAGGTCAAACGGGGCGTACTGTCCAGTCTGGCGCCGTCCCGTGAGACGCAGAAAAAAGAGCAGGAATGCGTACACGACAATCCCGCGAATGATGAACTCCCACCAGGGGACGCTGAGCTGGAACATTGGAGGACCTCTTTGAAATTTTGGATGGCTGGGCCGGTAAAGCCAAAATTCAGTGAAACACAAAAATCGATACGCAGGTTCTCTGTTTCTCTGACGGGGCGGTTAAACGCGCTTCAGAGCCCACTCGCGGGTCCACTGAGAAAGAGCGGTAGTCAAAGTGCCATTGCACTGAGGTGGATTCAGCGCCAAATGCTCTGCGGCTTGCCTGAGCGCATGCAGAGGGTCATCAAGATCCAGCGCTTGGGCTCCATTTTGTTTGCTGAGCTTTTCTCCATCGCTGGCAACTACGAGCGGTGTATGCATATAGGACGGGGTCTTCAGGCCAAGCGCTCGTTGCAGAAGAATCTGCCGTGGCGTGTTGTCCGCCAGATCCTGTCCGCGTACCACATGGGTAATGCACTGGTCTGCGTCATCCACTACCACCGCGAGCTGATAGGCCCATAAGCCATCCGCGCGCTTGAGGATGAAATCTCCCACAGCCGCCTCCACGTTCTGCTCCTGATCACCCAGACGCCTGTCGTGCCAGCGTACGAGGTGATCATGTCCTGATATGCCTGAGGCGAGGCCGCTATGCAATCTCCAAGCCTTTGCCGTCCGGCTTTGGTGAGCATCCGCGTGATGATGTGGAGGCCGGCAGGTACCAGGGTAGGGTAGCTCGTTGCCACGCGTGCGCACCACCCCGCGTGCTGCCTGAGCTTGTTCGATTTCCTTGCGTGAACAGGCGCAGGGGTAGGCCAGCTTACGCGCGCTAAGCTGATCCAGCGCTTGCTGATAAATTGCGCCACGTTTTGACTGGAAAGCGGGTGGCTCGTCTGGCTGCAGGCCGCACGCGGCGAGCTGATTCAAGATGAGCTCTGCGGCACCTGGGCGGCAGCGGGGAGTATCGACGTCTTCGATGCGCACCAGCCAGCGCCCGCTGTGGGCGCGCGCATCAAGCCAGCTCGCCAGCGCAGCGACTAGTGAGCCCGCATGCAAAGGCCCCGTGGGAGAAGGGGCAAAGCGCCCAACATACATGGGTGATACCGCTATTCAAGGAAGGTAAAAAGCTGCGGCGCCTGGAGAGCTCGCTTGAGCAGCCAGGCATGCGGCTCATCACACGCGAACGGCTCAGGGAGCGCACAGGGCGCACACGGCTTACCAGGCAATTGCGGCCCAAGCACTATGGTTTCAGCGTGCGAAGTGCCAGTTCTAGTCCAGACACGAATGCATCTTCCATCCGAGCGCCCAGGCACCAATCACCAGCCAGACCCAAGCAAAGCTCCGGATCCCACATGAAACTGTGGCCGAGTGGCTGGGTCGTTTTGGCCTCATGCCAGAGTACCGCCTTTGACCATGTTGGGGCTGCACGGATACCCGTGACTTCAGCGAAGGCCTTCAATAGCTTGGCTATGGCGCGTGGCTCGTCATCGTTTTCATGTTCGCGCGACCAAGCCGGGCTGGCTTGAACAGTCCAACGTTCAATGGGCTCTCGTCCGGGTTTTGACGATTCACGCGCAAGCCATGCCACGCGGTGATGGGTGCTGCGCGCGGCATTCCATTGAGGCCCCAGGGTTTGCAGCCCTGGTTGCGCCGCGTTTGGAAAAGCGATCATCAGCGTCCAGCACGGAGCCACTTCAACTGCTTCCAGACCTTTGACCAAATGAGCGGTTTGTTTTACCCGGGAAAGCAGAGCGCGCGAATTGGAGGGGGGCAAAGCCATCAAGACAGTGTCGAATCCCCCAAACACCTGCTGACCACCATCCGAACTCTCCGTATGCAGCTGCCAGGCCGCGGCGTTGAGTACGTCGCGCTGCAGTTGCGTGACGCGGGTGTTGAGATGCAACTGACCTGAAGTCTGAAGGGGAAGTGCCCAGCGCCTGGGCAGTTCTGTCATGGTGGGCGTCGTGACCCAATGCGCGTCACGGCCAGGTGGAGACGCTTCAACCACTCGTCCTCCTGCATCCAGAACACGCACCGCATTGGCGCTCCAACGACGGGCAAGGCCAGGGATTGTGGCTTCGAGCGCCCTGGCAAAGCGATCATCGCGAACGGTGAAATATTGTGCTCCCGCATCGAATCCCCCAAAAGGCGATTCATAGGTGGTCACTCGGCCGCCAGGGGCGTCCGAGGCCTCAAAGACAGTAACCTGCTGTCCGGCTTGCGCCAGCGTGCGTGCGCAGGCGAGGCCGGCGATGCCAGCGCCAACGATGGCGATACGGCGCGGTTCGGATGGGAAGCGAGTGGTCACGCAGTCTCTTTCGTTTATGTAATAGACAACACTCTACACGCCGCGGTGCTGTTCCAGCAATGCGCGTCTCGTAATCGGCCTCTCGAGTTGCTCCAACCACCACGCCAGAGCCTTACCCGGCGACCCGCTGGCTCGCCAGGCGTAGGAAAGGCTTATCTCGCGCGTGCTTCGGTCAACCTGACGGGCAACGAGACGCCCGGTTTGAAGGTAAGGCCGAGCCATGGGTTCGGCGAGGAAACCTGCGCCCAGACCTCTTAGCTGGGCGTCGAGCTTGGAGGCGATGCTGCCCACGACAAAACTGTCTTGTCCTTCAAGCAAGCCAAAGGACTGTGTGGTGCCGCTTTGCGTCGAGTCAGAAACGACGATCGCGCGGTGTTTTTGCAGCTCTGCGTCGCTGAGAGGTTCGGGCAGCGCCGCCAGCGGATGGTGAGGTGCCACCGCGTACACAAAGCGAACGACTCCCAACGGTTTGGCTTTCAAATCGGCTGCGTTGGAAGGTCCCAGGATCGCTCCCAGTGCCAGATCGGCACGGCCAGATGCGAGTGCATCCACGGTGCCGCTAAGAATTTCATCACGAATGCGAAGGCGTGTGGGCGGATTCAGATCAAGGAAATCACACACCAGTTCCATGAGGGCAGGGTGGGCGATCAGGCCATCCACAGCAATGGTCAATTGTGGCTCCCAGCCCGTTGCCACTCGCTTGACGCGATTGACCACAGCGTCCACTTCGCCGCGCAAGCGTTCGCCCTGGCGGAGCAGCTCGGTTCCCGCCGCAGTCGGAATGGCCTGCCTGGAGGAGCGGTCAAACAACAACACATCCAAGGCGTCTTCGATCTGGCGCACTCGGTAGGTGAGGGCGCTGGGCACTACGCCCAGCGCGCGAGCGGCGCCTGCAAAACTGCCTGCCTGGGCAATGGCTTGCAGGATTCGGAACGCATCCGGCGTCAGGACATCACTCGGGTTTTGCATGGACGATCAAATTTGATTCAAATATTTTGAATGATGCCATCAATGCCATGCGGCTTCAAGTGCTCTTGAAATCAATAAAGTTACTTCTATTCCAACAGGGTTGCGGAAATGGCAAAGGTGCTTAATTTCCGTTTCCCCCCTTCACAAAGGAGTCCAAAGTGCTTACTGTTCGCAAATCACTGGATCGGGGCTACGCAGACCACGGCTGGCTGAAGTCGTTTCATAGCTTTTCGTTCGCAGGCTATTACGACCCGCAGCACATGGGCTGGGGCAATCTGCGTGTGATCAATGAAGACCGTGTGGCGCCAGGGCGAGGCTTTGGCACCCACGGCCATAGAGATATGGAGATCATCAGTTATGTGTTGGAAGGCAACCTGGCCCACAAGGACAGCATGGGCAACATCAAAGGCATCCCCCCTGGAGATGTGCAAAGAATGAGCGCAGGTACCGGGGTCACTCATAGTGAGTTCAACCATGCAGAAGGGCAGACAACCCATTTTCTGCAGATCTGGATTGAGCCCAACGTGACCGGTGTGCCGCCCAGCTACGAGCAGATTACGCTGCCTAAAGGCAGTACGCGCGGTCAGCTCAAGCAGGTCGCCGCCGAGCGACCCGTTGAGGGTGCTGTGACGATCCATGCCGATGCAGCCATGTATGCCGGTTTGTTCGATGGTGCTGAAAGCGCCAGCTTCGACATGGATCCAACCAGGAAGGCCTATGTGCATCTTGTTCGCGGCACCTTGAATGTCAACGGCACGCCCCTGGCTGCTGGCGATGCCGCCATGATTGAGGGCGAATCGCGTATCACGCTCGAATCAGGCCATGATGCCGAAGTCTTGTTGTTCGATTTGGTGTGAATGATCAGGGCCTGCGGCAGCATACGCCGCGGGCCCTGACTTCGCTTGGTGAATGCATTTTTCAGATTTTTTTCTCAACCACTTCCAAAGGAAGCTTTTCATGAACGCACTGCAAAATCCCCTGGCCCTGATCGGACGCATCCTGATCGCTTGGTTGTTTATTCCGGCTGGCTGGGGAAAGCTCGGCGCAGGGTTTGCGGGCACCGCAGGCTATATTGCTTCAAAAGGTCTACCCATGCCGGAAGCGGGTGCGGCTTTGGCCATCGTGGTGGAGCTGGGAGCCGGTCTGATGATTCTTCTGGGATTCAAGACGCGCTGGGCGGCACTGGCGTTGGCCCTGTTTACCTTGGCATCTGCGGTTTTTTTCCACAATTACTGGGCGGTCCCGGAAGCTCAGCAGATGATGCAAACGCTCATGTTCAATAAGAACATCGCCATCACCGGAGGCCTGCTGATTCTGGCCGCATTCGGTGCCGGTGCATTCAGCCTGGATGGACGCAAACGCTGATTATTGGCGGCCCCACCCGCTAAACGTCCAGTACCGCAAAGTGGCGCAGCCACGAGGCTCGTTTTCGGGATGAGTGGTACTGAAGGTGGGCAGGGCGAAAAAAAACCGCGCGTCTGCGCGGTTTCCTATTTCTGAATTTGGCTTAGAAAGCCATTTCCTTATCGACGTCCGATACCTTCCGGCGAGCCATGGCCAGATTGGAGCGCTGCTTGTCCAGCACGAAGTAGATGAACACGCCTTCCTTGCGCGCTGAGGGGCGGAGGATGTGGTAGTGCTTACCCAGCGTAATCAAGATGTCTTCGATCACATCGTTCAGACCGAGCGCGCGCATGGTCTTCATTTTTGAGCGGATCACTTCTGTGTTGCCTGCAGCAGCCACTTCCAGGTCGACGCCGGAGCCAATGGACCCCAGCATCATGCCGCTGGACGAGTCAACGACGGCAGCGCACAACGCGCCATCCACTGTCATCAGGTCTTCGAGCGTTTGTTTGATCGTTGCCATTTTTCCTCGTCTCCTTTGAGATCAAATTTGCGTGAATTGAGGGGGAAGTGCCACGCAGAAAACACTTTTGCTTCAGGTTGTAACACGAAAATTATCATAATGCGTCCACGATTGCAGCTAATTCCTTCGCTTTGAGCTGCACCTGGGTCCAGTCGGTCCCTGATTTGTCGCGCGTAAGCGTCACCAACAGAACGCCTGCCCCACAAGGGAGCAGAGTAATGCGTCCGTATGCGTGCATCATCACTGAGGCGCGCAGGTCTCCCAAGTCTTGAAACTGGCTCGACAAGCGCTGGTAGAGCCGCCAGTAGTCGCTGGCGGCTTCCGCAAAGGTCTGGACGCCTTCGATATGCCCCGCATGGTGCCAGACCATGCCGGCTTCTATCTCGACCAGCGCGCAACCTTCCACGCCTGGCATTTCCACCATCGCTTCCAGAGCTGTGCGCAGGGTTTGCCCGCTCATGTGTCAGCCAGCGTCCTGGCAAATTGAGCAGCGCGGTAGGCCACTTGGGCCAAAATGGCGTTGCTATTGGCGATCACATTCACAATCAACTCCGAATCGTGTCGATACACCCCATGGACCATGGCAAACCCCGACTCTGTATTGATGGTCACGCTTTTGCTGCGGCCAAGATTGGCCTCCTGAGAAACGACCGAGCCGATGGCGGAGATGGAACTGGCCATGGCGGCGACCCGTGCGGGGTCACCTTCCTTCATCGCAGAGGCAATGTCGAATCCATCAATACTGGCCACTACCACGGCAGTGACACCATCGACCTCGTTCAGAAAAAGCTCAACCTCGCGGCGGGCGATTTCCATCACTTCGGGCGCTAAAGTCAAATTCATGGACATTTCACTCTCCAAGCATACCGGCTTCAAGTTGAGCCAGCAAAGTATCGATCAGCATCAGAACGTCCTGCCGATTGCGAACATCGACTTCAAGTACTGGAAGAATCCGGTTATGCCGGGTCAACTCATCAATGTAGTCGTCCATGGACGGGGTGGGGTGCTCCTCTAGCCTGCCGATACCGATGGTGCACGGCATGATGTCCAGGTCATCGGCGAAAGCTTCCAGATAGATGCGCAGATCGGCTAACGGATCGGGGCGCGAATTATCAGCCAGGATGATCATACCTATGGCGTTCTTTGCCAGGATCTTCCAGAGGAAATCGAAACGCTCTTGTCCCGGTGTACCGAACATCCGGACACGGTCTCCGTTGTCGAGCGAGAATTGGCCGAAATCCAAACCGACCGTCGTGTGTGTCTTGGCATTCGACAAGTCATTATTGAAGACGTCGGTCACTATCGGCGGTTCGTCGCTAACGGCTCCTATCGCTGTGGTCTTGCCGGCACCCATGGAGCCGGTGAAAAGAATCTTGTATTCGCGCACTCAGGCCTCTTGGAACTGTTCACAAACTATCCGGGGTCGCTTCGGGTACCTATGGGGCGAGTTCAAAGAGTTTTCACACCCCGTGAGTTTCGCGCTTAGTGATGCGCTCGCGCTTTGACGTCGCCCAAGGTTGCAGGAAATCTTGCTACAGCCCAAGCCGGCGGCGAATGCTCGATATGACAGACCGTGAAAACCTTGGCCTGGAAGCATGCTGCTTTTGGGCTTCAGAAGCTTCCCGCGCCTCTGTCACGGGCTGCTCAATCATATCTACGAGATGGGCTGCACGCAGTACTTGAACGAAGGTTTCGCACACGCTGACGGGTTGCTGGCACACGATGGAAAGCTCGCCAAGGTTGAGCGCACGCCGGGACAGTATCGTCGCCATCCGGATACGCGTGGCGTCACCGCGAAGCAAGATGGCGGCGGGCCACCTGCGCAGCTTGAAGCGGACTTGGCTGGAAATGGCCCCCGGTGCAGCGCTAACTGGAATTGCAGGATTAGCGATTCGGGTATCGCGCAGCTTCTTTTCCGTGGCGGTGAGCCAGTTTTGCAATTGGTCCGCACGAATGGGGCGTTCGAGCGTGTTCGGCCCTGTGCCTGAGTTCATGCGTTTCAGGAAAAGAACCGCTTTGGCCATGCGGCTGACGTCCCTGTTCTCTGCATCAGGCGATGTCCCGTCAACCAGCAGAGCGTCGTAAGGCGGCGCGGTGACGAACTTCCACTGGAACGTGTTGCCGTGGGAAAACAAGCGGAAAAGCGTCTTGACCAGTGCGACCTCGGCCGGAGGAAGGTTGTAGGCGCCGAGTTTTAAGATCGTCATGATTTTTATGCTACTTTCAAGCTTCTGCAATTGACTTCGATGCGGTGCGACACACAGGTCGTCGGCCGTCAATAGGTCCCCGTGAAACGCCTATAGGTGTGGTTTCGCGCTTCAGTGGGACGGAGTATATTTTTCTGAACCGAAATGGTGAGAGGTCGATTGGAGTCCGTGAGAAGTAATACACACCCGACCCCGTAAAAACCCGAATGCGTGTGTGTTTTTGCAACACGCGCATGAGTGCTTTACAGGTATCCCCGCACTCCCGCCCTCACTTTGACGCCCTGATTTTTGAAATGTTCGTTCACCTTCGTTTGCATACTGAGTTTTCTGTCGTTGACGGCACTAACCGCGTCGACGACATCGTCAAGGCGGCATCAGCAGATGGTCAGCCGGCCTTGGCCATTACCGACCTGAACAATCTGTTTGGCGCCATCAAGTTTTACAAGGCATCGCGTTCTGCTGGTGTCAAACCCATTCTGGGGGCCGAGGTCTTTCTGGAAGGCGCTGACCCTGAGAAGAGCGTTTTGTCGCGTGTGCTGTTGCTAGTACAGAGCCACCAGGGCTACTTGAATTTGTCCGAGTTGCTGGCGCGCGCATGGACCAAAGGATTGGTCAAGTCCCAAGCTGTGATCGCCTGGGATTGGTTGGTTGAGCTCTCTGACGGATTGCTGATGTTGTCAGGTGCGCAGGCGGGCCCTGTAGGCCAGGCTTTGCTCAAGGGCGACACCGCACGGGCGAGTGACCTTGCTCTCAGGCTAGCGGGTATTTTTCCGCATCGTTTTTACCTGGAGCTTCAAAGGGCCAACAGGCCGGACGATGAGAACCATGTGGCCGCGGCAGTTCAACTGGCGGCGCGGCTTCAACTGCCGGTGGTGGCGACGCACCCCATTCAATTCCAACACCCTGATGACTTCGAGTCGCATGAGGCGCGCGTGTGTATTGCGGAAGGTGAGATCCTGGGTAACCCGCGCCGGGTTCGGAAATTCACACAAGACCAGTATTTCAAGTCGCAAGCAGAGATGCAGGCCTTGTTTGCGGACGTGCCCTCAGCGGTGGCCAACACCCTGGAAATTGCACGCCGGTGCAACTTGACCTTAACGCTGGGCAAGCCGCAATTGCCGGACTTTCCAACGCCCAATGGCATGCCGATTGACGAGTACTTCCGCTTCGCGTCTGAAGAGGGTTTGAAGGAGCGCATGGCGCACCTTTATCCTGATGCAGCCGAACGAGCCGCCCAGATGCCAACCTATCAGGAGCGGCTGGAGTTTGAGATTGGCACCATCTTGAAGATGGGTTTCCCAGGCTACTTCCTGATCGTGGGTGACTTCATCAAGTGGGCCAAGGAGAACGGGTGCCCAGTGGGGCCCGGTCGCGGTTCGGGCGCGGGTTCACTGGTAGCTTACGCGCTCAAGATCACCGATCTCGACCCCCTTCAGTACAAACTGCTGTTTGAGCGGTTTCTCAATCCCGAACGCGTCAGCATGCCTGACTTCGATATTGACTTCTGCCAGGCCAACCGCGACCGCGTTATCGACTACGTGAAGGATAAGTACGGCAAGAACGCTGTGAGCCAGATCGCCACCTTCGGAACCATGGCCGCACGTGCCGCGATCCGGGACGTGGGCCGGGTGCTGGACATGAGCTATATGTTCTGCGACGGCATCAGCAAGCTCATTCCCAACAAGCCAGGCCAGCACATCACCATTGATGGCGCTATTCAGGTAGAGCCTATATTGGCGGAGCGCCTGGAGAAAGAAGACGAAGTCAAGACTTTGCTCGCATTGGCGCAGAAGCTCGAAGGCATGACACGCAACGTCGGCATGCACGCGGGGGGCGTCTTGATTGCGCCGGGCAAGCTGACCGATTTTTGCCCGCTCTACCAGCAGCCGGGTAGCGAATCTGCCGTGAGCCAATACGACAAGGACGATGTCGAAGCCGTCGGCCTGGTCAAGTTTGACTTTCTGGGTCTTGCAACTTTGACGATTCTTGAAATCGCCAAGGATTTGATTGTCCGGCGGCACCCGAGCCAGAAAGACTTCGCTTTCGAGAACATCCCCTTAAAGGATGCGAAGACCTACAAGCTATTCCAGGACGGGCGCACGGAAGCTGTGTTCCAGTTTGAAAGCCGCGGAATGCAAGGCATGTTGCGTGACGCCAAGCCTACGCGCCTGGAAGACCTGATTGCCCTTAACGCGTTGTACCGTCCCGGGCCCATGGATCTGATCCCCAGCTTCGTGGCCCGTAAGCACGGACGAGAGACCGTCGAGTACCCGCACCCACTGGTAGCGGAAATGCTGAGCGAAACCTACGGCATCATGGTCTACCAGGAACAGGTGATGCAGACGGCGCAGATCCTGGGGGGCTATAGCCTGGGCGGTGCCGACTTGCTGCGGCGCGCCATGGGCAAGAAAAAAGCCGAAGAGATGGCTGAGCACCGGGAGATCTTTCGGGAGGGCGCGGCCAAGAACGATATCTCTCAAAGCAAAGCCGACGAAATCTTCGACTTGATGGAGAAGTTCGCAGGCTATGGTTTCAACAAGTCACATGCCGCCGCTTACTCTCTTCTTGCCTATCACACCGCTTGGCTGAAGGCGCATTACACCGCCGAGTTCTACTGCGCCAACATGACGGTTGAGATGGACAACACCGACAAGCTCAAGGTGTTGTATGAGGACGCATTGAAGAGCGGCATGACTTTCGAGCCGCCTGACGTCAACCGCGGCATCTACCGCTTTGACCCCATCAGCAATACCTTGATCCGCTACGGCTTGGGCGCCATCAAGGGCACTGGCGAGCAGGCGATTGAAGCCATCATCGCCGCACGCGAAGGCCGAGGAGCGGGAGACTCAGGAGGCGAGAAAGGTCCCTTCAAGAGCTTGTTCGACTTCTGCAAGCGCATTGACCGCACTCGGGTCAACAAGCGAACGGTGGAGGCGCTCATTCGCGCTGGTGCCTTTGATTCATTGCAGATGAATCGGGCTGCACTGGCGGCCTCCCTGGATCTGGCTTTTGATTACGGCGCCGCCTGCGCGGCCAACGCCAACCAGGGTGGCTTGTTCGATCTACTGGACGATGCCCACGGTTCAGTCACCCAGGAGCCAGAGCTGGCGCAGGTGACGCCCTGGGGTGTGAAAGAACGGCTCTCCCTCGAAAAGACGGCGGTCGGTTTCTACTTGTCGGGCCATCTTTTCGATGAAGTCGAACGTGAAGTGCGCCAATTTGTGCGCCGCCGTATTGATGATCTCATGGACAGCCGTGACCCTCAATTGCTGGCCGGCATCGTGGGCGATCTCCGGGTCATCAACGGTCATCGTGGCAAGCTCGCACTTTTCAAACTCGACGATAAATCGGGTGTGATCGAGGCGCGCGCTGATGAAGCCTTGATCAACCAACACCGCAATCTCTTGAAAGACGATGAACTCATCATTGTCATGGGCAAGGTGCAGCCTGATCGTTTCTCTGGCGGTTTGCAGGTCACCATCACCCAAATCATGGATCTCCCAGCAGCCCGCTGCCGCTACGGCAAGTTTCTGCGTGTGGCCGTCAATGGCCAGGCGCCGGATGTCAAGCGCCTGCTGTCCGAGCATCCTCCCAAGTCCGAAGTCACGGAGCATGGGGAATTGCTTCAGGGGATGCTGGTGCGCTTGGTGCTGGAGCGTCGTACAGGTGAGCACAACGGCATCAAAGGCGTCATGGCCCAGTTGCAGTTGGGAGAGGGCGCACGCTTTTTCCCCACCGACGCCGCGCTAGCCAGCTGGATGGCTCAGGCGGACGAGGGGCGGGCGATGATTGTGTACGAGTAGTGGGGTACGGCCCCCCTGAGGCGCTTACGCGCCTTCCCCCTGAGGGGGACGCAGCCAGCGGCCTGGCAAAGCCAGCTCCGCGGCCACCCCGCATGGCCTGCTCTGCGGCCTTCTGATGGCCCACCTCCACGCTTTGGTGGGGGCAATTTCAGATCAACTCAGGTGGGTTGCAGTCGGCGGCCAGCTTGGTGTTCTCCCTCTCCCGCTTGCGGGAGAGGGTAGGGCGGGGCCGGCCAACCGGTGAGGGTAGGGGCGCCACCAACTTACGAGGCGCCAAGAAGTCTGCAGACGCTTGACCTCTCCTGCTCAATCCCTCAACTTGAACTCCATCACCATCGGATTCCAGAAACGCCCATTGTCTGAAGGCAGCTTCTCGGTTCTATCAAGTGCTCGCAGTACGGCATCGTCCCAGCTCTTCACGCCACTTGATTTGATGATGCGGCGGCTGATGATGGTGCCGGTGGGGCCGGTGCGTACTTCCACTTCAGTGACGGGGTTGCCTGGCACATCATCGGAGAACACGATATTGGGCCGTACGGCGGCGCGGATTTTGCCGGCGTAGTTGCCCGATGGGCCTGCGTCGCGCTCGTCAGTGCCGCCAGCATTGCCTTTAGTGGCACCTTTTCCAGAGGCGGACGTACCGCCGTCGCTGTCTGCACTGCCCGCCAATTTGGCAATGCGCGCGAGCTCTGCCTTGCGGCGACTGTCTGATTCCTTGGCTTCGCGCGCAGTTTCGGCTTTTGCCTTGGCATCTGCTGCCTTTTTCTGCGCTGCTTCTTTTTCGGTGGCGGCTTTCTCTGCCAGCTTTTTCTCAGCTTCTTTTTTCTCTGCCGCTTTTTTCTCCGCTACTTTCTTTTCCGCAGCCTCTTTAGCGGCAACTTCCTTACGACGCTTGTCGTCCGCAGCTCTCTTTTGCGCCAATTCCTTGCGCTCAAGCTCCTCTTCGCGGCGCTTGTCTTCGCGACGTTTCTCTTCACGCGCTTCTGCTGCTTTGCGGCGCGCTTGTTCCTCTTTCTTTTTCTTCTCCGCCAGGGCAATCTCAGCCTCGCGCGAGTCCTCTACCGCAGGTTTGGGCGGCGCAGGCTTGACCACGGGTTCTGGCTTGGGCTCTGGTCTGGGTGTGGGTTTAGGCGGTACAGGCTCGGCGCGCTCTACTACCGGCTCAGGCGGTGGCTTGGGAGCAGCTTTGGGTGCGGCGCGCTGTACTGAAGGTGCCCATAGCTCCGCTTCCACTGCATCTTCCGGTGCTTGGCTGCGCCAATTGACGCCCCAGGTCAAAGCCAGGATCAACAGCAAGTGCGCGAAAAGTGCCAGCGCCATGGCACGCCCCATTCCTCGTTGGGGAGGAGGTGCGAACTCATTGCGCTCGGTGGCAGCGACGTTCATGCGTGATCGGCCTTTTGGTTCACTTGACTGCCAAACCGACCCGGTCCACGCCTGCTGCTCGCAATTGCTTCATCATGCTGATGACCTGCTGATAACGCAAATCACTGTCGGCAGAGAGCATGACGGGCATTTCGGGGTTGGCCTCCAAGGCTTGCTTGATGGCGGCAAGCGCTTCCTTCTCATTGGTCTTGCCCAGCTTGACTTCACCATCCAAAGTCAACTGACCTTCTGCATCAATCATGACATTGATGAGTTTGTCAGGTGCCTTGGAAGATTTTCCGGCGCTAGGAATATTGATGACCCCTGGCGTGATGAGTGGCGCAGTGACCATGAAGATGATCAACAGCACCAACATCACGTCGATGAAGGGCACCATGTTGATTTCGTTGATGGTGCGGCGGCCACGGCCGCGAGAGCTGACTCCGGGCATGGCTTCAGTGTCCCGTCGCCGTCGTGGACTGCGAATGCACGCCCAGGTTGCGCTGCAGGATGTTTGAAAACTCTTCTATGAACGTTTCCTGCTTGTTGGCAATGCGATCAATGTCGCGTGCAAAGCGGTTGTAGGCAATCACGGCTGGGATAGCGGCAAACAAGCCAAGCGCGGTAGCTACGAGAGCTTCTGCAATACCTGGGGCCACGGTGGCCAGCGTCACTTGCTGGAGACTTGCCAAGCCCGTGAAGGCGTGCATGATGCCCCACACGGTACCGAACAGGCCCACATAGGGACTGACCGACCCTACAGAGGCGAGGAACGAAAGATTGGACTCCGCTTCGTCCATCTCGCGCTGAAAACTGGCTCTCATGGCGCGGCGTGCGCCGTCTAGCAGTGTCCCTGCATCCTGAATCCGGCGCTCGCGGAGCTTCTGATATTCACGCATCCCGCTGGCGAAAATGCGCTCCATGGGCCCTGAGGTTCTGGCGTTTTGTGTCGCAGCTGAAAAAAGGTCGTTCAAACTGGTACCAGACCAGAACTCCCTTTCGAAGTCGTCATTAAGTTGCTTGACTTGCTTCAATGAACGGAGCTTGCGAAAAATGGCTGCCCAACTGGCAATCGACACCGCCAGCAACAGCAGCATGACCAATTGCACGACAAAACTGGCGTGCAATACAAGTTGGATGATGGATAGATCCTGATTCATGTGGCTTCTATGAAGGTGACAATCGGTTAGTAGCTGTTTCTGTGCTTAACGTAACGATGACCTCAGCTGGAATGCGCGCGGGTCTGAGCGTGTGCGCATCCACCCAACCGATACGAATACTGCCTTGGCAAAGCAATGTGCCGCTGGACTTGAGAAAGGCACTTTGCTCAATGGTGAGTGCGACCCGACCCGCCTCTTTGAGTGCCGCAGTCACGATAAGTTCATCATCCAGGCGCGCAGGCGAGAGGTATTTGACACTGGTTTCGCTGACCACGAACATTCCGCCTTCTCGCTCACGGAGGACTTGTTGACCAACTCCCAGCGCGCGCAGCCACTCAGTGCGGGCACGCTCGAAGAATTTGAGATAGTTGGCATAGAAAACAATGCCACCAGCGTCGGTGTCTTCCCAGTAAATCCGAATGGGGAACTCGAACGCCATGGATGGTGGGGGGTCAGACCAGCAAGGCGCGCATGCGCTCCACTGCGGCTTCAAGCTGAGACTGGGAGTTCGCGGTGGAAAAGCGTATAAACCGCGCTGTATCCGCACGCCCGAAATCGCGCCCTGGCGTTACTGCCAGATGCGCGCGCTTCATAAGTTCGAAGGCGAATTCCCAGCTGCCGGCGATCTGCATGTCGCTATTATATTCGGAGCTAGCGGGCAACAGTTTCTGGCATGCTGCGGAGCAATCAGCCCATGCGTAGAAGGCGCCATCTGGTGTCACGGGTACTGGCAAACCTAGAGCGTTCAGCTGCGGCACAAACCAATCGCGTCGCGCTTTGAATTCCGCGCGCCTGGCCTCATAGATGGACAGACTTTCAGGCTCGAAGCACGCCAATGCAGCGTGCTGCGCAATGGTGCTGGGGCAGATGAACAGGTGCTGCGCCATCTGTTCGACCGTGTCCACCAGCGAATCTGGCACGACCAACCAACCGAGGCGCCAGCCAGTCATGTTGAAGTACTTGCTGAAACTGTTGATGCTGAGGATCTGATCGTCCAGGCCGAGAGCGCTGTGTCCGTAAGTCTCTTCGTAGCTGAGGCCCAGGTAAATCTCATCCAACAGGGTCACGCCGCCACGCTCTGCGACCACTTGGTGAATGCGGCGTAACTCGTCCGGATGGATGGATGTACCGGTGGGGTTTGAAGGCGAAGCCAGCATCACCCCTCTTGTGTGGGCACCCCAGGCCTGTTCAACCTTGTCAGCCGTCAGTTGAAAACGCTCTGCCTCGGTGGCCGGGATAAGCACCGCCCTGCCGTCAGCGGCACTGACAAACTGGCGGTTGCAAGGGTAGCTGGGGTCGGGCATGAGCACCTCGTCGCCAGCATCCAGCAAGGCAAGGCACGCCAGTTGCAATGCAGCGGACGCGCCTGCGGTCACGACAATGCGCCGTGCCGGCACCTGCACACCAAAGCGCTCGGCATACCAGTGGCTGATACGTTCACGCAATTGAGGCAAGCCAGTCGCCTGGGTGTACTGCGTTCGGCCATCGCGAATGGCTTTTTCTGCCGCTTCCTGAACCAGTGGCGGCGCAGTGAAGTCAGGCTCGCCGATGTTCAGATAGATCATGGGCATGTCGGAGCCCGCTGCCTCCCGGGCAATGGCTGCGGCCGACTTGGCCATCTCCATGACGTAGAAAGGCTCGACGCGCTGAGCCCGGGCCGAAATCTTCATGGATTCGATGGTGCGGAGCCAGGGGACTTCTTGAGCGCGGCGCGGTCTGCCTGTACCTCTGCGGCGCGCAATGTCGGCGCAAGGCCGTTCAGAACGCCATTGACGTATTTGTGGCCGTCAGTGCCGCCGAAATCCTTGGCCAGCTCGATGCATTCATTGAGGACCACTCGCCAGGGCACATCAGGGCAACGCAGGAGTTCATAGGCGCCAATCCACATGCAGCCGTGTTCGATCGGGGAGATCTCAGCCAGCTTGCGGTCAAGCAGGGGCACGATCAGGGCGTCAAGATCATCCGCGAGCTCAATGCAGCCATGCAGCAACGCGTCATAGTGAACCGCGTCTGCTTTGGAAAATCCTTGCAATTCTCGTGTAAAGACATCTATGACTGCTGCGTCTGAACCGCCCACGAAATGCTGATACAGCGCTTGCAACGCGAATTCGCGCGCACGTGAACGAGGCGATTTTGTAGACGACCTGCGGGTGCCGTTGGGTTTTGGGGCCAGCGCGTTGCTCGCGGGTGATTTCTGTTCTTCGTCGTTCATACCAGGCGCTCCAGCAATTGGGCCATTTCCACTGCCACACGTGCGGCGTCTCTTCCTTTTTCGACCTGGCGCGCCACGGCTTGTGCCATGTTTTCAGTTGTCAAAATGGCATTGGCGATAGGAATACCGTGTTCCAGCCCAACACGTGTCACGCCGGCACCCGATTCATTGGCTACCAGCTCAAAATGGTAGGTTTCACCGCGAATGATGCACCCGAGAGCGATCAGTGCGTCAAACTTTTCCGAGTCAGCCAGTGCCTGAAGTGCCAAGGGAACTTCCAGCGCTCCGGGAACGCTCACGTACTCGATGTTTTCAAGGGGCACCTTCAGTGCTGCAAGCTCGGCCGTGCAGGCGCTCAACAGTGCGTTCGTCACGTCGTCATTGAAGCGAGCCCGAACAATGCCGATCCGCAGATGGCTGCCATCAAGCTCAGGCAGGGCGCCTTGGTTTGCGTTATTCATTCTTGGTTTCTATCTCTGTTTTCGAGTGGCACGTGGCGCTTTGAGGCGAGGGATTGCATTCCCCTTTCTCGGGGCAGCCCTCACGCACACCAATCATCATTCGTCATTCGTCATTCGTTCGGTATATAGCCTACAACCTCCAGCCCAAATCCTCCAGCCATGCTGGGCAGGCGGCGAGGGGTTCCCATCAGCTCCATGCGCTGGACGCCGCAATCGCGCAGTATCTGCGCGCCTACGCCATAGCTGCGCAAATCCATACGGCCGCGTTCGGGGGCATGGGCGGCGCGAGCCTTGCCTTCAAACTGAGCCAGCAACTGGTCAGCGTTTTCACCGCAGTTAAGCAGCACGGCCACCCCTTTGCCCTGCGCCTGGATGTGGCGCAAGGCAGCCTGCACGCTCCAGGAATGCATGCCGCATTGGACTTCCAGCGTATCAAGTATGGACAGGGGCTCATGTACGCGAACAGGAACCACCTCTTGCGCATTCCATTGGCCCATCACAAGAGCCAGATGCAACTCGCCGCTGGGTTTGTCCCTGTAGGCATGGGCCATGAACTCACCGTGGGCGGTCTTCAGTGAGCGCGACGCCACTTTCTGCACCAGGGACTCATGGCGGCTACGATGCTCGATCAGGTCAGCGATGGTGCCAATCTTCAGTCCGTGGGTGGCGGCAAACTCCTGAAGGTCCGGCAGGCGGGCCATGGTGCCATCGTCTTTCATGATCTCGCAGATCACAGACGACGGAGAGCAACCCGCCATGGAGGCCAGATCACACCCGGCTTCAGTATGGCCGGCGCGCATCAGTACGCCGCCATCGACTGCCTGCAAAGGAAAAATGTGCCCGGGCTGCACCAGGTCGTCCGCACGTGCCCCAGGGGCCACGGCGGCCTGCACAGTGCGGGCGCGGTCCGCCGCTGAAATTCCAGTGGTCACACCTTCTGCTGCTTCAATGGAAACCGTGAAAGCTGTAGAGTATTTGGTGCCATTGCGCGTGGCCATGGGTTGCAATTGCAAATGTTCGCAACGTTCGCGCGTCAATGTCAGGCAAATCAAGCCACGGCCAAATCTGGCCATGAAATTGACTGCCTCGGGTGTCACATGATCGGCGGCGAGCACCAGATCACCTTCGTTTTCCCGGTCTTCTTCGTCAACCAGGATGACCATACGGCCGGCGCGTAACTCGGCGACAATCTCTTCCACAGGCGCGATGGCTGCGGATGCTGTGGGCGTGGCTTGGGGTAGGGGGGCGTTCATGGTGTGCCTGGCGAGCGTGGCCAGCCGCAGGTGCGGAAAAGGTGACATTATCGGCGCTTTGAGCATTCCCATTGCTTTGAGATCGAGTTCATGAGCTGTGCAGGGCCTTGCCGCTTCCGAAATCTGGCTTTGATTGCAATCTACCGTTTTCCATATGGCCCTCACCCTTGATCATCCGGTCCTGTCCTCCCTGTTGCCCGTCGTGTTGTTGATCGGTATCGGCTTTCTTGCGGGGCGATTGAGGCTGGTTCGCGGTGAAGCCGTGCGTGATCTTTCCAATCTGGTGTTTCTTGTGCTGGTGCAGGCTCTGCTTTTTCGAAGCATGGCCACGGCTCAACTGGACAAGCTTGATCTGCGTTCCGTTGCCTTGTATTACATCGTCGCAGGCGTAATGTTCCTTGTCCTGTTGTTCATTCAAGGCCTCAACAGTCGATCAGCGGTGGTGGCCCTGGCCGCCATTTTCAGCAATACGTTGATGATTGGAGTGCCGCTGGTGCAACTGGCCTACGGACCGGCAGGGCTGCTCAATCTTTTTACCTTGATTTCCATGCATGCCCTGGTGTTGCTGACGCTGGCAACAATCGTCATTGAGCTACTGGTGGCGCGAGAGAAAGAGGCTTCTGGAGAAGCCGGACATCGTCATATAGCTGCCACCGTCGCTCAAGCGGTCAAGAATGCGGTATTGCACCCGGTTCCGCTGCCCATCATCGCCGGTTTTCTCTATTCACTGACAGGTATTGGTCTTCATCCCATCGTGGAGCGCCCGCTCGAACTGTTGGGAAATGCCTTCGGCCCGGTCGCTCTGGTTTTGGTGGGCGTCACGCTCTCGCGCACCGCCATCGGCCCTCATGTGAAGGGCGCCCTGGTGATTTCTGGTCTCAAAACCATCGTGCATCCCGCGCTGATGGCGCTGGCAGGCTGGGCTTTGGGTCTCAGCGGTCTGCCACTGGCTGTGATGGTGGTTGCAGCCGCTTTGCCCGTGGGTGCCAACGTTTTTCTGTTCTCGCAGCGCTACCATAAGGCCGAGGAACTGGTGACGGCCTCGGTGGCTATATCCACTGCCATGGCAGTCGTGACGGTGTCCGTCGTGATGTGGTTGCTACCGCGCGGAGCTTGAGAAGGTGTGAACGAATCCCTCATGCCCGCCTTGACCGCCCAAACCCACCCGCTCCGCGTTGCCTACGCCGGCCGCTCAAATGCTCTCCGTAGCACGAGCTTCGCCTGCGCTTTGCGCCTTGATCGGGCGGCTTTTGACGGCCCTTTCGAGCACGCCGGATTCATTCACACCGTCTGAGAGCTTGCCTACGGTGCCAGGCGCTCGCGCAACCATTGACCGTCTTCGCGCTTGTATTGCAGCCTGTCGTGCAGCCGGCTCCTGCGCCCTTGCCAGAATTCCCAGCGTTCCGGCACCAGCCTGAATCCACCCCAGTGAGGTGGGCGCGGAGGGTTGAGTAGAAACTTGGCTGCGTACTTTGCAGCGGCAGTCACCAATACCGATCGGTCATCAATGACCTGGCTCTGCGGGCTGGCCCAGGCACCGATGCGGCTATCCAAGGGGCGGCTGGCGTAGTAGGCGTCGCTTTCGGCGTCGCTTACTTTCTGGACCAATCCTTCTATCCGAACCACACGTTCGAGCTCGACCCAGTGAAATTGAAGGGCTGCACAGGGATTCCCACCCAGCTCACGCCCTTTTCGGCTTTCATAGTTGGTGTACCAGACAATTCCGCGTTCATCGAAACCCTTGATCAGCACAATTCGGGTGCTGGGCCGCAGGTCGCCGCTGACGGTAGCCAGCGTCATGGCGTTGGGCTCGGGCACCTCACTCTGCCGGGCTTCTTCGAACCATCTTGCAAACTGGTGAGTCGGATCAGCATGCGAAGCTTGCTCTGAAAGCTCGGCACGCTCGTAACTTTTGCGCAGGGCTGCGATGTCGCTCATGCGGGCAGTGTATATGCAGCCTGACCTTATGCTGTTGCTGAACCTATAGCTTTAAATTGATGCTTCAGGCATCAAGCACGCGTTGGCAGCAGGCTCATGACTTATCAGGCGTCGCGTGTCCCAGCAGGCGTGTAAGAGAAGTGTCGTCAATTCCATGCGCACGCAGGGCCTCATATGTCTGACGGGCATAGTCCAGAGTGGTGCCGTAACGCCCCCTGGCACCGCTGAAAATGCTGCGGTACTGCTCTGGTGTCAGCTCGCCGGTGAAGGCGGGGCTGCGCCGCGACAGGGTAAATGCCAACGCCGTGACCGTGCCGTGAGGTGTCGAGCAGGGTAACCAGCGGGGATCATAGACTGCGGTGGGCATTTCGCGCGCCCAAAGCAAGTCCAGCACCTCATCGGCGTGGCGGTGCGGTATGCGATAAATGACGCCTCTGCAACTGCCCCCGGGTAAAAGCGCGAATACCAGGCCGGGAATATCCGGAGTTCCCCGATTCACGCGGCTCCACATCGCCAGAGCGCGATGCCAGCCGTGCACACGTGTGGCATGACGTTCGGTATGATCGAAATCGGGTCGCCATATTAAAGAGGCATAGCCGAAAACCCACAAGTCCTGAGCATGCCCCTGTTGCTTCCATTGCTGACGAGCTATTTCGAGCATTTGGGCCGGCTCTCGTCCTGCCCGGAACAGATGCCGGAACTGGTCAGGGGCGAGTGCCGAGGGGTCTTCCAGGTGCTTCATGTGCAAACTTTATAATTTTCCAAGTTGCTTTGCATGCAAACCTGTGCACCGAGTTGGGTTTTATCTTTCCGGGGTGCAGCATTTGTGCAGGGTTTTGTTTAAAGCAGGAGCTTAATTAATGAATTCTCAAGACGACGATAACCAGGGGTTGGCACTGGGTATAGTGTTCAGTGCGGTGGTGTTGGCCGTTGGCTTGGCGATAGGCATCGGCGTGCACCACACAGGCAAACGTGCAGGAAGCTCCACGGCACTCGCCACCGCGCCTGGTGCTAGCGTGGTGCAGGGCGCCCAAACCACAGGAGCCGTGGTTGTGGCGGCCGATGCGGCCAGCATTGTGGTGGAGAATGGTCTGGTCAAGTTCTACTTCGCAAGTGGTAAAGCAGAGTTGGCGCCGGGCGCTAGAGACGCGCTGGGTGATATCGTCAAGGGTATCGCCGCAGGTCAGACCGCGTTGATCAGTGGCTTCCACGACACCACTGGCGACCCGGCAGTGAATGAAGAATTAGCCAAACAACGCGCCATCGGCGTACGTGACACCCTGATTTCGTTGGGTATCGGCGAAGACAAGCTGGAGTTGCGCAAGCCTGAGGTCACTCTGGCCGGCGCCAACGCCGAAGCACGGCGTGTAGAAGTGCGTTTGCAATAACCCAGGTCGCCTTGCTGTTATGACGCGGCCTCGATTATCGGGGCGCCATTCGCGCGGCAGAAATGCCCCGTAGAAATCCCAGAATGGCTCGATCTACGCCCAAGGGTGCCAGCAAATCTGCCAGCAATAGCAGGTCGCGCGCGGCACCGATGCCGGATTGAATCTCGGTCGCTTGATCGGTCCAACGCCGCGTGCGAGCTTTGGGCAGCACAGGGTTCATGGCTTCCAGGCAATACCTTGTGCGCTTGGCCAGCAGGCGCACACGATGCTGGTGTTCCAGGGCGGCATTGCTTTTTGAGTCCTCTACCGCAAGCATGGACTCCACTTCGTCCGAGAGTCGGGCGTGGAGCTCGTGGGCTCGATCTTTGGCCCATTCTCTCAGAGCCTGAGACCTTTTCTGGGCGGGCTTGAAGTTATGCAACCAACGACTCAAACGCATGAGAGCCAATCCAGTAGCAGGTGCGGCTAGCGCTTCCAGCAAGGATAGGCGACGGGCGCGTCGTTCGGCTTGTAGAGTTGCTTCCATGAGGAGCCAGGACGCGCTGCGCTCGCTATCGCCCGCGATAAATGCCTCAGCCCAGGTTGGAAGGCTTTCCAGTGCGGCCACATCGAGATCACGTACCGCGCCCAGGGCGTCAAGTAACGGACGCAGGCCCTCAGTATCGGGTGCGGGACGATCCTTGAGCAGCGGCTTGAACAACCACAGGCCGCTGCGCCATCTACGCCAGCCAACGCGGGCTTGATGCACTAATTCGGCGTGGTCTGCGCGCAGTATGCCGACAAGGTTCTCGCTGAAGTGGCTAAACATCTCGCCCAGGACCTCTTGAGCGGCTGGCCCGGCAGCTTGCCCCTCGTCGAGAGTAAGTGTGCGCGCTCTCAAGGGTGCCGCACTCACTCCAGCTGCAAGACGCCAGCCCTGCTCTGCCTTGCTGGTTTGCGCAGGCAAGACAGCTATGGCCGAGGCCAACTCCTCGGCCACTGCAAATAGAGCGTCTGCGTTGCCCTGAATCAACTCAAGTTCCAGTTCACAGATGGGCAGACGCTTGCCGTTGGCGTGCACGGAGCCGACGTCAAGCGCCACTTCTATTTGGCTTCCATCTTGAGCCTGTAATTGCCAAAGTGTTCTGGTGCTTCTGGTTTCAAAACATGGTTGCAGGCGTTCGAGTAAATCGCCGCGGCTGTCAATCTCTTGCCATGGAGTTCCTTGCAAGGCGAGGGGATCAAGGACCCCCTGCCGCACCGGGGTCTCCCATTCCCCGCGCTGGCTTAGCCCGCCGGTGCTGGTGCCTGAAGTCTTGAACGTTTGAAGCCAGGTTTGGCGCTTGCTGCTGCCTTCCCGTACGCTTCGCAGGCGCAAGGCAGCCTTTTGCAGGCGTAGATCCTGCTCTGCCGAGTCAAAGTAGATGTTGCGTAAACGCAGAACCCGAGAGGCTGTGCCGGCCAAAGTTGGCGTCGCTGCCAACTGTTGGGCTATTTGGCGCCGGTTGGCAGCAGGCAAGACCAGCTTTAGCTCAATCTCGCTGGATGATGATCCGGATGCCTTTTTCATGGCCGAATAGATCGTAAATAAGTTCTGATAAACACGCCTTCATCTTAGACGGGTTCCAAGTCAGCCTGGAATGCCGGCGGCCTGCACCTAAGTCAGATCACCGGAGTCCTTGCCCAGCACTGTCTTCTGATCGTTGGATGAGTTCGATCTTGTAACCATCAGGATCGGTGACAAAGGCGATGACCGTGGTGCCTCCTTTGACTGGGCCGGCTTCCCGCGTGACGTTGCCGCCCGCCGCCTTGATTTTTTCGCACGCAGCATAGGCATCTGGCACGCCCAGCGCAATGTGGCCATAGGCTGTGCCCATCTCGTACTGCTCAGTGCCCCAGTTGTACGTCAGCTCGATTTCTGACTGGCCCGGGTTGCCGCCCTCGTAGCCCAGGAAGGCGAGTGAATATTTGTATTCAGGGTTTTCAGAGCGGCGCAACAACTGCATGCCCAGCACTTCAGTATAGAAAGCCACAGAACGATCAAGGTTGCCGACGCGCAGCATGGTGTGGAGGATTCTCATGCTGCTATTTTCGCCTCTTCAGTTCATTCGCGCTGAGAGCTCTTGCGCAGTCGCCACGCGTGCTCAGTGCGGTCAAATGGGATAGGGCCCTGCGAAGGGATTGACATGGCTGAAATGACAGGCGATGCCATCCTGGGGCGTCCATCGGTAGATGCCAACCATGGGCGGTTCCATTCGACAGGCCAGGGGCGCGCCAGGTTGCAGGTTCAGATCGAGTTGGTGGGAAGATGAAGGAGCCACCACCACTGGCGCCCCCCCCAGCGCACCCACAACGGGGCGGTGAAGGTGCCCGGCAGCAATCAATTGCACCTGTCCATGTTCTGCGACCAGTTTGCGCAGCTGTGGTGCGCCTTCTATCAGACCGCATGCATCCATAGTCGCAATGCCAGACACCAGCGGCGGGTGGTGCATGAAAATAACCACGGGTTGGCCGGCGCAGGCTTTCAGTTGCACCTCGAGCCAGTGCAATTGAGCTTCGTCGAGAATACCGTGCGCAAAGCCGAGATGGACAGTATCCAATCCGATGAAGTGGAGCCCTCCACGCTCAATATGAATGCAGACTCTTCCAACCGGAGCATCGGCCGCCACGGGCATCAAGTCGCCCAGCACTGATTTGGCCATGTCCGGGTTGTCGTGATTCCCGGGGATCGCCAGCACCAGGAGTCCACGCGCAGTAAGATCGGCCAGTTCTTCGCCGATGACCCGTGCCAGTGCCTCATAGTCCTGGGCGTGACCGTTTTCGCTGAGGTCACCACTCAGAAGCAGGACATCTGCCATAGGCTGGAGCTGACGCAGATGGGCAAGCGCTCGTCTGAAAGCCTCATCTGGGCCAGGGTGAGCGTTCATCTGGTTCGTGCTCAGCCCGATGTGTGGGTCGGTAACATGAGCGATCAACATGACGCGCTCCAATTCATGCGGCGAGCCTCTGACGTCTCCGCCGATCTTTCAAGCAACCGTCAGCAGTGCAGACGATTCCCTCCACTTCACTAAAACACGAAATGTCGTAATTCATTGCGTCCATTTCCGTCGTTTTTCCTCAGTACGAAAGAGCCGATTGTTATTGGTATGGCTGGCTAGCGTACGGCTCTGTGTACTCGCTACATCAGTGCATCGCCCAGCCTTCAGCTTGTAGTCAAGATGGTAGCGAACTCCCCAATGGGTGCGGACATCCTCAAGGTTTCATTGTGTACTGTTAGCGGACGGGTTCATATGCTGGGACTGAGGGAAATGTCACGCCGGAGACTTTAATTTGAGCTTTGCTCAATGCTTGACTCCATGGATGAAAATCACGTCCTTTCTGGCATTGCTATTTTCCAAACAATGGCCTGATCGATCTGTAGAAAGACCATCCTCATGACCACGCTCACTCAAACTGTGTTGTACACCGATATCGATGGCAGGGCTCGCTGGCGCGATGAACCGTGTGCGCTCTCGGAGGGATCGCCAGCAGCCCGGCTCACCCCATTACAAGCTTCTGCTGGAATGCAGTGGCGCAGAAGCCCCTTGGGTTTCAAGAGCGATTTTCATTGCACGACCACGCCCCAGTGGCTCGTCGTGATCCACGGCCGCATGGAGATTGGCTTGCAGGATGGCAGCTCACGCCAATTCGGACCGGGAGAGTATTTTTATTCCAATGACACTTTGCCTGCCGGAGCTTCCTTTGATCCAAAGTTGCACGGCCATTGCAGCCGCCAAGTTGGAGATGACCCACTGGTGACCTTGTTCGTACGCACCTGAGAGCTCGTCGGTCGCCATAAGGGTAGTTGCACAGAGAATAGTCTATATAATTAGTTGCCATATGATATGGCGACTAAGAAATGAAGATTGAGCAAAAATACCTGGCCCTCATGAACGAGGCGCAGCGACGTAACTTGCCTGATTTGGGCGGCATGCAGCTTTGCTTCAATACGCTCTCGCTAGCAGCAAGCATCGACCGAAACTGTGCCGCACTACTGGCGCCTCATGGCCTGTCTGAAGGTCGGTTCGTGCTTCTGTTTCTTCTGGATGCTGCTGAAGACGGGTTGGCCCCTCACATGCTGGCTGAGCAGGCCGGTGTCACACGTGCCACGGTCACGGGGCTGCTTGATGGGCTGGAGCGCGAAGCGTTGATTGCCCGCCATGCAGATGCGCACGACCGCCGTGGACTTTCCATTCGGCTCACTCCTAAAGGAAAGCGCTTGGCCAATACCGTCGTTGCACAGCACGGACAGTGGATTGCGGGCCTGTTCGGCAATCTCTGCGAATCTGAGCGTGCACAGCTCACCGCCTTGCTGGAAAAGGTGGCAGGCCATCTTGAAAGTTCAGCGCCATGAGTGCATCAACACGAACGGGCGCTACACGCACTGCCGATATTTCCAAGCAATTGCTACACGCCTTATCGAATGGAGAGGTGCAAAGCGCCACACTCACGGAGTGCCTGGCAATCGACCAAGCCATGCTCGCCCGGGTTGTTTTTCCGTCTCTGACGCCGCGTGATCTGGCAGCCATAGATGAAGCCTGCAAACTGGGCGTACTCAAACGCATGGCTGGTATGGGGGCCATTTTGTGGAGCGCCTTGGGAGCAGATGGGCTGGCACAGTGCCTCGGGCATAGTGCAGACATGGTACGAGGATGGGCGTGCTTCATGATAGGCCTCCAACCAGAAATGGACACCGGTGCGCGACTGGCTGCAATCCGCCCGCTGGCTGACGACGCGCATTTCGGCGTGCGTGAATGGGCATGGATGGCAGTGCGGCCAAACCTGGTGCAGGAACTGCCGGATTCCCTGGCGCAATTGCAACGATGGGCGCAAGAGCCGTCCGATCGGCTGCGGCGTTTCGCAAGTGAAGTCCTGCGTCCACGCGGGGTGTGGTGCGCCCATATCCCTGCGCTCAAGCGCGAGCCCGAACAAGCACTGCCTCTGCTGTCCGCATTGAGCGCGCATTCTTCTCCTTATGTGCAGGATTCTGTGGCGAACTGGCTAAACGATGCCGCCAAGGATCAACCCGATTGGGTACGAGGTGTTTGCTCGCGTTGGCTGCAGGGTTCACCTGCCGAATCCACACGTCGTATTTGCCAGCGCGCGCTGCGAAATCTTAAGTAGGGCTCATATCGGCGGGCGCATGACTGATCTTCAATTTGCGTTCAAAGCCCTCCCTTAAGCGATCGTATTCCGGGTGTAGATTCTCGGCAGGGAGTGCCGGGAGCAGCCGAGACATGCTTGGTCAGGAGCTCGTCGCGGGGCGAGCAATCTTCATCTCAAGGAGCATTTGCGCCATTCCTTTGCCCATAGGATCGTTGCGCAAGGAAGAGGGCCCCCCGCCGTCCAAGGCCTGATCCATCACGAAGTTCAAGGCGTGCAGGCCAGAGGCTTCGTAGCGGTTGATGCCGCCTTGTACCAAATGGCCCAGATGCGCGCGAACGCGTTGGGTCGTCAGAACTCGCCGCAAGTGATCGAAATGTGCCGCGTTCCGGGCGAACACCGCCACGTTAGAGGTATCGCCCTTGTCACCTGATCGAGCGTGCGCAATTTCCATCAGCGGCACACAGGCTGCTTCGGGGTTATCCGCCCAGGGCTCGCTCTGCGCGCGTTCATCTTCAATATAGGGGTGGGGCGCTGAGCCGATAGTCGCTAGCGCCACCTCATGCGTTTCACCCTCCATGATCACCCGAGGTGGGCGCAACCGTGATTTGGTCACCAAGCAGGTGAACAGACGGTGCAGGGGCTCCACAGCAGGCCTTGAGTTCAGCGTCAGCGAGCTTCCGCTGGTGGTTCCTGGCGCGAAGGAAACGCCCGGCGCTCGCGACTCTCTGGAGAACAGATCCAGGGCTTGCGCACAATCATGCGTGACCACAAGCCGCGCTATGGCCTCGCGGCAATGGCTGGGTTGCGCATGCGGCCCGTAACCGTCTTCCGCGCCCACGACGGTCGCCGCGTGCCTTGAAAAATCCGCGAACCCGCGCTCCTTGAGCAAGCGGCGGGTTCGATTGAGCAATGCTTCGGTGGTGCGACGGGCCTTAGCCGTTGCGTTCATTCCAAAAACGGAAACCTGGGCCGTGCATCGGTAGCCGGCCTGGTAGCTGGCGGACATTTTGTAGGTATCGGGTGCAAGGCTTCCGCGCGCGCCTTGCACCAGAACTCGATCGGGACCTAGGGCGCTCGTGGTGACTGCGGTGAAATCGCAAACGACGTCAGGAAGTACGTAATGCGCGGGATCAGCCACTTCGTACAAAATCTGCTCGTTCACCGTCATGGGTTCCACCAGACCGCCTGTGCCAGCAGCTTTGCTGAGCACGAAGGAGCCGTCGGCATGGCAGATGGCATAGGGATAACCTATGTTTTCCCAATCAGGCACACGCTCCCAATCGGTGAAGATCCCGCCAGTCGCCTGAGCGCCGCATTCCAGGACATGGCCCACCAGAGATCCGCTGGCGAGCAGATCCCACTGGTCTGTGCGCCAACCAAATTCGTGCATCAAGATGCCCAACGTCGCTGCACTGTCCACAATCCGCCCGGTGACCACAATGTCGGCGCCTAGTTCCAAAGCCTTGGCAATGGGCGGTGCGCCAAGATAGACGTTGGCGCTATCTACGCTGCCGGGAACCGGTGCCTTCGTATAGAAATCCTGAGCGCCTGACGCACGAAGTTCATCCACCATGTGCATGCAGTCGTCGCCCACCGCATAAGCCACTTTCAGTGGCAGGTTCAGCTTCGCGAGTTGTGCTCGGATGGCGGTGGCACAGGCTTCGGGGTTGAGCCCCCCCGCATTGGCCACGAGGCGAATGCCCTTTTCCGCGCAGGTCACGGCGATCTGCGGCAACACATACTCAACGAACTCGGTGGAATAGCCCAGTTGCGCATTGGTTTTGCGGGTCTGGGAAAATCCTGAGAGCGTCATTTCGGCCAGGTAGTCGAACACGAGGTACTTCATGCCCGGCACATGAACCAGTTGCGTCGGCCCGAGAATGCTGTCTCCTATGAACGCCGAAGCGCCACCAATCAAAACTGTTTTGGGATTCATGCTCAGTCCAGAGAAATATTCAGCGCTTTGATGACTTTGCCGTTGACGTCTGACTCACTGATAAGAAATTTTTCGAAATCAGCGGGCGAGCTACCGACAGGATCGGTGCTGATGGAAGCCAGTTTGGCGACCAGTTCGGGATCCTTGAGCACTTCGGAGATGGTCAGTGCCAGCTTGTCGACGATGGCCTTGGGGGTTTTTGCTGGCGCCAGCAAGCCCGACCAGGCGTAAGCCACCATTTCTGGGTATCCCGCCTCACGCACGCTCGGAGCTTCAGGCAAAAGCGGAGAGCGGCTGCCTCCGGTCACTGCCAGCGCGGTCAGGCGGCCACTCTTGATATGCGCGCCCATGGCAGAGACGGCGTCGAACATATAGCCAACGCGCCCCGCCAAAAGATCTGAAACAGCTTCGGCTGAGCCTTTGTATGCCACGTGTTGTGTGGAAGTCATGCCTGAACTTCTTGAAAAGCGTTCCCCGAGCAGATGCGCGGCCGAGCCCACGCCGCTGCTGGCGAAGGTGAGCGGGGCATTCTTGTCCTGGCCTGATGTCACCAATTGCTTGACGTTGGTGATGCCAGGTCGGCCTGTGACCAACACCAAAGAGGTGTTCGTCAGTTGTGAAACCGGCGCGAGATCTGAGCGGGCATACGGCAGCTTTTTATAAAGCGCAAAATTGTTGGCGTAGGCGCCAATCGCCACCAGCAGGGTGTAACCGTCTGGCGCTGCCTTGGCCACAGCTTCAGTCCCAATGATGCTGTTTGCGCCCGGCTTGTTGTCGATGATGAAGTTTTGGCCGAGCTTCACAGACAGGCGTTTGGCCACCTCCCGCGCAATGATGTCGGTGTTGCCTCCCGCAGGGTAGGGCACTACTACGCGCACGGGCCGATCGGGGTAGGCGATATCGGCGAATGCCTGGGGGCAGGCGGCCAGAATCATCGCGGCGGTTAGGGTGCCAAGGAGGCGAGCGGTGCCGCCGATCTTGAAAAAGCTGTTCAATTCATGTCTCCTTTGATGCCTTGTTGTGACCGTAATTATGGGAATCGACATGGGATTGCGCTATGCTGAAATACAGTTTTTTGTGATAACTAGCTGGAATCACCTCTTCGGATCTCTATGGAAATCAATGACCTGCTCTGGTTCAAGCGCGTCGCTGAGCGAGCGAGTGTGCGGCGGGCGGCAGCCGAATTGGGTGTGAGTCAGCCCGCACTCTCAAAGTCCATTCGGCGGCTCGAAACTTCGTTTGGTCTGAAGCTCTTCGAACGCTCTGCACGGGGAGTCCTGCTGACGGACGCAGGTCGTGTGGTTTACCAGCGTGCCATTGAAATATCAGACTGGAGCCTGAACGTCTCGGCTGACGTCGCTGGTTTGAAGTCTGGGAGTACTGGTTCCCTTCGCGTGGGCGTGGTGCCTGCCCTTATTCAAACTTTGCTGATACCGGCTGTGAAAGCCATGTTGGAGCAAAGCCGCTTTGAAATCCGTGTGCAATTAAGCGATCAGCTGTTTCAGCTATTGAGCAATGGCGAGATTGATTGCGCCATTGCGGCCATGGACGAACGTGTGTCGAATGAGTTCAATCATCAACTGCTTGGCCAGCAGCGGAGCCTGGTGGTGGGGTGCGTCCATCATCCGTTGCAGAAAAGATCATTTGATGTCGCTGATCTGGGTGCTCAGCAGTGGGTCCTGTCATCCAGAAACATCGTGCTCAGGCAGTGGGTGGACCGGTTCATGAGAGACAAGGCGGGCGTTCAGTTGGTGCCTGCGGTGGAGGTAGACGCTACGCCAGCGGTGCTGGCTCCGTTGATCGAATCGACGGACCTATTGACTGTACTCACGGAAGACGCGCTGGCGTCAGCGGCGTGTAGAAAGTTGCGTGCGTTGCCAGCGCCCGCGCCGGTCTGGCGTTTGGATATTGGCCTGTTCTGGCGTCGCACAGCGCAATTTGGCCCTCAGATGGAGCAATTTCGCAGTTTGGTAGCTGGCGCTCAAGCCAGCAGGAGCGCAGGGGCACTTCAATGAGACGAGGAGAACTTGAGATGCTGCAACGGAAGCTCGGCACGAAGGCCTCGGTCCGGATCCGAGAGTAGGAGACGTGCCGTCTGGAAAGGATTCCATTTTCGAATCCTTGGATCAATTTATTTGGTTTGTTGGGAATCAATGTGCCTCCTACTATCTCCCGAACCGTCCAGCAGATCTGATGTCTCTCTCATCCGATCTCCCTGGGCGGGCTTACCTCCAGGAGAAGATTCATGAAAATAACCATGCTTGGCACGGGTGCGGCGCTGCCAGACCCTGATCGTGGCCAGTCGGCCATTCTTATCTCCACCGATGCAGGCAGACACTATTTGTTCGATTGCGGCGAAGGCGCCACGCGTCAGATGGTGCGGGCCAACATCAATCCGGCAGACGTGGGGTTGGTGTTCCTGACCCATCTCCACCACGATCACATCAGCGACTTCCCCTACTTCGTGATCTCCAGCTGGATGCTCAACCGCACCGGTTCGCCGATTCTGCTCGGCCCCAAGGGGACGAAAAATTTCGCCGACCATCTATTCGAGGATGGTGCGTTCAAGGCTGACTTCCTGGCCCGCTCGGCTTACCCCGTGCGCAAAGACAACATTGAGGCAGTACGCCCCGACGTGCGCGAGATCGTGCCCGGTGTGGTGTACGAAGATGCAGACATCCGCATCACCGCGTTGCATGTGGACCACCTGCCGCACGAAATCTGCGAATGCTATGGCGTGCGCGTAGAGGCCGATGGCAAGGTCGTGGCCTTCAGCGGCGACACCAAACCCTGCGCCGCCATGGTGGAGCTGGCACGTGACGCAGACCTGCTGATCCATGAATGCACTTTTCCGCAGTCGTTCATAGACCACCGTGCAAAGACCGGCGTGGGCACCTACTCACACACCAGTCCTCTGGGGCTGGGACTGATCGCCGCTGAGGCCAGGGCCAAGAGCGTGGTCGCCACGCACTTCGGGCATTTCGACTCAACCAGCCCGGTGCTCAAGCGCGCGGCTGCAAAGCATCTGCCGGTGGAACTGATGGGGCCACACCTGATGGAAGACGTCGTGCGCGACATCCGAAGAAATTACCAGGGACCCCTCCGACTCGCGCATGACTTGATGCGCATCGACCTCTAAGGACCTTGCCATGTACGCCCAGTCAGTTTCCCGTTTGAGGCTTCTTTTGTGCAGCTGCGCTGTATCCGCCTTGGCCTGGGGCACTGTCGCCCACGCGGCATGGCCAGAGATGCCCATCCGCGTGGTCGTGCCCTACCCGGCAGGGGCGGCGGGTGATCTGGCCCTTCGCCAGATGCTGCCGCACCTGCAGGCGCGCCTGGGTCAGCCCATGGTGATTGACAACAAGCCTGGCGCTGGCGGCAACATTGGCACCTCGGACGTGGTGCGCGCCAAACCCGATGGGTACACCCTGCTGCTGGGTGCGACCAACAACTTCGTGATCAACCAGTACCTGTACAAAAGCATGGGCTACGACCCCTTGCAGGCGCTGGCACCGATCACCAAGGTGGTCAACGTTCCCTCCGTGTTGTTCATCAACGGCGCCGTGCCGGCACGCAGCTTTCGCGAGTTCGCCGACTACGCCAAAGCCCGGCCCGGAAAGCTGAACTTCGGCTCGCCGGGCAACGGCACCGCGCCGCATCTCTCGGGTTTTGCGCTGTCGGAAGCCATGGGAGCCCAGATGACGCATGTGCCCTATAAGGGAGCGCAGCCGGGCGTGACTGGGCTCATCGGTGGAGAGGTGCAGATGTTTCTGGTGGGCTACGGCGTTGCCGGCGCGCAGCTGGCCTCGGGCCGCATCCGCGCGCTGGCGGTTGTATCGCGCGAGCGGCTCAAGGCGCAGCCAGATCTGCCAACAGCGGCAGAGGCCGGTGTGCCCGACGTCATCCTGAGCAACTGGTGGGGCCTGGCAGCACCGCGCGGCACCGATCCCGCGATCCTCAAGCGGCTGGCCGACGAAGTTCATACCGTGCTGGCCCTGCCGGGCATGCAGCAGTACCTGTCGGCGCAAGGCTTCGTTGCCGCCGCTGGCTCGCCTGAATCGTTCTCTCGGCAACTGACCGAAGAGGCCGAGCAGTGGCAAGGTATTGTGAAGAAGTCCGGCGCCACCGTGGATTGAGGCACCTTCGCTCAGTGGGGGGCAATAGTCTGGCCCTTCAGTTCGGTCGCAACTTGACGCACCAGTCCAATGAACGACTCCACCACCGGCGAACGCATGCCCTTTGCGTGCAGCAGCAGGCCCACTGGTGGCATGCTGATGGGCAGCGGCAAGTGCAAGATTTCAAGTTGCCCACGTGACTGGTAGAGCTGGGCCACACCGAGGGGCATGGCTGCAACCATGTCCGTTTGGTTCAGAATGATCTCGACCATCATTTGCGAAGTCGTTTCAGTCTTTGGCGTTGGCCGGCGAAGGCCTTGCTCTACGAGCACCCTCTCGAGTTGCTGGCGAAGCGGTGCGAGTTCCGGCGGCAGTATCCATTGCACGTCAGCCAGGTGCTTCGCAGAAAGGCTGCGTTTTCGGAGCAAAGGATGCTTCTTGCGCACCACCAGGCTCACAGGCTCGTCGTACAGACTTTCAGAGCAGTAGAGCTCATGTTGCGTGTCGGGGGAAAGACGTCCGAGGACGATATCCAGCTCGTCCCGTGCGAGCGCAGGCAGCAGCATTTCATTGGCGCCTTCTGTGACTGTGACTACCAGGTCCGGCATAGTGGAACGCACTCGTTGCAGCACCTCATTGAGCAACCTGGGGATCGCGACCGGGAGCGACCCAATACGAACCCTGCCGGAGGCTCCAGCGGCCACCAGATGCGCTTCAGCGACCGACTCCCCCAAATGATGTAGCAGCAGCCGCGCCCAGCGGATGACTGTGTTACCTGCCGCTGTAGCGCGTAAGCCTCGTGGCAAGCGGTCGAACAGCAGGGCGCCGTAGATTTCCTCGACTTCTTGCAGCAGCTTGCTCGTGGCGGGCTGACTCAAATTCATTCGCGGAGCCGCATGGTGAATGTTCAGCGTATCGCCCAGGGCATCCAGCAACTCGATGTGACGCAGTCGCAGCTTCGCTCGAAGACGGTTGTTAAGGTGAGGATGCATGGCGTTGCAGATCAGATGACAGAGGCCGGCGATTCGACATCCGAACCTTATGGGAATGACGGAATTTCGAAGAGTAAATCAAATTCTTCGAAGCGCTCCGTATTCCCAAAGCTACACATGCATTTGCTCACCTTGTGTCCGGACTCTGCGGACTCTGATCAGCCACTGGCAGAAGGTTCACCGGCTCCCCGCATCTGCCTGCTCAACCTACTTTCATTCGATCGAAAGCAATTCCTTGGCTACGGCCAGTTGTACCTGGCACACGGACTCGACTTGATCGACAAGAACGTGCTCATCCACACCACCCATGTTGAAGGCGGTGGGGCCGTAGACCACGGCGGGCATGCCTGCATGCCGGAACAGCCGAGCATCGGTCAGGCCCACTCGCATATTGGCCACGGCTTCTGGTGCCACCTTTTCTCGAGCGTGTTTCAGAAAACACTGAACGAGGCGATGGTCTGGCGAAGTGAGAGCCGGCTCGGTCTCACTGCCAGGGATCGTTTCCCATTGAACGCTGAGGTGCTTTGACAGACGCTCTTCGATCAAACGCTTGATCTCATCACCGCTGAATCCCGATGGGAATCGGATGTCGACGGTGGCTTCGGCATGGCCAGGAACGATATTGGGAACCTGTCCTGAATGGAAAGAGCCAATATTCATCGTGATATCGCGCAGGTTCTCGAACTCGCCCACGCCGCCTTCCTGCTCGGAAACCTCGCGTGCTTCTTCCATGGCCTTCAACACATGCCCCGGCAGCCTGGTGGGCAACTCGCGCAAGGTCAATAAATCGTGAAGCGCGGCCATGAGCAATTCGATGGCGTTGACGCCCAGATGAACGTGGGCGCCATGGCAAGCCTTGCCGGTGCTGGTGAGCTTGAGCCACATGACGCCTTTTTCACCGTAACGCACCACTCGCGGATGCCCGGCGTCCGCGTTGAGCAGGTAGTCGCCCCGGGACTCAGGCACGTTCGCGAGCAACCAGCGCGTTCCCCAGGTGCCTCCAGTTTCCTCATCGGACACGAGCGTGAGAACCAACTCGCCTTTCATCTGGCTCTGTTGCTGCGCCAGCTCCCGCATCACGGTGACGAGGATAGCAATGCCAGACTTCATATCTCCGGCGCCACGCCCATAGAGTCGGCCGTCGCGTATCTCACCACCCAATGGATCTGTGGACCATCCGGCGGGATCGCCTACGGCGAAGGTATCCAGGTGGCCGTTGAGAACCACGCGAGGTCCGGCTTGGGCGCCGCGAACGATGGCCACCAGATTGACAACGCCTTTCTGTGGCTCGAAGCGTTTGATCTCGACGTTGGGAACATTCAGCAGATTCGTGAGCGCTTCCGCTACCGCGGTGGTGTCACCGGGAGGGTTCTCACTTGGAATTTGAATCAGGCGACGGGCGATCGAGATCAGCTCAGTTTCTACGACGGGTGTAGTCATGCCTTGCACTATTTAGTTCACGGTAATGTTGCGCGTTTTGACGACTTCGCCCCAACGCTTGTATTCAGCCTGGATGGCGCGAGTCAGTGCTGGCCCAGAGGTGTCAGTGGCCTTGGTGATGGCCAGGGCAGTGAACTTCTCCTGGACCCCGCTGGACTGCAGGGCCTTATCTAGTGCGGATCGAACTCGGTCCACCACGGCCTTGGGTGTGCCTGACGGGCCTGCGATGCCCAGCCAGTAATCGACGGTCACATCGCGGTAGCCGGCTTCGGCAAATGTCGTGGCAGAAGGAAATTCCGGCACCCGGTGGTCAGACGCGATGGCCAGCATGCGGAGCTTTCCGCCGTCCAGATAGGGCTTTGTGGCCAGGTAGCTGTTGAACAGTCCGTCGAGGCGCCCCGCCAGCAAATCCGGAATGGCCGGCCCAGTGCCGAGGTAGGGAAGATGCGTCAGCTTGAAGCCGGCCGATTGGGCGAACACCTCAGCCATCAGGTGGGTCAAGCTTCCATTGCCGCCCGAGCCGATGCGCATACCTTCGGGACGTGAGCGGGCCAGCGTGACGAACTCAGCCAGCGTTTTCGCCGGCAAGGCATCTGGCACCACAAACCCGAGAGATGAACCGCCAATCAGGCCGATAGCCTCTAGATCCTTCACAGGGTTGTACTTGGCCGATGCTTTCAGCACATGCGGCACGATGGTGACCGGCAGATCAGTCAGGAGCAAGGTATAGCCGTCGGCAGGGCTTCGAACGACGATCTCGGTTCCCACCATGGAGCCGGCACCTGGTTTGTTGTCAATCACCAAGGGCTGGCCTAAAGAGCGACTCATCTCATCGGCGATTACGCGCGCCACGATATCTGAGGGGCCACCTGGACCGTAGGGCACAACCAGGCGGATGGGCTTGCTGGGATAAGCCGACGATTGAGCGACTGCTGCGGCGCAAGTTAGCACCATCAAGCTTGAGAAAAGGGAATTTCGGATAAAGCGAATCATGTTGAGTTCAGCTCGATGGAGGAATGGATTAGGGCTCCTCTGCAAACCTATGTTGGCCGCTGCGAAGGGGCTTTACAGAGAATCCCTAGAGTTTCCCAACAGATCAAACCATGAGTCAAATGAATGTTTTAAGGGATTTCCAAACCTGAAGTTATGATTTTGAGCATGAAAAGTGCTCCCATACGCCCGCATCACATTGCTTTGCTCCAGGTGCTCTCAACTTCGAGCACGCTGACCGAAGCTGCACACCGTTTAAACGTGACCCAGCCGGCTGTAAGCAAGCAGTTGTCTCAACTGCACGATGATCTGGGGTATCGGCTTTTCGAGCGACGTGGTCACACGCTGCGGCCTACATTTGAAGCACGTGCCCTGTTCGATCAGATCGGCCGTGTGAACTCCTCACTGCTCGTGCTCAATGAGCTTGCAACCGAATTTCGAGATGCCCGCCCGGGGCATCTGCAGATCGGCTGTATTCCGTCGGCGGCGATTCACCTCTTGCCACATGCCCTATTGCAGATTCAGTCGGCGAACAAAGACCTTCTTTGCACCATCCACACCGGCAATACAGCCCAAGTGATTCAATGGGTGGACACCCAGCAGGTGGATGTGGCGATCGGCATGAAGGTCAGCGACTCGGAAAAATGGCACTACGTGCCTTTACTGCCACTCAAGCTTGAGTGCCTGATGGTTCACGACCATCCGCTGGCGAAGCTGGACACGATCACCGCGAGTGATCTGAATGGGTGTCAGGTGATCGGTATCGAGTACCCCGCGGTCGTTTGGCGAGCGGGAGGGCAGCAGCCATGGTGGGACCAGGAACTTTTGTCCGTGCAAACGCGAGTCGATTCCGCTCATGTCGCGTGCAAAATGGCTGAGCTAGGCATGGGCGTTGCAATTGCCGACAGTCTATCTGTGGCTTCATTTGCGAACGAGAAGATGTGTCGCAGGCCTTTCAAAAATCAGGTGCGGGCCGAAATCGGTGTTTACAGAGCTACGCATCGACTGGGCAATGACTTTGCCCAAGATGTGGTGAGCGGACTGCAAAGGCATGTTTCTTCGCTCGAGATGTTTTCTGAATGCAATCAAGCTGAAATTTTTGTCGCGGGCACGTGAGGCCTCTTCCGATTCTTGTCATATCTCCTTGCTGAATCTGTCTGTCATTCCATGAATTCCGGAACATGAGAGAAGCTCCGACTTATGTCAGCGCACTTACACCTTGGCGATCGATACTCGGCCTTGCGAGCGTTTAATCCTGCGTTAATTAGACTCGCTGAGCGAGGCACAGAAAACAAAAAAATCGTCTAGCTCGGTGGACTTGTCGAAAACTGCGTCCGCGCCAAGAGCAATAGAACGCTCTCGGATCTGCCCCGTGGCGTAGTTCGTCAGCACAATCACTTTTTTCCAAGTTTCCCTGTTCCGACTGGTGTTCAGAACTTCAAGACCCGACCCTTCCTTCAAAAACATGTCAAGGATCATGACTTGCCACTCGGGATACGCATTCATCGCTGCGAGCGCTTCTTTTGCAGATTCGGCAGTCGCGACAACCACAAAGCCTGCCAGTTCCTCCAAAGCGGGCACCAGTGTTTCTCGGATCTTTGCACTGTCATCCACCAAAATCGCTTTAAGAACCATTTGTGCTCGGGAATATTTCCCCCAGATGATGTTCTAAGAATCTAAGGTGTTCGGCGCCGACATTGAGTAGGCATAACGACTCTCCTGGATGTAGTCCAAGCACTAAAGACCCTCTGAATAACCCCTCACGGCCCCAGATCACTGCCTCCGGGCGGTCTGCTGCGTTGATTTTTTGCCAATAGCGCGAGCTATTGGCTTCAAAACTCGCCTTGCAGCCCATCCCGAAGTCAGCGCCCGGCATCCGCGATGGGTTATGCAGAGGATCCCTAACTGTGGACGTATCGCATAAAATATATGCATGTTGAAAAAATCCTCCAGCGCCCCGGAGCTCGAGAAGTCTCTTGGGGAAGTGCTACAAACGAATCAAAAAGTTTCGGCCGACGTCAAGGATGCTGCGGAAGAGCTGGAGGTCGTTCATGCGGTGCTGGACACTAAAGTGCCAGAGGAAGACCGCGACGGGGATCTTGGCGCTGCCATCGACAGGACCCAACTGCTGGAAAAGAAGCTTAAGGAATCGAGCGAACAATTAGATATTGCGAACGATGCGCTGCAAGAAGCCAATCGCAAGCTGCGAAATGTCGATTAAGGTCCCTGCACGCGAGAGCGCAGCGTTGTTGGAGGTTTTGCTGATTAGAAGTTGTGCTC
>JAECRA010000112.1 GCA_015999985.1 Comamonadaceae bacterium
ACCGCCAGCTCAAGGAAGAAGGCGCCACGCTGCAGGGCCTGAAAGACGAGGTGCGGCAAAGCCGCGCCATGGACCTGCTGCACCGCACCGACCGCCCCATCAAGCAGGTAGCCGAGGCAGCGGGGTTTGTAAACGAGAAAAGCTTTATCCGCGCGTTTCGGGGCTGGACGGGGCATTCGCCGGCGGAGTTCCGGAGGATGGTGAGGGTATAGGGGGATGAGAGGCAGGTGCACTGATACTCCGTCGTTAAGTCCCGAGCGCAGAGTACCGAGCCTTTGGAAATATCGAGGTCGATCCGCCCAGCGTTTAGATCCGCATTCGCAATGGAGACGGGCCGAAGTGGGGAGTAGAAAATGAAACTAAGTCAAATCGAGTGCTTTATTGCGGTGGCGAGAGCCGGTCACTTCGGCAGAGGTGCGGAGTCCATTCATCGGTCCCAGCCGCCTGTCAGTCGACAGATACGGCTGCTTGAAGAGGAACTGGGCGTAGAACTACTCGCACGCAAACCGACCTGTGTTGAGTTGACTGTGGCGGGAAAGGCATTCTTGCTCGAAGTGGAGCAAGGTATACGTCACCTGGCCAATGGCGTGCGCGCAGCCCAAAATGCCGTACGGCCTCGAACTGCGAAGCTGCGGATCGCAACCACACCGAGCGTCATGCTGGGAATATTCTCTGCCGTACTGGCCAAGTTCCAGCGGCGTTATCCAGAGTACGGCTTCGACCTGATCTCTGCAGACAAGAGTTCTCAGGTGAGCATGCTGCTGGAAGGCAAAATAGATGTGGCAGTCGTGCGATCCCTCACCCATGCTCAAGGCATATCCGCCATCCGTTTGATCAATGAACCCATAGCGGCCGCATTGAACTCAGACCATCCGCTTGCTACTCGCAGTCAGCTTGAGGTGAAGGACCTATCGCCGTTCCCGCTCATCATTTATACAGGTCGATTTTCACCAAGCGTTGCGGATCAACTGATAGAGCTTTGTAGAAAGGCCGGGTTCATCCCAGAGGTCCAAGCTGAAGTTGCAGATATGCAAAGTGCGGCATTTATGGCCTCACTTTCCTCAGGAATCGCACTCGTCGCGGCATCGCTTCAAAACATGATCACCCCAAACTTGGTGTATCGGCCCGTGCTCCTGGATGCGGAACCTGTCACCATGCCGCTTTATCTCCTGCATCGAGAAGGAGATAAAGCGAAGAGCCTCCATGATCTGATTGCGTGTGCCACGGGAGATGATTGATCTCTATTCAGCTGGGCTTGATGCCCAGTTCAGGAATGCGTTGCTTCCAGAAACTACGATCGGCCTTCACCATTGACGAAAAATCTTTTCGCGTCATTTTGAGCGGTTCGACCCGGATGTTGGCAAAGCGCTGAATGAGCTCCGGGTCAGTCCACGCTTTTTGAACGGCTTCATTGACACGATCGACTGCCGCATCGCTCAAGCTTGAAGGTGCCAACAAGCCATACCACCACCGAATCTTGTATTCCGGCACGCCGCTTTGTGCAATCGTCGGGACACCAGGCAGCAGGGGAGAAGGATCGGTCGCAGCCACTGCGAGCGCTTTTAACTTCTTCGCAGCGATGAAAGAGCTGGCGGAAGTCGAGCTGTCAAACATCATGTCAATGCGGCCTGCAACCAGATCCGTGACAGCTGGCGCTGAGCCCTTATAGGGCACATGTTGCACATCGATGCCTGCCTGATTCATGAACAGTGCTGCGGTCAAATGCAGGGACGTTCCGTTACCCGCACTCCCATAAGTGAGCTTGCCCGGATGTCTCTTGGCATAGCGAATCAAATCCCCCAGATTGTTAAATGGCGAATCTGCGGGAACCACCACCACGTTGGGCACGACTCCAATAGAAGTAATGGGCTTGAAATCATCCAGTGGATCGAATTTGAGGCCCGGGTTCAACTCAGGATAAAGCGTATGGCCCATCGCCGTCATCAGCAGCGTGTGTCCATCGTTCGCACGCAATACAGACTCAGTGCCAAGAACGCCCCCGGCACCTGGCTTGTTTTCTATGATGACAGCCTGCCCCAGCGATTCCGTCAGGTCGGGGGCCATTGCGCGAATCATGGTGTCGATGGCACCGCCGGGCGGAAAGGGCACCACAATCCGCACGGCCTTGGTAGGCCAGTTGGTGGTCTGGGCACTTGCCATGAGCGGAATGATTGGGGTCGCCGCCGCACAGAATGTCCTACATAGTAGGGAACGCCGTGTTTCTTTCATCGTGTTGTCTCCTGGTTTTGTTGGTCAAATCAATGGACAGCCATTAACGCATCAACGGCCACCCCACCGCGGTCGTGGAGGATCACGGGATTCACATCTATCTCACTGAGCCAGTGTGAGTTCGCTGCCATCGTGCGGGAGACGTTGACTACCATGTCTGCGAACGCCTCGATGTCGCGCGCCATCGCTCCGCGAACGCCTGTCAACAGGGGGTAAAGCTGCAACCTCGCAAGCTTATCCAACACCTCGTTGCGAGCCACAGGTGCCTGGCTGACGGCGACATCCTTCAGTACTTCCACCCACACACCGCCAAAGCCGTACACGACCATGGGGCCAAACTGAGGATCAAGGCGAGCACCAATGATCATTTCGGTTCCTGGCTGGACCATGGGCTGCACCGAGTAATTCACAGGTTGGCCTTGCGGCAATAGCGATCGGCACGCGGCTTCGATTTCCATGCACGCGTTCTTAACCGCCTGCGCATCTTTCAGGTTGAGCTTGACGCCCCCCACGTCCGTCTTGTGGGGGATCTGTGCAGCGTCCACTTTGATCACGACAGGGTATCCCATCGCCTCGGCCGCCTCGACCGCATCTGCTGCGGAGCTCACGCAGATATCCTGACTGACAGGGAAACCAAGTTGCACAAGGATGGACTTTGCTTCGCGTTCTGACAGAGTTTTGCCTCCTCCATGAGGAAGAACTGCGGGCACTTCGAACCTGTCCAAACCTTGCTGTTGGCGGTCGGTGCTCAGTGATTGGCGACGCCGGTGGTAATCCATCCACGCTCGGTGCGCTTGCATGCATCGGTCCAATGAGCGGAACATCGCAAGCGAGTCGCTGCGGTCATACACACTAGAGCCCACACCTTCGTACCACTCATTCATCCATACCAGGGACAACGGAGTGTCGATGCATCGTGCCAGGTCCACCAATGCCTCAGCCCGACCAATCGCTGCTTGTCCATGCGCAGATGGCATCAGGACAATGACGCTGGAGAACTGTGGGTCTTCGGCAAAGATCTGGACACATTCCTGGTACATCGATTGATCTCTGATCGATTCAGCCGTCACGTCCGCGGGGTTTGCAATAGCTGCGAACGACGGTAATCGAGCAGCGAGCTCCCGCTTGGTTTTTTCCAAAGGATCCGGCAACTTCAGTTGGTAAGTGTCCGCCTTGTCGGCTGCCATGACGACAGACCCACCCGATCCAGAAATAACGCCTATCCCGTCTCCTTGAGGTTGCTTGTGACCATGGCGCGCAAAAAACACTGCCGTCTCCAGCAGCGCTTCGAACGCCTGAACCTGAATGGCGCCTGTCCGATAGAAAACTGCCTCATAGGCCGCCTGGTCACCAGCCAGCATCCCCGAATGCGAAAGCGCGGCGCGCTGACCCGATGTGGTTGTCCCAATTTTGTATACGACTACGGGCTTGCCAGCGATGAATGCATTGTGTAGTGCTGCGGAAAAGCGTGGACCGTCTGGGATGCTCTCGAACAACAACGCGATCGCTTTTGTTGTCTCGTCCTCGATCAGATAGTTGATCAGGTCTGCAAGATCCACATCACAGGAGTTTCCTGTCGAGATCAATTTGCTGAAACCCACTCCGCGATGCATGGCTTGCAGCACCACATAGCCTAGAGCGCCACTTTGACCAATGACTGCAACGTCGCCGCGAACCATGGGCAAGTCAACGATGCTGGGCAAAATGTTGCACGCTGCGCCCGTATGCACGTTGACGACCCCGGTGCAGTTTGGCCCCAGCAGTCGAATGCCCAGTGCTTGCGCTTGTCTGACCAACTGGGCTTGCTTGGCGCGTCCAATGTCGTTGCCCAGATCGGAAAAACCTGACGAGAAAATGATGGCGTTTTTGATACCCGCCTTCGCTGCATCTTCGAGAACTCCGGGCACCAGGTCTGCCGACACCGCAATCCCAAGACAATCTGGCACCTGAGGCAATTCGCATAGCGAGGCGAAGCAACGTTTGCCTTCGATGTCCCCAGTTGCGTACTGCGGATTGACGGGATAGATCTCTCCCTGGAAGTGCTTGAGGAGATTTCGGACGACCGCTCCACCAAACGAACCTGTCTTTGGCGATGCGCCAACCACTGCAACGCTTCTTGGATTGAGAACTGGCTCAAGGAAATGCATGTTTTGCGAACCTCTTTGATCTGCAACTTGAGACCGTACTTCAGACCCAAGCACGCTTGAGCCAGCGACCGCCGTCCACCGAGAGGTCACAGCCGGTGATGAAATTACCTGCCTCGGAGGCCAAAAAGACCGCTGCATTGGCAATGTCATCGGTATGCCCGAACGAGTCCAGGCAAAGCCGATTGAGCTCTTTCTCCGCTTGACCACGGTCTTCATACAGACGCTTCACCCCTTCGGTGTTGGCGATGGGGCCGGGCAGGATGTTGTTGACCCGAATGGCGTATGGCCCCCACTCCACCGCCAGGGACCGGGTCAGAGCGGTAACGCCTGCTTTGGCGGAGGCAGCGTGCGCACTGCCAGGCCATCCTGAGGCCGCTTGCGCGAGCGAAATATTGATCACGCGGCCTCCCCATTTGGATTGCTTGAGGCCAATCAGGCTCGCGTGGCAGAAGTTGAAGGTCCCGTTGAGATCAATATCCACGACCGCGCGCCAGCCATTGGGGGTCAGCTGCTCAAATGGGCAATGGAAGTTGCCAGCTGCGTTGTTGATAAGGACATCGATACGCCCGAACTTCTGCATGACTTGATCAACGACCGCCGTCGTGCCCTCGTAGCTCCGCACGTCGGATGCAAAAGCAAGCACCTCATGGCCGAGTGGTTCGAGGTCCGCCTTGGCATGGGCCAGCTTCTCGGAGTCCCTGCCAACTAGCACGACATGCGCACCAAGTGTTTGGTACGCGGCCGCCATGCCGAATCCGAGTCCCGAACTCCCGCCCGTGATAATCGCGACGCGGTCATGCAGAACATCATCCTTGAAAACGCTTGAGTTAGTCATAGCCATCCATATGCTGCAATGGCGATGACTTTAGAGACCCGTCCGCACGAGGTGATCCAAGGTTGCGCAGTCCGTGATTCAAAAATTGAATCGCCAGATCCAGGGGGACGATCGCCTGCGCACGATCAACGGACCCAACCGCTCGCGCGACCGTCCGCCGCGAAGGCCCTGATGCAGCTTCAACATCGCCCCCCTGTGCCTGTTGGTGAATGAGGCGATCGACCAAGTTTCTTTGGCAGGAGCGCGATCATGACCCCTTCGACCCCATCCCGTCTCGCCGCCGCGCCCACGTATGCTTGAGGGCATGCGCATGCTGGAGCCTCGCACCCCAAACTTCTGACAGGCCCACAGGCCGCGCTGAACCAGGGCGTTTCGCCCCAGCCCGCGCCCGACATCTGCCCCTGATTGCCGCTGGAATCCCACGCCATGATCTCCATCGACGACCACACCACCATCGCCGACGCCTTCTTGCGCGCCACCGCAGCCGACGGCCCGCACAGCCTGCTGGCCGTGCCCGCCAACCCGCCCCGCGCCTACGACCCGCAGGGGAGCGAGATCAGCTACGCCGAGGCCGCCGCACTGATAGCGGGCCTGGTGCAGCGCTACCGCGCCGCCGGCTACCGCCTGGGCCACCGCGTCGCCCTGTTTCTGGAAAGCCGGCCCGAGCACCTGCTGCACAAGCTGGTGCTGAACACCCTGGGCGTGTGCGTGGTGCCGATCAACCCCGAATACCGCCCGCGCGAGCTAGCCTCTCTGATCGACCATGCGCGCGTGGACTTGGTCGTGGCCCTGCCCACGCGCCTGCCCGCCGTGCAGGCGGCGCTGGCCGAGGCGCGCCACCAGCCGCCCGTGGTCACACCCGACGACGCGGCGCCGCTGCCCACTGCGGCACGCCCGACGCAGGACGGAAAGCCGCAGGCCGACACGCCCGCCAGCATCCTCTACACCTCCGGCACCACCGGCCAACCCAAGGGC
>JAECRA010000041.1 GCA_015999985.1 Comamonadaceae bacterium
TGTCCTCGCTGGGGCCTTTTCTCGCTATCGGCGCTCCAAGTCCGACAGCCTCCTAGATCAGTTTGACCAGTTGTTTCCCGAAGTTCTTTCCTTTGAGCAAGCCAAGGAAAGCCTCAGGGGCGGCATCCAGACCCTGAGCCACGGTTTCGCGGGGTTTGAGCTTGCCCTGTGCTACCAGTGTGCCGAGCTCTTGCAAGGCTTGCGGCCATACATTCATGTGTTCGCTGACGATGAAGCCTTCAATCTTCAAACGATTGATCAGGATGAGCGAGGGGTTTTGCAGCGGCAAGGGTTGACCGTCGTAGCCTGCAATCATTCCGCAAACGGCAATCCGGGCGAACGCATTCGTGCGCAGCAGCACGGCATCGAGAATGTAGCCGCCCACATTTTCAAAGTAGCCGTCAATCCCATCCGGACAGGCTTGCTTCAAAGCCTTGGACAAAGTTTTGACATCTGGATGGGTGCGGTAATCAATACACTCGTCGAAATGCAGTTCTTCGACTGCGTACTTGCATTTCTCAGGGCCACCTGCAATCCCGACCACCCTGCAACCGCGAGCCTTGGCCAACGCGGCGTATGAACTTCCCACCGCTCCCGTGGCTGCGCTCACCACCACGGTTTCCCCGCTCTTGGGTGCAATGATTTCATTCAAGCCATACCACGCCGTGACCCCCGGCATACCAACCGCACCCAGGTAGAAGGACAGCGGGACATGCGTCGTGTCGACTTTGCGCAAGAGGCCTGGTTGGGAGGCGTCAACGGCGCTGTATTCCTGCCAACCGCCCATGCCAGCCACTTTGTCGCCGGCCGCGAACTTAGGGTGCCGCGATTCGACGACCTCACCTACCGTACCGCCGATCATCACCTCGCCCAAGGGCTGGGGCGCAGAGTAGCTCTTGCTCTCGCTCATCCGGCCACGCATGTAGGGGTCCAGGCTCAGGTAATGATGGCGTACCAAAACATGGCCGTCTTGAAGTGCCGGCGTCTCGCTGGTCACCAGCTTGAAATTGCTGGTGGTTGCTTCGCCCTCTGGGCGGTTATCTAGAAGAATCTGACGATTTGTAGGCATGGTCATTCCATTGCGAATTAGTTAAGAACAGGGCGTGGTGTAGGGGATGCCCAAAAGCGGTCACAGCGGTCAAGCTATAGGCGCTTGCGGTACGAACTTGAAAGTTCCATTGGCCGTTGCGCACAATTGGCCATCGGCATCGTGGATAGTGGCCTCAACAAATGCCATGTTGCGGGTTCTATGTAACAGTTTTCCTGATCCCACCAGTGGCTCGCCTTGCTTGGAAGCCCCTGCCGGGCGCATGAAGCTTGTCTTCATTTCGATGGTAATGACTCCCATATCCTGCGTTCCGCTACTGCGGGCCGCCATGACCATGGTCACATCCATCAAAGTCATCAGCGCCCCGCCGTGAGCGACTCCAAATGAATTGCAGTGTTCCGGCTTGGGCAAGTAGTGCAACCTGGACTCACCGGCTTCGTAGACTTCAAGCGTAAAGCCTAAGTGATGCACGAACGGGATGTGGTTACCAAATTCAAGACTCACGGTCCAACCTCATTCAATTAGAAACACCGGATACAAGTGCCTTGATCATCCTCCGGTGACCACGCTGACGCCGCCATCGACGGCCAACCACTGCCCCGTGATGTGCTTGCCGGCGTCGCTGGCATACAGCAGGGTCAGGCCCTTCAAGTCTTCGTCATCGCCAAGACGGCCCAGAGGTGCATGGGAAGCAAGTTCCTCCTCACCCATAGACTCCAAAGTACCACGGGTCATTTTGCTGGGGAAAAATCCGGGGCAGATCGCATTCACGGTGATGCCGTAGCGCCCCCACTCGCAAGCAAGTGCGCGCGTGAAGTTCACGACGGCCCCCTTGCTGGTGTTGTAGGCAATCGTGCGCATTTCGGGTGGATTGCCCCCGAGGCCCGCAATGCTGGCAATGTTAATGATTCGGCCCGTTTTGCGCGCAATCATGCTGCGCTTGGCCACTTGCTGGCTCAAGATAAAGTAGCCGCGGACGTTGAGGTTCATTACCTTGTCCCACGCATCCACTGGATGGTCTTCAGCCGGTGCGCCCCATGCCGCCCCCGCATTGTTGACCAGAATGTCGATGTCTCCCATGCGCTGAAGGGTTTCATCCACCAAGCGCCCTATGTCTGCTTCGTCCGCGCAATTGGCGGCGACCCAGCGCGCGTCAATGCCAGCGCGCTGCAGTTCTGCTGCAGCTTCCTCAAGGTCACTCTCTTTGCGTGAGCTCAGCATGATGCGGGCACCCGCCTCCCCCAGGGCATAGGCCATTTGCAGTCCCAAGCCGCGAGAAGCGCCTGTCACGATGGCTGTTTTACCCTTGAGATCGAAAAGTTGCTGGATGGTACGAGTCATGAGCGTAGATGTTGAAGTTGTGCGTGGAGGGTTTAAGGTGCGCAGTGCGCGGTGTGCAGAATGAAAAGAGACTTGGATGCTGGAATCTTTAAAAAAGCTGCTCTGGCATTTCAGCGCAGGTCATATCGCGGGATTCCACTACGCGCAGCCAGGCGTCAAGCTTAGGCAACTCATAGCGGTAGAAATAGTTCATGGAGGGAATGCAGCCTCGAGAAGCCTCGCTTGCCTGCAATTCGTCGTTTGAAGCGGTCTGCGCCAGATCGAGCCACACCCAAGCCAACACCATATGACCGAATGCCTGCATGTAGGGAACAGCGTTCGCCAAAGCTTCTGCCGGTTGACCAGTGGCCCACGCGGTTTTGGTGGCCGCGCCCACACGTGCAAGCGCCTGTGCGAGAGCGTTGGCATAGACAGCAAGTTCAGGCTGCTGCAGCGCCTTTTCGATTGTGCTGTTAATGCGCGCAGCCAGCAGCTTCAAGCCGCGTCCGCCCTCCATCAGCACCTTTCGACCCAGCAAGTCCATCGCTTGTATGCCGTGGGTACCTTCATGAATCATGTTGAGCCGGTTGTCGCGCCAGTATTGCTCAACGGGAAAGTCGCGCGTGTAGCCATAGCCACCGTGAATCTGGATGGCAAGCGAATTAGCCTCCAGGCAGTTCTCACTAGGCCAGCTTTTGGCAATGGGCGTTAGAACCTCCAGCAGCAGCCGAGCTTCATCAGCTGCCTCCGACGGACCCGTGTGCTGCTCGTCAACCAGGCGTGCGCAATACAGCAATAAGGCGAGCGAGCCTTCGCAGTAAGCTTTTTGTGTCAAGAGCATGCGTTTGATATCGGCATGCTCGATCAGCCGAACCGGTGCCTGGTTCGCATCCTTACCGCCTGCACCAACGGGCCGCCCTTGAGTTCGTGTACGCGCATAGTCCAACGAGGCCTCGTACCCCGCCAAGCCCAGCATGGTGGCCGCCATGCCAATGGCGATGCGCGCCTCGTTCATCATGTGAAACATACACTTCAGGCCCTGCCCTGGCTGGCCCACCAGATACCCAATGGCGCCCGGTTTCCCAGCGACCGGAAACTTGCCTTCGCCAAAATTGAGCAATGTATTGGTGGTGCCTCTCCAGCCCAGTTTGTGGTTGAGGCCCGCCAGTGCGACGTCATTTCGAACGCCTGTCAGTTGACCGTTGGTATCCACCAGTTTCTTGGGCACCAGAAACAGTGAAATGCCCTTGACGCCAGGTACCAGCTTGCCGTCTGGGCCCGGAATTTTGGCCAGCACAAGGTGCACGATGTTTTCGGCAAGTTCGTGTTCACCGCCGGAAATCCACATCTTGTTGCCGCGCAGACGGTACCGTGGACCCAGCGGATCGCCCTCCTCCTCAAGCTCTGCGCGCGTGGCCACATCGCTCAAGCTGGAGCCCGCCTGAGGTTCACTGAGGCACATGGTGCCAGTCCAGCGCCCGTTGAATTCGTTGGCAGCAAACACCTGTTTCTGCAACGGGGTGCCATAGGCCATCAGCAAATTGGCATTGCCCACCGTCAACAGGTTGGCACCGATGCTGATCGAAGCTTTGCCGAAGAACGCATTGGCAGCGGCTTCCACGAGATAAGGCAGCTGCATGCCGCCGTGCTCATAGTCCTGCGCGGCGGCCAACATGCCGCTTTCGGCGTAGGCGATGCGCGCGTCATAGGTAGCCTGGGGCAGCACCACATGCAGATTGCCGTCTGGCTGCTGTTCGGTTCGCGGCTCCTCAGAATCGATCAATCGATTAAAAGGAGCGTACTTGTCGCGAGCGATGCGTTCACAGGTGTCCATGACTGCATCGAAGGTCTCACGGGAGTGTTCGGCAAAACGCGGGCGCTCAATCAGCGCCGGCGCATCGAGCCAGTCATACAGCAGAAAGTCGAGGGTGTTGCGCAGGCTCATGGGGGTTTGGAAACAGCATTGGCGTTATCACCCCCGTGGGGTGATAACAGCAGAGAGGGGAAACTCAGAGGACTTCGAAAACGCCTGCAGCACCCATACCGCCGCCAATGCACATCGTCACGCAGACTCGCTTGGCGCCACGGCGTTTGCCTTCAATCAACGCATGTCCAGTCAGGCGCTGCCCGCTCACGCCGTAAGGGTGGCCTACTGCAATGGCACCGCCGTTCACGTTCAAGAGGTCGGCAGGAATGCCCAGTTTGTCGCGGCAATAAAGCACCTGCACGGCGAAAGCTTCGTTAAGCTCCCACAGGTCGATGTCGCTGACTTTCAGGCCGAGTCTGCTCAAGACTTTAGGTACGGCAAACACCGGGCCAATGCCCATTTCATCAGGTTCGCACCCGGCGACGGCAAAACCAAGGAAGCGGCCAAGCGGCTTGAGGCCCCTCTTGCTCGCCAGGCTTTCATCCATGACTACGCAGGCACCTGCTCCATCCGAGAACTGACTGGCATTACCGGCGGTAATCAACCCACCGGGGATGGCGGAGCGGATTCCACTGATGCCTTCTTTGGTGGTTCCTTCGCGGATTCCTTCATCCTTCGAGACAGTGACTTCTTTGGTGCGCAGGCCCATGACAGGATCAGCCACGCCAGCCGTCACAGTAATGGGGGCTATTTCGTCAGTGAACTTACCGGCCGCAAGTGCTGCGCTCGCTTTTTGCTGGCTGGCCGCACCGTATTCGTCCATGGCGTCCCGCCCAATACCGTAGCGCTTGGCTACCTGCTCAGCGGTCTGGAGCATGTTCCAGTAAATCTCGGGCTTGATACGTTCAAGAGCCGGGTCTTTGATCATGTGCAGGTTCATCTCCTGCTGCACGCAAGAAATGCTTTCCACCCCACCAGCTACATACACCGAACCCTCGCCCGCAATAATGCGCTGCGCCGCCAGAGCAATGGTTTGCAAGCCTGAAGAACAGAAGCGGTTGACGGTCAATCCAGAAACGGAAATGGGACAACCGGCCATCAATGCAATCTGGCGTGCAATGTTGGAGCCCGTGGCCCCCTCGGGGTTGGCGCAGCCCATGATGACGTCTTCGACTTCGCCGGCTTCTATGCCCGCGCGTCCAATGGCATGCTGCACCGCATGGCCCCCCAAGGTTGCGCCATGGGTCATGTTGAAACCGCCTTTCCAGCTCTTGGCGAGTGGAGTGCGTGCAGTGGAGACTATGACGGCTTGACTCATATGACGACCTTTCTGATGAATACCTGAAACTAAGGATTGGCGCTGGCTGGCGCGGATGAGTTGCGCAGCAGCTGTACGTAAAAGCGGATCAACTCACCAAAATTAGCGACGCTCACGCGCTCATTGGTCCCGTGGAAACGCGACAGATCTTCCGGCTTGGCGCGGACGGGGGAAAAACGATAGATATGCTGGCTGATTTCTGTGAAATGACGTGAGTCAGTGGCTGCAATCATCAGTCCTGGTGCGACCAAGGTATCCGGAAAAAGCGACCTGAGTGTGCGGTTCAGCAATTGATAGGACGCCGATTCCGTCGGTGAGATAGGCGACGGTTCAGATGCACCCTTCAACGTTTTCAGTTCGAATCGGCCCTCCGGCTGCGGACCAACGGCCTCGCGCACGTGCTGCAGAACGCTGTCTTGCGTGTCACCTGGCAATATACGGAAATTGACCGTGGCCTTGGCTTCACCGGGTATCACGTTGTCTTTGTTGCCAGCTTCAAAAATAGTAGGCGCCGTGGTGGTTCTCAACATGGCATTCGTGCTGGCCGCGCCTTCGAGTTGACGCTGCACCAGTGGCCCGAACAACCAAAGGTTGGAAAGTGCCACGCGTGCGAAACCATCCATTTCCGGAGCTATGGTGTCGAACATCTCTTGCGCCACGCCACGTATGTGAGCAGGCATCTGCTTGTCTTCGAGCTTGGCCAGGGTGGAACTCAACATACCAATAGCCCCTGTGCCCGCAGCCGGAGGCATCGAGGAATGCCCAGGCGTTCCGTGAGCATGCATTTCCACGGACAGATAGCCTTTTTCGGCAATGCCTATCAGTGCTGCGGGTTTACTGAATCCCTTGAGGATGCCCTCCGTGATGAGTAGCCCTTCGTCAAGTACAAAGTCGAGCTTGACGCCACGAGACGCCAACAACTGGGCCACTTTTTTGGCTCCCCGCAATCCACCAACCTCTTCATCCGCGCCCATGGCGAGGTAAATCGTCTGGCGCGGCTGAAAGCCCTCCGCCAGCAGCATCTCCACGGCTTCCATCTGGCCAATCAGGTTGGCCTTGTTGTCCCAGGCGCCACGCCCCCACACAAAGCCCTCTTTGATCTCTCCGGCAAACGGACTGGCTTGCCACTGAGCTTCTGTACCGGGCGCAATGGGCACCACGTCCTGATGGGCCAATAGCAAAATGGGGGGCGCGGCAGGGTCGGTTCCCGGCCATGTATAGAGCAACGTGAGATCACCCACGACTTCTCGCTTGAGCGCCGCGTGTGCGCGGGGGTAGCTGGTTTGCAGGTGAGCGTGCAGACCGGTGAATTGGTCTGCATTGAGGTTGGCGTCTTCCAGGTTGGAGACTGTCTTGAACCGAATGGCAGCCGCCAGCCGGGTAGTGGCCGCTTGGGTGTCAATGGCGAGCTCTGGAGCCGGTGGCACCCTCACCTGGCGCGAACCTTGGCGCCAGGTGTTCACGCCAATCGCCACAATCAATGTGGCGACCAACAGCAAGAGAGCAAATAAGGCTTTTTTCACCGGCTTAACCGTTGAAAGTTTTGCCCTCTGTCACCAGTTTCTGCAGCAGAGGCGCCGGCTGCCAGAAAGTTGCGTCATCCATGGGATTACGAGCGAAACGCTTCATGCTTTCAGCGACGTTGAAAAGTCCCATTTGGTCCGCGTACTGCATGGGGCCGCCACGCCAGATCGGGAAACCATAGCCGGTGAGATAGACCACGTCGATGTCGCTGGCTTTGCTTGCAATGCCGTCTTCAAGAATATGCGCGCCTTCGTTGACCAGCGAATACACCAGCCGCTGGACAATTTCCTCGTCCCCGATTTTGCGCGGGGTGATGCCGAGGTCCTTGCGGTGTTTTTCAATCATTTCGTTCACCGCGCTGGACGGAATGGCGTCGCGTTTGCCAGGCACATAGTCGTACCAGCCAGCACCGGTCTTTTGTCCGAAACGGCCCATTTCACACAACAGATCCGCAGTCTTGCTGTATTTCATATCCGGAGTTTCCTGGTACCGGCGCTTACGGATTGCCCAGCCAATGTCGTTGCCCGCCATATCACCCATGCGGAATGGCCCCATGGCAAATCCGAACTTTTCAACGGCCTTGTCCACTTGCGCAGGCGTGGCACCCTCCTCCAGCAGGAAACCGGCCTGACGGCTGTACTGTTCGATCATGCGGTTACCGATGAAACCATCGCAAACACCGGAGACCACGGCAGTTTTCTTGATCTTCTTGGCGACAGCCATCACTGTGGCCAGGACGTCTTTGGCGGTTTTCGCGCCGCGCACAACCTCCAACAGCTTCATGACATTGGCAGGGCTGAAGAAGTGCATGCCCACAACGTCTTGTGGCCGCTTGGTGAAGGCAGCAATCTTGTCTACGTCCAGGGTGGACGTGTTGGATGCCAGTACGGCACCAGGCTTCATGACTTCATCGAGCTTCTTGAATACGGCTTCTTTCACGCTCAAATCTTCAAACACAGCCTCTATGACGAGATCGGCATTCTTGAGGTCGTCATAGTTCAGCGTGGTGCTCAGAAGAGCCATGCGCTGTTCGTACTTGTCCTGCTTCAGCTTGCCTTTCTTGACCTGCGCCTCATAATTTTTGCGAATGATGGCAAGGCCACGGTCCAGTGCCTCTTGCTTCATCTCGAGCATGATCACCGGAATGCCTGCGTTCAGGAAGTTCATTCCGATGCCGCCGCCCATGGTGCCCGCACCAATGATGCCCACGCTCTTGATTTCGCGTGGAGCGATGTCCGAGCCCACATCCGGGATCTTGGAAGCAGCACGCTCGGCCTGGAAGATATGACGAAGCGCTTTGCACTCTGGCGTCAACATGAGGTTCATGAAGGTTTCGCGCTCAAACGCCATACCATCTTCGAACTTGCGCTTGGTGCTGGCTTCCACGGCATCCACGCACTTGGCGGGTGCAGGGAAATTCTTCGCCATTCCATTGACCATATTGCGGGCAAATTGGAAGTAAGCGTCACCATTGGGATGCTTGCACGGCAGGTTGCGAACCAGAGGCAACGGCGATCCATTGGCGTGTTTAGCAGCAACCTTGTCTGCCAAGGCCAGGGCTTCATCCAATAGCGACTCAGCCGTCGTGGAGAGTTGATCGAACAGCTTTTGGCCGGGGAGGCCCGCCAACAATTCGCTGTTGACCGGATCACCCTTGACGATCATGTTCAACGCGGTTTCCACGCCCAGTACGCGCGGCAGGCGCTGCGTACCACCGGCACCGGGGATCAAGCCCAACTTGACCTCTGGCAACGCAATCTTCGCGCCTGGAGCTGCAATGCGGTAATGGGCACCGAGTGCCAACTCCAAACCACCGCCCATGGCGACACTGTGAACTGCAGCCACCACGGGTTTCGGCGAATTCTCAACGGCACGGATCACACTCAGCAAGATAGGTTCTTGCATGGCCTTGGGAGAATTGAACTCCCGAATATCAGCGCCACCAGAAAAAGCCTTGCCAGCGCCTGTCAGCACAATGGCTTTGACAGCAGGATCGGCATTGGCCTTCTCAAGCCCGTTGACAATGCCCACCCGCGTTTCAAAACCGAGACCATTGACGGGGGGGTTGTTCAAAGAAATAACGGCGACGTTGCCATGGAGCTTGTATTCAGCGGTCATGCGGGCCCTAAAAAAAGATAAAAGAACGATCGTTCTGTTTCATTGTAGGAGTTGCATGTTGCAGCGCAATAGGGCTTGTCCCGAGCGCGACAAGTCAGAAGGTCAAGAAATCTATGGTATGCGCCCGTTTACCGGAGCTTGAAGGATTAATCTACGACCATTGGCGCGCTTTGCTGGACGCCCTGGATGCGGGTGAATAATGAGGTCATGAACCTGATGGACCTTTTTCTGCCCCAGTATCAATTTACGGAGGAGCACAGCCGCTACGTTCCGGCGTCTGCAGCGCATGTGCTTGATATGCTTGAGCGTCCTGAAGTGGTTGATGATCCGATCGCCCGTGGGTTGATCGCGCTGCGTGAGATGCCCAATCGCCTAGCTGGCCGGATTGGATTGAATTCCAGCCTGCAAAACCGTCCTTCTTTCGGGATAGCGAATTTCGTTTTCCTTGGAAGAGACGGCAACCAGGAACTAGCCTATGGACTCGCAGGCCGCTTCTGGCAGTCGGATTACGGCCTGTCTACGTTGAGCGATGCGCAGGATTTTCGTGAGATAAACCCCTCGGGCATTGCAAAACTGGTCATGAATTTCACGGCCGAGGCAGAAGCGTCCGGCACCCGGCTGACCACCCGCACTCGTGTCTGGTGCCGCGATGCCGACGTGCATCGAAGATTCCGTCTCTACTGGCTACTGATCAGACCCGCAAGTGGCCTTATACGCAGGCGCCTACTGAAACGCGCACACAACGCGGCAGTGGCTCCTTAGACCACATTGGCTCAACTTCAGTCACCCTATTGCGTGGATTCAAGCGATGATCACACCCCAATGGACAGCTTTCCTTAGAAAGAGCATTGCCACCGCTTGCGTGGTCCTGATCGGCCTGAGCGCGGCCACGCAGGCGCAGGCACAGCCGGTTTTTCCAAGTGCGAAGTGGGCCGTTGCGACCGAAGACAAACAAGAGTCTGGCTGGTCATCGGAGCGTTTCAAACTTGCCGACAAATATGCTGCATCTATCCGCTCTGACGCATATCTGGTCATTCATCGCGGACGCCTGGTACACGCATATGGCGACATCACCCAACCAATGAATCTGGCGTCGATTCGCAAAAGCGTGCTGAGCATTTTGTACGGCATACATGTGGACCGCGGGAACATCAATCTCAACGAAAGCCTTGCCGATCTCAACATCACGGACAAGGGTGGGCTCAGCGACACCGAACGCACGGCCACGGTTCGACAGCTTCTGCAGGCAAGGTCTGGCGTCTACCACCCTGCCGCCTATGAGACGGCAGAGGCTAAAAAGGAGCGCCCTGCCCGAGGAAGCCATGCCCCTGGACAGTACTGGTACTACAACAATTGGGACTTCAACACGCTCGGGACTATCTTTCAGCAGAAGACCGGAAAGAGCGTCTATCAAGCCTTCAAGGCTGAATTAGCCGATCCACTGCAGCTCGAAGACTTTCGCTACCCTGAGGACACAGAACTGGTCTACGAAAGAGCCTCCGACCATCCTGCCTACGTCATGAAGCTTTCAGCACGCGATCTTGCGCGCATAGGGCTTCTTGTCAGTCGCCGTGGCCAGTGGCAAGGCAAAGAAATAGTGAGTTCGAAGTGGCTACAGGAAAGCACCACGTCTTACAGCACGGTCGGTCAGGGCTGGAATGGATATGGGTATATGTGGTGGGTGCCACAAAGAGCCTTTCCCTTCTGGCGCCATTCTGCCAACCAATTGGCTTTCGCGGTGGGCACAGGCGGGCAGTTTATGCTGATTGACCCCGAGAGAGATATCGTCGTCGTTCATCGGGTAGACAACGGCAGGCCCTGGTTCATGCGCCACGAGGTCACGGGTGAGCAATTTGCAGGGCTTGCCGCGCGCATTTTCGCGGCAGCGTCCGATGAGGCACGGCGTGTACCGCCCCCCTGAAATGCCACTGTGCTAGTCAGGCTATCCCTGCGTGATGGCCTAGGCAACGAGCGTTGGGAAAGGGCCCTCTCACTGGCCCATGCCACCTAATTGCCTCACCACTCAATAAAAGCAGGGGCTCCGGGTTCCTGCCTCAGCTGGACTTCCTGATTCTGGGTCGGTGTCGAGCAGGCTGTTTCTGAGCCGCCTTCTCGACGTGGCACCCAGGACGTGGTACGCAGCCCCGAAACCTGGGACGCATGCTCGTGACCTAGCACTTTCGCATTCGGGTTGGCCTGCGTATATTCAAGCCTGTTATCCGGATGATCTGTAAACCGTGCATTGAATGTGCACCAGATGGGTGCAACTGATTCCTGCTTGCCAATGTGCGACATGTGATTTCCACCTCAGTGGATAAAAGCGGGACTCAGCCGCACGACTTTCAATAGTGAATCAGTATTATTTAATTCTCCAGCTAAGGAAAAAATGATGAACAACGACTGGCAACAAAGATGTCGCTTCAGTCTGCTGACGATGAGTTTGTTCGGCGTTGTCGGCCTGGCGGCTTGCGGTGGCGGCGGCGACAGCTCCAGCAGCAGTGCCTACAGCGACCACCCACCGACGCGCGTCGCACCCGTGCTGGCTGACAGCACTATCCCCGCTACCTTGGCTCCGATCGGACCGAGTGCGAAATCGGCCAACTTGCTGACGGCCAAAGCCTCAGACCTCCCGGCGATTTCCACCGTGGATCCCAGTACCGTGCTGGGCGGGGGGGCGGTCACGAATCCATTTCAACCCGCCAACAAGAACTTCACCCTGGTAGAGGGCATGGCCGGAAGGCCTCTGCCTACGGGCAAGTGGTACAAGTCCTTCTTCTATCAGAGCCCTCGCAATATGGACGTACCACTAGGGGTCCCCGGCGATTCGCGCGAACAGTCCGTCTTTGCCTTTCCTAACCAGGCATGGCTGGATGACCGCTCTGGCATGGTCAACGTCGCATTTCCGCGCAAGCGCTTTATCCCCAAACCGGGCGCGCCGTTGGATATGTCCAATCCGTATTACGTGGACGCTGCGCCTTACATCATGGCGCCCTCCCCTAATCCCGATCTGCAACTGACGTACCTGCCTGCCAGCAGCGGACGACTCACTCGTCGTATCGATCACCAAGATGAGCTGACCGTGGCTACGTCCTGGTACGGTACCGCCGCCAACGGCGCGGGCTTGCCCAGCATGCAGCTCATCATGGCCGTGGGCTCTCCCTACATCACAGCCAAGTATGCCAATTTGCGCCCGCAGATCGGCCTGGGCCAGGGGATCCGCGCTCAGGAAGACAAGGACCCTGTTACCCGGCTCCCCACCAACCCTGGAAAGGGCGACCCCAACAAATGGGAGGCCATCCCTGAAATTCAGGCCGTCTCCGTGGACAACGGAGAAATCCAGCCATTCGCTGAAAACGGCGGCGCCCCCACTACGCCAGACCTGACGGGCAAGAAATTTCGCTTTGTCTACCGCACCTCTGACGAATCCGTCAGCACCGATCCGAACCTGGCGTTCATGCAACGCGTGATGGTGGTCTATACCTCGGCACAAGTCACATTGAAGTGGGACATCCCTTCACGTACGTATGTGTTCAGTGCCCCTTTCAACGGCACCGTCCGCGCGGCCTTCGTGAATGAGCAGCCATTTTCTCCAACGCTTGCGCCTACAGCGGTAAGCTTTCCCACGGAGGAAGCCCTGCTGGACAAGCATTCGGTCGAATACCCCGTGACCTCTTCGATCAATCTGCAGTACGCCGGTGGCAATGATGCGTCGGTGCGCTACGGCTGGAACACGGAAACTCTGGACGGATCTGTGGCTTCAGGCGACCGCTTGCTGATGGTGGCATTCGATCAGTTGCACCTCAAGTCCATGCCCGATGCCAACAAGGTTGGGCTGAAGTACCGCTCGAATTTCGGAACCATGACGGGCGTGGTGGGCAAATCCTGGAATCAGACACTCAAGATTCCGGGGGTGTTGCAAGAGTCCAGCCAGGCTGAACAGCTCTGGCAAGGTGCGGGCACCATCAAGGCCTCCGATCGTGCAGCCGTACTGGCGTCATTGCGCGCCGATGCAGCCACTGCCAAAGGTTACATCGCACACTGCAACTACGAGTCTTACCTGTGCGGCAAGTATGTGGGCAACATTGCTCGCTTGGTACTCATCGCAGCGCAGTTGGGAGAAGAGGCTAAAGACACCCGCAATGAGATGCTCGACTTCTTGAAGTCGACCCTCAACCCCTGGTTTGACGCCAAGGACGACGACGATCCCGAATGGGGCGACAAGCTCACCAAGAAAATGCAGGACTACTTCCGTTACGACACCACCAATGGTGGCACGGTAACCAACCGTCCGTTTCTGCAGAACGACTATGAGCAGGACTTCTACAACGCCACGTACCTGGACCATATGTTCCACTACGGCTACTTCCTGTATGCCTCTGCAGTCCTGGGCCGATATGACGCCACCTGGCGCGACAAGTACAAGGAGCCGGTGAATACCTTGGCACGTGATATTGCCAACTACAGCAGCGACGACACCTACTTCCCCATTACCCGCACCTACGACTGGTTCCGCATGCAAAACGTGGCGGACGCAGGCCCTGATGCAAACGGTGGCAACACAGAGTCCTCCAGCGAAGCTATCCATGCCAACTACGGCCTGGTGCTGTGGGGTGCCGTCACAGGCAACCCAGAGATGCAAGCGATGGGCATGGTCATGGCAGCGGGGGAAATTCGTTCTGCTCAAGCCATGTACCAGGTGACGCCAACCAACAGCGTCTTCCAGGACGTCGCACCGATTGAGATCCCATTGAAGGGTGGAGGCTCTGTCACGGCCGACCCCAACAAACTCATCACGGTAGGTATCAAGCGCTTTAACCTGACTGAAACACAAGTCTTCTTTGGCCAACGCGAGACTTATCGCGTCGGGATTCAGATCTTGCCTATCAGTCCGCTGACGCCCTACATACTCTCGCAGGATTGGGCGAGTCACCATGCCAGCGCCCTGCTGCAGTTGGAAGCCAACGATACCGGTCTGTTCGACAAGCTCTTTACAGCCTCCCCCGTGGGTGCTCAGTGCGGAACCACTGCAACAGGTGCTCCTTCACTCATGCCTGCGGCTGATTGCGCAGGCCAGGCACGGGTGCTGTACAGCTGGCGTCAGATCATCAATTCTGTCAATGGCATGAACAACCCTGCGGCCGCGTTCGATCGCTACACCAGCTACATGGCCAAACTGCCTCAGCAGACTTCAGCCTTCATGGCCAACTCGGTGGGAACGCCCTTCTCCTACGTGGATTCCAACACCAAGGAAGTGGTCTCGGGTACTTACGCAGCGCCAGGTGTCGATCCCGATGTATTGAAAGATGCGTCGACTCCGTCAAACAACACCAATGTGCTGTGGTGGCTGTCGACACTCAAGTAGTAGACCTCACATCAAGCGGCGCCAAGCCGCTTGATGTGATCCAGGGTCGGTGGAGCGCCCTGGAAATTACTCCACCAAAGCAATGAAATCCAGTACCCACGCGTTGCGGATGCAACTCGCATCAATAGACATCCCGCCTATACCGGCCCCCGATGGTCAGTTGCTCCAGAAGGGGTTCACCCAACGCCTGTCGCAGCGCTGCATCCACCCCGCTCGCCATGCCCTCGCGCTGACCACAGACATAAATGGCCGCACCGTGGCTCACCCACTGCTGCACCAGGTCACAATAAAGCCCGATGAAGTCCTGTACGTAATGCGCAGGCGCTTGTGCATCCCGAGAGAATGCACGATCCAAGCGTTTGAGCACGCCGGAGGCAAGCCAGCCTTCAAGTCTTTCACCGCACAGCGCATCAAATTGGCAAGTTCGTTCACCAAACAAGAGCCAGGTAGGACCTATAGGCCGACCGAGCTGCCGCGCGAGCGCACGCGCCTCCAGGTGTGCGATCAATCCTGCTAAACCCGTGCCGTTACCGATCAGAATCAGTGGTACGGCGGCCTCCGGACTGTGGAACTCACGGTTGCAGCGGATCTCCATTCTGAGCTCACCGCCTATCGCAAGCCCGTGGCCCAGCCAACCAGACCCCAGGCCTCGCTGGCCATCTGGCTTCAAAACCTCACGCACCATTAATTCCGCATAGCCACTCTGCGGCAATGACGCCAGCGTGTAATCGCGGCTCGTGGGCATATCGTCGGAATTATTGGAAATCCATACCCGCGCCACGTCTCCGGCATGCCATTGCACAGTAGGATCCTCTGGCCACAGCACTATGCGGTGAATGGGCGCGCCAGGACTGCCGCTATTCAAGATCTCACGCCGAACCAGTGTCCAACGCGGCGCGAGTGCTGCCTGCCGAAAGGGCAATGGGTCAGCAGCCAAGGTATGGTCAGTAAACCGCTCAACGGCTTGACGCCACATGTCCAAGGCGGCTGCATGGCCGCCGTCAACCTCGATACGGCTGAAGGCCGAAATTGCACCGGCTGACATCAACCAGGCGTCCAGCTCTCTGCCAAAGCGGCAAAAATTCGCATAACTGCGGTCACCCAAGGCCAAAATGCCGTAGCGTAATTTCTGAAGATTGAGTGTGCCGCTCATCACCCGTGAAACGAACGCAGCGGCATTGTCAGGTGCGTCGCCCTCGCCCGTAGTGCTGACAATAAAGAGCATGCGATTGGCCTTGCCGATATCGAGCGTACTTAGACTGTGCAAAGATCGAGCGTGCGCCGGGTGACCACCCGCTGTCAGCTTGTGTGCCAAATTTTCAGCCATTAGGGTTGCGAAACCGCTCTGGCTCGCATAGCCAATCAGCAATGGGCCAGCGTGGTCTTTAGCAGGCAGGCGTCGAGCGATCCTGCGGGTGGACTGCCAGGTGCCGAGTTTTTTACGCATCGGCCCGATCCACAAAGAAAGCCAGACAACACAGGCGAACGCAGCCCATATCCAGCGGCTGGGGTCGACCGTCATTCTGATGAATCCAACATAGCCGTCATGGCCGTACTGATATGTTCCTCCATGCCTGCGCAAGTCCGTACTGTCAGCAGCGCTGCAAGTCCATACCGTTCGGCCCAGTCCATGGCCCTCTGAGGCTCCATGGCAGTCAACACCGTTGCGTGTACGTCTGCCTCCATGGCCATGCGGTGCAACACGGTGACTGAAGCTGTGCCATGCGCGATGGGCCAACCGCTTTGGCCGTCCAACGTGTGTGAATATTGGCGCCCCTGATGGTTGAAATGGTGATGGGTGTCGCCCGAGGTGGCCACTGCCATATCCACCAATGCCAACAAGCTTCGAGGGCCGGCCCCCTTATTTTGCAAAAGCACCCACCAGGGTTGCAGATCGTGTCTCAGCCCGCGGCTCTTGAGCTCCCCGCCGATTTCGACGAGGTGCACGCAGGCCCCTTCACGCACTAACCTGGAGGAGACCTGGTCAACAGCCCAGCCCTTGGCGATACCACTGAAATCAAGTTGCAGGCCAGCGGGTTTATGCAGTGTTCGCCTGGTCGAATCAATTTGGACACGCCGCCAGCCGCTCGCACGCAAACCCCCGTCGATCTCATGTTGAGTCGGGAGGGGGGCCCACTCCGGACGTGGCCCCTCCGGGCCAAAACCCCACAAATTCCCCAGCGCACCGAGCGTGGGATCGACCGCGCCACCGCTGGCCTCCGCCCAGGCCAGGCTACTTTCAAGAACGGCCCAGCAGGGCGCGGAAAATTGCCAGTCGCCCCCAGGAGCTGCATTGCAGCGGGCAACTTCGCTGTGAGCCTCCCAGGTACTGAACAGTTCGATGGCGTGGGCCAGTTCCTGCATGATGGCCGTGCGCAAACGCTGGGGCTCCACATGCTTCGGCGCATACGCCTGAACCGACCAGTGTGTCCCCATCGCTGTCCCCTTGAATCGGTGCATCGGGTAGCCGGCAAGCGGTACCGCAGGAATGTTCTCACCAGGGTCAACCGGCAAGAACACGCGGTTGGTGCTAGTTTCAGCCATGGACGAAGAGCAACGCTATCAAGATAGGTGCCAACAGGCTCAAACCTGTCAACGGCCAAGTAAGAGGCCGGGTGCGGCCATGCATCCACAAAAGCGCGAACCCTGTCAGCGTAAAGACCACGCAACTAACCGCCATGCAATCGATGAACCACGACCACGCGACGCCAGCGTTGCGGCCTTTGTGCAAATCATTGAAGTAGGCTAGCCAACCGCGCTTGGTGACTGTGTAGGTCGCATTGGCGTCGGCCCGGTCAATCACCAGGGCCCCCTCCCCTCCGGGCATGGGAATCGCCACGAAAATCTCATCGGGAGCGGCCTCCGCAGGGAGGCTGGAGACATTGATGGCGAAGGTCTCCTCAACCCAGCGCGCGAGTTCAGGGGGCGCTGGATCAGTGCCGCTGTCCGCCATGGCCTCCAGCACCGGCAACAAGCCCGCTGGCAACGCTGCGTGTTGCTCATGTTTGCTGGGGTTGGACGGCAGGCTGGCAGCGTGGTTGAGAGTGATGCCTGTGACAGCGAACATCAGCATCCCGGCTAAGCTGATGGCAGCGGAAATCCAGTGCCAGGTATGCAGTTGCCGAAGCCAAAAGCCTCGCTTGCCAGCCTCTTTTGCCCGCATTAGAAAGCGATGCGCACCACGGCCTCGTGGCTGCCTCGTACATCATTACGGCCGTTTTTAACCGTGACGTAAAGCACGTTGTTCCGACTGTCCAGCGCCATGCTGTTCGGGTGCGTTGGCAGCGCGATCGTCTGCAGCAATTGGTGGCTGGACGTGTCAAACACGCTGACGCTACCTGCACCGCGGTTGGTGACGTACAAACGTTGGCGGGGCACGTCCAACACCGGCGCAATTGGACCTTCGCCAGTCTGCAAACTGGTGGTGATTTTTCCGCTGTCGGCATCAAATACCACGACACGGTTGCCAGGGGTAGGCTTGAAACCGGGCTCTGCCTTCTGACGGCGCTCGCTGATGCTGGTCAAGCCCTGGTCCGTGGCGAACAGTCGCCGAGCTTTGGGGTCGTAGGCCAAATTAAGCATCTGGTCTGCGGCTACGTTATAGCTCTTGCTGATCGTCAGGCTGCGCGTGTCGACTTCGTAAAGGCCACCGCGCATGTTGGACACGAACAAGCGGTGGTTGTCTGCGTCCAAAGCGATGCCGGTCGCCACAGCCCCAAGCCCTGGAAGCTCCTTCTCGAGCGTGAGCGTGCGCGTGTTCATCACATACAGCGAACTGCCATCCGAGCTGAGACCCGGCGCATAAAGACGAGCATTGGCCGTATCGAGCACCAGCTCGCGGAAATGATGCGGATACTTTTCCTTGCCATCGGCACCTTTGACCTTCTTCATCAGCGGGACGGTCTGCACTACTCGATTGCTGGCAGTGTCCACCACGGTGACCGAACCTTCTGTCGTGTTCCCGACGTACAGCCTGTTGGAAGCGTCATCCAGTACGACGCCAAATCCACGCAGCGGTAATGCGATCTCAGCCTGCACGGCAAGCGTCTTGGGATCAAGGCGCAACACTTTGCTAGGCCCGGCGCCCTCACCAAAGCCTCCTGAAGAGGCCACAAACACGGCATTTTGGCGTGCGGAGAAGGCAACTTCGTACAGCGCTGGTGCGACGGCTGCGCGTTGAATTTGAGAGCTCTGTACGGGTTTGTAGACCACGGGCCCCGACACTGATTGGCCAACAGGCGCCTGCATGCCGCAGGCGCTGATGCACGCCACGGTCAGCAGGGCCAATGAGCGAGATAAAAACGATTTCATGCTTGATGTTTCCATAGTTGGATGGGTTGGAACGCAGAGGTTCCAGATTCGCTTCAGGGCGCAGCTACCACACTCACTTTTCCGAGCTCGGTACGTCCCTGCGCGTCGGCCTGACTGGCCGAACGACCCCAGGTGAAAGGCAGACGCAGCATCTCCCGTCCGCCGTTTTCGCGTGCTACTTCGATGGCCAGCTGATACTGCCCTGCAGGGAGCTTTGCCAGTACGCCCTTGGCATCGCTGAATTGAAGCAGGTGCGTGCCGGCCGGACGAGTGGCGCTGCTGACGCCATCTGCAGGCAGCACCATTTGTTCGCCACTACTGCGCCACCACGTACGCAAGTTGCGCAACCAGCCCCTGCCACCGTTGTCTCGCAACCGTGTGTCATACCAAACGGCCAGAGTGCCAAGCACAGCTTTGTCTTCCTCGGCTTTCTCGACCCACGCCGCGAGATAGGGCCGGTAATAAGAGGCCGTATCAATGGCTGGCAGGGTGACCTGCAGCGTGAGAGTGCCTGCACCCGCCGGCGCAGCCAGCAAGGTCAGTGCAGCGCCAGCCCACCAGTGAGTTTTATGCTTTGCGTACCCTGCCGCAACGCTTTTTGGCGCGCTCATCTATTCCCGCTCGGCTGCTCACGTGGGCGCTGCGGATCGGCCGCAGACACGACGCCATCACCGCTGGTGTCCAGGTTGGCGAAGGTCTTTTCAGCAATCGCGTTGTCTTCCGCACGCGTGAACTTGCCGTCCCGCGCTCGGTTGACGATGCCAAAGCGCACGTGCGCTTGCTTGATACCGTTCTCGTAGGCCTTGTCCGGCTGACGTCCAGTATCAAAGTACTGCCGTTTCAAACGGGACTCGAATTCTGCGACGTACTCGTCTTCGCTGAGCCAGCCGTCACCATTGGTGTCAGCGGCTTGAAAGCGCTGTGCGCGGATCGCATCGAACTCGGCGCGCGTGACCTTACCGTCTCGGTCGGCATCGTAGCTGCCAAGGAAAGCTGCCATGCCATGGCCCCCTGCAGGGCGCGCGGGCTGCGACTGTGCTGTGGTAGATGCGGCGTTCTTGGGCGCAACGCTGCCGGCGCAAGCCGACAGGAATGCGGCCAGAGCCAGCACGGCAAGAACAGGTTTTTTTGAGTGATTCATAGAGGGTCTCGGTGACGTTGGAGTGATGGGGGTAGATGCGCCAGTGCCTTCAGAAGTCCACATTCAAGCTGACAGCGAATGTGCGGCCTGGCGCGGTAGAAAGCTCAATCTGTTGGCGATCCCGGGCGTTGGCTGGTTGCAGACTGCGCGTGCTGCTGTAGGCCCAATACCGCTTGTCAGCCAAGTTAAAGATGCCGAAGTTCAGGCGGGTATGTTTATTGATGCGCCAGTAGCCGGAAATGTCAAAACGCGCGAAACCGGGCACGCGGAACAGATCCGTTGACGAATCAGTCAGTTCGGCGCCGGGGTTGTTGCTATAGGACTGGCGATTCGTAGCGGTGGCCTGTTTGCCACGAACGAATGTGCCCATCAGGTTCAAACCCCAGGCCTTTTGCGGTGCCTCATAGCCTACGCCGATGATGGCTTTGCCAGGTTGCACGGAGTCCAGGTCCACATTCTTGTCGCCCGCATAGTTTGACTTGGAGCTGCCTTTGCTGTAACCCACTGCCCAGGTGGTGTAGAGGCCGCGCAGCGCGGGCGTCCATGTACCATGGTCCAGCCGAACGCTGAGTTCAGTGCCGTAGATGTTGGCCACATCGCGATTTTCGGCTTGGTAGAGAATGCTCAGGCTGTCCTGGATGTTGACAAACTTCTCAGGATTGTTCGCCCGCGTATAGCGTGTATAGGATATGAAATCCTTGTATTTTGTGTAGAAGACAGAGCCCGCAAATTGCACCCCGGGCACTGGAGAGCCCTTCAGGCCGACGTCGAAGGCGTTGCTGGACTCTGCCTTCAAATTTCGGTCGCCGAGCAGCGCGTACGTGCCTCCGCCGCTATTCCAATAGCCGAAAATCTCACTGTTGGTGGGAGCGCGACCACCCCGCTTCCACTGTGCGTAGGCGGTCATGTTGGGCATTACGTCATAAAGCACAGCCAGACTCGGACTGACGATGGTCGTCGTCGGTGCGTTGCCATACATCGCTTCCAACTCAGCCTGCGTGATGCGGTCATTGCCGAAGTTACCCGCATTTCGGATGCTCGGCTCGATCCGGTCCACCCGCAAACCCGGCACCACTGCGAGCCGGCGGCCACCTAGCTGGAAGTCGATGGTGTCCTGTACAAACGCCCCCGAACGCACCGTCAACGTATCAGGAAACGGTTGGCCAGCGCCGAACGCCTCACTGGATGTAAATGGGTGCTCGTTCTTGGTTCGCGAGTAGTTCACACCGAACTTGATCGCGTGGTTGGCAATGCGTTTGTCTGCCACGCTGGAAAAGCCGATCTGCTGCGTGGTGTTCTGCGAAGCTTCTCGGACCGCCGCACCGGGGGCTTTGGTGACCGTGTTGGTCACGTCGTCCATGTCGGTGTTTTGCAGGAACAGACGGGTGTTGATCTGGTCTATAGGACCCCCGACCCCAGGCGTCCAGGTGTGCGCGGCGTACACCGTATCGCGCGTGGTGCGGGCGTCTTGATTTGAAGTTCCGGTGACCGCCGTACCGTCGGCGTTCCAGCTTGCGAAGGTGGACTGGTTCTGTTTGCGGTAAAGGTCAGCGGCCAGCTCCAGCTTGTGTTCGGGGTTCACACGCATCACACCTTTGAGCAACAACGCGTCCGAATTCCAGCGCTCGGGGTATCTGGACATGGATTCACTGTTGTTCTTGGACTCATGGCCATCACGGCGTGAGTAACCCATCAGTAGCCCTAGATCACCAGTCTGCCCCGCCAGCGTCACTCCCTTGGACCAAGCACTATCGGCTTGGCTATAGCCGAGTTTGGCTCCTGCATAGAACGGATTGCTGGCGCTCACATAGTCTTCTGGCGACTTGCTGCGAAAGCTCACCGCCCCGCCGATGCCTCCAGCAGAACGCTGAGAATTGGTCGTCCCTGACTGAATATCTACAGAGGAATACAGCTCAGGGTCGATAAAGTCACGCCCCATGCCGAAGGTGCCGTCTTCTGAGCGTGCGGTCATTGGCGCCCGGCTGACCGCGTCGGGCATTTCGATGCCATCCACGTCCAATCCGACCCGGTTTCCTTCAACGCCACGGATGTTGTATCCGGTGGTGCCGCCACGGTCGTAGCGACTTGCGCCTCGCGTGGCTCCTTGCACCGTACCTGGCGCTTCTACCAACGGCTGATAGCGAATCACGTCCGCAATGCTATTACCCCCTGTGCGCTCAACATCATCTTGAGTAAGGACCGTGCGGGTTCCCGCTTCACGCCGAACTGCGTCTGCCGTCACCTTGACTTCGGCCAAGGCAACTTCGCCTTGCGCGGGCATTGCGGCAGTTGCAGCAGTTGCAGCAGTTGTGGAGTTCGATGTGGATGCTGCCGCCGACGCCGGTGAAGACGCTTGGCGCAATACCCAGACTCCGCGGCTGCGTTCATGCACTTCCAGCCCGGTGCCGGCCAATAATTGGGCGAATCCTTCACGCACGCCATAGCGCCCTTGGAGCCCGCTTGTTCGGCGACCCGAAACCAACCTGGCGTCCAGTTGCACGGTCACGCCTGCGCTGGTAGCGAAATTGCTCAATGCGTCATCGAGCGGCCCAGCAGGCACCGCATAGGCACTTACCGGCACAGGACCTTGAGCCAAGGCGGCTGGCAGCCAGCCTGCGCCAGTGGTCAGCGCCATCATCAACATGGCTTGGCGCGCGGCTTGGGCGAGCGGGGCAGTTTTCGAGCGCGCAGGGGCGCCTTTGGAGATATGGTCGTGTCGAGACATGCGGAGCTTCCCTTGGATGGATTGATTAGCTGGCTCCGCGACGCGGCTTGCTGGCGTTCTATTGGTATGACACGCGAAACGTCAAAAGGTGACACACAAAGTGTCCGATAGCTTTCACTGGACTAGGGGCCTGATCTCCACCCACCAACGTGTACGGTAGGCCATGCGGACCGGTAACGTGTCCGGCAATGCGGCAAGAATCTCGTCTGTGCTGTCCAAGCGGAATGCTCCGCTAATTCGAAGCTCGGCGACCTCCGGCGCGCAACGCACCACGCCTCTCCGATATCGCCCAAGTTCAGCCGCGAAGTCCGCCAACCGCTGGTTGCTGGCAAAGAGCATTCCGCGCACCCATGCGTCCTGCTGGGGATGCTCCGGAACGATCTCATGCGCGCCAGCAGCATCAAACCGAGTCTGCAAGCCAGCCTCGATACGGAAGGGTGGGTCATTAGAATTCGTCGGGCGAACCTCAACCGCACTTTGCTGCACTGCCACAAGGGTCGTCGAGTCTGCTGGCGTCTGCCGCACCAGGAACCGCGTCCCCAGTGCCCGAATGCGGCCGTGGCGCGTTTGCACTTCAAACGGCCTGCGTGCGGAGTCCTGTGCGGTCTCTATCTGGAGCTCTCCAGAGTGAAGCTTGACCAGACGCAGTCCCTTACTCTCCGAGTCAAAGGAGACGTCAATATCTGTGGCCGTGTTGAGCTCAAGCGTTGTGCCATCGGGTAGCACCACTTTACGGTGTTCTCCTGTTGCAGTGCTATGACTGACGCGCCAGGTATCCTGCCCATAGGAAATTCCACGCCAGAGCGTGTAGACCACCGGTGCGGCCACCGCGAACACCGCCAAGCTCTGCAAGGCAGAGCGGCGTCCGGCTTGGCGGCGAGCACGGCCTAGCACCTGCAGACTCACCAGCGGAGGCAAGCGCCCCAGTTGAGCGTTCAGACGTACAGCGCGCTGCCAGGCCAACTCGTGCAACTCATCTGCACTTCGCCATCGCTCCAAGTCCTGCCGCTCGGCTGCCGTAGCTTCGCCCGAGTTCATGTGTGCCATCCACCTGGATGCTGCACGCAAGACCTCACGCGGTACCGCGGCACCTCTACCCTCGCCTGAACCTGTCATTCGATTCGCATCAAACATTCTTCGAATGCTTGCGCCATGTACCGTTTGACGGTGCGCTCCGCAATACCCATGCGTAAGGCGATCTCTGCATAGGTCAGCCCTTCGAGCTGTGCCAGCAGGAACGCGGTGCGCACTTTTGAAGGCAAAGCGTCGAGCATGGCGTCAATCTCGTGCAATGTTTGCAAGATGCTCAGGCGGTCCTCGGGAGAGACCGCAAATGATTCGGGATGAAGTGCCAGCGCCGCCAGCCAGGCTTGTTCGAGCGATGCCCTTCGAAAATGATTGGCGAGCACCCTCCCCGCCACGGTAGTGAGATATGCGCGTGGCTCCCGCACGGAGTTCAGGGCCAATTCCTCTGCTCGGCAGGCTTCCAGGATACGCACAAAAGTATCATGCATAAGATCTGCCGCCTGATGAGCATCCCCCAACTTACGGCGCAACCAGTTGTGCAACCACCCCTGGTGTTGGCAATAGAGGACGTCGATCTGTTGTTCGGTTGATAAATCTAGACTGGAATCTGTCGCGATCACAAGGCTAAGTTCCGAAGGTGCACTGCATGTAAATGAGAATCATTACCATGATACATGGCTGCACCTTTCCCCTACAGGCTTCTCACCCCCTTTGTAGGCAAATCTGACCGGACCGGCGCCCGATAGTTGTATTGGCCTCACACATGCCTCATGGGCTACTTGGAAAATAGATGCATCTAGGCGTGTAAAGCTTGAAATTTAGCCCGATCACCATCTGCTTTCCGGTACGCGTAGTCGGCCGGATCGGTGCCCACGAGGTTGTCGAGCTGGTTTGATGAGGTGTCCGGCAGGATCAGCCGGTGCCACACCATCTGGATTCGGGTCCACCCGTCGCTCACCTGGCTGTTGCAGCGGCCCAGGATGCGCGAGCCCTGCGGGATCAGCAGATGGCGGCCGGAATCATGGTGTCGGGGATTGGAGTCGGATGGCCGTGATGCCGGGGGTGCAGCCCAAAATCCGGCGGCGCGTTGCGCCGACAGGTCCATGTTCTTTGCTTCTTTCTTGACATGCAGGCATTTACCTGCATAATTCATCATCAGATTAAGGCTGCGACATCCGCGGTCTCTCTGTTCGATCGGGAAGGAAATGTCATGGCAGATATTGCTCACAGGATCGGCATCAAGTCCACGCCGGAAGCGGTCTACAAAGCCCTGGCCACGCGTGAAGGCGTAGCTGGCTGGTGGACCGAGAACACAACCGGAGAAAGCTGCGTGGGCAGTGCGCTCCGGCTCCGCTTCACGTCCGACGGCACCGAGATCGGCGACATGCAGATGAAGGTCTTGCAGCTCCGCCCGGCCGAACTCGTTCTGTGGGAGGTGGTGGCCGGCCCTGCCGAGTGGATCGGTACGACGATCCGTTTTGAACTCAAGCAGGAAGGCGAATATTGCATCGTCCTCTTCACCCATGAGGACTGGAAAGAACGCGTCGAGTTCATGCACCACTGCGGTACCAAGTGGGCGATCTTCATGATGAGCCTGAAAGCGCTGGTGGAAACCGGCAAGGGCCTGCCGAGTCCGCACGATGTCAAGATCGACAACTGGAACTGACGCAAAGTTGGCCTGCCTTCGGGAGCTTAAGTGAAGACCAATGGACGCTGACAAGGTCTTCAAGGCGCTGGGTGACCCCACTCGCAGGCGGCTGCTCGATCTTTTGTGCGAGCAGAACGGCCAGAGCCTTGGTCAACTCTGCGAGACGCTGGATATGACCCGGCAATCAGCCACGCAGCATCTGGAAATCCTCGAAGCCGCCAACCTGATCAGCACGGCCCGGCGAGGACGCGAGAAGCTGCATTTCCTCAACCCCGTGCCGCTGCACGACATCTATGAACGCTGGGTCCGCAAGTTCGAGCGCGAGCGGTTGCGGCTCTTGCACGACCTCAAACATAAACTCGAAGGAGAATGACCATGACTGAGCAAACCGCGACATTCCAATACGTCACCTACATCCGCGCGACGCCTGAAAAGGTGTTCGAGGCGATCACAACACCAGAGATGGCCAGAGCCTACTGGGGACACGAGAACATTTCAGACTGGACACCCGGTGCCCGGTGGAAGCATGTGCGCGCCAATGCCGAGCGGACGGTGGAACTGGTGGGCGAGGTGGTGGAACATACGCCTCCGCGGCGTCTAGTCATCACCTGGGCCAATGCTTCGCAGGCGGGCGATCCAGCCGCCTATAGCCGAGTGACCTTCGACCTCGCGCCCTATGACGGCATGGTGCGTCTGACGATCACGCACGACGGCCTGATTCCCGGCGGCGGAATGCTGAACGGCATAAGCAAGGGTTGGCCCATCGTGTTGTCGAGCCTTAAATCCTTTCTGGAGACTGGGCAGGCGATTGACGTTTTCGCCAAACCTACCTAGTGTCGTGAATTGGAAGTTCTGTGCTGGGGTCATGGTGAAAAAAATGACCCCCACGCTTCCCCGCTTCGCGAGGTCCGCTGCCCCTACGCCGGGCGCCCCCCGAGGGGGCGTTTTTTATTTTGGGGCGGCCCGGCAATAAAAAAACCTCCGATTTACGGGAGGCTTTTTCAGCAGGCTCAAGCAGCCCGAAGACTGCTTGATTGAAAAGCGAAACTACGGCGTTTAAGCCGCCACTTCCCGGGCCACGCTTGCATACTCTTCGATCTGATCGAAGTTCATGTAGCGGTAGACACTGTCCTTGTCGGCATCGATCACGCCCATTTCCTTGAGGTATTCCTCTTTGGTGGGCAGCTTGCCGATACGCGAAGCAATGGCAGCCAGTTCCGCAGAGCCAAGATACACGTTCGTGTTCTTGCCCAGACGGTTGGGGAAGTTACGAGTGCTGGTGGAAATCACCGTGGCGCCCTCACGCACCTGAGCCTGGTTGCCCATGCACAGCGAGCAACCGGGGGTTTCCGTGCGCGCACCAGCGGTACCGAAAGCCGAATAGTGCCCTTCCTTGATCAACTCATTCTGATCCATCTTGGTAGGCGGAGCCACCCACAACTTCACAGGAATATCTCGCTGGCCACCCAACAACTTGGCTGCGGCACGGAAATGACCGATGTTGGTCATGCAAGAGCCGATGAAGGCTTCGTCGATCTTGGTACCGGCCACTTCCGACAGGAACTTGGCGTCATCAGGATCGTTGGGGCAGCAAACAATCGGCTCTTTGATGTCGGCCAGATCAATCTCGATAACCTCGGCGTACTCAGCGTCCTTATCGGCTTCGAGCAGATCAGGCTTGGCGAGCCAGGCTTCCACTTTTTCGATGCGACGAGCCAGCGTTTTTGCGTCTGCATAGCCTTCGGCGATCATGTTCTTCATCAGAACGACGTTCGACTGCAGATATTCCATGATCGGCTCTTTATTGAGCTTGATCGTGCAACCTGCCGCTGAGCGTTCGGCCGATGCGTCGGACAGTTCAAAGGCTTGTTCGACTTTCAGGTTTGGCAAACCTTCAATCTCCAGAACACGTCCGGAGAATGCGTTGACTTTACCGGCCTTGGCGACGGTAAGCAGTCCTTGTTTGATCGCATACAGAGGAATCGCATGCACCAGGTCACGCAAGGTGACGCCTGGCTGCAACTCGCCTTTGAAGCGCACCAAAATGGATTCAGGCATATCAAGCGGCATGACGCCGGTCGCTGCGCCGAAGGCCACGAGGCCGGAGCCTGCAGGGAATGAAATGCCGATAGGGAACCGTGTATGCGAGTCGCCACCGGTACCCACAGTGTCCGGAAGCAGCAAGCGGTTGAGCCATGAGTGAATGACGCCATCACCCGGGCGCAGCGCTACACCGCCACGGTTGCTCATGAAAGCAGGAAGCTCACGGTGGGTTTTCACGTCCACTGGCTTTGGATACGCAGAGGTATGGCAGAACGATTGCATCACCATGTCTGCGGAGAAACCGAGGCAGGCGAGATCTTTCAACTCATCACGTGTCATGGGGCCCGTGGTGTCCTGGCTACCCACGGTGGTCATACGTGGCTCGCAGTAAGTGCCGGGGCGAACGCCCTGGCCTTCTGGCAGGCCACAAGCACGGCCAACCATCTTTTGCGCCAGTGTGAAGCCAGCATTGCTGGCAGCAGGTGCTACGGACAGGCGGAACACGCTGGAAGCGGGAAGCCCCAGGGTTTCGCGCGCCTTCGCAGTCAGCGAACGGCCAATGATGAGGTTGATGCGGCCACCAGCCTGCACTTCATCCAAAAGCAGATCGTTCTTGAGTTGGAATTCTGCGACCTTCTGACCGTCTCTCTCGATCCTGCCTTCGTAGGGGAAGATGTCGAGTACGTCGCCCATGTTGAAGTTGCTGACATCCACTTCGATAGGCAGCGCGCCGGAATCTTCTTGCGTATTGAAGAAGATCGGGGCGATTTTGCCACCCAAAGTGACACCGCCGAAACGCTTGTTTGGCACGAAAGGAATGTCTACACCCGTCGCCCATATCGTACTGTTTGTAGCTGATTTACGGCTGGAACCGGTACCCACCACATCACCGACATAGGCAACCAGATGGCCTTTTTTCTTCAGATCTTCAATGAACTGCATGGGGCCGCGCTTGCCATCTTCTTCCGGCACAAAGGCTGCGTCCGAACGAGTGTTCTTCAGCATGGCCAGATAGTGCAGCGGAATGTCAGGACGGCTCCAGGCATCAGGTGCTGGGGAAAGGTCGTCGGTGTTGGTTTCGCCCGGCACCTTGAACACAGTAACGGTGATTTTCTTGGCCACTTCAGGACGCGAAGTGAACCACTCGGCATCAGCCCAACTTTGCATGACTTCCTTGGCCTTGGCATTGCCTGCCTTGGCCTTGATAACGACGTCGTTATAGAAGTCGAACATCAAAAGAGTCTTCTTCAGCGCATCAGCGGCCACGCCAGCCACTTCTGCGTCGTCCAACAGTTCAATCAGAGGGTGAACGTTGTAGCCGCCGACCATGGTGCCGAGCAGTTCTGTCGCCTTGGCCTTGCTGATCAGGTCAACTTTGACATCGCCATGAGCGACGGCGGCCAGGAAACTGGCTTTGACCTTGGCAGCATCATCTACGCCTGGAGGAATGCGATGCGTGAGCAAATCTAGCAGGAATGCTTCTTCGCCGGCAGGAGGCGCCTTAATCAGTTCGATCAATTCAGCGGTTTGCTTGGCATCCAGTGGTAGTGGTGGAATGCCCAGGGCAGCGCGTTCAGCAACGTGGTCACGATAGTTCTTCAACATTTTTTCTTTCTCCTGAAACTTAACGACTCAAACACTCAAGATGCTCAGGCCTCGACTGCGGAACGAGGCCATGGACTTACTTCTTCAAGTCATCCAGCAAACCTGGCGTGTTGTTGGTTTTCATTTGTTCGGCAATCAGGCGCTGCTCATTCGTGGCGCATTCATCTGCCAGTCGCTGACCCGCACGCTGGTCCATCAGCATTGATTTGTTGCCCAGCTGCAGCCACATGGCGCCAAGGCGTCCGTCTTCCATGCGCAGTGCGCCGGTACGGCTTTCGACAGGGTGCATGTAATACTTGCGCTTGCCAGTGCTGACATGGAAGAAACCGCGGTTGGCGTCATCGGCTTTCACGGTGACGTCTGCGCCAAGTTCGCATTGGATCTTGCCGGTATGAATCAGGTCGGCAATGGCCAATTCTTTCTCGGACAGGCGACTGGACAGTGACTCGACCGGTGTAGCGGCTTCCACTGCCTTGGCTGTCTTAGCGGGCACCTTACGCTTGGCTACGGGCTTCTTGGCCTGCGTGGCCGCTGGTTTCTTGGCTGGAGCCTTGGTCGTAGCTGCCGGCTTCTTGGTCGTGTTGTTGGCAGTTTGGGCCTGAACAGCGCCAAACGGCATCGCCAGAGCTGCAGTCAGGGTAGCGAGGGCAATGAACTTCATGGTCATGGAGAAGTCACCTTTTGGTTAAAAAGCAAAGAATAAGGAAATGAAATGACAAGCAAACGGGAGGGCATCGCTGCCTTCACGTTCAAAACCAAGCCATCACCTCTGCGGGAAGAGTTCGGCCGGTGCTGTGAGCTCGCTCCAGCACATGCCAGAAATGACGATAACTGGCCCGGTCGTGCAATGCACCTTGAAAACTTATGGGAGCCCAATCGGCTCGCTGCGCTGCCAGCAAAATGGCAGCAGCGGTTTCTATCTGTCCTTCATCCGGAGCAAATGCTTCCAGAATGGGGCGAATCTGGCTGGGGTGAATGCTCCACATGCGCGTATAGCCGAACTCACGCGCCGCACGCCGCGCAGCGGTCCGCATAGCTTGAACATCACTGAATTCAGTCACCACGCAATGCGACGGCACCTTGCCATAAGCATGCGCTGCGGAGGCAATCTCGAGTTTGGCGCGCAATACCAACGGATGCGTGAACTGGCCTTCTATTCCCATGCCGTCTGCGGGAATGGCGCCAGCATGGGCAGACACAAAGTCCATCAAGCCAAAACTAAGCGACTGCACGCGAGGATGCGCCGCAATGTCAAAGGCGCGGTGCACGGCAGCCGGCGATTCAATAAGCACCTGCAACGGCAGGCCTGCAGGGTACGCGGCCAGCACGGCCTTCTCAGCCAGGGCCACGTCATTAACCGATTCCACCTTGGGAATCATGATGTGCGAAAGCCTGGAGCCAACCTTGCCGGCAATCTGCGCTATGTCAGCAGCAAATGCAGGATGATCAACTGGGTGTACCCGCACGCCAACCCGCGCTTGCTCCGGGGCAGCCAGGGCTAGCTCGGTGACGAGGGCAGCATGCTCTGCCTCTCCGCCCACTGGCGCACCATCTTCACAATCTAGCGTTACATCAAAGACGCAGGTTCCGAACTCCTGGGTCATCTCAGCCTGCAGTTGCAGGCTTTTGCGCATGCGCGCTTCAACGCCGCTGTAATGGTCACACACCGGCAGCATGCCAGCTGTGGCTTGAGCGCCTAGAAGAACGTCGCGTGGATGCTGCATGGTGGGAAGGTATTTCTAAACCATAGGAGGGCCGATAGGGAGAGAGATTTCATCTTTCTTATAACAACAGGCTTCTTTGGTATTCATGCACTGTCGCCCTCTCCTCACCAGGCTTCACCCTCCCCCTCTTTGGAAGGAGAGTGAGCCAAGTCACATCAAAGCAGATGTTTGACGCCGTCTTTCTCGCCTTCGAGCTCTTCCAAGGTCTTGTTGATGCGCTCTTGGCTGAAAGCATCGATTGGCAAGCCTTCGATCACTTTGTATTCGCCGTTTTCGCAGGTGACGGGGAAACCGAAAATCACATCTTGAGGAATGCCATACCAGCCTTGCGATGGAACTCCCATGGTGACCCACTCGCCATTGGTGCCCAGAGCCCAATCACGCATGTGATCGATTGCTGCGTTGGCCGCAGAGGCTGCAGAAGACAAGCCGCGTGCATCGATGATGGCGGCGCCGCGTTTGCCAACGGTGGGCAGGAACACGTTGGCGTTCCATTCCTGGTCGTTGATCATGTCCTTGACGTCTTGGCCGTCAATGGTGGCGAAGCGATAGTCAGCGTACATCGTGGGCGAGTGGTTGCCCCAGACGGTGAGCTTCTTGATGGCGGCCACAGGCTTGCCAGTCTTGGCTGCCACTTGGCTCAGTGCACGGTTGTGATCCAGGCGCAGCATGGCGGTGAAGTTCTTCGCTGGCAGGCTTGGTGCGGACTTCATCGCGATGTAGGCATTGGTGTTGGCGGGGTTGCCCACGACCAGCACCTTGACGTTGCGGCTGGCCACTTTGTCCAGCGCCTTGCCCTGTGCCGTGAAAATCTGCGCGTTGGCAGCCAGCAGGTCGGCACGTTCCATGCCAGGGCCGCGAGGACGTGCACCCACCAGTAGTGCGTAGTCAATGTCCTTGAACGCAGTCATTGGATCACTGTGTGCTTCCATTCCGACGAGCAAGGGGAATGCGCAATCTTGCAACTCCATCATGACGCCGGTCAGCGCCTTCTGCGCTTTTTCGTCAGGGATTTCGAGCAACTGGAGGATGACCGGCTGATCTTTGCCCAGCATTTCGCCGGAAGCAATACGAAACAGCAGGGCGTAACCGATTTGACCGGCGGCGCCGGTGACGGCGACGCGAACAGGCTTCTTGCTCATGGAAAAAACTCCAGTTTGTAATGAGAAAACGGCAACTGCGATGCCCCTTGAACCGGAAAAACCGTGGACCAGGGCGCATGGCGAATAACCTGGGAGTGTATCCGGGAAATCCCCATGAGGTCAATTTGTCTTGTGTCTTATATAAGATATGATTGGCCTGCTCTGGCGGCGGCTGGCGTCGGGGCGCGCTTTTCTCATTTTCTTGCTCTTTTGCGCCGAAGCCCACTCCCACCTATGGCCATCCCAGCCTTCTCACTCGCAGACACTGAGCCGCCGCTTCCTCCCGGCGCGCCCTCGGCGGGCGGTACACCTGCATTCAGCCCGCTTTACCAGCAGATCAAGGGCCTGATTCTGCGCAGCTTGCAACAAGGAGAGTGGAAGCCTGGCGAGGTCATTCCCAGCGAATTCGATCTTGCTGCGCGGTTTCGCGTCAGCCAGGGCACCGTTCGAAAAGCCATCGATGAACTGGCGGCAGAAAACCTGCTGATACGTCGCCAAGGTCGTGGCACATTCGTTGCCACCCATGCCGAGCAACACGTTCAATACCGCTTTCTCCGTCTGGAGCCTGACAGCGGCACCACAGACAGCGAAGGGCCGGCTCAGCGAGACATCATTGATTGCCGGCGCCTGCGGGCAAGCGCGGAAATTGCCCGCGCGCTGGCTTTGCGCACGGGTGATCCTGTACTTCAGGCTCGGCGGGTACTCACCTTTGCGGGTGTGCCCACCATCTGCGAAGACCTGTGGCTTCCCGGTGGTCCGTTCAAAGGGCTGACCGCTGAGCGCCTGGCGGATTACCACGGCCCCATGTATGCGCTGTTCGAAGCCGAATTTGGTGTTCGGATGGTTCGCGCTGATGAGAAAATCCGCGCGGTCCTGCCTGACGCTGATCAAGCGGTGTTGCTTGGGGTCACGCAGGCGACACCACTGCTCAGCGTAGAGCGAATCGCCTACACCTACAACGATGCTCCCATGGAGCTTCGACGCGGTCTATACCGCACTGATACGCACTACTATCGCAACCAGCTGAGTTGAGTCTGCTGCATTGCAATAGAATTTACAAAATTTGCCCGCGAACTACGACCTTGTCGTTACACATTTGAAGAAAGATCTCCCATGAGCGAAGCTGCCAAGAAACGGCCTGAGTTCCGCAACATCCATGTCACCGACATATTGACCTACCGCCTGCCTCCGTCGGCCATCGTGTCAATCTTGCACCGCATCAGTGGTGCCCTGATGTTCCTGTTGTTGCCGTTCATCATCTGGCTGTTCGACAAGTCAGTTTCATCGGAAATCTCTTTCGGCGAGTTCAGCGCCGCCTTCACCACCGGATTGGGAATCTTCCCCGGATGGTTCATCAAATTGGTCGTGCTGGCGCTCATCTGGGCCTACTTACATCACCTGATCGCTGGCTTGCGTCACCTCTACATGGATGCAACGCATAAGCTGAGCAAGGAATTTGGCAAGAGCACCGCGGTTACCACGCTGGTGCTGAGCGTGGCGCTCACAGTGATTTTGGGCGCCAAGCTGTTCGGTTTGTATTGAGAAGAAGGAAGAAAAAAATGGCAGTGAACTACGGTTCCAAGCGTCTCGTCGTAGGCGCGCACTATGGTCTTCGTGATTGGCTGAGCCAACGTTTCACAGGCGCGCTGATGGCCGTCTTCACCTTGATCGTGCTGGTCCAGGTGCTGGTGAACAAGGGCCCCATGGGCTACGACAAATGGGCAGGTATTTTTTCTTCGCAGTGGATGAAGGTCCTGACGTTTTCCGTCATCGTGGGCTTGGCTTGGCACGCCTGGGTCGGTATCCGCAACGTCTTCATGGATTACGTCAAGCCAGTGGGTCTCAAACTGGTTCTGGACACTTTGACGCTTATCTGGCTGGTGGGCTGCGCAGGTTGGGCCGTGCAGGTGCTGTGGCGCCTCTGAGATGCCATTGATCTACTCGAAACGACAAAAAAATTGAATCCACGACCATGAGTTATACAAAAGAGCAAGTAACCACCCGCAAGTTCGACGTGGTGATCGTTGGTGCAGGTGGCTCCGGTATGCGCGCCTCCCTGCAATTGGCACGTGCCGGCTTGAACGTTGCCGTGCTGTCCAAAGTCTTCCCTACCCGCTCGCATACAGTGGCCGCTCAGGGCGGAGTGGGCGCATCGCTGGGCAACATGAGCGAAGACAATTGGCACTATCACTTCTACGACACCATCAAGGGTAGTGATTGGCTGGGTGACCAGGACGCCATCGAATTCATGTGCCGCGAAGCACCCAAGGTCGTTTATGACCTGGAGCACATGGGCATGCCGTTTGACCGCAACGCGGACGGCACCATTTACCAGCGCCCATTCGGCGGTCACACTGCCAACTACGGCGAAAAGCCCGTACAACGCGCCTGCGCCGCTGCCGACCGAACCGGTCATGCCATGCTGCACACGCTGTACCAGCAGAACGTTCAGGCCAAGACCACCTTCTTCGTGGAATGGATGGCGCTGGATCTGGTCCGAAATGACGAGGGTGACGTGGTCGGGGTGACCGCTCTCGAAATGGAAACTGGCGAGTTGTACGTGTTGCATGCCAAGACGGTCATGCTCGCCACTGGCGGCGCCGGACGCATCTTCGGTGCCAGCACCAACGCATTCATCAACACCGGTGACGGCCTGGGCATGGCGGCTCGTTCGGGCATTCCGCTGCAAGACATGGAGTTCTGGCAGTTCCACCCCACCGGCGTGGCTGGTGCCGGCGTGTTGCTGACAGAAGGCTGCCGTGGTGAAGGCGCCATCTTGTTGAACAGCAATGGCGAGAGGTTCATGGAGCGCTACGCTCCTACGCTGAAAGACTTGGCACCGCGCGACTTCGTTTCCCGCTCCATGGATCAGGAAATCAAGGAAGGCCGAGGCTGCGGTCCCAACAAGGACTACATCCTGCTGAAGCTGGACCACCTGGGCGCCGAAACCATTCACAAGCGCCTGCCTTCGGTGTATGAGATTGGCGTGAACTTCGCCAACGTCGACATCACCAAGGAACCTATTCCTGTGGTGCCTACCATCCACTACCAGATGGGTGGCATTCCAACCAACATCAATGGCCAGGTCGTCATGCCTACTGAGGGCGACTACAACGTGCCGGTCAATGGACTTTACGCTGTGGGCGAATGCTCCTGCGTGAGCGTTCACGGCGCCAACCGCCTGGGCACCAACTCGCTGCTCGACCTATTGGTGTTCGGCAAAGCAGCCGGCAACCACATCATTGAGTTCACCAAGAACACGACGCATAAAGACCTGCCAGCCAACGCCGCAGATGCTTCGCTTGAACGCCTGAACCGCCTCGACAATGCGGCTAGCGGTGAATATTCGCAAACTGTGGCCAACGACATCCGCTCGGCCATGCAGTCACATGCCGGTGTGTTCCGTACTCAGGCCAGCATGGACGAAGGCGTTGTCAAGATCGCGGCTCTACGCGAACGCGCCAAAGGCATCGGCCTGCAAGACAATTCCAAAGTTTTCAACACTGCGCGTATTGAGGCCCTGGAAGTCGAAAACCTGATCGAGGTGGCGCAAGCCACCATGGTCTCCGCCGCAGCCCGCAAGGAATGCCGCGGTGCGCACACGGTGCTCGACTACGAACATCCTGCTGATCACCCAACTGCCCCGCTTGGACGTGACGACGCCAACTGGATGAAACACACGCTGTGGCATTCGGCAGACAACAGCCTGAGCTACAAGCCCGTGCGCATGCAACCGCTCACAGTGGAATCAGTGCCGCCTAAAGTGCGCACGTTCTAAGCAAGGACCACGAGGACTACACGATGCAAAAACGCACATTCAAGATCTACCGGTACGATCCCGATAAGGACACCAAGCCTTACATGCAAACCATCGAGATCGAACTCGAAGGCCATGAACGCATGCTGCTTGACGCGCTGGTCAAGCTGAAAGAGCAAGACCCCACCCTGTCTTTCCGTCGTTCCTGTCGCGAAGGTGTTTGTGGCTCCGACGCCATGAACATCAACGGCAAGAATGGTCTGGCATGCCTGACCAACCTGCGTACGCTCAAAGACACCATCGTGCTCAAGCCCCTGCCCGGCCTGCCCGTGGTTCGGGATCTGATCGTCGATATGACGCAGTTCTTCAAGCAATACGATTCGATCAAGCCGTATCTGATCAACGAATCGATTCCGCCCGAAAAAGAGCGCCTGCAATCGCCCGAGGAACGCGAAGAGCTGAACGGCCTGTATGAGTGCATTTTGTGCGCCAGTTGCTCAACGTCATGCCCAAGCTTCTGGTGGAATCCCGACAAATTCGTAGGCCCTGCCGGCCTGTTGCAGGCGTATCGGTTCATTGCCGACAGCCGCGACCAGGCCACTGGCGAGCGTCTCGATAACCTCGACGATCCCTACCGTCTGTTCCGCTGCACATCCATCATGAACTGTGTTGACGTGTGCCCGAAAGGCTTGAATCCGACCAAGGCCATTGGGAAGATCAAGGAACTGATGGTCCGTCGCGCTGCCTGACCATGAGTACCGACTGCATTGATGAACGTGCTCTCAGCAAGCTGCGCTGGCGTTGCCGGCGGGGCCTGCTGGAGAATGATCTCTTCATCGAGAAATTCTTTATCAGCCACGAATCGTGCATCACTCACTCTCAGGCGAACGGTTTGACGCAGCTGATGGATCTTGCCGACAACGATCTGCTTGATCTGCTTTTGCGACGAACCGAACCCAAGGACGAGCTTGACACGCCCGAAGTGCGTGAAGTGCTGCAAGCCATGCGGCACTGACCGTTCAAGGCATCGTAGCCAATCCAACTGATTTCAACCGCCATCTCATCAGGAATTAATAGATGAAAATTTCCGACAACAAAGCAACCCTGTCGTTTTCCAACGGCAGCCACGGAGTCGAACTACCAGTCTATGAAGGCTCCATTGGGCCGGACGTCATCGACATCCGTAAGCTCTATGCGCAAACAGGCATGTTCACCTATGACCCAGGGTTCATGTCGACAGCGGCTTGCGAGTCTGCTATTACCTACATTGATGGCGACAAGGGCGAACTGCTTTACCGCGGCTACCCCATTGAACAGTTGGCTGAAAACTGCGACTACCTGGACACCTGTCACCTGCTGCTGAAGGGCGAATTGCCAGACGCCAAAGAGCGTGACGGTTTCCACAAACTCGTGATGAACCACACCATGGTGCACGAGCAGATGCAGTTTTTCCTGCGTGGCTTCCGCCGTGATGCTCACCCGATGGCCGTTTTGACTGGCCTGGTGGGTGGTATGTCCGCTTTTTATCACGACAGCACGGACATCCATAACCCAGAACATCGCGACATCGCAGCTATCCGACTGATCGCCAAGATGCCCACACTGGTGGCCATGGCCTATAAGTACGGCGTGGGACAGCCTTTCATGTACCCGCAAAACGATCTGTCTTACGCAGGCAACTTCCTGCGCATGATGTTCGGTACGCCTTGCGAAGAGTACAAAGTCAGCCCAGTGCTGGAAAAAGCGCTGGATCGCATCTTCATCTTGCACGCTGACCACGAGCAGAACGCGTCCACCTCCACAGTTCGCCTGTGCGGCAGCTCGGGCACCAACCCGTTCGCAGCCATCGCTGCCGGCGTGGCCTGCCTCTGGGGCCCTGCCCACGGTGGCGCCAACGAAGCGGCGCTGAACATGCTGGAAGACATCCAGAAAATGGGCGGCGTAGCCAAAGTGGGCGAATTCGTGTCTAAAGTCAAAGACAAGAATTCGAACGTCAAGCTCATGGGCTTCGGTCACCGCGTCTACAAGAACTACGATCCACGTGCCAAGCTCATGCAAGAAACGTGCAATGAAGTTCTGGCTGAACTCGGTCTGGAAAACGATCCCCTGTTTGCCCTGGCCAAGTCTCTGGAAAAAATTGCGCTGGAAGACGATTACTTCGTGCAGCGCAAGCTCTACCCGAACGTGGACTTCTACTCCGGCATCGTGCAGCGCGCCATCG
>JAECRA010000006.1 GCA_015999985.1 Comamonadaceae bacterium
GTGGGGTGGCCTTTGTAGGCAGTTGGCCCGAGGCGTTTACTGGCCTGGCCCGCGGCAACACGGGCGGTATTCCACATCTGATTCTTTGGCTGATTGCGTTCACAGCCTTTGCCTGGATTCTGGTGAAATGGACGCGTACGGGCGCTCACATGGTCGCCACAGGGGAGGCCGAAGAGGCCGCGCGCCTGTCTGGCATTCTCACAGCGCGCATGAAACGGGTCGGCCTGTTGCTGTGTGGTGCACTGGCTGGTGTCACCGCCATGCTGCTGGCCGCGAACCTGTCTTCAGCCGCTCCCGGCATGGCCGGCGACTATTTTCTGTATGCCATCGCAGCCGTGCTGCTGGGCATGACCATGTTTGAACCAGGCAAGCCCAATATCGTGGGCACCGTGTTTGCGGCGCTGGTGCTGAAGGTGCTGGGCAATGGTCTGGTGTTGTTAGGCGCGCCCTACTACATTCAGGACATCATGCTGGGCGCCATCATCATTGGTTCGGTGGCGTTCTCAGCCAGTGTGCTCAAAAAAGCTGCGTTCAAGGTTTAGGGACTGTTTCCATCCAAGCAAAAGATTACCCAAGGAGTGATGAGATGAAGAGTTTGAAGAAGATGCTTCTGGCACTTGCCGCCACCATTGCGTTCATTCCTGCAGCGCAGGCTTTTGAAGTCGGCATCGTCGGCTTCCAGTTTGCCTCGGAAACCCATGCCCGCGCAGCCAACGCCGCCGCCCAGGCCGCAAAGGCCAAAGGCTGGGGGGTCACGCTCCTCAATTCCGAAGGCGCTTTGCCCAAGCACGCCGAGCAGTTTGATGCGTTGATCTCCAAAAAGGTGGACGCCATCATCGTCGCCATGGGCAAACCTGTGGAAGCCGATGCGCAGTTCAAGGCTGCCAAAACCGCAGGCATTCCGGTGATCACCATCATGTCCGGCACCAGCCCCTACACGCTGTTTGACATTCAGACCAACGAATACAAGATCGGCGCCGATGCAGCGCTGTACCTGATGGGGCTGATGAACTACAGAGGCGACATCCTGACCGCCCGCTTCGACCTCAACCTGGCCACCCGCATTCGCGGCAAGATCCTGGACGACGTGCTTTCCGAAAACAAGGCCGTCAAAGAGATTGGCAAGTTCTCGATGTCACGCACCCAAAGCTGGCGCGACGATGTGCGCAACGGCATGCAAGCGCTGCTGCTGAAAAACCAAGGCAAGGTGCAGGGCATCTGGGCTTCTTTTGACGGCCAGGCCTACGTGATCGACGATCTGCTGAAAGCGCAAGGCGTCAAGAAAGGCGCTATTCCCCTGGTGTCGGTAGACGGTGGTCCAGAGACCTATCGCCGTATTGCAGACCCCGCCTCGTCCCTGCTGGCCACGGTGTCAGTGCCTTTCGAGCAAATGGGCCAAAAGGCTGTGGACGCCATTGACACCATCGTCGTGAAGAAGCAGCCCCAGACGACCATCACGTCTGGGCCTTACCTGTTCCTGGATGCAGTGCTGGTTGACAAGAGCAACGTCCAACAGTTTCTGACCAAGAAGTAATCACCTAAGAAGGTGTGAACGAATCCCTCATGCCCGCCTTGACCGCCAAAAACCGCCCGCTCCGCGTAACAAATGCTCGCCTTAGCCCGAGCTACGCCTGCGCTTTGCGCCTCGATCGGACGGCTTTTGACGGCCCTTTCGAGCACGCCGGATTCATTCACACCTTCTGAAGCACACCCATGACCGCTCCCACTCCCCTACTCTCGCTGCGCGGTATCGGCAAGAGCTACGGCGCGGTCGTGGCCGTGCGTGAGGTTGACCTCGACATTTATCCGGGTGAGGTGGTCGCTCTTTGCGGTGACAACGGGGCCGGCAAATCCAGTCTGATCAAGGTCATCTCTGGCGCTGAAGAAGCCACGTCAGGCTCCATGAGCTTGCGCGGGCAAACTGTCAGCTTCAGGTCTCCGCATGACGCGCTGGAACAAGGTGTGGCCACGATCTACCAGGATCTCGCACTCGCCCCGCGCCTGTCTATCGCAGCCAATGTATTCATGGGCTCTGAATTGACCAAGTCATTCGGCTTGCCTTTTCTGCGCGTGCTGGACAAAGCCAAGATGATCTCCGAGTCGCAGCGCTATTTGTCCGGCTTGTCGGCAGGTGTGACCGACATGACGCGCCCGGTAGAACGGTTCTCAGGTGGGCAACGCCAGGCCGTGGCCATTGCGCGCGCCCTGCGCTGGAACGCCGAAATCATCATCATGGATGAGCCCACGGCCGCACTGGGCGTGAAGGAAACCGCACTGGTTTTGGACCTTATCCGCAAACTGAAGGCAGATGGTCGCACCGTGCTGCTGATTAGCCACAACATGCGTGACGTGGTGGCCCTGGCCGACCGTGTAGTCATCATGGGGGCGGGTCGCAAGTTTGTCGATCGGCCGCTTGGCGATCTGACGGCGGATGATTTGACCCACCTCATCATGGTCGGGAACGTCCAGGCTGCTTGACTTCGTCAGAGTTCGAGAGGGAGTGCCTTGAGTTTTTTTCAACGAACTTCTAACTCACGATACTAGTCGGCGATTGGCAATTTAAAAGCGGTGTGTATTGCGCTTGGCCTAACTGAGTCAGCATTTGGTTTGCATGATCGCGCATTGCGACGCGAAACGGGTGCGGGTAAACGCGCTGGCGTACCGCCAAGTCGCCCACTTAGCATGACCTTGGCGGGTGCGCTAGCTCAGACTGAACAGACGGTCGACCGCTTCCATGCCCCATCTTCGACATCGCTTACGAGGAGTTTCACTCATGCAGATTTCCAGCGTATTGGCACTAACAACAGCTGCCCTTTTCTCCCTGGTGACTGCTACGGCAGCGCAGGCGGAGGTGTACACCAAAGAAACGCTGACCAAAGTGGACAAGAAGGAGGCTGGCGGCGGCAAGGGCACGCTGTCGGGTGAATACGCGTTCACCCGCGACCAGCCCACCAAAGACCAGGCCATCAAGGAAATCAGCTGGCTCACATTGCTGCCAGGACACTCGATCGGCTACCACAAACACACCAGCAACGAAGACACTTACATCATTGTGTCTGGCACCGGCATGTTCCGCGACAAGGACGGTAAGGACTACCCCGTCAAAGCCGGTGACGTGACCATCGTACGAAAAAATGAGTCACATGGTCTGGTCAACACTGGCACGGTGCCACTCGTTTTTATAGATGTGATTGCCGAGCAGTAAACGCTATCTTTTTTGAAGCACTAAACTGCTCGTTCATCTGCACTCATTGCGAATTTCTTGAGCAGTTTTGCGCCGAGAGAAAACGCAACGCCATACGCCGCAGTAAACGTAATACCCAGGCCCGCTCCACCTCGCGGCTTTCAGCGGGCGGGCCGCCCCCCTCTTCACTCGCCGCGCTCACCCCATGTCCCGCAGAAAACACCACCATGTCTATGTGGTCGAACTCTCTAAAGACGTGCTTTACGAGCCGCGTTTTCTCAAGAACAACCCGGGCTATGTGGAGGGCAAACCCTGTGTGTATGTGGGCATGACGGGCCTGAACCCAGACCTGCGATTTGACAAACACAAGTCGGGCATCCAGGCGAACCGGTTTGTGCAGCAGTACGGTCTGCGCCTGCTGCCTGACCTGTATGAGGGCTTCAACCCCATGGATTACAAGGAAGCCGTCGACCGGGAAATCGAGATCGGCATCGACCTGCGCTCTGCGGGGTTTGGGGTATGGCAGGCTTGAGCCAGACGGCGTTACGGCACCATGTGAGCGAGGTGTAGGTGCTTGGCCCACCGGGTGGTCATCATGGGTGCAAGTCTCAAGCTACTGATGAGGATGCTCTGGAAACTGCTTGGCAGCATCGCAAATGTCGTACCAGCTGGGTTTTTCTTGGACGAATTCATGGAACTGGTTGCTAAGCGGCAATTCATCGTCAAAGCAATTGGCTGCGACAGGAAATGACTCGCCGCTTGAGGTCACTTCACCCAGAGCAGAGCCGCAGCGCGAGCAAAAGCAGCGGCTATATTTATAGGGGGCTTGCGGCTCGAATGTAGTGATGGAGTCTGCGCCAGAAAGTAAGGTGAAAGCGTCTCGCTTGACGAACACGAAGGTGGTGGCTCCTATCTTTCGGCACCGGCTGCAATGGCATGTTCCCATCATGGTCGGGGGGCTGGTTACCGCAAATTTCACTTCTCCACAGCAGCAACTACCTCTAAGCATGGCTCACCTTTCAGTTTGAATAATGACTGTATATTAATACAGTATTTAGAGTCGGCCTGAGGTACTTTTCAGGGTTGTTGCAGGGAGGCGAATGCTGCTTTGAGCTGCCGGTGGGACTGCCTCAACCAAAGTGGTGCGGTACGTCGAAAAGTTCAGCACCATTCCATCGCGGCCCGGGCAGCGAACTGGCAGCGCTGACGATCCGGCTGGAGACTTCAGTCGGTAACCTGGACAGTACTTTCGGAAAAGCGCGGCAGTAGGCCGTCGCTACGCCCGCCATTTCGGCGAGCTGCCTGTAGTAGATGTACTGGCCGGCAGGTACAGCGCTTGCGACGCCCAGCACCCGAAGTTGCCAGTCATCACTCATGGCGGGCAGGTAGGCGCGTGACAGCAAGACTTTGTCGTTGACGCCGAACGCCCCGCCACGCAGCACGCGAGCCAGCATGCCTCTGTTGCGTCCAATGAGCTTGACTGTGCCAGGATGACGGCGCTCCAACAGGTGACAGGGCTCGCAGTGGAACGTCAGCCACAACACAACCTCTGAACCAAGGCGAAGGATGTCGCCTGAGTGCAGTTCTGCGGTTGAGAAGTCGATGCGCACGTTCTCGCGCAATGTGGCCTCGGGCAATCCGAATTGCTCGTAACCGGCGTTCCCCGCAAACAGCAGTTGCCGGGGTGAATGCAGGCTAGCGTGCCGGTCACCAACAATGCCATAACTGGTCACCGTATCAACTCTCAGTTGAAGCCTTGGCTCAAGCTCCTTGGCGACCCGGCTGTACACAGCTTGCACTGAACCAATGGACTGCCAACTGGGCTCCAATTGGGGCTGTCGACTTCGTACACCGAAAGAGGGTTGCCGCAAAAGGCCTTGAATCATGTGGGAAGCGTGGAACTCGAGCGTCTAGGTGGGGCGCGCGTAGTTGACATTCTGACCGCAAAGGCAAAGGAGGCGCTTTCCCAGGCGGTATCTGCGGCGACGCTGCCAGACAAGGAAATTTTTCCTCTGCAATGTCATGGCTTTAACTGTTGGCTGAAGTCTGTGGCGAGGCCAATGCCCTCACTCCGCACTCAAGATTATTTTTTATTCATGAACCGTCCAGTCCGGCCTGGAACATTAAATAAATTTAATGCTTACTATTCTGAACGCCAAATTATCTCTATTTATTAAATACCGTTCATCAACAACGTTAACCCACCATCATTGACCGACCGACTAGTGGAATTACGTAGATGGTCAAAAAATTATTATAAGAAGATACACCCTATCTACGGAACGGAGACCTTCATGCTGGATAGAGACTTCAGGGATATTTTGGCAGGCATTTTCATTGCTTTTGTGGGGATTTTATTCGCCTTGATTGGAATGGACTACAACTTTGGGTCCGCAAGCCAAATGGGGCCTGGTTATATGCCCGTCGTGCTGGGCTGGGTGCTATTTTTTATGGGTATTTTGATTTTCCTGCCAGCGTGCTTCCGAAAAGGCGAGCGCATTACAGTTCACTGGGATAGCCTGGCAGCCTCACTGGCCTCTCTGGTGGTATTTGCCTTCTTACTCAATATGCTTGGCGTGTTTTTCAGCACCATGATATCGGTTCTTATTGCCAGCATCCCCAAACCCATGAGCATCTTCACTCGCTTCGCTCTTTCCATTGCCATTGCAGTGATTACCTGCGTTATTTTTATCGTCGGCCTGGACATGACGGTAGCGACGTTTCCAAAATTCTAAATAGACAAAAATGGAATTATTAAACAATCTGCTGTTGGGATTTCAGGTTGCTTCAGACCCGGCCATCCTCTGGTACTGCTTTTTCGGCGTATTTTTAGGAACTGCGGTCGGCGTTTTGCCTGGCATAGGGGCCTTGGCCGCCATATCTCTGCTTCTTCCCATGACGTATCACATGTCACCCACGGCGGCCATAGTGATGCTCGCAGGCGTTTACTACGGTGCTCAATACGGGGGTTCGACGGCCTCCATCTTGATGAACTTGCCCGGAGGGCCGGCATCCGCGGTGACCTGTCTGGACGGGTACCCGATGACCAAGAACGGCAAAGCAGGCGTGGCCCTTTTCATTACCACAATTGCGTCTCTCGCCGGTGCCATGTCGGGTCTGATCCTGCTGGTGCTGTTTTCTCCGGCGATAGCCGAGGTCGGACTGAAATTTGGTCCCTATGAGATGTTCGCCATGATGGTGATGGGCCTTGTAGCGGCATCTTCCATGGGTACCGGCTCGCCTATCAAGGGGCTGGCCATGGTGGTGATGGGTGTTTTGATGGGCATGGTGGGCACAGACGTGAACTCTGGTGTGGCCCGCTACAGCTTCGATGTCCCTGAGTTGACGGATGGCATTAATCTGGTGGCGCTGGCCATGGGGCTGTTCGGCGTGTCAGAGGTCATACGCAACATTCGCGCCCAGGAATCGCACAGGGTGGGCAAAGTCACTTTGCGCTCCATGATTCCGACCAAGCAAGAAATGAAGCTCGCCTACCCGGCCATGGCGCGCGGATCGGCTTTGGGCTCTGCCCTGGGTGCACTGCCCGGCGTGGGGCCATCGATTGCGTCTTTCATGTCTTATGCCATTGAAAAACGTATGGCCAAAGACCCCAGCCAGTTCGGCAAAGGCGCGGTGCAAGGCATTTCAGCGCCAGAGTCCGCCAACAATGCAGCAGCTCAAACGGCCTTTGTGCCTTCGCTCTCGCTCGGCATTCCTGGCGACGCGGTGATGGCCATCATGCTGGGTGCGTTGATCATCCACGGCATTACGCCTGGGCCCATGTTCATCAATGAGCAACCCGAAATGTTCTGGGGCCTGGTGGTCAGCTTCGCCATCGGCAACATCATGCTGGTACTGCTGAACATTCCAACGATTGGAATCTGGGTATCGCTGCTGCGCATTCCGTTCACATGGTTGTACCCTGCCATCCTGGTCTTTGTGGCCTTGGGCGTCTACAGCGTCAACAACAACGTGTTCGACGTCTACATGGTGGCAGGCTTGGGCGCCCTGGGATATCTCTTCGTGCTGCTGCGCTTTGAAGCCGCTCCGTTGCTGTTGGGCTACATCCTGGGGCCAATGGTGGAAGAGAACTTGCGCAGGGCCCTGCTCCTCTCACGCGGCGATGCCATGGTCTTCTTCCAACGCCCCATCAGCGCCACATTGTTGTATTTGACCATGGTCATGCTGGCCTGGGCACTGTTCACTTACGTGCGCCGGTCAATACGTAAAACACACACTCAGCTCGCTATATGAGTTGCTAAGATAGACCCCATGGTTGTTTACAAAATGGGGTCTTCTTATTTATTTGAATGAAAAATATTCTATTGGTTGAGGACGACCTTGCAATCGCTGAATATATATTCAGCAACTTATGCAATAAGACCTACGAAATCACCCATGCCACGGACGCTAACGCTGGATTGCAATTGGCTCTTTCGCGCAGCTGGGATTGCATTATTCTGGACCGAATGCTGCCCATGGAGGTCGACGGAATAGACATTCTGAAAGCGCTCCGAGCCCTGGCCAACGCAACGCCGGTCATCATAGTAAGCGCCCTGGGCCAGACGGATCAACGTATTGCCTGTCTGAAGGCTGGAGCGGACGACTATCTTCCAAAGCCTTTTTTCATCGGTGAGTTAGAGGCGAGGCTGGAAGCTTTAATCCGCCGCGTAGGGCAAGCGCCCTCACCCAGTGATCATGTTTTGCAATTGGGGGATTTGCGGGTAGATCTGCTGTCTCATTCAGTGCATCGGGCAGGAGAGAAAATTCTGCTCAACCCCCGCGAATTCAAACTATTGGGCTACTTACTCAAGCATGCGGGCCAAGCTGTGACCCGGGCTATGGTATTGGAAAATGTTTGGGAATATGACTTCCAACCCGAAACCAATATCATCGATGTGCATATCAGCCATTTGCGCCAGAAAATCGACAACAAAAATAGCCCCTCCTTGATTCGTACCATCAGAGGGGTGGGCTACCGTATCGATGCCCCCACCGCTTGAGCCGCCTCGTAAAAATGCCTTGGCTTGGCTCCCTGACGTGGCAATCAAGTTCATTTCGTATGGCGCTTTGCTTCAGCGCCGTGGTGGTCAGCATCCTCGCGGGCACCTTGTCTGTGTATTACGTGGAGATTGTGGGCACGGTCAGCCAGCGGCTTGACGACTACGCCTTGCGCAGCGGGAAGTGGTTGTTGAATGTGTACAACCAGCGAGGCGAGAAAGGGCTGACAGATGAAATCCAGCGCCTGGTCAGTGACGGCGTAGACAGCCATGACGAAATCATCATCTACCAGAGCCGCCAGGGTACGGTGTGGGCCGGCAATGCGGTGGCTGATCTCACGCATCTCCAGCCCACAACGGACTTGCAGGATTTGCCATTTGAGCAGGAAAGCCGGCGCTTCATTGGCCGGGTGCAGATTCATGATCTGGGGCAAGATCGGTTCCTGATCGCCGGCGGAGATGCCCAGGCACTCGTTGAAATCCGCCACCATTACATGAAGGCCACGGGATTCGCGATAGGGTTGGCGGTCGTGCTGTCCTTGCTCGGTGCGCTAGCTTTCCGATGGCTGATGGACAAGCGCGCGAGCGACATACGCAGGGCCATACGCCACGCGGGCCAGGGTAACCTGCGTTTTCGCATCCCCATGAATCGAAAGAGCGACGAGTTCACCCTGCTCGAAGAAGACATCAATCAGATGTTGGAGCAGTTGGAGCAATTGGTGCATGGCATTCGGCATGTATCTCACATGGTGGCTCATAATCTGCGCACCCCTCTGAACCGTACCCTGCATCACGTGCACGCGGCCATGCATTCCGCAGAAGCCCTCAGGCCCGCGCTTTTAGAGAAAGCGCAAGCGGAGCTTGATCAGCTACAGCGCCTGTTCACCAAGATGCTGCTGTTGGCGGAAGTCGAAGCTGGGGTGGGTCAGCAAGACTTCGTGCGGCTGGATTTGAAGGAAGTCCTGCAAGAGGTGCTGGAGTATTACGAGCCGCTCTTCAAAGATCGCCAGGTCCACCTGCACATGGACGTGAAGCCCGAGTGCTATGTGCGCGGCGACACGCACATGCTGGCCAACGCTTTATCAAACCTGTTCGACAATTTCCTGAAATATGGGGTGAGCGATTCCAGCGAGTCACAACGACGGCTCGATGTCCGCCTGGACGTGCAAGCAGACGTGGTACAACTGAGCTTGCGCGATTTCGGCAACGGTGTTTCAGAAGGTGTGCTGCACCGCTTGGCTGAGCACTTTGTGCGCGATCCGCAACATCAACAACTACCCGGACATGGCCTGGGCCTTGCCAGCGTCAAAGCGATCATTCGGCTCCATCATGGGGAAATTCGCTGGCAGCATGCCAACCCCGGCCTTGAAACCTGGATCCGATTGCCTTGGTCCGCACCAGTAACGTGAATTTCCCCCCCTTTGACCTGCGGATGTCCAACAGCCCGTTCCGTTCACAGAATGAATGGACTGCACGCTTGCACTGCTTAGGTCAGAGTGTGCTGTGCCGCTGGTACTCCCTTCAAGGCGAAGTGCTGTGAGCTCGGCGTCGCCGGCTCAGAGCCCATTGCAGGCACGTGACGTGACCGCGGCGTTGGGTGTCGTGATCATCTGGGGCCTTAATTTCGTGGCGATGAAGCTGTCGCTGCGAGACTTCACAGCGTTCCAGCTTGGCGCAGTTCGCTATGTGTTTGCTGCGCTGCCGCTGGTGTTTATCGTCAAGCGGCCACAGTTACCCTGGCGCTGGCTGCTGTACTACGGATTGGCGCAAGGCGTAGGCCAATTCGGCCTTCTGTTCGTCGCGCTGCAGGCGGGCATGACAGCGGCCATGGCTTCAGTCGTGATGCAGACGCAGCTGTTCTTCACCACGCTGCTTGGCGTGGTGTTGCTGCACGAACGCATCTCGGGTCCATTGCGCGTCGGCCTGGCGTTGGCTGCCATCGGCCTGGCTTGCTTCGCGCTGAACTTTTCAACTGGTGGTACGGCATCTGGAGGCACCACGCTGCTCGGCTTGCTGCTCAACCTGGGCGCTGCGGCGATGTGGGGCACTGCCAACGTGATCACGCGCAAAGCACAGCAAGCGCATCCCGGCTATGACGCGCTCGGTTTCGTCGTGTGGAGCGGCGTCGTACCAATCATCCCATTCGTCGCACTAAGCCTCCTCTTCGATCCGCCGGCTCTGCGCTGGCAGTGGCTGCAGGCCAGCCCCGGCGCTTGGCTAGGCGCAGCCTACCTGGGCTGGATAGCGACGATTCTCGCGTATGCCATGTGGACCGGCCTGTTCAAGCGCCACCCAGCCAACCGCGTGGCGCCTTTCAGCCTGGGAGTACCGGTTGTAGGGTTAGCAGCCGGCATGGGCCTGCTGGGTGAACGCATCACGGCATGGCAATGGACCGGAATTGCGTTTGTGCTGGTGGCCCTGATCGTGGTGATGTTCGGTGGGTCGCTGGCACGTCGGGCCCGAAACTACGCAAGCGGTACGGTCGATGCTCGAAGGCCGTGACATCCGCGCGCGACGCTGACTCATCAGATCATAGCCAGCTCGGCATTCACCTCGAATGCCCTGAGGGGATAAGGAGTGCAGCGCCAAGAAGGCATCTACCTCCAGGCTCTCCAGTACCTGCTGCAGCGGTGCCGAGGTGCCAACTATCGCTGGCACCGACAGCGCACAAGGCGCCTGCGGAGCCTCGGGCGGCAGGCTCTTCGGACCGTCGCCACGCCAGATCGGCGTACTGGGCACTTGCATGGAGCGGTTCATCAGGCTCCAACGCAGGAAAGCGGGTTCGTGCCAGTTTTTCGGAGAGATGCGAACCGGAAAACCCATGGAACCGGAACGCGTTCGCCGTTACTCAAGATGGATGAACTCGCTTATATGTCCCCTCTTTCCCCCGGAACAACCCCGTCGGTCCAACATTCGTTTCAAGATATTCACCAAACAGCCTGGCTCAGTCGGCTGTGGGAGTACAGGTGCTGCACGTCTTGCCAAGACCCTGGCCTGGTCATTTCAGGCCCTCGTGCTTGGAACCATTCTGGGATGTGGCGGCGGTGAAGATACCAAAGAGCCCGTGGCCGCTTCCGCCCTCATATCTACTGCGGGGTTGACAGAGCCAGGCTCTACAGATCCCCGCCTGGAACAGATACGTGAAGTCATGCGGCCTAAATCTGCCGCCAATGCCACTGATGCCGCCACAGTCGTGCGCTTGGGAGATTTTCAGCGAGTACAGCAGCCTTCCTCGAACTATGGCGCGCTGATGATTGGCGCTGCCAGGGACGTCGAAGCGACAACGCTCCCGGAAGACTTCCATTCCAGGCTGAGCTGGCGGGTCGGGGTTGACGGGAAACAGACCGCAAGCATCAGTTTTGAATCTCTTTCTGCCAGCGGCATTCGCCTGGGTCTTCAGATTGACCAGTTGCCCATGCGCAGCGTGTTTCGCGTGTCTGGCTCAGATGACGAACCCGCCGTGGAGGTTGACAGCTCTGCCATTGCCCAGATCGTTCAGTTGAATCTGAATGCCGGTGTTGATGATCAGACAGCACGCTTATATTGGTTGCCAAGCGTCAACGGAGCGCGCGCCACGCTCGAGATAGACCTGCCTGCAGACATCCCGCGTTCCGCGATGGCGCTGTCTATTCCCAAACTTATTCATATCTGGTCAGCACCGGGGCATAGCCAATCAGAAGGAGAGCTCACGAAAGGAGCCGCCGCAAGCTGTCATCGGGACGTCGGCTGCAGCACTTCATTCGACAAGGCGTCAAAGTCCGTGGCTCGCATGACCTATGTGAAGGATGGAGAAAATTACTCATGCTCCGGAGCACTCATGGCGGACTGGCACCGCACCCAGACGCCGTACTTCTTGAGCGCGGCCCACTGCATTTCAAGCCAGGAAGTTGCATCCACTTTAGAGACCGACTGGTTCTACAAATCCGCTAGCTGCGGATCATCGATCGTCGATCCGAGCACGCGCCACAGACGTGGCGGGGCGACCCTCTTGTACGTAGGGGACCAAACAGACACAGCGTTCATGCGCCTGAACGTGCCGCCACCGTCAGAGGCGATTTTCGCGCGAGGCACCCTCGCCTACTCAACGCCTCCATTCTCGGTTACGGGGTTACACCATCCCAAGACTGACTATCAAAAAATTTCCATGGGTGCAGCCATCAACTTCGATCATTGCACACCGGAAGGATTGGAACTTGAATGTAAGCCCACCACGGATAGCACCGCCAAGTTCTTGCGCGTCAAGTGGGACATCGGAAGCGTTGAGCCCGGGAGCAGTGGAAGTCCGCTCTTTGTGGAGTACGCAGGAGAGCACCATGTGGTTGGGCAACTGAACGGAGGATCCAAGGAACGCTGCGGCGATCACCGGCGCGCTTGGTACGGCCGTTTTGACCTGGCTTATGAAGCCGGACTCAAACAATGGCTAGGACCAGATGTAGAACCACCGCCCACGGGTGGTGAGCTCACCCCTGTCTTCCGATTCTTCAACGCTTCAACGGGCGCCCACTTCTATACCAACAGCGTGTTGGAGCGAGACTTCGTTATCTCCACCTACCCTGCTTTCCATTATGAAGGCCCCACGTTCTCGGCGTTCCCCCATACAGGACCAGGATTGGCACCGGTGTATAGATTCTTCAACATACAAACGAGCGCTCACTTCTACTCCAATAGTGCAGCAGAGCGGGACTATGTTCTGGACACCTACCCCCAATTCCAATATGAAGGACCTACCTGGTATGCACGGCCAGAAGCGGGAAACAATGCGCATCAAATGCATAGGTTCTTCCATCTGAAGAACGGTGTTCACTTCTACACGCTCGACCAAGCGGAGGCAGACTTCGTACGTGCGACCTACGCTGATTGGAAGTACGAAGGCGGTGTTTATTACGCTTGGCCCAACTAGGCCGGCACCCTGCGCGCGGTCACCAAGATCATAGGCGCAGAGGCGTAGCGGTGAGTCGCCAAAATCGTGCGATGCCGATACTGGGTGGGGCGTGAACGCATGGTGGGCTGAATGGCAAACATGGCCAGACCCGAAATCCTATGAATGCGTGCTTCTTCTGCCTGGGCCCCGCCCCGCGTGCAGGACGCATTCGCAATGACAGCCCGTCCATTCAGCTCTCAGTATTGGCGCGATAGCTGAGCCAGCCGGCGGTCAGCGAAGCGCCGTTGCGGTCCATGGGGTGGTCTCGCCCTTCCGACACGGGAACTTCACCAAAGTCAAAAGGGCTCAAGCCTTCTATGCATGACACATTCACGCCGTACTGAGTCGGAACGGAGCGGCGCGAGTGAAAGGTGTAGATGCCGCACACCGAACAAAAGTAGTGCTTGGCTTGCCCCGTGTTGAACTGGTATAGGGTTAGTTTGTCGGCGCCTTGCAGGACATGCAAGTCTTCCAGATTTGCTGAGACAGCCACCGCCCCGCGCATGCTGCAGTACGAGCAGTTGCACCGGCGCGCGCTGCGCAGGCCATTGGTCAGAACCAAACGAAATCGCACAGCCTTGCAATGGCAAGCCGCTTGGAGCTCACGGCGTTCATCAAAGTCGGATGGGTTCATGGAGGCTATCCTTCGATTAGGTTTCGTGATTGGCGCACATATCGCAAATGGGTGGCGGTTGAATCTGCGAGAACTCTGTCTATGCTAAAACCCGGCAAAGACTCTGGCAGATTCTCAAACAGGCGCCGCCCTCCGCCGAACAATACGGGCGCCAATGCAATTTCCAACTCGTCCACGGCATCCAGACTCAAGTATTGCTGAATCACATCTGCCCCACCGGAGATGCGGATGTCTTGACTGCCTGCGGATTCTCGAGCCAGTTCCAGGGCGCGCTCTGCGCCATCGTTGACGAAGTAAAAAGTCGTTCCGCCTGGACGCACCCAAGGCTCACGCTTTTCATGGGTCAGGACGTAGACGGGCGTGTGAAACGGAGCTTCTTCTGGCCAAGCGACCTCGCCTTGGTCGAACATTCGCTTGCCCATGATGTTGGCACCGATGCGTTCGACGGTGTTGCGAACCAAGTCGTTGACCGGCCCAGTCTCGCCCCCTGGCCCGAGCTTGAGGAGGTTCTCACGAAAGTACTGCTGCTTGAGTATCCAGGCCATCATTGCACCCCACTTGGCCCCCCAGTTTTTATACCCAGGATCGCTCATGGTCATTCCCTCCGGAGCCATGTAGCCATCTAGACTAAGACCGATGTTCACGAATACCTTGCTCATGATTTTCCTCTGCTGATGAGTTCCTTGCCCTGACCAGGTTTCCGTGGCCTTGCATTTGTGATGATCAAGTGCCTCCTCATGCCAGAGCGGCTCCAAGTGCGCACTTGCCATTGTGTACACCGTACACAAGCATATCCCGAAAGTGATCTGCCGTATGACCTGCGATGCGACTCGGCACATGGCTCATGGGGTGTCGCCCGCCGCACAGGCTATTGAAGCTCTTGCCTATAGGAGCATGGATTCAGGGGTTGGATTGTTCAGCGATGCTTGATGTAAGGTTATGAACCATGATGTCTGCCACCCCAACCGTCCTTGCGCCTCCCCCTGCCATCGGAGATCTGGTGCAGCAGTGGCGTAAACGTCGTCGGATCAGCCAGATGCAACTGGCTCTTGACGCCGGTCTATCCACGCGGCACCTGAGCTTTATTGAAACTGGCCGCTCCCGGCCAAGCCCCGAAGTTTTGATAGCCATCGCCGGTCGACTGGAAGTGCCGTTCAGGGAGCGCAACGTCATGCTGATGGCAGCGGGCTATGCGCCGCGCTACGCCCAAAAGAGCCTGGACGCGCCAGACATGCGCCCAGTCCACTCAGCGCTGACGCGGTTGCTCGACGCGCATCAACCTTATCCTGGGCTGGTGCTGGACAGGCACTGGAACGTGGTGCTGGCCAACCCCGCCGCAATGGCATTGGCAAGCTTGTTACCCGAATTTCTGCGCACGCCTGCGATCAACATCTATCGGGCCTCGCTGCACCCCGAAGGTTTGGCCCGCTACACCCGAAATCTGGAGGATTGGGCGCCGCACCTGCTGGCCAGTTTGCGGCGTACATTGGAAAACAGCGGCGACCCGCAATTGCTAGCTCTGGAGGCTGAAGTGCTGGCCTACCCAGGGATGCAGGAAGCATCTTGCCGTGAACCGGGCGAGCATGGACTGCTGATCCCCTGCCACCTGGATTTGCCGATGGGCAGCCTATCCATGTTCAGCACGGTGACCAGCTTCGGGACCCCACAAGATGTGACCTTGCAGGAGCTTTGCATCGAGCTCTTTTATCCTGCAGATTCGGTCAGCGAGACGGTGATGCGCTCCTTGGCAGCAGCATGACCTCTGAGGTAATCGACGGGACGCGGCGCTTTTCTTAAAGTGAACCTACCCAGGCACGGTGCCTGGATTCATGGAGGTTCCTATGTCAAACGTCGTCAATCATCCTGGCCTGAAAGCCATCCTTCTGCTGGATGCAGCGACCGGTGTCGCTGTGGCAGCGCTGCAATTGGCAGTGCCCCAACTGCTCAGTTCCTGGTTGGGCCTGTCCGTGCCCATTTTGGTAGGTAGCGCCGTTCTTCTTCTGGGGTACGTGGCCTGGTTGCTGGGCATGGCATTTTCGAGTCAGTTCAAAGGCTGGGTATTGCAACTTCTTGTTTGGGGCAACGTGGGCTGGGCGCTCGCCTGCCTGGCAGTGGCAGTCAGCATGACTGGCGTGACCAAGCTGGGAATGGCCTATCTCGTCGTGCAGGCACTGACTGTATTTGCCTTTGCTGCACTGCAATGGCGCATGGGTCGTGAAGTTCGCTCCCAGCTTTTGCCAGCTTAAGGCGCTTGGCCCTTCGACAGGCCAATCCGAAGTCAAGGTCATCGAGCCAAATACCTACTCGGCCTTACCTGAAATCTTTGCGTATCAAAGTGCTACAACGTGTTATAAAACCTCCCCGGGGACATGAATAAGTAAGCAGGGAGGTAGCCATGCGCAAAGATTATCAGGTGACATGGGAGGCAGCGTCAAGCCTTAGGCTTTCCCCGCGCTTGTTGCGAACTGCCGCTTACCTTGTCCACGCCCTCGTGCTTGGATCGATTCTTGGATGTGGGGGCGACGGGGATGCGCAGGCACAAGGCGGCGCTTTCAAGGAGTCCTCCAGCTTCACCAAGACCGCGTCTACAGACCCACGGCTGGAGCAAATCCGTGAAATCATGCAGCCTAAATCTGCTGTTGCAAATTCGCCGGTCGTGCTCCTTGATGCATTTGAAAGATCTGAACCTGCATCTGCAAAAGAGGGGGCCTTGCAGATCGGTTCCGCGCGGGATGTCGACGCGACGAGGCAACCTCAGGACTTTCACTCCCGGTTGAGTTGGCAAGTCGGCGTTGACGGCAAACAGACCGCCAGCATCAGTTTTGAATCACCCGCTGCGCAAGGTTTGCGCCTTGGCCTGCAGATACTCATGCTGCCTATGCGCAGCGTGTTGCGTGTGTCCGGCTCGCAAGAAGAACCCGCCGTGGAGATAGACAGTTCCGTGCCGGCTCAAACTGTGCAGAACAACCTCAACGCCGGCGTGCCAGAGAAAGACGCGCGTCGGTATTGGTTGCCGACCATGAGAGGAGCCCGCACTACGCTGGAAATAGAGCTTCCTGCAGACATGCCGCGTTCTGCTTTGGTGGTGTCTGTTCCCCAGCTTGTCCATTTGTGGACACTGCCCGAGCAGGCCGAACAGGAACTTGACCTCACCAAGGCCGTCGCTGCGAGTTGCCATCGGGATGCCACCTGTAGTCCAGATTTTGACGCCACTGCCAGATCGGTGGCTCGCATGATCTACGTCGAAGGCGCTGGAGCCTACTATTGCACGGGCACCCTCATGGCAGATTGGAACGACACGGGAACACCCTACTTTATGACCGCAGCACATTGCATTTCAACCCAGGCTGCCGCGTCTACATTGGAGACGGCCTGGTTTTACAGGTCAGCCTCTTGCGGATCAACTTCTGTGGACTCAAAAGCACGTTATGTGCGTGGCGGCGCAGCGCTTTTGTACGCCAGCGCTGCAACAGACACGTCCTTCCTGCGTCTGAGCTCAGCGCCTCCCGCTGGAGTCGTTTTCGCGGGCTGGGACGCCAATACCGCCCGACCTCCTACGCCTGTGACCGGAATACACCATCCCAGAGGCGGACTTCAGAAAATCTCCACGGGAACGTTGAACAGTTTCTTCAATTGCACACAGGTCAGCTTGGGATTGTCTTGCACGGCGTCGCCCGCGTCGACGGCGAAATTCCTGCAAGTGCGTTGGACCAACGGAGCCACTGAGCCAGGCAGCAGCGGCAGCCCACTGTTCTCGGAGACCAATGGCAATCGATATGTGATCGGTCAATTGAGTTCGGGAAGTGTGAACACCTGTGGCGCAACCCGAAACAGCCAATACGGGCGTTTTGACCTTGCTTACCAGGCAGCCCTGAAGCAATGGCTCGGGCCAAGCTCCACCACGCCGACCGAAAATCTCACCTCGGTCTTTCGGTTTTTCAATCCAAGGACGGGTGCTCACTTTTATACCAACAGCGTCCTGGAGCGCGACTTCGTGATCTCCACCTACCCTGTTTTCAATTACGAGGGCCCGAAGTTCAAGGCTTTCTCTCAAGCCGGTCCGGGCCTTGCACCGGTATACCGATTTTTCAACGTTCAAACGGGAGCGCACTTCTATTCAATCAGCCCGGCCGAACGCGACTTTGTACTGGAGACCTACCCTCAGTTTCAATACGAAGGGCCGACGTGGTATGCGCAGCCTCAGGCTGGCAATGGCGCCGACCAGATGTATAGATTCTTCCATCTGAAGAATGGGGTTCATTTCTATACGCTCATCAAAGCTGAAGCTGACTTCGTGCGTGCCACCTACCCCGATTGGCAGTATGAAGGCGGTGTGTATTACGCTTGGCCGAACTGAGCCGACGATTTAAGCAGGTGATAGTGCGAACTCTGCTAATCGCTGCTTGATATCGGCCACGAAAAAAGAAATTTAGCCGACAGGCGAGGCATGATGCAGGTCTCCGCATGCCCGTATGTCAGTTTGCGTGGTGATGATGACCGCAGGGACCGCTGCAATTCCATGAACATAGGGCACCATTTATCATGGCGTCGCCATCGTGCGATGTGTGACCCACGCAGCAGGGTTGACGACATGCCTCGGCATGTTTCCGCGCAAGCCTGTGATGACGCTTTCGGCCACTGACATCGCAACGCGTTCAATCGACTCGTGCGTAAAAGTCGCCATGTGAGGGGTTACCGTAATGCCCTCTACCCCAATCAAACGACTTTTACTCCCAACGCCCTGCTCACGAAGTACATCGACGGCGGCACCAGCGAGTTGACCGCTACCTACAGCTTCTACCAATGCTTCCTCATCTATCAGCCCACCCCGCGCAGTGTTGATAAGGTAAGCGCCGCGCTTCATTTGCCCCAGCGTGGCTCGGTTGATCAAGTTCTCCGTCAGAGAAGTAAGCGGCACGTGAAGGGACACGATGTCAGCTTTAGCCAGAGCTTCCTGTAGCGAGCAGTAGCGAACACCGTGGGCAAGCTCAAAGTCGTGGTCAGGCGTGCGGCCCACTGCCAATACTTCCATATCGAAACCGCGGGCACGCCGCGCGACGCCCCTGCCGATCCGACCCATGCCGATCACGGCTATCTTTTTCTTCCAGAGTTCAGTTCCAGTCACCCGGTCCCAACCACCACGGTTCACACCAGCAGAGGCGCGAGACACTCCTCGCATCGATTCCAGCATCAGTGCAAAGGCGAAGTCCGCCACACTTTGGTCGTTCGTTCCCGCCGCCGTGGCCACGACAATGCCGCGCCTGGTAGCGAAGTCGATATCGACATTGTCGTACCCCACCCCCGGCCGCGCGATCAGCTTCAATCTATTGGCCGCTTGAAGTACCCTCTCACCCATGGGCTCCATTGCAAACACGAGGGCGTCAATGTCACGTACTTGTTGCATGAGCCATGCCTCATTTATCGGCATGGGGGTGTTCTGGATCACGACATCAATATCGGCATCGCGCATCAGAGCAATGGCTGCATCGCAATTGGCTACGCTTTTGGCGGTCACCAATACACGTTGGCGGTTTTCGTTGTTGACGGCTTCTCCCATGATTACTCCATTTTGATATCAAGCCGTGTGAGTACGGGCTTGAGGCGCTTCTCTTCGGCGTCTATGTAATCACTGAGCGCCTTGGCATCCGTCACACGCAGCTCTATGCCCGCCGCACTAAGTCGCGCCCGGCGTGCGGGATCTGCGGCCGCAGCGCGCATACCGCGAAGGATTTTTGCTCTTACATCCGCTGGAGTACCCGCGGGTGCAGCCACTCCGTACCAGGACTCGGAAAGAAAACCTGAAATGCCCGCCTCGGCGGCGGTGGGGACATCAGGAAGCAACGGTGAACGCTGTGAAGTGGTCACCGCCAGAGGCCTGATTTTTCCACTTTTGACGAAGGGCACTTGCGGGGGCGTGTTGACGAACGACACTTCCACTTCGCCGCTGACCAGCGCCAAAACTGCAGGAGAAGCACCTTTATAGGGGATGTGGGTGATCGGTGCGCCTGTAAGGTCCTTGAACATCTCACCTCCCAGATGCGGGCCGGTGCCTGTACCAGCACTGGAGTAGTTGAGTTTTCCCGGATTTTTCTTCGCGTACTCAACCAGTTCGCGGACTGAATGAACCGGCGTCGCAGCGTTCACCGAGATCATGCTGCCAATAACTCCCCACATGCCGATGATCTCGAAGTCCTTCTTGGCGTTGTAGGGAATTTTTGAATTGATCAGCGGCATGATGACATGCGTTGCGGGACCAATCATCAAAAGGTTATATCCATCTGGGGGAGCAGTGGCCACCGTCACTGCGCCGACGATGGTGCCGGCTCCTGGCTTGTTTTCAGTGATAACCGCGGAGCCATTGAATGCCGTCTTCAGGCCTTCCGCCAATTCGCGGGTCAGCATATCGCCCGCACCTCCTCCAGCGTAGGGGTGCACGAGCCGCACTACTTTTTCCGGGTACTCAGCCAATGCAGAAATTGGCTGGGCAATGGCCGCACAGCACAGCAAGCCGATAAACGCCCTGACCCTGTTGGCATAGTGGAACTTCGGTTTTTTTTGATTCATGGTGTCTCCGTGGGTGAAATAGTGATGGTGCTTATCGCGGCAGGTCGCAACTGGCGCCTGACGACTGAAACTCCTGCTGCAGGGCAGCCACCAAACCACCGGCGCGCCATATAGCCAGCATGCGATCTGAAAACTGTTGCGCCTGCAGTACGCTGCCGTCCGCTAGCTCAATGCGTCCGGTGGCGGGATCCACAGTGATGGTGTCGCCGTCCTCCAAGTGCGCCGTAATACCCGGCACCGTCAAGATAGGCAGCCCTTGGGACAACGCTCGGCGAACAAACCCGGATTCGCAAGATTCGACCACCACCACGGCGATACCGGAGAACTTGATGGCTGCGCTGACTTCGATGTGGTTGTGGTGAGCAAAGTTTTTCCCCGCCACCACGATGTCCCCAACCTGAACCTCCTGTGGGAATCGAGGATTGAGGCGCTTAAAGCACATCGACTTCAATAGAGGAACGTCGAACGGCTTACCGAAGCCATCTCGAACGGCGGAGAAGTCGATGATCCCATCGTCACCAGACACCTGATCTCCAAACTTCCAAACTCTTCCCTTCATTGCTGTTGACTCCATTTCAACCGCCCACCGCCATGCAGGACGGCACGACAGCCAAGGCCAGCAGTTCTCTCGGGTCCGTGATTTCGCCACGCACGGCTGACGCTGCGACGGTCAGCGGTGAGCCCAGGTAAATCCTCGCGCTCTCCGCTCCATTTCTGCCTTGATAGTTGAATTGATGGGTGGAAATAGAGTTCTCGCCTTCGCTGAGCACGCCAAGATATCCCCAGCAGGTGTTGCACCCCGGAGAGAGAACCGTCGCCCCCGCGATTGCAAATATCTCCAGCAGACCTTCTCGGGCCGCCTGTGCGTAGACGTTTTGACTGCCCGGAGATATGTACATGGTCACACCTTTTGCAACCGTTCGCCCCTTGAGAATGGAGGCGGCATCGCGCAGATCTTGCACCCGGTTGCCAGCGCAAGAACCAATCGTGGCCTGATGGACTGGTGTGCCCGCCAACGACTTAACGTCTGTGGCACCAGTAAGTTCTGGCGGAGCTGTCACGAGTGGCGTTAAATGCGAAATATCCAACTCAATAACTCGTTCGAAGGGTGCATCCGGGTCGCTACGGACGGGCGAGTATTCCCGTCCGTTGGCGCGTTCCTCAACATATTGCAGTGCCAACTCATCGACATCCATGATGGCTGTGTCCGACATCGTGTGGAATGTTGAAGCCAAGATGGTCTGACGATCGTCCAGCGTCAGGTGTTGCAAGCCGGGCCCCCCGTATTCCACACAGCATTGCAGAAACTCTCCAGCCCCGTAGTCCCTGATGATGGATTGGACAACGTCGCGTGCAGAAACGCCGGTTTGTAGCTTTCCGTGCAAATTGATGCGCACTGTCTTCGGGACTCGAACCCAGTTTTCGTCTTTCAGCAAAGGGACGAGAATGTCAGCCGAGGTGGGGATGTTCAGCGCACCCACGGCGCCGATGCTCGCGATATTCCCTTCATCCGAAAATATCAATGATCCAGGACGCGCGAAGCCACGTTCGACCAGGACCAAGTGACGCAAGCCTGTATTGGGCCCAAAAAAATTCTCTACACCGAGCTTCGCCGTCAGGTCCTTAAGCAGCCTATGGGTAGCGGCATGCGCAGAGCCCACTGCCGCAGACGGCGTGTGATCTATAACGATGATGGCCTTGTCGGGCCTTGCCAGACGGGTCGCGCCGATCTTTTCCAGATTGCTCTTGTGAGTTGGCCAGTAGAGTTCCTGGGTGACCACATGGTCTGGCACGCAGTTGACGTATTCCCCGATGTCAACGTGGCTACGCGACGCATGACGCGCAATGATTTTCTGAGCAATGGTTTGCCCTTTGCGCGTGGTATCTGCTGCGCGCGAAGAGTTCGAGGCGTGGGGCATGGGACAGTCTCCTGGATCGACCGCATATTTCTTGCAATTTCGGGCTCTTGCGGTCTTGAACCAGGTAGCAGTCTAGGTATTTGCCTCCTCTAGAACAAATGAATAGTTCGTCCCAAAAGATGAATGAAAATCATCTTGTCAGGAGTTTGGAATACCTTCAGCAATCTGCCAAACGCTTCTTCAGGAAATCTACTGCACGAGCTTGAAGCCAGCTTTCCTGCTCGTTGATCGGGTCATCCGTACGATTCACGGTGCAGAGTGTTCGTTGAATCCGAGGTGAATTCAGACGCAGAACAGCGACATCCTGGTCGGGAGGCAAGCTCAGTCGTGGCACGATGGTCAGTCCGAGCCCTGCCCTAACCATTTCCACTGCGGTCGCGTTATGAAGTGCCTCATAGCGCCAGTGCAAGCTCTCACGTGCTCGTCCCAGAGCACCATCGATGGTGGTGCTGTTTCCAGTGGTGAGACTGATCCGAATCATGGGCTCGTGCTCGAGTTCAGAACAATCCACGCTGCCCTGATTCGCGAATCGATGGCCATGCGGGCATATCAAAACGAACGGCTCGTCCGCGATGACTCTGACGGACAGATTGCCGTACCCCTGGTTCATCACCGAGATTCCAAAAGCAGCCACCTTTGATTCCACCAACTCAACGATCTCGCGCACGGCTGTATCAAATACTCGCACAAACGTGTCGGGCCACTTTTCGCGGGCCTCGGTGAGTAAAGGGTTGACCAAATTCATACACAAAGTGGGAAGACAAGCGAATGCCAGCCATTCTGGTGCGTGCTGCCCATGTTGGCGGACCGCCTCGCAAGACATTCCAAGCTCTCGAACTGCCCTGCGTGCATTGGGCAGGAGAGCACGTCCTGCGTCTGTCAGGGTGACATCACGCGTGGTCCTGGCAATAAGTTTGACTCCCAGGAATTCCTCAAGCTTGCGCATGCGGTGGCTGACTGCAGTCTGCGACAGATTGAGCTCGGATGCAGCCAGTTGAAAGCTTCCATTCTCAACGATGGCCAAAAACGCCTGGATACCGAGAAAGTCAATATGCATGGACGTACTCAAGTGATCTGAAGTTGAATTGGATCGGTCCTTGAGTAGCAGATACCGGTCGCCTGAAAGCAGGCCACGCGACGATACCCTCACCGAAGAACCGAAGAACCGAAGAACGTAGTTTGCCTGAGCATCATCACCGGAAAGGATCTATTCGTTTTCCTTTCCTCATCGCAAACGCCCGATGCAGGAGCACACCGGTGTCGCAGTTGCTGCGCTGCAATTGGCAATGCCCCAACTACTCAGTTCCTGGTTGGGCTTGTTAGTACCTCTTTTGAGAGGCAGCCGTGCTTCTCTTGGGCTACTTTGGGCGGCAAGTTGAGCCATCCACACTCCGGACGGCCTATGGCGCGCAACTTAACGGTTGAGACGCTGAACAAGGGCAAAGGCCTGTCCGCACATGGGGCCCGCAAGGACGCCTGCGCTAAGGGTGATCGTAGAGCTCCGAAGCGCCCCTCGCTAGCGCACTATGCATCCTGTCGATTCGCAGCCACGGCCACCGGTCCTGATAGCTAAGCGCCTTCGCTTCAAACTGCCGCATGTCTGGGTACACAGGGTTTGGCCGTAGCACCCCCGCTGCCAGATCAGCCAATCCATCAGGTGCGTACAACTCTGCAGTAGCGGCATTGATCCCTACGCAGGTGCAGGCAACCAGGTATCGATCGATGCCTTCATGCGCATGCCGCAACTGTGGATACGATGCATTGAATCGTCTTTCATACCAAAGATGCACCCTTGCCTGATTTCTCACTTCGACCTTGACATTTAAATCGGCCGTGGCCGTCAAGGTACGCGCAATGACGCGACTCTCGGCCTCCTCTGTAAGGTCTGAGCCATCGAAATAAAAGACGTCATAGTCATTGACACCCCAATCCAAGGGATGGCCTGAACGCTGGTTCCACACCGCCTGAAACAAACACCCCGCTGTCAGGTAGCACTGCGGAATACCCAGGTCACGAAGGCGACGGAGAAGCTCTGCATTGATGGGATTGCTCTGTGCAATTGAAATGAAATCGGTCGCAGATAAAGACGCTAGGGACATAGCAAAGTTATAGCAGTTCAAAGCTGACGAAAGCGCCATGCCGAAGCTTTCATTTGAACATCCAAGCCAGACCGGAAGGCAGAGAACGGCGCAACGGCCTGCAGTAAATGCGTACTTCTCACAGTCGCAATCGCCATGTTTCTCTTCATTCAACCTCATACGTGATGTGATAACATAACATTTCACACAGAGGAGTTACACGGCATGAGAGGTTCATTGGCACGCTGGAAAAGAGCTGTTCTAGTCGCCGCCTGCGCGGGAGCATTGAGCGCCTGTGGTGGTGGCAGAAGCAACGTGGAAGATGTGGGCGCAAGCGATCCAGACCACGGACACGATCATGGGCATATCGAGACAGCAGGGCGCCTGGTGGTGCTCGAACCCGGAAGCAATCAGGTGCATGTGGTCGACCTCGATGCAAGCACGGTCATGCAAACCTATGCTGCGGACAGCGCGCCATCGGCCGTCTATGCCAGCCCCGATCGCCGCTACGCCCTGCTTTTCCAAGGCACACAAAATCAGATCCAATTTGTGGACGGCGGCATCTACCAAGAGCCTCACGGCGACCACCTGGACGACAAGAAGGATCCGCCCAGGTTGCTGAGCACACGGCTTGCGGGCGTGCGGCCCACGCACTACGAAAACCATGGCGACCTTGCTGCTGTGTTCTTCGACGGTAATGCCGCTACTAGCGCGAATGCGTCCATCGCACTGCTCAATGACACAAGCATTGGCAGCAGCGGCATGACGCTGGCCACACAGCGTCTTGGCTCACCCATGCATGGCACGGCCGAGCCCCGAGGCGACTGGTTGCTGACGACCTGGAAAGCGCCGGAAGTGGAAGGCACCACGCCTACCCATGTCGAACTGTATGAGCGCCACGGAGATCACTTTCACCAGGCCAAGCGCTTCGAACAGGAGTGCCCTGGCTTGCACGGCAGTTACTCCAACACAAGCTATACGGTATTCGGCTGCAGCGATGGCGTGCTGGTGATACGCCAGTCCGGTGACGAATTTACCGCGCAGAAAATTTCCAACCCCACCAGCATGGACGGTGCCCGCATCAGCACCATCATCGGTAACGACCACATGGCCAGCTTTGTGGGCATGGGCAGTGGCGGCAATATGTTCGAAATCGATCCGGTCGCCGGAGCCATCAAGCGCATCGACTGGGCAGAAGGTCGAGTGCGGCGCGCGCATGCGATTGATTCCGAGGGCACGAGCTTGCTGGTACTTGACGACGTGGGCTCACTGCACATTCTGTCTACCCAGAATTGGAGCAAACGCGCCGTGCTGGCAAGCTTGATTTCCAGCATGCCTACTGCCTCGCCCTACCCTGCCCTGGCCATCAGTGCCCAGGACGACAAGGCATGGATCAGTGATCCACAAGGCCGGCGCGTGCATACCGTTGACATCGGCGATGCAGCGGTAACGGGCTCTGTCGCCTTGAACTTCAACCCAGGCGGTCTGACGTGGCTGGGTATCTCTGCCCATAAGCACTGACCACGAGCACTGACCAACCCTGTGAGTTAACCACTCCAGAAGCGCCCGCCGTCACGGGCGCTTTCTCTTGCCCCTTCAATGATGTCGTCTCGATCATGAACAAACCACCCTACCCGCACCACGCGCTCACTCTGGCCATCGCCTTGATCGTGCTGCCCAGCGTTGCATCTGCACAGAACGCAGGCGCAGCGCCAGCTGCCGCCACGCCCACCCTTGATACAGTGCGCGTCACCGGAACCGCGCTGGACATTCCACTGGAAGAGTCCGCCACACCGGTCGAACTTCTGGACGAACGAGCACTGCTGGAGCGCCGGGCTGGCACGCTGGGTGAAACACTGGATGGACTTCCGGGCGTGCGCAACAACAACTATGGCGCAGGAGCTGGCAGGCCGGTGATTCGCGGCGCCGACTCTGCGCGCGTTCGCATCCTCTCTGATGGCAGCCAGGTCCAAGATGCGTCCACCTCCAGCCCGGATCATGCCGTCGGACTCGAGCCCATGCTTTCGAGCGAGATCGAGATTCTGCGCGGCCCTTCTACGCTGATCTATGGCGGGGGCATCGTGGGTGGCGTGGTCAACGTGCGCGACAAGCGCATTCCCACTGAGGTGCCGGAAAAGGGCTACGCTGGCAGCGTGGAAGTGCGCTCAGAATCCAGCGCCCGGGAAAAGACCGGACTGTTTTCTCTGACCGCTGGCAGCGGCCCCATTGCTCTGCACGTAGAAGGCCTGAATCGATCAGCTGGCGACTACGAAACAGGCAGTGGCTGGAGCGCACCCCGCGTGGCAGGGTCAGCGGCCAAGACCTGGTACGGCAGCATGGGAGCCTCTTACATCCACTCGCGCGGCTACCTGGGTGTTGCCTATAGTCGCTTGCGCAGCAAATACGGCCTGCCAGGCCACAGCCACGAGTATGAGGATTGCCACGTGCATGGCAATTCACTGCATTGTGGAAGCGATCACGGTCACAGCCACGATGAGCCCTCCGCTCCGGCGGGCTGCCACTGGCATGGCACGGAACAGCATTGCACCGGGTCAGAAGGTGAGACTGAAGAAGTAGCGCTGGTCGACATGGACACCGAGCGGTGGGATATCCGCGGCGAATGGCGAGACCCCCTGCCTGGCTTTGCACGCGCTCGGCTCCGAGCCAGCGTCACCGACTATCGCCATGATGAAATTGATCATGGTGAAATCGGCACCACCTTCAAAAATAAAGCCCATGACGCGCGCCTGGAGCTGGAACACAACCCACTCTCCTTGGGCCCCGGAACCTTGCGCGGCCTGTTGGGCGCTCAGCACAGCAGGCGCAAGTTCAGTGCGGTAGGTGAAGAGGCTTATGTTGAACCCACTGACACCCAGAGCTACGCCGTCTTCGGGCTGGAAGAGTACCGCCTGGGTGACTGGCGATTCGAGCTCAGCGGGCGCTATGAATGGCAAGATTCCCAGCTGGATGGCGCTTCGCGCCGGGGAACCGTCAAACACCACATGGGTTCTATTTCCGGCGGTGCGAGCTGGAACTTCACCCCAGGTCACACGCTGGCAATGAGTGTGTCGCGGTCACAGCGCGCGCCCACAGCTGAAGAGTTGTTCGCCAGTGGCATCCACCTGGCAACCAATACCTGGGAGCGAGGCAACACGCTCTTGAAGTCTGAGCAGTCCACCAACCTGGACATCAGTTTGCGCAAGACCAGTGGTGACACCCGGTATGAACTCACCGCCTTCCATAACCGCATCGACAACTATATCTACGCGGACACGACAGATCGCTACGAAAACTTTCGCTTGGTCGACTACCGCCAGCGCGACGCCAGCTTCACAGGACTCGAGGCACGGGTGAGCCATCAGTTGAACAGGCAGTGGCGCGTGGGCATGTCCGGTGATATGGTCAGAGCGCATTTTTCAGGTGGCGGCGAAGTCCCCCGCATTCCTTCGTATCGCCTGGGACTGAACGCCCATTGGCAATCGGGGCCATGGTCTGCATCGGCGGAGTGGTACCGCAACTTTGCGCAAAACCGCCTGGCCAGCTTTGAGACCCGAACGGCTGCCTATGACATGGTGAACCTTCGCATGGCCTGGCGCGGACGACTGTCCTCAGGACAAACATATGAGCTGTACGCCGCGCTCAACAATGCTCTGAATAAGCTCGCTTTCAACCATACGTCCTTCGTGAAAGACGCGTCACCGCTGCGAGGGCGCAGCCTGGTGGTGGGAGCCAGGTTCAACTTCTGATGCTGAATTTGGAGAGATGAATAAGGCTTGGGCAGAACTTGGTCTGCCCAGAGCCCCTTGTCAGGAGATACAAAAGAAAAGCGGGCCACACGGGCCCGCTTTTCTTTTTGAAGTGCGATCTGCTTCCTTGATGAGACTTCACGCCGCCCCATCAAAAGCCAAGCAACTTCAGCTCACCCAGCCTTCACTGCTCAGAGGGCCGGTGTCGTCATCAAAGACTCAGACTGGTGCTTGCTCGAGATCAAACGCACGGTGCAAAGCGCGAACGGCCAGCTCCATGTATTTTTCATCGATCACCACAGAAGTTTTAATTTCGGAGGTGGAGATCATCTGGATGTTGATGCCCTCTTCGCTCAGCACGCGGAACATTTTGGCAGCTACGCCTACATGGCTGCGCATGCCGATACCGACAATGCTCACCTTGCAGATACGCGGGTCGCCTTCGACTTCAGTGGCACCTAACTCAGGCAACACTTTTTCCTTCAAGAGGTCAATGGTGCGAGCGTAGTCCGCATGATTGACGGTGAAGCTGAAGTCGGTGATGCCGTCTTTGCTGACGTTCTGGATGATGACGTCAACTTCGATGTTGGCGTCAGCCACTGTACCCAGGATTTGATAGGCAATGCCAGGGCGATCAGGTACGCCCAACACGGAAACCTTAGCTTCATCGCGGTTGAAGGCAATGCCGGAGACAACGGCGTGTTCCATTTGTTCGTCTTCCTCGAAAGTAATCAGTGTGCCGGATTTGGCTTCTTCAGCGAGATCGATATCCCAGGGCGTGAAGCTGGAGAGCACACGCATGGGAACCTTGTATTTGCCAGCGAATTCGACTGAGCGGATTTGCAGCACTTTGCTGCCCAGGCTCGCCATTTCCAGCATTTCCTCGAAGCTCAAGGTATGCAGGCGGCGTGCTTCGGGAACAACGCGCGGGTCGGTGGTGTAGACACCATCGACATCCGTGTAGATCAGTGCCTCGTCAGCCTTCAGGGCGGCTGCAATGGCGACTGCGGAGGTGTCAGAGCCACCACGACCCAAGGTGGTGATGTTGTTATCTTCATCGACCCCTTGGAAGCCGGTGACGACGACCACCTTGCCAGCATCGAGATCAGCGCGCACGCGCTTGTCGTCAATGCTGTCAATGCGCGCTTTGGTGTAAGCGTTGTTGGTCTTGATGGGCACTTGCCAGCCGCTATAGCTGACAGAGGGCATGCCCTCTGCCTGGAGGGCAATGGCCAGGAGCGCAGAAGAAGCCTGCTCGCCCGTGGCGGCCAACATGTCCAACTCGCGGCGATAAGACGCGGTGTGCTTACCGGGCGCCAATTCCTTGGCCAGGCCGAGCAAGCGGTTGGTCTCGCCGCTCATGGCACTGGGTACCACGACCATCTGATGACCCGCGCGCGCCCATTTGGCGACGCGCTTGGCAACATTGCGTATGCGCTCCGTGGAGCCCATCGAAGTGCCGCCGTATTTGTGAACAATCAATGCCATGGCGAGAAATAGATGACCGAGCCTTACATCCTGGTTTGACAAGAAACCAGGAAAAGATAAGGCACGGAGGTAAATCTGATCTGGGCTTACCCCGCAAAACCAAGCATTTTAGCTTCTTACGGAAACCATGAAGAAAAGTCAGTCGTCCGGCGCTTCCAGCTTCGATGCTTTTCCGTCCCGGGAGTCTGGTGCTGGCTGCCAGATCAGGCTGCTGCCCTTGCGAAGAGCGAACCCCGTGCCCACCTTCAAATGAATGCGGTGTCCGCGGGTGGTGCACGCCGCAATCTGGCTCAGTAGCTGGTTCAGTTGAGCGCTGCTTGGAATGACGGCATACGCCTGCCCAAGCCAATAGCGCAGCAAATTAGCTTGCCGAGGCCGCGACAGCGCCTGGATAGCGCGGATACGAGGGGGCGATCCTGCGTCCGCCAGGTCGCTCACAGCGACTTCGTCCAGCACCAGCTGTGCCTGCGCCGCATGCGCTGCACTGCGTGAAAAAGTAGTTCGAAACTGAGGAAAGGCAGACTCCAGCACGGGCAAGAGGCGCGCGCGAATGCGATTGCGGGTAAATTGTTCGCTGGCGTTGCTGGGATCTTCTATCCAGGCCTGCCCCCGCAAGCGCAGCCAGGCGCGGATGGCTGCGCCGGGCACGGAGAGCAGTGGCCGCGCATAGGCTACTGAGTCGCGCGTCCAGCGTGCGGGCATAGCTGCCAAGCCGCGCAAGCCAGCACCCCGCGAGAGAGCCAGCAAAATGGTCTCCGCTTGGTCGTCTGCGTGCTGGGCAATGAGCACAGTTCCCACGCTTACAGCGCCGCCATTGGGGTTGGTGAATGCGTCAAAGGCTTCGTAGCGATATTCGCGCGCGACCGCCTCTGGGCTCTGGCCACTGGTGTGGCGCGCATCCACATGACGAATATGGAGCGGCACATTCAGACTAGCGCACAACTGCTCGCAATGGTGCACGAACTCATCTGCCGCAGCTTGCAAGCCGTGGTGCACGTGCAAGGCCACAACTTGCCCGGGCCAGCGTTCTGCGCAGGCCAGCAACAGAGCGGTGGAATCGGCTCCGCCTGAAAGCGCTACAGCCACCGGCAGCGCGGGGTCCGTAGCCGCAAAACGAGCCATGGCGTCTTCGACCGTGCGAGCGGCTGTCTGATCAGTTGGCAACGAAGTGGGCATTTCAGCGGTGAAATTCTATGGTGAGAGATAAAACTTTGTAAGGCCGCACAATGGGCCTTGTCATCCCCTGGGCAGCACCCACGTTAATAGTTGGTCTGCCCGATCTGCGGCGTGAAGGGAATGGTCATGTGGAAGCTGGGAAAAATTATCGCCATGTTCCGCAAGGAGTTGCTCCTGGCGTGGGCCATGCTGCGCGATCCACGGGCGCCCATGGCGGCCAAGCTGACGGCCGTACTGGCTCTTTTGTATGTGATCAGCCCCATTGATCTGGTGTCTGATTTCATCCCCATTCTTGGGTGGCTGGATGACGGGTTGATCGCCTATCTGTTGCTGCAGGCAGCATTCAAGTTCCTGCCTGCGGACCTGCACGCAGCCCTGCGTTCAAAAATCAAAGCCAAGACGGCCTGAGCCCGATGGAAGCGGCGCCTGGATGACCCAACTCATCCGACGCCGCCAGACCGTCTGCAACGGCGCCAGACAATCCTGCGACAAATGACGCGCCCCTCGAGCTGCGCCCACAAGCGGAAGTTCAACGCTCCGCCTTGGTATCGGTGAAGCGTCCGTAGCTCTGCAGGCGCTCGTAGCGCCGGTCCAGCAGTTCCTTACCCTTGAGGTCGCTCACCTGGCGCCATGCATCGCCCAAGGCACGCTTGAGAAAAGCCACCATTTGCCGATGATCGCGGTGTCCGCCACCCACGGGTTCGTTGACGATCTTGTCGATCAGGCCCATGGCCTTCAGGCGGTGCGCAGTGATGCCCAGTGCATCGGCTGCCTCCTTGGCCTTGTCGCTCGTCTTCCAGAGAATAGAAGCGCAACCTTCGGGGCTGATGACAGAGTAGATCGAATACTGCAGCATCAGGACCTGATCCGCGACGGCAATCGCCAGCGCGCCGCCGGAGCCACCTTCACCGATGATGGTGGTGATGATCGGCACTTCCAACTGCGCCATCTCGTAGATGTTGCGGCCAATCGCCTCTGACTGGCCGCGCTCTTCGGCGTCAATTCCCGGAAAAGCGCCTGGAGTGTCTACGAAGGTAAACACTGGGAGCTTGAATTTCTCAGCGGTTTTCATCAACCGCAGCGCCTTGCGATAGCCCTCAGGACGGGTCATGCCGAAATTGCGCAGGGTACGCTCGCGCGTATCGCGGCCCTTTTGGTGGCCCAATACCATGCAGGCATTGCCATTGAAGCGAGCCAAACCGCCCACGATGCTCTGGTCATCCGCAAAATGCCGGTCGCCGTGCATTTCCACGAAATCAGTGAAGATGCCTTGTACGTAATCAAGCGTGTAGGGACGCTCGGGGTGACGGGCTATCTTGGTGATCTGCCAGGGGCTCAGGTCGGAATAGATATCCTTGGTGAGCTGCAGGCTCTTTTTGTCAAGCTGCTCGATTTCTTCGGAGATATCAACAGCGCTTTCGGTCTGCACGTAGCGCAGTTCTTCGATCTTGTTTTCCAGCTCTGCGATAGGCTGTTCAAAATCAAGAAATGTCTTCTTTGCCAAATTTTTCTCCCACTGCCTGAATGCAGCTATGTTACTAGATGCACCCGTTTTTGAGCTACCAGTGCCAATTCAGCCGGCGCTGGCGAGGGTGCGCTTTCACAATTCAATACGTTCAAGTCGAATCAATACGCTACAGGTATGGGCTCCAGGGAACGCCACATGTACCAGGTGGCCACACTGCGCCAAGGGTGCCAGGCAGCGGCCACTTCACGTGCATCGCTTCGGCTGACCGGTTCGCCAGAAAAATAGTTCAGGCTGATGCCGTTGATGAGCCCCACATCGTCCAGAGGCAGAACATCTGGGCGCATCAGGTGGAACATCAAGAACATTTCAGCTGTCCAGCGGCCAATGCCGCGAATGGCCACCAACTCCGCAATGATGGCCTCGTCTTCCATCTCGTCCCATTGGCCGACGTGGATTTGCCCACTGCTGAAATGCAGCGCCAAATCGACCAGATACTCCACTTTACGCGCAGAAAGGCCGGCGGCGCGCATGTCGTCTACCTTCAGCTTCAAAACGCTGGCGGGCGTCATGCGCTTGGGCAGGATCTCAAAGCGATTCCAGACTGACTGGGCTGCCTTGACAGAGATTTGCTGCCCTACGATGCTGCGAGCCAGTGTGACGAACGCGTCGCCGCGCGATTCCAGGCAGGCGTCACCAAACTGCGGAATGAGTCGCTTCATCACGCGGTCTTTCTTGGCCAGATGCACGCAGGCCTCTGCCCAGTACGAAGGCGTACTGGACCTCACTATCTCCGTTTTGGCGGCCGCTTTTACTCCCATGAGAACTCCCGCCCGCACGCACCTGGATTTGATAGGTGGATCTTCACAGCGCGGCCTCCCAGGTGGTGCCCGCAGCGGAGTCTTTCAAGACGATGCCTGCGGCCAGCAATTCGGCTCTGATGCGATCCGCGGCGGCAAAATCCTTGGCTTTCTTGGCCGCTGTACGGGCTTCGATCCGCTCGGCAATCGCCTCATCATCAAGCGTCGCACCGGCACGCAGGTACTGCGTTGGCGGGGTCTGCAAGAGCCCCAGGCAAGCCCCCAGGGCTTTCAGCAAAGCGGCTTCTTCTGTGGATTTGCCACGATTGACCTCGCCTGCAAGATCAAACAGGACGGCGACAGCCTCAGGCGTACCGAAATCCTCGTCCATGGCCGACTTGAAGCGAGCCGCGTACGGATTGGTCCAATCGATATCCGCGGCTTCAGGAATCGGTCCTACACCCTCCAGCGCCGTGTAGAGGCGCCTCAAGGCTGAGCGGGCGTCCTGCAAATGTGCGTCGCTGTAATTGAGGGGGCTGCGGTAATGGCTCCGAACAATGAAGAAGCGGATAGTTTCGGCGTCAAATTGCTCAAGAACTTCTCGGATGGTGAAAAAATTGCCCAGACTTTTGGACATTTTTTCGTTGTCGATATTCACGAAGCCGTTGTGCATCCACAGGCGTGCCAATGCCACACCGTGTCCGCCTTCGCTTTGCGCAATCTCGTTTTCGTGATGCGGAAACTGCAGGTCCGCCCCACCACCATGGATGTCGAAAGTCTCGCCTAGCAGGGCGCAACTCATGGCCGAACATTCAATGTGCCAACCAGGCCGGCCCAGGCCATAGGCACTGTCCCACTTCGCACCGTCGGGCTCACTGGGTTTGGCAGATTTCCACAACACGAAATCCAGGGGATCACGTTTGTCACCATCTACCGCCACACGCTCGCCCGACTGCAATTCATCCAGCGATTTGCCCGAGAGCTTTCCATAGCCGGGAAACTTTCGCACGGCGTAGTTCACGTCACCGCCGTCAGAGACATAGGCCAAACCTTTGTCCTGCAACTTTCGGACGAGATCAAGCATCTGGGGGACGTAGTCCGTGGCTCGGGGATCATGCGTCGGACGCCCAATGCCGAGCGCATCGAAATCCCGGTACATCTCAGCGATCATGCGGTCGGTGAGCTGGCGAATGGTTTCGCCGTTCTCCAGCGCGCGGCGGATGATCTTGTCTTCTATGTCTGTGATGTTGCGTACAAAGGTAACCCGAAGGCCCGAAACCTCCAGCCAGCGGCGTGCCACATCGAAGGCCACCGCGGAGCGTGCGTGTCCAATGTGGCAGAGGTCGTACACCGTGATGCCGCACACGTACATGCGCACATGACCGGGCTCCATCGGCGTAAAGCTTTGCAACCCACGCGAAAGCGTGTCGTATATATTCAATGTCATCGGAAATAAGGCGCAGGGCGGGCAGCGGTTCACGACCGAGGCGCTCGACCTGCCTAAAAAACTTGCGCGGGAGTGTTTTCGGCCAGCGACTAACGGGCATGGCGGGCCGCTTGGCTACAATGACCCGCAGTATACGGCGCACCTGACGTGCGCGAAACTTCTTTGAACGCTCATTTTGGACGCTCATATCAAGCTCCGGCCTATTGCCAGCATTTCTTCTGAGATGAATTCGCGGCTGCACCTCTTATCCTCACTACCACGGTGGTTTCGCGCCATGGCTCTGTTCGCCTGCCTGGGGACAATGAGTCCGCTGGTTCTGGCTGATGAATACACTGAAGTCAACCGCCTGCTGAATGCAGGGCAGACCTCAGAGGCTCTGGCGCGCGCCGACAAATACATTGCCGCCAATCCGCGCGATCCACAAATGCGGTTCGTCAAAAGCCAGGTTTTGCAAAAAAACGGCCAATCGAGCGACGCAGAAGCCATATTGGAACAACTGACTCAGGACTACCCTGAACTGGCGGAGCCCTGGAATAACCTGGCTGTGCTCCATGCTGGCCGAGGCGATCTGGAAAAGGCCCGTGCGGCACTTGAAACTGCCGTCCGCCAAGACCCGAAATATGCCACTGCGCTAGAGAATCTGGGCGACGTCCAGGCCCGGCTGGCCAGTCAATCCTACGAGCGGGCACGTCAACTGAGCAGCGGCAACCGCCGTCTTGGGCTCAAAATCGACGCACTCGACGCCATGTTGAAAATAGGCGAGGCTACCTCTGCCACACCGGCGCCGGAAGCTAGCCCTGCACGGCCACACCGGCGGCTGGGTGGTGGTTGAAGTTTGTTGCACTTCTCGGTGCTTCCAGGAACTTGCGGCGCCGTCCACGAACCAAGTCACATCTTCAAGCTGTTTTTCAGGAGTTCATCCATGTTGATTTCCAGAAGGAGCGCTGCTGCTCTTGCCGCCGCCGTTTCACTTTCCGTCTCACTTCCCGCTCTGGCCGCCAGTGCGCCTAAAGTAAAGTTTGTTACTTCCGAAGGCGAGTTCGTGATTGAGGTGTACCCAGACAAAGCACCCAAGACCGTGGAAAACTTCCTCCAATACGTGAAGGACAAGTTTTATGACGGCACCATTTTCCACCGTGTGATTCCCAATTTCATGGTGCAGGGCGGTGGCTTTGACAAGGATTACAAGCAGAAGCCCACCCGCCCATCCATCGCGCACGAAGGCCGCGCGGCGCTTGCCAAGGGCTTGAGCAATTCGGTGGGTACGGTGGCTATGGCGCGTACCAATGACCCGCATTCTGCGAGCTCGCAATTCTTCATCAACGTGGTGGACAACGCCCGTCTGGACCCTGTGCTGATTCCTGCTGGCGACCCCGTCACGTTTGAATATCAGGGCCAAACCCACAAGGATGTTCCGCGCAAGAACGTCATCAATCACCCGCAGCTGTTTGGCTACACCGTGTTCGGCAAGGTCATCAGCGGTATGGATACGGTCGAAAAAATCCGCAACACACCTACTGGTGCGGCTGCCCAATTTCCCACGGATGTCCCCAAAAAGATGGTGATGATTGAGTCCGCGCGAATTCAATAATCTTTCAGAATCAACCCCTAGAAAACCTAAAGAACATGTCCAATCCCCAAGTAGAACTGCACATTGCCGGCCGCGGCGTCATCACCATTGAACTGGATGAGGCCAAGGCGCCCAAGTCGTCCGCCAACTTCCTCTCCTACGTCAAGAGCGGGCACTATGACAACACAGTGTTTCACCGCGTGATTCCAGGCTTCATGGTCCAAGGCGGCGGTTTTGAGCCAGGCATGAAGCAAAAGTCCACCCAGGCGCCGGTAACCAACGAAGCCGATAACGGCTTGAAGAACGACGAATACACCATCGCGATGGCGCGTACATCCGACCCCCACTCGGCCACCGCGCAGTTCTTCATCAACGTGGCCAAGAACGACTTCCTGAATTTCAAGTCGCCTACTGCTTCAGGATGGGGCTACGCAGTGATCGGCAAAGTGGTCAAAGGCCAGGACGTGGTCGATGGCATCAAGGCTGTCCCAACTGGTCGCAAAGGTGGCCATGACGACGTGCCTCAGACCGACGTGGTCATCGAAAAAGCGGTAGCGCTGTAAGCAGCCTGCCGCGATCTTGGAGACCGCAGCGTTTGAATTGACCGCCCCGCCTCATTGGCGGGCGCTTGATTTCCTTTCCGATCTGCATTTGCAGGCCACAGAGCCGGCCACCTTGGCGGCTTTTGAGAGGTATCTGCAGCACACGTCTGCCGACGGCATTTTCATACTTGGCGATCTTTTTGAAGTATGGGTTGGCGACGATGCCGCCGAACCTGGCAGCTTTGAAGCGCACTGCGGTGATTTACTGCGAGAAGCTTCCAGTCGGCGAGCGGTTTTTTTCATTCGCGGCAACCGCGATTTCCTGATCGGCTCCCGGTTTTTAAATGCATGCGGCGCTCAGGATCTGCCTGACCCCACTGTGCTCAGCTTCGGCGGGCAGCGTTGGCTGCTCTCCCACGGCGATGCCCTCTGCCTGGACGATACGGAGTACCAGCGTTTTCGTGCTCAGGTACGCAGTGCGGCATGGCAAGAAGCGTTCCTGACGCGCGCCCTGCTCGAGCGCCAGGCCATGGGGCGCGCCATGCGTGAGGCCAGTACCGCCCGCCAAAACGAGATGGCTGAGTATGCCGATGTAGACACCGAAGCCGCCAAGGCCTGCCTGATCGCGGCCGACGCCACAACCATGATTCATGGCCATACGCATCGCCCTGCAGAGCATGCTTTGGGGACTGATGATCAGGGCCGACCATTGCGGCGTGTGGTGCTTTCTGACTGGCACTTCGACGACGCCAAGCCGCGCGCGGACGTCCTGCAGCTTAACGCTGAAGGCCTGCGCCGTTTGAGCCTGGCTGAGATGGGTACAACCCCTCCCACGACGCCAGCGCACATGCTGCCACCGGGGTCATGCTGAACCTGGCGCGGCGATTCTCACATTGGGCCCGGAGCATCCATGCTCCTCCCTCAGTGCCCGATGAGCTCTGGCTTGCCACATTGGCCCGCTATCCATTTTTGCCGCGCGCGACGCTGCCTGAAAGCGCTCGGCTACGCCTGCTCACCGCGTATTTTCTGGATCAAAAGCAATTTGCCGGAGCCCACGACATCCATGTCACTGATTCCATGGCGGTTGCAGTCGCTGCTCAGGCCTGTCTCCCGTTGCTGCATCTGGGTCCACCTGAACGCCCCGAAGCCGCGCTGGCTTGGTATGACGACTTCGTAGGCATCGTCATCCAGCCTGCTGAGGTGATGGCCCGGCGTGAGGTCATGGACGAAGCGGGCGTCGTGCACCGCTTTGAGGAGGTCATTACCGGGGAAGCCATGGATCATGGCCCGGTGATGCTCAGTTGGCCGGCGGTGGAAGAAGCTGGGCACGCCCAGGAACTGGGGCACAGCGTCGTGATCCACGAATTCATCCACAAGATGGATATGAAGGGCGGAGAAGCGGACGGGTGCCCGCCTTTGCCTCCCGGCTTCTTAGGCACGAGTGACGCACGCTCAGCACGTGCAGCCTGGTTCAATGTATTGGAGCCGGCCTTTCATACGCTGCGAGACCAGGTGGTACTTTCTGAACGTTTTGGTCAGCCCATGCCATGGCTGGATGCGTATGGGGCCACTTCCATCGTGGAATTCTTCCCCGTGGCTTGCGAAGCGTATTTTGTGCAGCGCCCGCGCTTTACCGAAGAATGGCCCGCGTTAACGCAACTATTCGACGCGCTGTTCACCCCTCACGGCCTGAGAAGGTGACAGGCAAGACCCCTGGCTACCAATACACGAACAAGGCAACCAACCCCACAACCAAGCCGACCTTGGTCAGTTTGTAGACGGTAGGATTCCACGCCTTGAAAGCACGACGGGCTTTGCCGGCGTAGAAAGAAATGCGAAACAGCTTGCTGATGAGACCTGTGGGATCGCCATCACTGTTGGGGGAGCTTGCGGCCGCCACGACATTCCGGCCGAACCAGTGGTTCAGCCATTGCGCAAAGCGGAAGGTCATGGGGCGCTCTACGTCGCAGAACAGGACGATGCGGTTTTGTCCGCTCTGGTTTTCTGCGTAATGGATGTAGGTCTCGTCAAAGACCACGCCTTCGCCTTCATGCCAGACGTACCTTTCGCCATCGACATCGATAAAACACCGCTCGTCGCCTGGTGCCACCAGGCCCAGGTGATAGCGCAGAGAACCTGCGTAGGGGTCACGGTGTTTTCCCAATTTTGCCCCGTGCGGCAGCTCGGCGAACATGGCGGCCTTGATGGTCGGCAAACCCGCTAGTAATGCGGTGGTGCGTGGGCAAAACTCGGCAGCCGAGGGATGAGCTTGCCCGTACCACTTGAGGTAAAAACGCTTCCAGCCGGTCTTGAAGAACGAGTTGAATCCGGCGTCGTCCATATTGGCCGCAGCCCGAATGCGCTGCGCCTCCGCCAAGGCCAAAGCCTCTTCGCGAATCTCCTGCCAATGCGCCTGCAGCACCGCGAGCTCGGGAAAGCTCTCAGGCGGCAGATAGGGCTGGCGCGGCACGCCAGAAAAAGCCAGCATGAACACGTTGATGGGTGCCATGAAGGTCGAATGATCGAACACCTGCCGCGATGCCTTCAACCGAACCCGGCCGCGGAAATGCATCACGGCCGCGCTGGCAGCAAACAGCAGCACGATGAGAAGAATGATGGTTTTCATGAACCTCTATTGTCACGCGGTTAGAGGGATTTTGCCTTTTTGCCTACTTTGGCTGGGGTAAAGCCTCGAAGCCCCGACTTTACAAGCTTGCCAAGTCGATCGTAGAGCCATCTACCACCGACTTGATCCACCTCAAGCTTGCAGTTGCGCGGTAACGCGATCACGCCACTGTACGCCATCCTCACGCCGGTCAAAGCTTCCGAGGTACATCGGCCGTCGCCCGTGCAACCCGAGGCGAATGACAAAGTACGGTCCGTCTTCAGAGCTGCGCTCTTGCAAGCTTGCAGATTCGACGTGCGCATAGGCAATGGAAGTTTGTCCCATCTTGAACGGCAGGCGCGAGGTGTGGGTTAGCCGACGGCCGGGCGAGTCAAAGCGCAATCTCAAGCAGCGGCCGAGGGCAATCATCAGAAACAAGCCCCCCACCAAGCAAGGCAGCACCACGCAAAAAGCGGCCAAGGCGAGTTGCCACCACGGCAGGCCCAGATGTGCGTGGTGCACGAACGGCACCGGAATGAGAAACATGGCCAGCCCGAGCACCCCCACAAAAAAACGCAGAGGCACACTGATGTGCTCTTCGTAGCGAAGGCCTTGTGGTGACTCTATGAAGCCATGCGTCATGGCCTGAGTATGTGACGTAAAAATGACAGATTGGTGACAGTCTCCTGGGGCGTGTTCACACTAAACCCATGAAAGAGCGGCACCTGCTGCCTGCCACGTCGTGCCTAAATCAGCTCAGACCAACCTGGATGCGCGTTCTCTCAATCGGACCCGGCTGCAATTTGTCGAATCGCCCGTTCGAACACTTCTGGGGGCTGCCCCCCGGAAATCAGATGCTGGTCGTTGATGATCACCGCCGGTACGGAGGATATGCCCGCCTGTTGGTAGAGGCGTTCAGCAGCCCGAACCTCAGCAGCAAACTCCTCACTGGCCAGGATTTCCTGGGCGCGCGCCGCGTCCAATCCGGCCACACGGACCGCAGCCAGCAGTACTTCATCCTGTTCCACGGCTTCGCTTCGCCCGTGGTAGGCCTCCAGCAGTGCGCGCTTGAGGGCCAGTTGAGGCGCTTGCCCCTCCAAACCCGCCCAGTGCAACAGGCGATGTGCATTGAAGGTGTTGTACACCCGGCCGCGGCCTTGCGGATTGAAGGTGAATCCTAATGCTGCACCCCGTTCGCGAATGGCTTTCCGGTTGAGCTCGAACTGCTCTGGTGTGCCGCCGTATTTACGCGTCAAGTGCTCTGTGATGTCTTCGCCACCGGCAGGCATGTCCGGATTGAGCTCAAAAGGCTGGAAATGCAGCGTGGCTTGAACGGCGTCACTGCTGTTGGCCAAGGCTTGCTGGAGCGAAGCCAGGCCTACGGCGCACCAGGGGCAGGCGACATCGGAGACAAAGTCAATTTTCATGGGAGTAGGCATGGATTCAGTTTCCTTGGTTCAGCGCTCGCAGCAGCTCCGCGTCAAAAATCTCATTGGCTTCGAATTGCACCCAGTGGCCAGCGTCCTCGATAAGCGTGAGACCACGGAAATCAGGCGCATTGGTTGCCAGGGCTGACTCCAGTTCAGGCCAATATTTGCGGTACAGCACGTCATGATCGCCGTAGATGGCATGAACCGGACAAGAGACTTTGGGAAGACTGCGCGCCAGAATGTCAGTTGAGGGCAAACGGCGTCTTGGCAAGCGGTCACGCACCACATTAGCGATATGAATTTCCAGCGCCAGCCCGTCGATCAGGTCGTGATCGTGCAGCATCAGCACGCCCAGGTTATGACGATGCACCTCGGCTTGCTCCTGCGGCGTTTTGAGGTGGCGCCAGGCTTTCAGCTCAAATTGTCGTCCGGGGACCACACCCATCCCGGGTGCGCCAGCCAGTACCAATCGCCGCGCCAGTTCAGGGTGTGCCGCCAACAGCAGGCCAGCCGTCAAGCCGCCAAAAGAGAAGCCGACCAAGTCCACCGCTGCGCCGGGCACAAGCTGGCGCAGTCCGGCTGCCAGAGGCTCCACCATGACATCCGCGTCAGTGCCCACCTTCGGCGCTGCGGAATCGCCAAACCCGGGTAAATCCGCCGCCAAGACCCAGCGCCCGGCATCCACCAGAGTCAGTATGTTTTTGACCCAATGCGTCCAAGAACCGCTGCCGCCATGAAACAGCACCACAGGAGGAATGTCGTCACGGCGGTCGCCCCAGGCATGCCAGACGATGTCCCCATCTCCGCAGGGCGTGACCATACGGCGACCCTGCGCCAATCGCGTGCGTTCTGCCAATGGGAGCAGCACGGGAACTTCAAACTCAATCGCTTCTGACATCTGGCTTTCTTTCATTCGTCCAGGGAGGCGGACCAGCGATCGCCCCAGCCTCGTTGTTGATCCAGTGCACGTCGGTCCCGTTTGGTTGGACGCCCCTGCTCGATGGTATGCGCAGGTTCAGGTGCCAAGCGGCGAGCAGAAGCCGCTTCTGCACGAGAGCTTGAGCTGGCGGGCGTTTCTTCGTAGAGCAATTGAGCCACGGGTGCGGGGCCACGCATGGCGCTCAAACCTTTGATCACCACGGTCAACTCATCGCGGCCACTGCGCAAGCGAACGCAATCTCCGGGCTTGACCTCCCGCGATGGCTTGGCCACTGCGCCGTTGACTTCTACACGGCCATTGTCCAGTTGTTCCACGGCCAATGAGCGGGTCTTGTAAAAGCGCGCAGCCCAAAGCCATTTGTCAATGCGTTGTTTATCGAGAATTTCCGCCATGGCCTTCAATGCTACCGCGATATGACGCGGACCGCTTGTAAGCGAAAAGCTTGCACCTCAAGGTGAAAACGAATGGAACACAGAGGCCTTTGAGGGTTTCTCCCTAGCGGCAGGTCCTCCGGAATTGGCCTCGGTTGGAGGATGATCTCTAGTGGATACATCATCTAGTTGTAGGAGACCAATCCCCATGCGTCGTGATACCTTTCTCAAGTCCCTGGCTGCCCTGGCTGCCGCAGGCGCCCTGCCGCTTCCAGCACTGGCTGCGCCCAATCTGAAATTGCTGATTCCTGCCAACCCCGGTGGCGGTTGGGACACCACAGGCCGTGCGTTGGGCAAAGCCATGCTGGACTCCAAGCAAGCTGACACCGTCACGTATGACAACAAAGGTGGTGCTGCAGGTGCCTTGGGTCTGGCGCAGTTTCTGAGCGGCTCCAAGGGCGACCCCAATTCACTGATGGTGATGGGCGCCGTGATGCTGGGTGGTCTGATTACTTCAAAATCTCCGCTGAATCTGATGCAGTGCACGCCCATCGCGCGCCTGACGACGGAATACAACGTATTTGTGCTGCCAGCCAATTCGCCGTTCAAAACCATGGCTGACGTGGTCGCGCAGCTCAAGAAAGACCCTGGAAGCGTCAAATGGGGCGGTGGCTCGCGTGGCTCCACGGAGCATATTGCTGCGGCCATGATTGCTCAAAAAGTGGGTGTGGACCCCTCCAAGATCAACTACGTTGCGTTCCGTGGGGGCGGTGAGGCCACTGCGGCCATTTTGGGTGGCAACGTCACAGTGGGCGGATCCGGTTACAGCGAGTTCGCGGAATATATTCAGACCGGCAAGATGAAACCGATTGCAGTGACTTCTGCTCAACGGCTCTCGAGCGTGAACGTTCCGACGCTCAAGGAACAGGGCATTGATGTGGAACTCGGCAACTGGCGTGGCGTTTTTGCGCCTCCAGGCATTACGCCTGCTCAGCGCAAGACTTTGACGGATTTGGTGGTCGCCACCACCAAGTCAGCTTCCTGGGCGGAAGCGCTCAAGAAAAACGACTGGACACCAGCCGTGATCACAGGCGATACCTTCAGCAAGTTTGTTGAAGACGACTTTGCCTCATTGCGAGCCATCATGGCTAAATCAGGAATGACCACCTAGTTCACGGAAACGCTGAATTCGGAGCGGCGCGGGTACTGGAAGGTCGGGTGCAATGCGGTGGACTTTGTGCTGTGCCGCATTGCCCAACCAGAGCGACCTCCTGGACCAGCTGCGCAGAGATTCTCAGGAATCAAGGCTTGCGATTTCTCCGCAAGGCGTGCCTATCGAAATCGGCCTCGAACAAGAGTCATCCGAGCGATACCGGCTGACATCGGTATCACCCGGAGGATTGCCGGCTCCTAGCGCCTGTCTCCGACCTTTCTTCAGCGGTCCTGATCCTAGTGGTCACCCACCAACATTCACAGGAAGCACTGTCATCATGACCAGCCCGCTGCCCAATATCACCCCCGAACTTCGACCTGACCACCCTCCTCCTGCCCAGCCTGGAAAGACGACTCTGTTTTGGGAAAGCGTCCTGGGCGCTGCGGTCATGCTGATCGGCGTGGGCCTGGGTGTAGGAGCCCTCAGCATTTCGTCCGAAGCAGGCTACGGTGGCGTCGGCTCCAACTTTCTGCCGTGGGTCGTTGCAACGGCACTGGTGGTATGCGGCGCCTTCATGGTGTGGGAGTCGCGCACCGGAGGGTTTAGAGCCATGGAAGATGCGCCCGACCAAACCGCGCCCGACTGGGGCGGCTTTGTGTGGGTATCCGCAGGTTTGCTTTTGAACGCTGCGCTCATCACTACCCTGGGCTTCATTCTGAGCTGTGCGCTGTGTTATGTGCTGGCCGTGCAGGGACTGCGCCGCGCCTATGGCCAGAAGGGCAACACCTGGGTAGTGGACATCATCACTGGACTGGCGATAGCTGCCCCGGTGTATTGGATGTTCACAAAATTCTTGGCCATCAATCTTCCGGGCCTCACAGGCACCGGCTGGCTCTAAGGAAGACCCGCCATGGATACTTTGAATCAGTTGATGCAAGGCTTTGGCACGGCTTTCACGCTTGTCAACCTGCTGTGGGCGCTGTTTGGGTGCGCACTGGGCACGGCCGTAGGCGTGCTCCCAGGAATAGGCCCCGCTACCACGGTGGCCATGTTGCTACCCATTACCGCGAAGGTGGACATCACCGCTTCCATGATCTTCTTCGCAGGCATCTACTACGGCGCCATGTACGGCGGCTCTACCACATCCATTTTGCTCAACACGCCTGGCGAGACCGCCAGCATGGTGACTGCGATGGAGGGCAACAAGATGGCCAAGAGTGGCCGCGCCGGCTCGGCACTTGCAACGGCGGCCATAGGCTCATTTGTGGCAGGCACGATCGCGACCGTCGTAGTCACCTTGTTCGCTCCTCTCGTGGCCGAATACGCTGTTCGGCTCGGTCCACCAGAGTACTTCTTGTTGATGGTGCTGGCATTCACAACAGTCAGTGCCGTCCTGGGCAAAAGCACTGTCCGTGGACTTACCGCATTATTCATAGGCTTGGCCGTAGGTCTGATCGGGATGGACCAGATCAGCGGCCAGCCGCGCTATACGGGCGGCGTTCCCGAACTACTCGACGGCATAGAAATTGTGCTGGTGGCTGTGGGACTTTTCGCTGTGGCGGAGGTGCTGCACGCGGTACTGTTCGAAGGCAAGGTGGTTGAAACCCAGAACCGTTTCAGCAAGGTGCACATGACGGCGCGCGATTGGAAGCGCTCCATCCCCGCGTGGTTACGTGGCACCGCGATCGGCACGCCTTTCGGCTGCATTCCGGCTGGAGGCACAGAGATTCCCACCTTCCTGAGCTATGCCGCTGAAAAGAAACTGGCCAAGGGCGAGGACAGAGCCGAGTTTGGTACCAAGGGGGCGATTGAAGGCGTGGCAGGGCCTGAAGCTGCCAACAACGCCACGGTGACCGCGGCGCTGATTCCCCTGCTGACCCTAGGAATTCCTACCAGCAACACGACGGCCATTTTGCTGGGCGCTTTCCAGAACTACGGCATTCAGCCCGGACCACAGCTGTTCACGACTTCTGCAGGCTTGGTGTGGGCGCTGATCGCTTCGCTCTACATTGGTAACGTGATGCTGCTGGTGCTGAACCTGCCTCTGGTCGGCCTCTGGGTCAAGCTGCTGAAAATCCCGAAACCCCAGCTTTATGCAGGCATCCTGATTTTTGCAACTGTGGGTGCCTACGGTATGCGGCAAAGCGCCTTCGATATCTTCCTGCTCTATGCCATTGGCGCGATTGGCGTGGTGATGCGCCGCTTCGACTTCCCCACGGCGCCTGTCGTGGTGGGCATGATCCTGGGCCCGCTGGCTGAAGCGCAGATGCGCAATGCGCTGTCCATTGGCGAAGGCAAGTGGAGCGTCTTTGTCGAGCGGCCCGTGTCGATATTCCTGTTGATCGTCATCGCCTCGATCCTCATCCTGCCAAGGCTGTTGGCGCGGCGCAAGGCGAAGGCTTGACGAGAGGACAAGGCGCCTGGTTGGGGTGATTTGACTGGATAAGTTCGTCAGCCCACAGGCGCTGCTGGCCCTGACCGCTTGGCCAACCGCCCTACCCTCTCCCCAAAGGGTCGAGGGGGATTTCACACTTCAAGCACCGTGAGGGAAATCAGCCGTGCAAGGTGCAGGAAGACACTGGTTGACCGAAATCACACGAGACGCGTGACCTTCTTGTGCCGCCATACCAGCAGGTAGAACGCGCTTTGCAACACCAACATGGCCACGAACACCACTGGATAGGCCATCCACACGCCTTCCAGCCCGTAGCGTGCGCTGAGCAGGTTGGCCGCAGGCAACTGTACAAACAAGATGCACCCGACCGCAATGGCCACCGGCACCACCACCGTGCCGCTGGCGCGCATGATCCCTGCGATCACCGCCTGCATTCCGAACACCAGACTGCTCCATAGCATGATGCGCAGCAAGTGTGCGGCCATCTCAAGTACCGGTTTTTCCGTGAGGAAAAAACCTAGCACCCAGTGTGCAAGCGCATAGCCGATCAAGACCAGGCCACCCGTTACCACCAGGTTCATCAACAAACCTGTTCGCACAATTTTTCCCAGCAGTTCAGGACGTCCCGCGCCGATGGCCTGAGCGCCCAGGATCGAAGCAGTAATGGCAATGGATAGTGCAGGGAACTGCACGTAGTTGACCACCTGGTTGACCGCTCCGTACGCTGCAGTGGCCGAAGACCCGTAGTGATTCACCAGGCTCAAGATAGCCAGCTCGGCAACAGAGATGGTCACCATCTGAACGCCCGTAGGAACGCCGATGCGAAGCACCGCTTTGAGCAAGGCAGGGTTGATGCGCAGAGCGCGCAGCAACTCCGCATCGGGCGCAAGTGCATGGCGGCGGCGCAGCAGATAGAAGTACAGAAACCCCAGCGAAACCATGAAAGAAACAAGCCCTGCGACGGCAGCGCTCACTACTCCCAGTTGAGGCAAGCCCCCCCAGCCCCGAATCAAAGCGGGCGTGAGCAGCAAACCAATACCTGTGGACAGCAGCAGCGCATACAAAGGCGTGACTGTGTCGCCCACTCCGCGCAGTAGCTGGGTATAGAGAATGAACACCAGCAGGAGAGGCAAGCTGAACATCAGCACCCGCGCATAAGCCACTGCATCGTTCAATACTTCCACAGGCGTGCCGAGTGCCGCCAGCGCCGGACGGGCGAATATACCGCCCACTACCGCCCCGACAATACCGATCAGAGCACCCAGTGACAGCGCGGTACCGGCAATGGCCTTCACTTTCTCAACTTCGCGAGCGCCCCAGGCCTGTCCGATGAGTACCGAAGCCCCTGCCCCGATACCGATCACCAGCGCGATAAAGAAAAATACCACCGGAAACATTCCGGCGACGGCGGCCAAAGCCTGAGTGCCCAACATCTGGCCGATGTAGACGCCGTTGATGCTTCCTGAGAGCGACTGCAGAATGTTGGCCAGGACCATGGGGCCCAGGAAGGCAAGGTAGGTGCGCCACAAAGGTCGCCCGGAAGACAGAGAGCGCGAAGAGCCGGGGCCCGCGCTGGCATTTTGCCGAGGTGCGTTCATGGACGGGCCTCATTCTTGAAAGCGTTCCGGGTCAAGTTCAGAAGGTGTTTTCGTACATCGGGCGGCCATGACTCCGTATGCGTGAGAAAGCTAGCTTCGTCATGCGCAAAAAGCGCACGCGAGGCCTCTTCGAAGCCCGTTTCATGCCCTGCAATAGCACTCATGAAGCGGTAGGCCCTCTCCGTGGCAGCTCGCTGCATGTCTCGATCAGCATGCGTGCGCCGCGCTTCATCGACCAGACGGCGAAGCGCCGCCGACGCCCCACCCTGCTGTGCCGACAACCACTGCCAATGACGAGGCAGTAAAGTGACTTCGCGTGCGACAACACCCAACCGAGGACGTCCCACGGCAGGGGCAGGCGCAGGCTCCATCGACCCTGGTGTGACGCGCAAGGCGCTCGCAGACATCTTGGCCAGTTGATCTGCGGAGGGGGGCGTATCAACCGGCTCACACGTGAGATCGTTGAACACCAAAATGGGGGCATCAGCCAAATTCAGGGACGACAACGCTTGTGCGATGTCCTCCATGGAACCCTGGGCCAATTGCTTCCCGGCGGCAAACGCGGTGTATGTGGGCTCGTCCGAGCCACTTGAATCGTTATTCATCATGGCGCCATTGTACCCGGATTAATTATTTAGTCCGGGTATAAAACAAAACGCCGCTAACCCTTCGGCTGAAGGGGTACTATGAGGTGATTAGCTTACCAACGGAGCTCGTCATGACACCCGTATTCAAAATCTTCATCGACTCGCAAGGAGCGTGGCAGTGGCAGTTACGCGCAGCGGATGGTCAAGTGATGGCAACCTGCGGCCAAGGATTTACAGATCAGCAAAGTTGCCTGAAGTCGGTTGACTTTGTTCGCACAGTAGCCCCCTTGGCAGCAGCAGACATCATTGATTCGCCTCGCACCAACGAAACTGATGGCGGCGAATTCCTGGGAAGACAGTTGCCCTGATGCTTTCCGCTGCCGCCCCCGTTGATTCCAGCTTGCCTCGCGACGCCGCCAGCATTCTGGAGCTGGCCGCCCGGTCCATGTTCGATCTATTCGCCGGAGCCAGCGAAGGCATGATTCTGGTTGACCGCAGCGCACGTGTAGTCTGGATCAACGACCAGTACCGACGCTTCCTGCCAGCACTAGGTTTCGCCAGCGAACAGGAGTTCATTGGCAGCCCGGTCTCCAGCGTAGTGCAGAACACGCAAATGGACCAGGTGCTGAGTACCGGGCGTCCCATCTTGATTGACCTGCTCACCAACCGGGCGGGCACTTTCGTGGTCAGTCGCATACCGCTGCGCGACGATGCAGGTGAAGTCATCGGGGTTTTGGGCATCGTCCTTTTTGACCAGCCCACCACCAACCTGCAACCCCTGATCGCCAAGTTCGCGCGCCTGCAGCAAGACTTGGACGACGCACGCCGTGAACTGGCCGCGCAAAGAGGAGCAGGACCCCGCGCGGAGAGGCAATCGCGCTATACATTCGCGAGCTTCATTGGTGCCAGCCCTGCAGCGGTTGAAGTCAAGCGGCAAGCAAGACGCGCCGCGCAATCGCGCAGCCCGGTGCTGCTCCTTGGCGAGACTGGTACCGGCAAAGAACTGCTGGCACATGCCATTCACGCAGCATCGGCGCGCGCCGAGGGTCCGCTGGTAAGTGTCAACATCGCGGCGGTGCCCGACACCTTGCTCGAAGCAGAGTTTTTCGGCGTCGCAGCGGGGGCGTATACCGGTGCAGAGCGAAAAGGCAGGGTCGGCAAGTTCAAGCTGGCTGATGGTGGAACGCTTTTTCTGGACGAAATAGGCGACATGCCCCTCAGTTTGCAGGCCAAGCTTTTACGCGCGCTGCAGGAGGGCGAGATTGAACCTCTGGGGAGCAATCAATTGGTTCCTTTCGACGCGCGCCTGATCGCTGCGACCAGCCGCGATCTGTCGGCCTTGGTGGCGGCAGGGAGCTTTCGCGAGGACTTGTATTACCGGCTGAACGTATTGCCCATACGAGTGCCCCCTCTGCGTGAGCGGCGTGGAGACATACCGGCTTTGGTCGAAGCACTGGGCGAAGACATGGGCCACAGGGGCACGCCACCTCCTGAGTTGACCGAGAGTGCCTTGGCGTTATTAGCTGCTCAAGCTTGGCGAGGCAATATCCGTGAGCTGCGCAATGTCCTTGAGCAAGCGGCGCTGCGTGATGACTCGGATCGAATTGACGCGGCTCTGATGGAAGCGGTCTTGCGAGATTCGGGTTTGGCTCATGTTCAGCCCGCATTACCCCCCATTCCTTCGCCCCCCGACGCGGGCGCTCTGCTTCGCCCCTTGTCAGAGCAGGTCAGTGAGCTCGAACAGCGCGCCATCTGGGCAGCCATGAAATCCACCGGAGGCAACAAGCTGGCCACCGCCCGCCTGCTTGGAATATCGCGAGCAAAACTCTATGAACGTCTTGAGCAAAAGCAGGGACAACCCTGACTTTTATTCAGACATATGTATTATTTTTAGGCAGTACTTTTGTATTTTTATCAGACAACAAATACAATTCCAACTTAAGAGAAAATCAATATCTAATAAAAATCAACAAGTTAGGATCTGGCACGCCTTCTGCGTTACTGCTTGCATCTTGTTCGTTTTTCTCAGGAGACAATCTCATGAAGCGCCGTAACATCATTTCTCTTGCCATGGTGGCCTCTTTGACCGCTGCCGCCGCACCTGCCCTTGCACAATCGGGCACCATCAAAATCGCGCACGTCTATAGCAAGACAGGGCCTTTGGAAGCCTATGGCAAACAAACCCAGGCGGGCTTGATGATGGGGTTGGAATACGCCACCGGCGGCACCATGACCGTGAACGGCAAAAAGATCACCGTGCTTGAAAAAGACGATCAGGGCAAACCAGATTTGGGCAAGAGCCTCTTGGCTGCAGCCTACGCGGATGACAAGGTCGATCTCGCAGTCGGCCCTACGTCTTCTGGCGTGGCGCTGGCCATGCTGCCAGTGGCTGAGGAATACAAGAAAATCCTGCTGGTAGAGCCTGCCGTGGCAGATTCGATCACCGGTGACAAATGGAATAAGTACATCTTCCGCACTGGCCGCAACTCCAGTCAGGACGCCATCAGCAACGCTGTGGCCATGGACAAGGATGGCGTCTCCGTCGCGACGCTGGCCCAGGACTACGCATTTGGACGAGACGGTGTGAAAGCATTCAAGGATTCCTTGAAGCACGCCAAGATCATCCATGAAGAGTACCTGCCACAGAACACCACCGATTTCACCGCAGGCATCCAGCGCGTGGTTGATTCCCTCAAAGGCAAGCCAGGCCGAAAAGCCATTGAGGTGATCTGGGCCGGCGGTGTGCCTCCGTTCAACGCTCTGGCGGCGCAAGATCTGAAGAAGCGCTACGACATCGACGTATTCACTGGCGGCAACATCTTGCCAGCCATGGCTGCCTACAAAAACTTCCCAGGCATGGAAGGGGCAACCTACTACTACTTCGGCATTCCGAAGAACCCAGTGAACGAAGCCATGGTGGCAGCGCACTACAAGACCTATAAGACACCACCTGATTTCTTCACAGCGGGTGGCTTCTCCGCAGCGATGGCGTTGGTCACGGCGCTGAAGAAAACCGGTGGCGACACCAACACGAACAAGCTCATCAGCACCATGGAAGGCATGAGCTTTGACACACCCAAGGGCAAGATGTCTTTCCGCAAGGAAGACCACCAAGCCATGCAGAGCATGTACCACTTCAAGATCAAGAACGACCCCGCATTCGCCTGGGGCGTGCCCGAACTGGTGCGTGAGATCAAGCCTGAAGAGATGAACGTTCCGATCAGGAACAAGCGCTGATCGACGCCTGCCAAGGTGTGAGCTAAGGGGCGTGGGCAGCGACTTGGAAAGCACTCGCTAACGTTGCCCGATCCCATCCACTCGTCAGCGGCTGGCGCCCTCAGCCAGCACCTCGCCAATTCCAACCTGATCCGCTCGCAATCATGCGGCACCTTTGCTTTCTCCCCGTTGTGGGAGAGGGCTCCCTCACGTCCAAAGTTCAACGCTGAATTCACGCATGCTTGAAACCCGAGACCTCACCATCCGCTTCGGCGGCCACGTGGCCGTCAATGCGGTCACGTGCCGCTTCGAGCCGGGTACGCTCACAGCCATCGTCGGCCCCAACGGGGCTGGCAAGACCACGTACTTCAACCTGATCTCAGGCCAGCTCAAGGCCAGTGCGGGCAGCGTGCACCTGGGAGGCCGAGAACTGTCGGGTCTCTCACCATCTGCGCGCACCAAGGCAGGCCTTGGCCGAGCCTTTCAGCTCACCAACCTATTCCCCAACCTCAGCGTGCTGGAAAACGTGCGTCTGGCGGTACAAGCGGTTCAGAACGTGGGGCTTAACCTCTTTAGCATCTGGAGCGATCACCGCGAGCTCACACAGCGCGCCCTCTCCTTGCTTGAATCCGTTGCCATGGCAGACAAGCAGCACATGTCAGTATCCAGCTTGCCGCACGGCGACCAACGCAAGCTTGAGGTAGCACTCTTGATGGCCCTCGACCCGAAGGTCTACATGTTCGACGAACCTACGGCCGGCATGAGTCATGACGAAGCTCCTGTGATCCTCAATCTGATCCGCGAGCTCAAGAAGGACCGGACCAAAACCATCTTGCTCGTCGAACACAAGATGGATGTGGTTCGGGAACTGGCCGACCGCATCATCGTACTGACCAATGGCACCTTGGTGGCAGATGGCGACCCTGCAGAAGTGATTGCCTCCCCCGTGGTTCAGGAAGCTTATCTCGGGGTGAGCAAGGATGATGAAAAGCCGCCATCACGTCCGCAGCCCACTACGCAAGGAGCCTCCGCATGAGCGATAACCTCCTCACACTTGAAGGCGTTCACACTCACATTGGGGCTTATCACATCCTCCATGGCGTGGACCTGGTTGTGCCCCGCGGCCAACTGACCATGCTGCTGGGGCGCAATGGTGCGGGCAAAACCACCACGTTGCGCACCATCATGGGCTTGTGGCAGGCCTCACAGGGCCGCGTCAGCTTTGGCGGACAAGAAATCACCACTAAACCCACCCCGCAGATCGCGCATCTGGGGATTGCTTATGTGCCGGAGAACATGGGAATTTTTGCCGACCTGACGGTAAAGGAAAACATGTTGCTGGCCGCACGTAGCGCCCCCAGCGCAGCACAGATGGATGAGCAGCGCCTGCAATGGATCTTCAAGCTGTTTCCCGCCGTGGAAAAATTCTGGAACCACCCAGCCGGAAAACTCTCTGGCGGTCAAAAGCAGATGCTGGCAGTCAGCCGAGCGATTGTCGAGCCTCGCGAACTGCTAATCGTCGATGAGCCCAGCAAGGGCTTGGCGCCAAGCATCATCAACAACATGATTGAAGCCTTTCAGCAGCTCAAGCAAAGTGGCGTGACGATCCTGCTGGTGGAACAGAACATCAACTTTGCCAAACGCCTGGGCGACACGGTCGCCGTCATGGACAACGGCCGCGTAGTGCACGCCGGCAGCATGCAGGCGCTTTCCCAAGACGAGGCCCTGCAGCAATCGCTTCTGGGGTTGTCTCTATGAATATGCGCGACATCGACTTCAAACCTCTTCTGCTGGTCCCCGTTCTGGCCATGCTGGCACTGCCCCTGGTGGGCTCGCCTTCCACATGGCTCACATTGACCGTGGCGGGCCTCGCAATGGGCATGATCATCTTCATCATTGCCTCCGGCCTCACGCTGGTCTTCGGGCTCATGGATGTGCTTAATTTCGGGCATGGCGTTTTCATTGCCCTGGGTGCTTTTGTGGCCACCTCTGTATTCGGGCTGATGGGAGACTGGACTGGCTCGGGTGACATCTGGCGCAACCTGATGGCCGTCCTGCCAGCCATGCTCGTGGCCATGCTCGTGGCCGGTGCCATCGGCCTGGCGTTTGAGCGATTCATCGTGCGGCCGGTGTATGGGCAGCATCTGAAGCAGATCCTGATCACCATGGGCGGCATGATCATCGGCGAAGAGTTGATCAAAGTCATTTGGGGCCCACAGCAGATTCCTCTGCCGCTTCCTACCGGCATGCAAGGCTCCTGGCTTATCGGAGAAGCTGCCGTTGAAAAGTACCGAGTGGTCGCAGTGATTGTCGGTCTGGCCGTGTTTGCGCTGCTGGCCTGGACGCTTTCCCGGACCAAGGTGGGCCTGCTCATCCGCGCAGGCGTGCAAGACCGGGAAATGGTCGAATCGCTGGGCTACCGCATCCGACGCCTGTTCGTGGGTGTATTCGTCGCGGGCAGCGCGCTGGCCGGACTTGGCGGCGTGATGTGGGGGCTTTATCAACAAAGCGTCGTCCCTCAGATGGGCGCTCAGGTGAACGTGCTCATCTTCATCGTGATCATCATCGGCGGCTTGGGATCGACTGGCGGCGCGCTGATTGGCGCCCTTCTGGTGGGCTTGATGGCCAACTACACCGGATTTCTGGCACCGAAGGTGGCGCTGTTTTCGAACATCGCGCTGATGGTCGCCATCTTGCTGTGGCGCCCTCAGGGCGTCTATCCAGTGACGAACCGATAAAACTGGGAACCGCACATGATCGCTTGCCCATGCCCATGCCACTTCCCGGTTGAACCCTCGCAACCCTTGACCGACCAGGACACCTCGTCATGCTGAGCCGTCTACTGTCTCATGATCTACCGCGCAGCAAGCTGCTCGCGTTGATCCTCATCACCATCGTTCTGGGATTGGCCTTTGCGCCGTTCATTTTCCCAGGCGTGAAGGCCCTCAACGTAGCGGCCAAGATACTGGTTTTCATTGTGCTGGTGGTGGGCTTCGATCTACTGCTGGGTTACACCGGTATCGTGAGCTTCGCACATACGATGTTTTTCGGCATTGGAGCCTACGGCATCGCCATTGCCACCACGCGCATGGGCCCCACCTGGAGTGCATTGGCAGTGGGGGTGGCAGGAGCGCTTGTGCTGTCATTGTTGCTGTCGCTCGCGGTGGGGCTGTTCTCCCTGCGGGTGCGGGCTATCTTCTTTGCCATGATCACGCTCGCAGTGGCCGCTGCTTTCCAAACCCTGGCCTCTCAGCTTTCTGAATTCACAGGGGGCGAAGACGGCTTGACGTTCAAGGTTCCAGAGCTTCTCTCGCCTTCGTTCGAATTCAGCGAAGAGCCTTTTCTAGGCGCCTCTCTCGATGGCCGCCTGCTCAGCTACTACCTGCTCTTCGTGGCATGTGTTGTGCTGGTGCTGGTCTTGCTGCGCATCGTCAACTCGCCGTTCGGACGAGTGCTTCAAGCCATCCGGGAAAATGAGTTCCGCGCTGAGGCCATAGGTTATCGCGTCGTCGTTTACCGCACGCTTTCATCTGTGCTCTCCGCCCTGTTCGCGACGCTGGCCGGGTGCATGCTGGCCATTTGGCTGCGCTACAACGGCCCCGACACCTCGCTCAGCTTCGAGATCATGATGGACGTGCTGCTGATTGTGGTGATCGGCGGCATGGGCACGGTTTATGGTGCCGTGATTGGCTCCGTTCTGTTCGTGGTGGCGCAAAGCTATCTGCAAGACCTCTTGCGCGTGGGAAGCGATGCTGCCGTAGGCATTCCTATTCTGCCGTCCCTGCTCTCGCCAGACCGCTGGCTTCTCTGGCTGGGCGTCTTGTTCGTGCTTTCCGTCTATTACTTCCCCACCGGCGTGGTGGGCAAGCTGCGCGCCCGTGCCACCAGCATGCATAAACCGTCATGAGCTTCTCATCCCAATACCTCATCTGCGCTGGCCGCGAGATCCATTACACGGATTGGCAACCCAGGGAAACTGCACGCGGTACGGTAGTCGCCTGGCATGGCCTGGCGCGCACCGGGCGAGACATGGACGAACTCGCAGAGCACCTGTCGGCGCGAGGCTTTCGCGTGATATGCCCTGACACCATAGGGCGTGGACTTTCGCAATGGGCGTCCAACCCCAAGGACGAATACTGCCTGGCCTTCTATGCCCGTCTGGCCCGTGAGCTGCTGGTGCGGCTAGGAATTGAGCGCTGCCACTGGGTCGGCACCTCGATGGGCGGGGCCATCGGCACCGTGGGTGCATCAGGCTTTTTTGAACCCGAATTGAAAGCGCGTATTCAAAGCCTGGTGCTCAACGACAACGCGCCTCAATTGGCGCAGTCGGCGATTGAACGCATCAAGCAATACGCCGGCAATCCGCCTCAGTTTTCCACCGTGGCAGAACTGGAAGCATTCTTCAGAGCCGCCTACAAGCCCTATGGCTTCCTGACGGATGCACAGTGGCGCCGCTTGACCGAGACCTCTACACGCCGCATGCCTGATGGCCGTGTGACGCCTCACTACGATCCAGCCATGACAGGCCAGTTCGTGCACCACCCTGAGGACTATTTGATTTGGCAGCACTACGATGCCTTGCGAATTCCCGTCTTGCTGCTGCGAGGAGCCGACTCGGATCTGGTGCTGCGCGAAACCGCAGATGAGATGACAGGGCGCGGGCCGGGAAGCCTGGGGCTGTTGCAGATGGTTGAAGTGCCAGACTGCGGACATGCACCTGCGCTCAATGTACCCTTCCAGCTTGAGCTGGTCAGCAAGTTCATTGAGACCGCACAGACTGAGTAGCGGCTCTATGGGTCTAAGCGCTAGCGACTAGTTATTCGAGGGCCGAGCGAAGCAATGGCCCGAATGGGTATCCAACCCCTCTGGAAGTGCTGAGCAGCGCAGTGCGAGGGGCGGGCAAGAGCACTGCAAGATGCTCTTGCTTCGTGATCTAGCTTGTCGCAGTTGTTTGACCGAAGTGAGCGAAGTGAACGCAGGGAGTTTCTGCGACACCGCCCCTCGCACGAGCAGCGCAGGTTGCCCGTAGCGAAGCGAAGGGACACGGCCGGCGGGGCCGCCTTTCTTTTGCCTACTTTTCTTGGGCCGGCCATCCGGTGGCGGAGCAAAGAACAAGTAGGTGCACTGCCGGGGGCATATCCCGGCCTCCGACCTTAAGAGAACAGCCGGAGGTAATTAGCAACCGGAGCGCTTGATCGACGGCCGCTTGCCCTCACCCCAACCCTCTCCCAAAGGGAGAGGGAGTGAAAACACCCGCTGCTTGCCCTCACCGGATGGCCGGCCCCCGGATGGCCGGCCCCCGGTTGGCCGGTCCCGCCCCACCCTCCCCTAAGCCGGGCGCCCCCAAAGGGAGAAGGAGTAAGGTCAGAGCCTTTCCTGAACCAATTCCGATAACGCGACCATCCAAGCCGCGTTGTCATTCAAGCAAGGAATGTAGTGAAACTCCTGCCCACCAGCGTGCAGAAAGGTTTCCTTGCCTTCAATGGCGATTTCTTCCAGCGTTTCCAGGCAGTCACACACGAACCCCGGACAAACGACGTCCACGCGAGCAACGCCCTGCTGCGCCAGCCTTTCCAGGGTTTTATCTGTATAAGGCTCCAGCCACTTGGCCTTACCAAAACGTGATTGGAAGCACACTTCGAAATCATCGGTTTTGAGCGCCAGCCGCTCGGCCAGCAAGCGCGCCGTCTCCAGGCATTGCGCCTGATAGGGATCGCCCAGCTTGATCGATCGCTCAGGCACACCATGAAAGCTCATGATCAGCTTGTTAGGGCGGCCATGGCTCATCCAGTAATTGCTCACCTGGCGAGCAAGGGCGCGAATGTACCCAGGATCGTCGTTATAACGGTTGATGAAGTGGAACTCCGGCACGTGCCGTATCTGGCGCGCCCATGCGCCGACAGCATCGCTGATGCTGCCGGTGGTGGAACCCGCATACTGAGGGTAGAGCGGCACGACCAGCACCCTTGTACACCCTTGCGCCTTTAACTCGTCCAGCATCGAAGCCATGGACGGGTTGCCATAACGCATGGCGTGCCTGACAGTGACGCGGTGACCGCGCTCGCCCAGGTAACCACGTAGCATGACGGCTTGCCGGGCGGTCCAGAATGCGAGAGGCGAGCCCTCTGGCGTCCAGATCTTGCGGTACTTTTCGGCCGACTTCGATGGGCGAAAAGGCAAGATCGCCCCATAAAGTATGGGCTTCCATACCAGAGGAGGAATCTCGACCACGCGGGGGTCACTCAGAAATTCGGCTAGATAGCGCCGGACGGCGGATGGAGTGGGCTCATCGGGCGTGCCGAGGTTGCAAAGCAGCACTCCGGTGTGCGGCGCCTGCGCATCACCGGGCGCAGGTTCTGGTTTGAAAGACATGCCGCTATTGTCGTCTATGCCGCAAGCTCGGCCACGGGGCGTTACCTCATGCTACTATTTTTGATTATTCGAAGGATTTCATCTCATGCAAGCTGCCGCACATTCTCTTGACGCTGCCATGGCGCAGGCACTCGAGTTGGCCAGGCGCGCACGGCTGAACTGCCCTCCAAACCCTGCCGTAGGTTGCGTGCTGACAAGCCCCAGCGGCGAAGTACTGGGAGAAGGCTTCACGCAGCCGGTGGGCCAGGCGCATGCGGAAGTCATGGCTTTGCGCGATGCCGCGGCCAAAGGTCTCACAGTGGCTGGGTCCACAGCCTTCGTCACGCTGGAGCCTTGCTCTCACCATGGTCGTACAGGGCCTTGCTGCGACGCGCTGATTTCAGCCGGCGTCAAGCGTGTGGTCGCCTCCATGCAAGACCCCAACCCGAAAGTGGGAGGCAATGGCTTCGCGCGCCTGCGCGCCGCCGGGGTAGATGTGGAAGTGGGACAGGGTGCACTGCAAGCACGTGAACTGAATATTGGATTTTTCAGCCGCATGGTGCGGGGTATTCCATGGGTTCGCATGAAGGCGGCCACTTCATTGGATGGCCGCACCGCACTGCCCAATGGCACCAGCCAATGGATCACCTCACCGGCCGCACGCGAGGATGGCCACGCCTGGCGCGCGCGTGCGAGTGCCATCTTGACAGGTATCGGCACAGTGCTTGAAGACAACCCCAGGCTGGATGTCCGCCATGGCGGTGCGACCAGGCAACCCGATCTGGTCATTGTGGACAGCCGGCTTGAGACCCCGCTGACCGCTCGGCTTTGGAATGCCGCGGCCAGGCGAATCCTCATCTACACCGCTAGCTCAGACGCCGCTCGCCAGCAAGCCTTGGTTGATCTGGGAGCGCAAGTCATCAGCTTACCTGAAGCCAACGGCAAAGTCGACCTGCAGGCCATGCTGCACGATCTGGGAACGCGGGAAATCAATGAGTTGCACGTAGAAGCGGGCTACAAGCTCAATGGATCGCTTCTGCGCGGCAAGCTGGTGGACGAGCTCCTGCTCTATCAAGCCCCGATATTACTGGGTGAAGGCGCAGGCATTGCGGCACTTGGCCCGTTGACCGAACTGGCCCAAGGCGTCAAGTTGGAATGGGTTGAATCCAGCCGGGTGGGTGCAGACATGCGCTCTGTGGTTCGCGTAGCCGGACACAACCACTTTTTGAACCAGGTTTAAGCACGCCGTACGAACACGCTGGGAACGCACTCACTACATGCCGTGGGTGCGTTGCCTGCCGTGAGCGCGGTCTGGCAGTTGGCTACTCCCCCAGATATGCCGCACGCACTTTGGGGTCGCTCAGAAGCTCTTTACCTGCTCCCGACATATTGATCAGGCCTGACTCCATAACGTAGCCACGGTCGGCCAACGCCAGCGCGCGGCTGGCGTTTTGCTCCACAAGCAAGATGGTCACGCCTTGGGCGTACACATCCCGGACAACCTCAAACACTTTGTCCACCATGATGGGAGAAAGCCCCATGGAGGGTTCGTCCAGCAGCAGCAACTTGGGTCGACTCATCAAAGCCCGGCCCATGGCGAGCATCTGTTGTTCGCCACCAGACATGGTGCCGGCCAATTGATCCTTGCGTTCGCGCAGCCGGGGGAAGATGGTGAAAATCTTCTCGATGTCCTCTGCAATGACTGCCTTGTCGTTGCGTATGTAGGCGCCCATCATCAGGTTCTCTGTGATGCTCATACGGGTGAACACGCCGCGCCCTTCAGGGACCATGGCCAGGCCTTCCTTGACCAGGTCCCAGGGGCCTCGGCCCTTGATGCTGCGCCCCATGTATTCGATATCGCCCGCATTGATAGGGAGCGTACCGGTAATGGCCTTCATGGTCGTGGTCTTGCCCGCGCCGTTGGAGCCGATCAATGAGACCAGTTCTCCCTCGCGCACCTCGAAGTCCACACCTTTGACGGCCTGAATGCCCCCATAGGCCACCTTCAAGCCGGAGACTTTGAGTAATGTTTGTGCCATATCAGAAATCCAATCCAGCAGTGCCGACACCCGGCTTTAACGGTCCAGAAACGGGTCTTTTCATCAATGGCTTTCCGTGCCTAGATACGCTTCAATCACTTTTTCGTTCTTCTGCACATCGTGCGGTGTGCCCTCTGCAATGGGCTTTCCGTAGTCCAGAACAGTCACGCGGTTGCACAGGCCCATGACCAGCTTCACGTCATGCTCGATCAACAAAATGGTGCGGTTGTCCTTGCGGATGCGGTCGATCAACTCTCGCAGCATGACCTTCTCGGTAGCGTTCATGCCGGCCGCTGGTTCATCGAGCGCTATGAGCTGCGGATCAGTCGCCAGGGCACGGGCAATCTCAAGACGCCGCTGGTCCCCATAGGACAGGGTCCGCGATTTGTAGTCTGCGTACTTTTCTATGCCTACGTATTCGAGCAATTCCCTTGCGCGCTTCTCAATGGCCGCCTCTTCAGACTTGAAGCTACCCGTGCGGAATATGGCACCGAACAGGCCAGAGTGCGTTCGCACATGCCTGCCGACCATGACGTTTTCAAGCGCTGTCATTTCAGCGAACAGGCGGATATTTTGGAACGTGCGTGCGATGCCCGCCTTGGCCACCAGATGCACTGCACTGGGTTTATAGGGCTTGCCCGCCAACTCGAAACTGCCGCTGTCCGGGGTGTATAGCCCCGTCAGCACGTTGAAGAATGTGGTCTTGCCGGCACCATTGGGGCCGATCAGACCGTAGATCTGGCCGCGCTCTATGGTGATGCCCACATCCGATAGCGCCTGCAGGCCTCCAAAACGCTTGGAGACGCCCTGTACTTTGAGAACGATGTCTGTACTCATGATCTTTAAGGATTGACAGGGAATTGGCGGTTTTCCACATTTCCGGGCACTGCGTCTCCCGGAAGCTCGATACCAGGCGGATCTTGCTGGGCAGAGCCAGGCTGAGCCAGGCCGTCATCCGCTGCTGTCTTGCGCACCCGGCCATGCTCGGGCGTAGGCCACAGCCCCCGTGGGCGCAGCAGCATGATGATGATCATGGCCAGCGCAATCAGCAATTGGCGCAAGATGGAGGCGTCCAGCCGGCCACCCGTCATGCCTTGTAGCGGCCCGGCCACGTAACGCAACACCTCTGGCAGTGCCGCCAGCAGCAAAGCCCCCAGCACCACGCCAGGCAAGTGGCCCAAGCCTCCCAGGACTACCATGGCAACGATCATGACGGATTCCATCAGGCTGAATGATTCAGGTGACACGAAGCCCTGGAACGCCGCAAACATGGCGCCTGACATGCCCCCGAACGAGGCGCCCATGCCGAAAGCCAGCAACTTCAGATTTCGGGTATTCACGCCCATCGCCTTGGCGGCGATCTCATCTTCGCGGATAGCCATCCATGCGCGGCCAATGCGCGAGCTCTGCAGGCGATAACACACGATGATGGTGAAAATCACCAGCATCAGGAACAGGTAGTAATACAAGGTGACCGAAGCAATCTCAAACCCGCCTATGGTGAGCGGCTTGCCCAGATCCAGCCCGAAGAACTTCACCGAATCGATCTGGCTCACTCCTTTGGGGCCATTGGTGATGTTGTAGGGGTGGTCAAGGTTGTTCAGGAAGATACGGATGATTTCCCCGAACCCCAACGTCACAATGGCCAGGTAATCGCCACGCAGCTTCAGCACCGGCACGCCCAGCAAAACCCCCACTCCTGCAGCCAGTAACAGCGCCACCGGTATCACCATCCATAGCGAGGTATGAAACCCGTTGGGAAACATCGCAGCAATGGCGGGGAAAGTGGAAGTCAGATGCGGTGAGGCCAGCAAGGCATATAGATAGGCCCCCACTGCGAAGAACGCCACATACCCCAGATCGAGCAGGCCAGCGTAACCCACGACGATATTCAGCCCCAGTGCCAGCAACACGTACAACAATGCGAGATCCAGAATACGCACCCATGCATTGCCGAACTGCTGCAGGAAAAGCGGCAGAACGAGGATGGCGATCCCGCAGATGATGAAAGCAATGATCTTGTTCTTTTGAGTCATGGTGGCCTCCATCACGCCCTGTCAGCCACGCGCTCACCCAGCAGGCCGGATGGGCGCAAGGTCAGAATGATGATGAGCACGACGAACGCGAAGATGTCCGTGTAATGACTACCCAGCAGACCGCCTGTGAGCACCCCGAGATAACCGGAGCCAATGGCCTCTATCAGCCCTAAAAGGAGCCCTCCGATCACCGCCCCTGCCAGATTGCCGATACCACCAAAAACGGCTGCCGTGAACGCTTTCAGGCCAGGCAGGAAACCCATGGTATGTTGCACCGTACCGTAGTTGGAGGCATACATTACCCCGGCGATCGCTGCCAATATGGCGCCGATGATGAATGTGGCGGAAATCACCATGTCTGGCTTGACGCCCATGAGGCCAGCGACGCGGGGGTTCTCTGCCGTGGCCCGCATCGCCCGGCCCAGCTTGGTGTAGTGAACAACCCACATCAGTACAGCCAGCGATACCGCAGTCACACTCAAGACCATGATCTGAGTCCAGGTGATCACGGCCCCGCCAATGAGAAATGGCTCGGTCGGCAGCAGCGTGGGAAACGGCTTGTAGTTGGGTTTCCAGATGATCATGGCAAGCGTCTGCAGCAAGATCGACATGCCGATAGCAGTGATGAGCGGAGCGAGCCTGGGACTGTTGCGCAGCCGCCTGTAGGCGATTTTCTCTATGACGAAATTAAGCACCGCTGCAACGGCACAGGCAATCACGAGGGCCAGCAAGAGCATGACCCAACCCGGCGCTCCAGCCATGTGCGTCTGCATGATGCCGATGGAAGTCCAGGCCGTGAGCGCCCCGATCATCAGCACCTCGCCGTGGGCGAAGTTGATAAGCTGGATGATGCCGTACACCATGGTGTAACCCAGTGCAATCAAGGCATACATACTGCCCAGCACCAGACCATTGATGATCTGCTGAAGCAAAATATCCATGAAGGTTTTCTCCTGTGCCACCGAGATCGCCGGGGCCGGTTTCGTTTTAGATCAAAAGCTCTGGCTGCCTTGTGGGCAGTGCCTGCCTACTTACTCAAGGACACCTCGGCACCCTTCATGAAAAAAAATTCTAGCTGAGAGGATTTGACAGTGAGTGCCGAAAATGGCGCTTATCGCGAGGGTTTTCCCTCGCGGATGTGAAATAAAAGCGCGATGTGGAACGCTTTGGGACCTTTCGCTACTCATAGGTATATCGGGTAAACGCGGCAAAGCACCCTTTTGGGGCCAACACTTAGTCTTTAAGACGTCGCTTGCAAATATCATGCCTTCCAATACCATGAGCGCCATGCCGGCCCCTGCTTCACCCTCCTGCATACTGGAATGCATCTCTTCCCACGACGCCGAGCCCCAGGTTCGGTTCGATTCGTGGCGTGAGCGTGCGCACCAATGGGTGGAGATGCTGCCGCCGTCGCCCGATGCGGCGCTGGATGCGGAGTTGCGCATGCTGCGTGGCGCCAACAGCTTTTTTGGCTCGATGCGATCCTCCGCGTATGAGACGCGCGCAGCACCCCATCGCCTGACTCACGCGCCAGATATGGTCATCCTCACACTGGTTCAGGGCGGTGAGGTCTTGCACAACGGGGCGCCTGGGGAACAACAACGCATAGGCGCAGGAGCCCTTGGCCTCTACGATCCCCGCAAGTTGGGCAGCTACCGCTGGGACCACAACTCGCGCGAGGCCTTCCTGGCACTGCCGCGCAGCGATGTGCTTTTGGCACTGGGATGCGATCCAGACCCCTTGCCTGTCGGGCTGGAACGCGGCGCACTGGCTCCTGCACTGACCAGCCAGTTCAACCACCTCACCCTGCTGATGCGCCAGCCGCACGCCCTGGACACCGAGGAGTTTGCGGACTTGCTGGAAAACACCCGATCCCTGGCCTTGCTGATGCTCCGCAACCTCGGCCGCAACGGGCTCAAAGTGGATGCTGGCCGAGAAGATCAAGACCTGGATGCAGGCCGGCGAACTGCCGCACTGCGCTTCATGGAACAGGAAGCCCACCGGCATGACCTCGACGCCGCGGCAGTAGCGCACGGCGCGAATTGCTCCCGCACGCGGCTCTATGCCGCATTCGCCGCCCGCAACGAGACTGTGATGGGCGCACTGCGGGAATTGCGATTGCAACGCGCCAAAGGCTTGATCGAGAAGACGCCTCGTCTTCACGTGGGGTCTCTGGCCTGGCGCTGCGGCTTCTCCGACCAGTCGGGCTTCAGCAAGTTGTTCCGGTCCCGCTTCGGCATGCTGCCCTCTGAATGGCACCAGAGAACATGGGCGTATTCAAGTCATGGAGATACGCCTCAAAGTTAAGGCGCGTCTTATCGCCTGCCACCCAGCGACCAGAAAGCGCCTGGTCGTCCTTTAAGGCTGCTTAGAGCTTCAACCCTTGGCCTCATCGTCCCACTTTTTAAGCAGCGCCAGCTTTTCACCGATTTTCACCTCCAGACCCCTCGGAACAGGCTGATACCAACCTGGCTCGTCGATCCCGTCAGGCAAATACGTTTCTCCAGCTGCATAGGCATTAGGCTCATCATGGGCATACCGGTACTCATGCCCATAGCCTAGCTCCTTCATAAGCTTGGTCGGGGCGTTGCGCAGGTGAACCGGGACCTCTCGGCTCTTGTCCTGTTTGACGAAGGCTCTGGCCTGGTTGTAGGCGTTGTAGCCCGCATTGCTCTTGGCAGCAATGGACAGATAGATGACCGCCTGGCCCAGCGCCAACTCCCCCTCAGGACTGCCGAGCCGCTCAAAGGTCAAGGCTGCATCATTGGCAATCTGCATCGCCCTGGGATCTGCAAGCCCAATGTCTTCCCAGGCCATGCGGACAATCCTTCGTGACAAATACCGCGCATCAGCGCCGCCATCGAGCATGCGGGTAAGCCAATACAGCGCCGCATCCGGATGAGAGCCCCGAACAGACTTGTGAAGCGCTGAAATCTGATCGTAGAAATTGTCTCCGCCCTTGTCGAAACGCCGACTGTTCAAAGTCAGGGCATTCTGAAGAAAGTCCGCGGTGATCTCCGTAATACCTGAAGCTTTCGCTGCCGTACTTGTCTGTTCCAGCAGGTTCAAGAACCTTCTTGCGTCACCGTCTGCATAGCCGACCAAGGTATCAACGGCCCGGTCTTCAAGCTGAAGATCACCAAGGGCATGTTCTTCCGTAGCCCTCTTGAGCAGAAGCTTCAATTCTTCATCCGTCAGCGACTTCAGAACATAGACCTGAGCACGCGACAGCAGAGCAGAATTGACCTCAAAAGAAGGGTTCTCTGTGGTCGCTCCAATAAAGGTGAACAACCCGGACTCCACATGAGGCAACAGAGCATCTTGTTGGGACTTGTTGAACCTGTGAATTTCGTCCACGAACAAGATGGTGTTCTTGCCTTGGGCGAGATACTGCCTGGCTTGCTCCATGGCTTCTCTAATGTCTTTGACACCAGATAAGACAGCCGACAAGGCGATGAACTCACACTTGAAGGCCGAGGCAGTGAGCCGCGCCAGCGTGGTCTTCCCTACTCCGGGTGGGCCCCAGAAGATCATGGAATGAGGCTTGCCTGACTGAAAAGCCAGGCGCAGGGGCTTGCCCTCCCCCAGCAAATGGGATTGGCCAACGACTTCGTCCAAAGTCTTGGGGCGAAGCGCTTCAGCCAGTGGTGCGGAAGGCTCCTGAGCAAACAGATCGGGCATGCCCAATAGTATGCTGGCTCGAGAACCCTTTCTTGCGGCTGGTTTCCGAGCAGCGCAGCAACTCTGTTGAACGGATTGAACAGCCCCCTCGCGCACTTGCCCCCTTACCGGCCTTCTTCAAGGGTTGGAGCCGCGATGACTGGGCCCCCTGGACGGCCCTCCAGATAGCGGTCAGGCCCTGTAGGCGATAATCGCCCTCACCGTTCCGAATTGCATTAGGTCAGCCACGCTGGAAGCGTAGGCGGCAAAAGGCGTCAAAGCGAAACGTGCAAATGCGACTGCTGCGTAGTGACCGACTAGCCCCAGGTACCCCCTGGCTGCAGGAAGTTAAAACCGCTGAAGGCGTTTTGGTTGCGCGATTTCTCCAAGCCCCTTGCGCCTTTCCTCTCCAGGTCGCAGCCAACCTGTTCAGGGTGTTAAGCCCTCTTAACTGGCTGCGCTACGCATGTGCTCGAATTTTATTACCGAGAACTTCTGAATTTCCTCGCCCACAAGGTGCGAGATCGCGATACTGCGGCTGACTTGACGCAGGAAAGTTTCGCGCGCGCGTACGCCGCAGAGCAGTCGGGCACTCGCATCCGTGATCCCCGGGCGTTGCTCTACAAGATCGCACGCAATCTGCTCACCGATACCTACCGCCGAAGTGATGCGCGCGGTACGCCAGATGAACGGGTCGTCGAGCCTGACGACGAGGCGGGGCCGGCCACACTGCAGCCAGACGCCATCCTGGAATCCCGGCAACGCTTCGAGGCCATTGCGGACATCGTGGACTCATTGCCTCCGCGCTGCCGCGAGGCTTTCATCCTCGTAAAATTCGATGGGCTCTCGCATGCCGATGCCGCCGCCCGCATGGGCATCGCGGTCAAGACCTTGGAAATGCAAGTTCAGATTGCCTTGAAAGCTTGCTGGACGCGCCTCGATGCCCTGGACGGGCGCGCCGGACCGGACGGACTGACGGGTCAACCAACATCCCGCGCACGCAGATCGCGCTCTGAAAAGTGAAAAAAAGCATCAGGCCACCATCTGCGTACAGGGTTGTAGGCTGATCATGCGTCTACATAGACAAGTTGTACGACATGCCCTCTCCTGAATCCCACCTGCAAGATGCACGCCTTGGCGATGAGGCGCTCGCATGGTTTGTGCGTCGCCAGGACACGGGTTGGAAAGACGCGGACGAGACGGCGTTTCAGCAATGGGAGTCCTCAGATCCCAGGCACGCGCAGTTGTATGCTGATTGCGTTAACCAGTGGTCCAAGTTCGACGGCATGCCTGCAGATCTTGCGACGCGCATGCGCCGCAATCTCGTCCGGGACAAAGCCCTGGTGGACGCCTTGCAACCGCTCCCGACCTCAAGCCCTTGGCTGGTGCGCCATTCCCAGGTACGGGATTCCCCCGGCAAGGTGCCGTCATTGCCCCAACTCTCAAGACGGCGCTTTTTCCAACCCGCGCTGGCAATCGCTGGTACGGCTGCCATGACGAGTGGCGCCGGCTATTTCTTGTGGCAGCAAGTGCAGGCACAGCCCGTTCTGGTTCAAACCTTCAGCACGACGCGCGGCCAACAAAAAGAAATTCCACTTCCAGACGGCACTCGCCTGCGACTGGACACTGCGACCCAGATAGAAGTCACCTATTACAGACAGCGACGAGAAGTGAAGTTGCTCGACGGGCAAGCCGTGTTTGCCGTGCACCATGACGCTACCCGGCCTTTTCACGTCCTGGCCGGGCCATTGCAGGTGACGGTGGTGGGCACTCAGTTTTCCGTGAGGCACACCCCAAGGGTGCCCGGCGCCGACGGCGTTCAAGTGGCGGTTGAAGAAGGCAAGGTCAGGGTCGCACGACTTCATGGCTCTTCTGACGACGGCGAGGCCAGCAATGGCATGTTCCTCACCGCTGGACAACAGACAGCCAGCGACTCCCAGGGCGTGCTCAGCCCAGTGGTTGCCGTGGCGTCCGATGGGTTTGCGCCCTGGAGGGAGCAACGCATCAGCTTTATTGACACGCCGCTTGAGCAGGCGCTGGCTGAACTGGAGCGCTATGGAGACACCGGCATTGTGGTGCGTGACGCCACCGTCGCCTCCATGCGGCTCACCGGCACCTTCGACCCCATGAACCGGACCACCTTGCGGCTTGCTTTGCCACGCGTGCTTCCAGTCAGGCTTGAAGCCAGGGGATCGAAAACGGAAGTGCTTCCCGCAAAGTAAGCGTCAGCTGACTGAGCGCCGCGTGCCCTCCACAAAGCGAATTGAGAATTATTTGCAAAACTCTACAGGGTTGTAGCCTCTCTACCCGTCTACCCAAGTAAGGACTGTTTTTTACTTGGAGACCCCGTTTCAATGAACCCCCTTTTGATGCGTCCGGCGCCGTTGGCCCTGGCCCTTGCCATCGTTTTCGCTGCCTCGCCCGGCTACGCTCAGGGGAGCGCCGCCGGCACACCGATGCAGATCAGCATCTCAGCACAGCCCTTGGCGCAAGCCTTGAACGACTGGGCGCGGCAAACCCGCATCCAGCTGGTTGTGCAGCAAGAGGCCGTGGCTGGCAAGTCAGCGCCGGCTGTCTCGGGCCAACTGAATCCGCGCCAGGCGCTGGAACAATTGCTGGCCGGAAGCGGACTGCTCGGTCGATTTGAAGGCAATCTGGTGACCGTGGAACGGCGACCAGACCCTTCCAGTTCCCAGAATTCACTTCCCGTCGTCACCGTCACAGCCCAGGCAGAGCCTGGCGAAGCCACCGAGCACACGGGCTCGTATGCTGCTTCACGCGTTTCCCTGGGAAAAGGGCAATCCATTCGTGAGATCCCGCAGTCCATCACTGTGGTGACACGTCAACGCATAGAGGACCAAGGACTGGCCTCGGTGGGTGACGTCATGCAGCAGACCACGGGGGTGACCGTCGTCAGTGATGGTGACGGGGGCGTCGCTTCAAAGCTCTACGCCCGCGGCTTCGAGATCAGCAGCATGCAGGTGGACGGTGCCGCTGTGGACGCCTACAGCTGGCAGTACTTCAACCCCAATCTCGCGATGTACGACAGCGTGCAAATAGTGAGAGGCGCTGATGGTCTGTTCAGCGGCAACGGTGAGCCGGGAGGCTCCATCAACTTGGTGCGCAAGCGGCCGCTGCCGCAGTCCCAGGTGCTGACCACTGCCAGTGTAGGAAGTTGGAATCAGTACAGAACTGAACTCGATGCCACCGGCCCACTCACGCAGGATGGACGAGTGCGGGGGCGTGCGGTGCTCGCACACGAGGGGCGCAAATTCCACTATGACCAGGCCAGTGCCAGGAAAACCCTGCTGTATGGCATCCTGGAAGCGGACGTGACGACGACTACCAAGCTTGCCATTGGCGCAAGCTACGAACAGACAGGTGACTCTCCCTGGAAATATGGCCTGCCTCGCGCAGCCAGTGGGGCGGATCTTGGGCTCTCGAGAAGCACCAGCTTCATGGCTAACTGGAGTGAATACAACCAGACCAATCGTGAGTTGTTCGCGCAACTGGAGCAGCAACTGGCGGGCAACTGGCTCCTCAAGGCTCAGGCGACGCACATCAAACTGCATGCTGATGATTTGAATGGAAGTGGCTTTGGTGCCGTAGACCCGGCTACGGGCAATGGACCCGAAATACTGACTTATGAGAAAGACCATGGGTCCACCAAGAAGTCCATTGACATCAACGTCGGTGGCTCCTTCGCCATGCTCGGGCGCCAGCACGACCTGCTGGTCGGAGCAGACTGGCAGGCGATCAGCAACCTGCATGACTCCTACACCCTGCGATTTGACACACCACTGCCAAGGCCCAACGTGTTCAACGGGTTCGATCCGGGCTCCGTTCCTTACCCCGCCAGCAGATGGAAAGCCTACAGCTACCCATCCATGGACAGCACTCAGAAAGGCCTTTACGGCCGCCTGAAACTGAGCCTCAGTGACCGTCTCACTGCGATTGTGGGCGGTCGCTATGCGAGCTATGAAAGCGACTCACCGGTGATCGGCTACAACCAGGCCGGCCAGGTCACGACCAATCGCCGGACTGCATACAAGGAATCCGGAATCTTCACGCCTTACGGTGGCTTGGTGTATGACATCAATGACCAATGGACCACTTATGCAAGCGTCGCCGAGATTCATAAGTCTCAAGCCAACAACCTCCAAGGGCCACCTCCCGGCACCCCTTTGGCACCCATCAAAGGCCGTAACTATGAGATCGGCATCAAAGGCTCCTTCAACGGAGGACGCCTGACCACCGCTCTGGCGATCTATCACATTGATCGAAACGGACAGGCGGTTCGCGACCCCAGCTACCCAAGCACGGGCGTCGGCGACTTGGGTCTTAACTGCTGTTGGATCGATCAAGGCAGGACGACCAGCAAAGGACTGGACGCCGAAGTCTCTGGCGAATTGACACGCGACTGGCGGTTGTTTGCTGGCTATACCTACAACAACAATCGCAACAAGGCTACCAGCACCGCCTACCACTCAGTGACGCCCAAGCACTTATTGCGCGTATGGAGCACCTACCGCTTGCCGGGCACTCTTTCTGCCTGGACGCTGGGGGGTGGCGTCAACGTCCAAAGCAAACACTTCGTGCGAGGAACGGCGAACTCCTACAACCCGAGCTCCGGCAAATTCGACGGGAGCTCCGTGCCCTATAACTTCACGCAGGGCGGCTATGCAGTCTGGAACGCCAGCGTGCAGTACCGCTTCCATCGCAACTGGACGGCCGTACTCAATCTGAACAATCTGTTCGACAGGGTCTATTACAAGGCGGTCGGGTCCAGTTCCAGCGGCAATTGGTACGGCGAACCGCGCAATGTGATGCTCACTCTGCGAGGGACCTTCTGACGCCATGCACGGCCAGAGCGTCAAGGTGCCAGAGGGCAATACATGAAAGAGGGTTTCCGCCAGAGCATGGCTTGGCTGCACACCTGGAGCGGCCTGGTGGTCGGATGGGTTTTGTTCTTCGTGTTCGTGACAGGGACCGTGGGTTACTTTTCCGCCGAGGTCAGCCGCTGGATGAGGCCGGAACTCCCTATGTCATGGGCCGTCACCATGAGTACGGAAGACGCGCTGAACAAGGCGCAGCACTATCTGAAGACTCATGCGGCCAATGCGCAGTCATGGGATATCAAACTGCCGGGCGGCCGCTACCAACCCCAACTGGAAGTGTCTTGGCGAGAGAGATCGAGCGAGCGAAGCCAGCGCGGCCGCACCCAGCAGGTCACGCTTGATCCGGTCCATGGCACGGCCATGAGTTTGCCGGAGGTGCGAGCCACCGGGGGCGGACAACTGCTCTACCGCATGCACTATGCCCTGCATTACATGCCCATCGACGTGGCGATCCGGATCGTCGGCGCTTGCACCATGCTCATGCTGCTGGCCATCTGCACGGGGGTCATCACGCATAAGAAGATCTTCAAGGATTTCTTCACCTTCCGGCGTGGAAAGGGCCAGCGTTCCTGGCTCGACGCACACAACATCATCAGTGTCGCTTCATTGCCTTTCTTCCTGATGATCACCTACAGCGGTTTTGTGTTCTTTCTGTCTCAGTACATGCCCGCAGGTCTGTATGCAAGCTATGGCATGAGTCAGGACGGCCGTCAAAAGTACAACTCCGAATTGGCTCTCACCAACCGCACCAGAGCGACGGGACAGGCCGCCACACTGGTGCCTCTGGCAGAGGTAGCCCGACAAGCTGAAGATCAATGGCGGCGCGAGAAGGCGGGCGCGGTGGTGGTGCGACATCCTGGCGACCGCGCTGCAGTGATCAACGTCTATGGCCGGCGCGAAGGCGGTGGGGTCATCGTGCCCACCGCCGTATTCAGCGGAACGACTGGCGAGCCACTGCCGCAGGGCACGCCTGGAAGTTCCCGCCTGACTCAGAGCGCACTGCTGGAACTTCATCAGGGCTATTTTGCGGATCCCTGGCTTCGCTGGCTTTACTTTGCGGTCAGCCTGATGGGGTGCGCCATGATTGCCACAGGCTTGGTGCTCTGGACGGTCAAGCGAAGGCAGAAGCAAGACAAGCGACTGCGATCCGGGCAGTCGGTGGAATTCGGCTTTCGCCTGGTGGAGACGCTGAACATAGGCACCATCGCAGGCCTGTGTACTGCGGTGGCAGTTTATTTCTGGGCCAATCGTCTCATTCCAACTGGCTTCTCGGGCCGCGCCGCATGGGAAGCTCATGCCATGTTCATTGCATGGGGGGCCCTGCTTCTACACGCTGCGGTGCGCCTGCGCATTGCAGCATCACGACAGGTTTGGCAGGAACAACTGTGGATAGCTGCGGCGGCCTTTGGCCTGCTCCCAGCCTTGAACTATCTCACTACAGACCGGCATCTGGGCGTGACGCTCCCGGCAGGTGACTGGGTACTGGCCTCATTCGACCTGACTGCATTGGGGCTCGGGCTGGTCTTTGCCGCCGCCGCTTGCAAGATTCACCGCAAAGCAGCGGCGACCACATCTGCACATGTGGACCCTGTTGCCCTGGGGCATGAAAGGCAAGCCCGCGCATGAAGAAGGCAACACAAAGAGGCAGCAATCGTTACCGCTGGACAGTGGCCAGCCGCGTGTTGGCTGCCAGCGCGGGGGGCTATGCGCTGACGTCTCTCATGACAGCAGTGCTGTCTCTGGGACTGCCTCTGCTGGCGCTCTCAACACGCGCCGAAGCCGTGCTGACTGCCACGCTCTGGAGTTTTGTCCTGTACACCGGCATCATCATCTTTGTCTTCAGTACGCGCAGCCATGCGCGGGCATGGTCGGGCTTGATCATGACCGCTGCAGCCCTTGGCCTTGTATGGCTGGCCTTGCCAAACGCCTCATGACACCCACTATTGCATCCTTGGCGGCGCTGGTCCTGAGCGTGACCGCCATGGCCGCGCTCAGCCTGGCGATGGACCGGCACTATGCGCACGTGTTCGGACAGCCCGAACCGCCGCGACTGCACCGCATCGCCTTGCGCACAGTGGGTTGGTTCATGCTGGCTGCATCGCTCTGGCCTTGTGTAGAGGGCTGGGGCCTGGGCGTCGGGTTGGTCGCGTGGTGCGCTTGGCTGGCCGTAGCGTCGCAGGCCGTCACTTTAGTGCTCTCGTACAGCCCCAACCGATCTCCCCAATCAAGAAGACACCGAGCAAAGCGCTGAGTTCGCATTTGACGGGAGTGGCCGTGGGCTGCCAGCACTTAGCCTCCAGGAGGCAACAAGGTCGAGTCTTCCCGTTCAAGTTGAGCGACCAACCCGACCTCCGTCAAACTAACTCTGCATGCATCTTCATCAATGTTCAAGAGCCCCGAACTTACGGCTGCTTGAGTGCCTCGGCGGACTTGCTTGAGCGGGCGTGGCGAGAGGTCGCCTTCAATGTGTCGAACAGGGCGGCTATCAACCTTTGCTTAGGGCTTGAATTGCGACGGGCAAGCCCCAACTCACGCATCAGCGCTGGCTTGCCCAGCGGCACGGCGCGCAACCCATAAAAGCGTGCAATGGTGGGATCGCTCTGGGGGATGATGGAAACCCCCAATCCGTGGCGAACCATCAATTCAATGGCCTCGCGTGAATCGACCTCCATGCTCTCACGCAAGGCGATGCGCCGTTGTGCAAGATGGGCCTCAATCTCACGACTGACCCAGAACTGACGGCTGTATCTTATGTAGGGAAACTCATTGAGGAGCGCTTCATCGGTTCGCCCGCGCGCATGCGGTGGCGCAATGACGACAATGGGTTCTCGCGCAAATTTGGTCCATGTGACGTCAGCCACATAGCCTCTGGGCTCGCTTAGAACAGCGGCATCGATTTCCCCGTGAGCCAGCTGTTCCAGAAGATTCCATGGCCTGTCGTACTGCATGCGCATCAGTAGCTTCGGGTGTCGGGTGCGCAGCGCAAGCAAGGCCTGCGGTATGACATTGGTGAGCACCGTAACCGAAGCACCCAGCGTGAGAAGGCCTGAGAGATCTGTGGGCTCGGCAACCGCTTCATGAAGTTGGTCGTGCAGTTGAAGCACCTCTCGTGCCCGCAACGCGAGCGCCCTCCCCGCTTCATTCAGGCGCGCTGGTTTGCGAGTGCGGTCCATCAGTTGCAGACGATACGCGGCCTCCAGATTGGTGATGTGAGCACTGATGGCAGGCACACTCAAAAACACCACTTCTGCCGCAGCAGTAATGCTGCCGTTGTCGGCTACAGCGACAAGAGAACGCAATTCACGCAGGGACATAACTTCCAGTTTTCAGTAGTTATCTTTCAGGAAATACAGAAATACAAGCATTTCTTCGATGTTAGCCTACCTCCGCCCCCATGCAGATTTGCAAGGCGAGCTACAACCTAAAAACAGGAGACATTCCTTGATGAAGCCCCACTTACTGCGTTCCGTCCTATTGGCATCGCTGACTGCTCTCAGTATGGCGGCACAGGCTGCATGGCCCGAAAAACCCATCACCATCGTCGTTCCTTTTGGTGCCGGCGGTAATACGGACATTCTGGCGAGAATGGTTGCGCAGGAGATGAGCATTGAGTTGAAGCAACCTGTGATCGTGGACAACCGGCCTGGCGCAGGCAGCATGTTGGGCTCTCAGATTGCCGCACGCGCACCCGCCGATGGCTACACCATCCTGTTAGGTGGCCTGGCTACCGTGCTCAGCCAGCATCTGTACAAGAAACCCTTGTTTGACATCAACAAGGACCTGGTGCCGATCTCTCAAGTAGGGTCGGTACCTAATTATCTGGCGGTCAGCCCCAAACTGGCCGTTTCGAATACTCAGGAACTGGTCGACTTGCTTAGGGCCAATCCGGGCAAGTACAGCTGCGCCAACTCAGGAGTAGGTACCAGCACGCATCTGTCTTGCGAGATTTTCAAGACCATGACCAAATCGGACATCGTACTGGTGCCCTACAAAAGCGGTGTAGCAGCCCTGTCTGATGTGATCGGAGGCAATGCGACCATGGTCCTGGTCAACGAATCTCTTCCCTACATACGTGACGGACGGCTCAAGGGGCTTGGAGTAACATCCGCAACCCCTTCTACGCTGACGCCAGAACTGCCTCCTGTGGCGAAGGTGCTGCCCGGATACGACGTTACCTCCTGGTACGCATTCTTTGCTCCGAAGGGAACGCCTGACGCGATTGTGCAAAGACTTAACGCCACCGTGAACAAGATTATTGCCACTGATGCCGCCAAGGCAAAACTGGGAACCTTGGGTGCTGTCGGCTCTGACATGAAACAACCTGAGTTCGCCGTTTTCGTGAACCAGGAACTCAAGCGCTGGGGCGAGATCATTCGCCCCATGAATCTGGACTTGGGCCAGTAAGCTGCAAAAGGGGCGTGCACGTTCGCCCCGCGCGGAATAAGCAGAATATGAATGGCTATTGGCAGGCCAAATCAGAACGTTGAAAAAGCCTCCCGTCATAAGGAGGCTTTGTTTTGGCTCTCAATCTCTCAACGTCAACATCCCAACATCAACCAAGCACCTTGCCCGGATTGAGTATTCCACGCGGATCAAGCGCCTGTTTGACACCGCGCATCATCCACAGCGCAGTGGGTGACTTGCTGGAAGCCAGTTGCTCTACCTTGTGAGAACCGATGCCATGTTCGGCAGAAAATGAACCACCGAAACGGGCGACATGCTCGTACACCAGGCCATTGACCTGCCGCTCGTACCGAGCCCGAAACGCATCTGCATCCGCTCCAAATGGCGCCTGCAGGTTGTAGTGCAAATTTCCATCGCCCATATGGCCAAAGGTCATGAACCGCGCACCTGGGACCGCGGCAGCCAACACCGACTGCAATTCCATCACAAAATCAGGCAGTGCTGAGACCGGGACTGAAATGTCGTGTTTGATGTTCAATCCATCCCGAGCCTGCGCCTCTGGAATGCTTTCCCGGATGCGCCATAGTTTGGCGGATTGTGCCTGGCTGGTGGCGATCACGGCATCGTGCGCTTCACCGCTTTCCAGCGCCCCGGCCAAAAGCGACTCCACTTCTTCTCTCGCACGGCCATCGTCCAGGTTGTTCCACACGTCCATCAGTACGAACCAGGGTGTTGAGCTGTCTCCGCAAGGGCGTGCAAGCTCTGCGAAGTGTCGTCCGACCTGTTCCACCGGTTCTCTGCCGATGATCTCGAAGCCGCTGAGCGAAGGGCCCAATATCGACTGCGCTCTCTGCAAAAGACGCAAGGCTTCATGGATGCCAGGCAGAGCGACCCAGGCAGTCGTCTGCGTCCTGGGCAGTGGGTAAAGCCGTAGCGTGGCCGCCGTGATGATGGCGAGCGTGCCTTCGCTGCCCACCATGAGGTTGCGCAGGTCATACCCCGTGTTGTCTTTGCGCAGGGCCGTCAGTCCGTTCCACACTTCCCCTGCAGCTGTGACGCATTCGATGCCAAGGCAGAGTTCACGCGCATTTCCGTAGCGCAGCACTTGCGTGCCGCCCGCGTTCGTGGCCAGGTTGCCGCCAATGGTGCAACTGCCTTCGGCGGCCAGGCTAAGCGGAAACAGAAGGTTGTGGGCTCGGGCCGCCTCCTGCAAAGTTTGCAGAACACAGCCGGCCTCGACGGTGGCCGTGAGATTGGCCACGTCGATCGCACGAATCGCGTTCATGCGCTTGGTGGACAAGACGACCTGCGTTCCACTGCCATCCGGAATGGCTCCCAGGTTCAATCCAGTATTGCCTCCTTGCGGAACCAAGCCCACTCCCGCGTCGGCACAGATCCGTATCACTTGCGCAGTTTGCACTGTGTCGGCAGGCCGAACAACTGCCAGAGCCTTACCACGCGCCCTGCGGTTCCAGTCTTCTTCGTAGGCACCAAGATCCATGTCGGTCAAAACGTGGTCCGCACCAACTACACCGCAAAGTCTTTCCAACAGGATTTGATTCATGGCCAGCAGTTTCCGTAGGTTTCGAGTGCCAGAGCCCAAGCTTAGGCTCATGGCTTTTGCGCGTCATGCAAATGCTTGCTTGGCGCTCAGGTTTCGGCAGAACCGGGCGATACGCCTGGCTCCCTCCATGCATTCGTCGATATCGGCTACCAACGCCATACGCACATGCCCTTCGCCTGGGTCCATGCCGCCTTGTGCATTGGTGAGGTAGGTACCCGGCAAGACCTGCACGTTTTCAGCAGCCATCAATTCCTGCGCAAAGCGTTCGTCGCTGAGATGGGTGGAACGTACATCCACCCACAGGAAAAAGCCCGCACGCGGAACACGGACGGGAAGAACCTCCTGCAGGACAGGAATCACCTGTTCAAACTTTCGGCGATAGAGTTCACGATTTTCATGGACGTGCTCTTCGTCTTTCCAGGCTGCAATACTGGCGGCCTCCACGGCCTGGTTCATACCGCCACCGGAATATGACCGAAATTGCTCCACCCTTGCCAGTAGCGCCGCGTCTCCGGCAATGAAGCCTGATCTCAGACCGGGCGCATTGGACCGCTTGGACAAGCTGAAAAATGTCGCCAGCCGCTCGAACCCTCTTCCGAGAATTGCCGCTGCCTGCAGCGCCCCCAGTGGAGGGTCGCCGTTGACATAGATCTCGCAGTAGCACTCGTCTGACACGATAATGAATCCGTACTCCTCAGAGAGCTGGAATACGGTGCGCCAGTCATCAAGCGACAGCGTGTCGCCGCGAGGATTGTCAGGCGAGCAAATGAAGAGCAGTTGTGTTCGTTTCCATACCTCTGCTGGTACCGCAGCGTAATTGGCGGCGATGCCGGCATCTCCACCTGTAACAACATAGTGGGGTTGCATGCCAGACAGAATGACTGCACCGTCATAGACGGCATAGCCCGGATTGGGGCAAACGGCCAGTGCATCCGCCTTGGTCGAATCGAGTGCAGCCTGCACGAAAGAAAAAAGGCCTTCACGTGCACCATTGACCGGAAGGACCTCGGTGAGAGGATTTATCTTCGCGGGGCTGAAACGAACCTCGAGCCAATCTGCAATAGCCTTGCGCAGGGCTTCGGATGCGTACATGACCGGGTAGGTATTGACGCTCGTCGCGGCCGCAGCGAGAGCCTCGGAAATGACCCCAGGCAGCGGATGCTTCGGTTCACCGATGCTGAATCGAATGAGAGGAAGGCCCTCAGGCTGAGGAATATCTGCCAGGAGCCTCGCCATCTTGGCCAGGGGGTAAGGCCCCAGTTGATCGATATAGGGATTCTTCACGGCGTTCATGCAACTCCTACCTGGCCTCAGAGTCCGGGCGGATGATGGTCGGCGTCATATAGTTGGCGTTGTAATTGACCACCGTACCGGCGTCCAGGTCAAAACCAAGCCGTCCGTCAAGGCGCTCCAGCGGACGACCATAAAGATGCAGGTGACGTATGACGTCATTACCCTGGCCGTGAATGCTGTGAATATCGTCTGGCATGAAACTCACCGTGGTGCCGGGTTGGACCACCACAGACCGGACTACCTCCAGCTCTGCCCGTCCTGCCACGGACCCGTCGTCTTTCCTGGCGTAGACCCGGTTGGTCTCCTGCCCCTTGAGTGCGGCAATCACAGCCCAGGTCGTATGGTTGTGCGGCTTGCTACTCTTGCCGGGCTGGAGCACATTCAAGTACAAAGCGAGGCCGTCGTCTGGCTCCACATGAATCTGATAGAGCGCTATGCCCCCTGGATCGGTAGATGCAGGGTAGTCGGCTTCGTCGAACAAGCCAGGTGTGCCCGCCACTGCATCCAGCGCTGACTCGATCCTTGAAAGCGCCCGACGGTTGAGGCCTTCGACTGCGATCGCCCCCTGCACCTCATCCATGAGCGCCCTGACAGCCCCGCGCCTGCGCTCAACCGCGTTTTCTATCGCCATGAGATCCTTCTCCTGCATTGTCGTCAGGTGCGTCCATGCTCTTGGAGCACACTGACTTCTTGAGTTTCAAGCTTTTTCAGGAAAGAGGTTAGCACTCAGGATATTTATCTATTCTTGTTTTTCTTGTAGTTTTACTTCTGAAAAATTGAAGTATGGGCGCGCTTCATTTGAAACAACGGTAAAGCGAAGACCAGTGCGCAAAGACAAAAAAAAGAGCCTATCAACATGTTGTGTTGATAGGCCCTTGTCAAAGACTCCTCGCTCTTTGTACTTGCAGCCGATCGGATCAGCAAACCCTGCTGCGCCCTATTTTTGAAGCCACAGCCAGGGCCTTGGCCTCTCTGAAATTCTTCAGGGAGAGATCAGTGGTAGGTGTAGGTCACGCTGTAAGGAACCGTAATGGAGATGGGTGAAGTGATATTCACCGTGGCGCTCACTTGACCTACGTTTCCACTGAACGAGCAGCTGTTGATCGTCAGGCTTCCTGCGCCGCCGCTGTTCACCTGGGTGAGCGAGGCACTGTTGGCAGGGTCAGTGACCCAACCACAGAATTCAGCCTGGGAAGATGGCTTGGGAACGTTCAAAATGCTGATAGGCGCCATGGCCATGCCGCTCGCGGTGACATTGAGAGTCAGGGTGTAGTTACCGCCCGGGCCCTGAATGTCGGTTCCAGCATTGACGATGGTGGTGTAGTTATTGCTGAGCGAAATACGGAAGCTCTCTGGAACCGCAAAGCCACCAGATGCTGCGGCTGACAACAAGCCCGAGTAGTCGATGCCCGTTTGAGCCAATGCGAGACGGAAGGCCTGTAGTACTTCGTACAGCTTGTCCTTGGCCACCGGGCTGAATTGGGCGGTGAGTGGGTCCAGGGTTTTGAGTACGTCAAGCCCCAGTCCTACCCTCAGTTTGGCCAAGGCGTTTTCGATGGAGACCTGCGTCAAGCCGGAGAAGTCTGCGGGGCCATTGCTGCCCCACCATGTGGCAGGAATTTTTCCGGAAGCACTGGCCACCATCAAATCGGTCAATGGCGTGATGTTGATCTGGTCAAAGGCCAGCACCGCCGAATGGTAGGACTGCCCGGCAGGCAAGCTGCCACCGGTGATCCTGACCGCACACGGAAGCGATTGGCCGGTGGTGTCAATCTGCCATGCACCTGACGAAGAAGTGACGGCACTCAGTGTGGCCGACGCACCCTGGCAAAGCAACTCCACCTTGCCCCCAGCTATCGGTGCATCAATGGCTGCGGTGCCCTTGACAGCGGACGTCGTTGGCGTTGTTGGCGTTGTTGGCGTTGTTGGCGTTGTTGGCGTTGTTGGTGTAGTTGGTGTAGTTGGTGTGGTCGGCTCAGCTGTATCGGTGTCATCGTCACCGCCTCCGCCACAAGCCGCGACACCAAGGACCAAAGCCAGAACGAGCAACCAACGGGACGACGATGTGGGGGCAAGCGCTCTCATCATTTATGCACCTTTCTACTCAAAATGTATCGATACGTGTATTCTTCGAGCTCTTGCCACGCCCCGCAATCCCGCGTACACGGGATTGCTGTACTCACTGAATGTATAGAAAATAGTTTGTTGTATCTAAATATTTCAAGCATTTGAAGCTCTGACTGGCCGGGCTTTTTCCATCGAATCCCCGCAGGCGCAACTTCCCCAACCCACTTAGATGCAAGCTGCGGCTCCGCCCCTTTCCTCTGCACGGCTGCCACCCTCTCTCTGGCTGTTCGCCGTTCTGGCTTACTGCTTGATGGCCATGGCATTCACCGTGGGAATCGCTTTGCAAGTTCCCTCAATAGGCTTGCGGCTGGCTGCAGGGTCCAACGAGTCCGTCACCATCGTGCACAGCCAGATCGATGACGTTCCCAGTGGAGCTCGACTTATTTCAGTCAGCTCACCCATTCAGGATGCGTTGCAGCTCACTTCCGAGGACGTGATGGAAGAGCCGGATGTGTTGCCCACCTATGACCGGCTGGACGCTTTCCTTTCTCGCCAGGACGCCATGGCCCGCATGCTGGCAAGCAACTCAATGAACCTGCAATGGCAAGCCTCTGCGGACACGGCACTGAGAACCACCACGGTCGTACCTCGGCCCCGGGTTTTAAGTGAGCTGCCTTTTCTGTTCTGGTTTCAGGTGGCGGTTTCCATCGTGGGTTGCTTGATTGCTTGCTGGGTCTGGGTTTTGAGACCACAGGACTGGGGAGCACGGATGTTCGGCATCACGGGTCTGGCCTTTCCCGTCTTCGTCATGCCCGCGGCTATCTACAGCACCAGAGAACTCGCCCTGCCAGGCGCCCTGTTTCAAGGGCTCAGCCAACTGAACTACATCGGAACCGTGCAGTTCGGCGTGGCACTGGGCTGCATTTTTCTCCTGCATCCCAAGCTTTTGGTGCGGCCGGCGCACATCGTGTGGCCTTTCCTTCTGTTCAACCTGTGGTGCCTGGCTGATGCGTTGCGCTGGGTGCCCAGCCCGCATTGGGGCCGCCAGGCAGCCATTCTTGCCATGTTGTTGCAGGCAGTCACGCTGGCAACGCTTCAATGGATTGGGAACCGGGGCAACGCCTTGGCCCGTGCCAGCCTGCGTTGGCTCAGCCTTTCGTTGCTGGCGGGCAGCGGCCTTTTCATTGTGCTCATCATTGCCACCGCTGTCCTCGGGTGGCTGCCGATCATGCCGCAAGGCTACGCCTTCGGGTTCTTCCTGCTCATCTATGTGGGCATCGCATTGGGGCTGCGTCGCTACCGCCTGTTCGACCTAGACGAATGGGCATGGCGCATGTTGCTCTGGATTGGGGGGACCCTGGCGGTGGTAGGTGTCGACGCACTGCTCATCGTCTTTCTCGATTGGTCTGCAGGCACGGCTTTGGGAGCATCGTTGTGGATTTGCGGTGCGCTGTATTTTCCTGCCCGCCAGTGGTTATGGCAGCGCGTTGCCCATCGTTCCACCATGCAGGTACACGAGTTGATGCCCGATGTGGTGCGCATCGCATTTCAACCGTCCCGTCCTACGCAGGAAACGCTATGGGACGATCTGCTACGCCGCCTTCATGACCCCATGCAACTGGAGACCAGCGACTTCTCAGGCACGCAGGCCATGCTGGACAGCACAGGACTCACCCTGGACGTTCCTGCATGCGGCGGCATCGGCCCGCGGAGACTGCGCTATGCCTCTCGAGGACAGCGCCTCTTTTCCTCCAAGGATGCCGGATTTCTGAATGGTCTTTGCCACCTGATGGATCAAGCGCAAACCAGTAGAGACGCCTATGAGAGAGGGGCCAGTGAAGAACGCCGCCGCATTGCGCGGGACATGCATGACGACGTCGGTGCGCGCCTGCTCATGTTGATCCATCGCGCTGGCTCACCAGAACTGGCAGAGCTTGCGCGCGCCGCCATGCATGACCTTCGTACCGCTTTGCACGTTCTGGATGCGCAGGACATGCCTTTGGCCGATGCAGTGGCTGATTGGCGGGCCGAAGCCGGGGCACGTTGCGAAGCCGCTCAGGTGACGCTGACATGGAGCGCAGACCTGGGCGAAGACCCGCCTGCTCTTGCATCGCGTCAGAAAGCCGTGATGGAGCGCGCCTTGCGCGAAGGACTGACCAATGCATTGCGGCACGCCCGCCCCACCCACGTGGAAATTGCCATTGCGTTGCGATCAGATGAGTTGCGCCTGGCGCTACGCAACGACGGCGCCATAGGTGATCCCACCAGTTGGGCCAAAGGCCGTGGGCTGCAGGGCATGCGCCATCGGCTGCAAACCTATGGCGGGAGTCTTCATACGGGCATTTCAGCGCGCGGCGGAGCCGAGTTGATAGTTCAAATGCCACTGTCGCCGACAGCGGTGCCGGAGCACACATGAAGCACGCACTGCTGGTAGACGACTTGCCTGACGCACTTGCTATCGTCGAAGCAGCCACACTCGCGGCCTTCGAGGGAGTGCAATGTTCAAGTGCACATGGCGTGCGCGAGGCCCTGGCTTTGATAGATACGCAGCCATTCGAATTGGCATTGGTCGATCTTTCTCTTGGGGACGGGCACGGGCGTGATGTGATTCAGCGCTTGTCCCAGCGCCAACCTGATTGCGCCATCGTGGTTTCCACGATTCACGATGATGACGAGAACCTCTTTCAGGCTCTGCAAGCTGGGGCCCAGGGTTATCTCCTGAAAGACCACCCCATTCCGTGGTTGACCTCCCAATTGCGAGGCATTGTGCAGGGCCAGCCACCGCTCTCGCCCGCCATCGCACGCCGGCTGCTGCGCCATTTCCAGAGCACGCCCTCACGGGGACAACACACTGTAGCCGGAGAAGAACAGCTGAGCACCAGAGAGCGAGAGGTGCTGGGCCTGCTGGCCCAGGGCGTTCGTATTGCAGATATTGGCGAATCTCTGGGCATATCGCGCCATACCGTCGGTGATCACGTCAAGAAAATCTACCGAAAGCTCAACATCAGCAGCCGCGCGGAAGCGGCACTTCGAGCCAGAGGTATGGGACTGGCGTGAAAGAACACGCCTCAAGTTGATATGAATCAATGCTCTTTGGCCCGCGACAAGTCAAAGTTCTGCCATGCTGAACCTGAGGTCTTTTGACTGGCCGGGTGAGACCTGCACCTTACCCGCGGGCACCCAACTGATGCGACGTGCTGCCAAGACGTCCGAAGTGCTCTACCTCTCTGCCGGGCGAGTTGCGCTCGGCATGGTGGAGGGCGGTGAGCTGGCTCATCGCATGGGAATGGTGGAAGGGCCTTCCTGGATCAATGCCAGTTGCGCCGTGCTGGGACTCGCGCCAATGGCTGACGCCGTGGCTGAGACCAGCGTGCAGGTGCAACGAGTGCCGGTGCAGTCATTCAGGGAAAGTCTGGAAGAGCTGCCTGCCTCTGCCTTGAACGTTCTGCGAGACGTCGCCCTGGCTCATCGGCAGCAAGCGGAACTGGTCATCAGCCGCCTGGCCAAAGATGCTGAAGCCCGCTGCGCCGAATGGCTGCTGCGACATGCGGAACCAGCCGAAGGGGCGCCTGAGAAGCAGACCGTCCTGTTGCGCCAGCGAAAGTGCATCATTGCAGCCCAACTCGGAATTGCCCCCGAAACACTTTCGCGGGTACTGCGCCATATGCGCGAGCGTCAACTTATCAGCGGTTCTGGGCGTGTTCTGGATCTTCTGGACCCCCATGGCTTGCGCACGCTAGCCGGTGTTTGATTAACGCTTGCGCAGGCGTGAAACCGACACCGCAGATGGATCAACCCCGTGCATCTGCAATTGGGGCGGCAAAGCCTTGGCTTGCAGCAAGCTTGCCGCCAAAAGACTGGCTCCCGCTGCGCTCTGAATTCCATAGCCTCCCTGCCCGGCCAGCCAGAAAAAACCTGGGCACACGTCATCAAAACCAATCACTATCTCGCCATCAGGCACGAAGCTGCGAAGCCCGGCCCAGGTGCTGGCAGGCCTGCGAATGCTCAGGGAGGTGGCTTCCTCGATTCGATGGATTCCCATTGCAATGTCCAACTCTTCGGGCTGAACATCATGAGGGGAAACAGGGTCAGCGTTGGCCGGAGAACCGAGAATCTGTCCTGCGTCGGGTTTGAGATACCAATCTTCGCCGACGCTGATCACTGCTGGCCACGCCGTGGCATTGACGCCTTCGGGTGCGCGAAAGGTGAACGCGCTGCGCCTGCGAGGCTCGATGCCAATGGGGGCGGCACCAAACAAGACGGCCACCTCATCAACCCATGCGCCAGCAGCATTGACCACACAAGTTCCGCGCAGCTGTTCTCCGCTTTCAAACTGCAGGGACCAGGCACCCTGCTCATACTGCGCGCGAGTCAGCGCCCTTCCCGACAGCAGGGTAACGCCGCCTGCTTTGGCACCTCTTAGAAACCCCTGATGAATGGCATGCACATCCATGTCTTGAGCATTTGGATCGTACAGGGCCCCGGACAGAAGCTCAGCGCGCAAGACGGGCACTCTTTCCAGCGTCTCGCAAGCGCCCAGGCTTTGAAGCTCAGGGCAGGCACCAATCAATTCCTCACGCAAGCTTGCCAGGGCCGCTTCCTGACCGTGCATGGCCACGTACATGGCTCCACGCGGGTGAATCAGGGGTACATCTGCAAAACCTGGTGGGGGCTGCAGGTAGAAGCTTCGGCTTGCACGCGTCAACGCCCGCACCTGTGGCGGACCGTAGCTCTCCATGAACAGGGCAGCGGAGCGCCCGGTGCTGTGATAGCCGGGCTGCGCCTCGCGTTCAATCAAAAGCACAGAGGCGCCTGACCCAGCTAGCTGCCAGGCCAATGACGCCCCCGCCATGCCCGCGCCCAGAATGATGATGTCAAAGCTGTCCATGCCCTGATTCTGGCACGCCCAAAAGCACAAAAGCCCGGCATGCCGGGCTTTTGGTGCAAAGAGAGCAGATGGTCAGGCCACGCGCACTGCCCGCAGTTTCATCGAGAATTCACGCATGCTGGCAATACCGCTTTCCTCAGCGCGCTTGCACCAGGCTTGTAGATCTCCAGTGAGTTGCTCACGATTGCGGCCAGTGTTCAGCCAGATCTGACGCAACTCTTCACGCATGGTGATCATCTTGTCGAGCACTGGCCAGGCAGCGCGCGCCTGAGTCAGTTTTTCGGCTGCTGATGCAGGCACCTTTTCAGTGTCGCGGTGGAGCCAGCGATTGGCGGCCTTGACGATCTGCGCATCTACAGCGCCTGCCTTCAGTGCAGCCACTTCCTTGGCAAGCTGATCACGGATCTGCCCCGCAAAACCAGCCATCACTTCGTAGCGATGGGCAATGACGGCTTCCAGAGTTTTCTCGTCAGCCACAGGACGAACTTCACCGTAGGACAGCCGAGGTGGCGTCTTCTTGGCTTTGGCCAGGCCCAATTTGGACAGCACGGTGATGTAGGCCCAGCCCACGTCAAACTCATAGGGTTTGACTGAGAATTTGGCGGAAGTAGGGTATGTATGGTGGTTATTGTGCAGTTCTTCACCACCAATGATGATGCCCCAAGGGATCAGGTTGGTGCTGGCGTCTTGCGCCTCGAAGTTGCGGTAACCCCAGAAGTGGCCCACACCGTTGACGACGCCGGCAGCCCAGAAAGGAATCCATGCCATTTGCATGGCCCAGATAGCCATACCCAAACCACCGAAGAGCAAGACGTTGATGATCATCATCAAGCTGATGCCGACCACCGAGTGTTTGAAATAAACGTTGCGCTCCAGCCAATCGTCTGGTGTGCCATGACCATAGCGGTTCAAGGTATCTTGATTCTTGGCTTCAGAGCGATAAAGCTCTGCGCCTTCCCACATGACCTTTTTGAGGCCATAAATCTGAGGGCTGTGAGGATCTTCTTCCTGCTCACACTTGGCGTGGTGTTTGCGGTGAATGGCCGTCCAGGCCTTCGTTGTCATGCCCGTGGTCATCCACAGCCAGAAGCGGAAGAAGTGCTGAACCGCAGGATGAAGGTCAAGCGAACGGTGAGCAGAGTGACGGTGCAAGTAAATCGTTACGCTGGCGATCGTGATGTGCGTCATCAACAAACCGGCCAGGAGCACTTGCCACCAGGCAAGATTAAGCACGCCATTGGCCAGCACATCCAGAGCGCCATTAACCAACGGTGAGTCGAAAAGAAGCGTCATAAAAAAGGGGGTCTTTACAAAACAATCCCCGCCGCAAGTGCTCGCAGGAATGGATGTGCGCCACCGGCGCGGGCTGACATTTAAAAGCTAACTCCACAATTGGAGCCGCGTCTGTCAGAAAAGTTCTATTTTATAAGTTTCCCCCTTTGGGATAAACACATTACGTGACCAGAAGAAGTAACTGACCTCACATTTACGACAGATTTGAGCGAAATCAAGAGAAAAATCGCTTAAAAGCACGGACGTGCTTATTTAATGGCGTTTAAACCACACTCTGAACGTGCTTTATCCAAGCCTGCAAGGCTGCTCAAACTCAGGCGGAGGCGCCCAAAGGCGCTCAGCGGCTCTCAGCCGCGTTTACTTGCGCGTCCACGTCGCCGCAAAAAACCCGTCGGTGGCGTGTCGATGAGGCCACAAGCGAAGGTATTGGCCATCTGGAGAGCAAAGACTGTTAGCCTGGGGCACTCTCAAACCGGCGAGTAACTCCGCGACGGACACAGGCGAGAAGTCTCGGTGAGCAGCGCCGAAGGCTTTGGCCACGGCCTCATTTTCGTCTTCAAGGAGACTGCAGGTGGCATAAACCAGTCTGCCACCAGGCTTTAGAAGGCGCGCCGCGGCCGTGAGTATGGCCTGCTGGCGCTGCTGCAAAGCTTGAACTTCGGCCATGGACGTGCGCCATTTCAGGTCCGGGCTTCTACGCAAGGTTCCTAGACCTGAGCAAGGGGCATCTACCAGCACACGGTCGAGCTTGCCTGCCAGACGTGTCACACGTTCGTCAGCCTCGTGCGCGATAGCACTGGGGTAGACGATGTCCAGGCCACTCTTGGCCAAACGTGGCTGCAGAGCCTGCAAGCGATGGGCAGAAGTGTCAAATGCGTACAGCCTTCCGGTGTTGCGCATGGCGACGCCGATGGCCAATGTCTTGCCCCCGGCACCAGCACAAAAATCCGCCACCAACTCTTCGCGCCGTGCGTCGAGCAGCAGAGCCAGAAGTTGGGAGCCTTCGTCCTGCACTTCAATGGCACCGCTTTGGTATGCGCTCAAACGGGTGAGTGAGGGTTTGCCTTGCAAGCGCAACCCCCAAGGCGAATAAGGGGTCAACTCGCATTCGACGGAGTCCTTAGCCAGTTCCGCCATCACCTTGGGCCGCTTATCTTTGAGCAGGTTGACCCGCAGATCCAGCGGCGCGGAAGTCAGCAGTGCATCAGCCAATGCTGAAAACTCTTCTCCCACCTGAGCTTGCAGACGCTCAGCCAACCAGTCAGGCAAGTTGTGGCGGCACTCTGCGGGCCATTCGGCCAGGGGCGTTTGGGCGGCCAGGCGAGAACGCGTGAGCCAATCTGCCTCATCACCCTCCAGGACAGAAGCCCACCGGCTGTCATCTTGCTCCGGTAGCGCGAGAGCCAGCAGCGCGAGACGCCGCTCACGTGGCCCTTTGCCACTTTTGGCCAGATGCTCAAACCAGCGCTTTCGCCGCAGCACGGCGTAGGCGGCATCCGCCACGACCGCACGCTCACGCGGCCCCAACGAGCGTTGTTCACGAAAGAAGCGCTGCACCACGGCGTCAAATGGATGCTCGAACGTCAGCGCCAGTCGCAATAGCTCGGAGGTTGTAGAAAGAAGAGCCTTGGGGGACATGCAGTATTTAATTATTTCGTATTAACTTAATATTTAAAAATCAGAGAGAAATTAAATATTTTCAAATATTTTTAAGCAGACTGGCTACCGCACGCGGGTAAATAACGTGCTCATGCGCCAATGCCCGTGCCGCCAGCGTATCTGCAGTATCGCCGTCCAATACCGGCACAGCAGCCTGTGCCAGTATGGGACCATGGTCAAGCTCGGCCGTGACCAGATGCACCGTGACCCCAGCCACCTGGCAACCAGCGTCTATGGCGCGCTGATGGGTATGCAAGCCCGGAAATGCGGGCAGCAATGACGGATGAATGTTGACAATGCGCCCCGTATAGTGCCCTACAAACGCTGGCGTGAGAATGCGCATGAAGCCAGCCAACACCACCAGAGTAGGCTCATGCGCATCGATAGCGGCCCGCAAGGCGGCATCAAACGCCTCCCGCCCTGCGTAGGCTTTGTGATCGACCACTGAAGTGGCAATGCCCGCTTTACTGGCCGTTCTAAGGCCTTCCGCATCGGGTCGGTTGCTGATCACCGCCGCCACGCGGGCACCCAGGCGTTCAGGCCAACGCTCGCGTTCGGCGGCACGCACGATGGCCGCCATGTTGGAGCCGGTGCCAGATATCAGAATGACAATGTTTTTCATGGAGTCTTGCGGGGCGATTATGCTTGCCCCATGAGCCTTCGCCATCTGACCCCCATAGAAGCGCGCGTCTTGGCCACTTTGATGGAAAAAGCGCGCACCGTCCCCGACACCTACCCACTGTCGCTCAACGGCGTAGTGACGGGCTGCAATCAGAAAACCAGCCGGGAGCCCGTCATGAACGTGGCCGAGCGCGAAGCTCAGGAGGCGCTCGATGATCTTCGTACCCTCGGACTGGTGAGAGAAGCCGGTGGAGGGCGGGTAGCCCGCTTCGAACACAATTTTCAACGAGGAGTGGGCGTACCTGAACAGTCTTCGGTTCTGCTGGGGCTGTTGATGCTGCGCGGGCCGCAGACGGCAGGCGAGTTGCGCATCAACTCGGATCGCTGGTATCGCTTCGCCGACATTTCGTCAGTGGAGGGCTTCCTGGATGAATTGCGTGAGCGTTCAGAGGAAAAAGGCGGGCCGCTTGTCGTGCGTTTGCCTCGCGCGCCGGGAACACGGGAAGATCGCTGGGCACATCTGCTGAGCGGGCCGGTGAACGAATCGGCCATCAGCCCAACGAGTACGGGACTTGGTGCTGCGGCATCGGCCACCAGCTTGGCTGAGCGGATTTCGGTCCTGGAAGCCGAGGTGTCTGAACTCAAACAGATGGTGGCACGCCTGTATTCAGAACTTGGGGTAACGCCAGCACCCCAAAGTCATGCTACAAACGAAGACCACACGGAGACAAATTGATGGATCTCGCATTCACCCCTGAAGAACAGCAATTTCGCGAAGACATTCGCGCCTGGGTTGCGCAAGCACTGCCGAAAGAAATTTCAGACAAAGTGCACAGCGCCCAGCGCCTGACACGCGAGGACATGCAGCAATGGGCCAAGATTCTGGGCAAGAAAGGCTGGCTGGGCTACGGCTGGCCGTCTCAATTCGGCGGCCCGGGCTGGAATGCCGTTCAAAAGCACCTGTTTGAGGAAGAACTCGCCATGGCGGGGGCGCCTCGGATCGTGCCGTTTGGGCCGGTAATGGTGGCACCAGTCATCATGGCCTTTGGTAACAAGGCTCAGCAGGAACGCTTCCTACCCGGCATCGCCAGCGGCGAAGTCTGGTGGAGCCAGGGCTACAGCGAACCGGGTTCAGGTTCTGACCTGGCTTCAGTACGCACCAAGGCCGAACGCCAAGGTGACAAATACATCGTGAACGGGCAGAAAACCTGGACCACCCTGGGTCAGTACGGCGAATGGATGTTCAATCTGGTTCGCACCAGCAATGAAGGCAAGCCGCAAACAGGCATCTCCTTTCTGCTGATCGACATGAAGTCGCCCGGCGTCAGCGTGAGGCCCATCAAGCTGCTCGACGGTGAATGCGAAGTCAATGACGTGTTTTTTGACAACGTCGAAGTGCCTGTCGAGAACTTGATCGGCGAAGAAAACAAGGGCTGGACGTACGCCAAGCATCTGCTCAGCCACGAACGCACCAACATTGCGGACGTCAATCGAGCCAAGCGTGAACTCGAGCGCCTCAAGCGCATCGCCAAGGCCGAAGGCGTGTACGAAGACCAGCGTTTTCGCGATCAGATCGCGCTGCTCGAAGTAGACGTGGTGGCGCTGGAGATGCTGGTGCTGCGGGTTTTGTCTGCCGAAAAATCCGGCAAGAATTCGCTCGATATCGCCGGACTGCTCAAAATCAAAGGCAGTGAAATCCAGCAGCGCTACACCGAACTGATGATGCTGGCAGCTGGACCTTACAGCCTGCCTTTCATTTTCGAAGCCATGGACGCTGGCTGGCAAGGGGACCAGGCGGCCACGGGTGTGCTGCAGGGCTTCCCTGGAGGCGAAGTCGGCAATGCGTCTTTGGCACCCAACTACTTCAACTACCGCAAGACCACCATCTACGGCGGCTCCAACGAAGTGCAACGCAACATCGTTGCGCAAACGGTGCTCGGCTAAAGCTGTGAACTGCCTGCGCCAAGTGCGGGCAGCCAGCTCTCGGGTGAGCCCTGGCCGCCGATGGATCTCCCTCGGCGGCAGCTAGACATAACGAATCAGATCAAAGGCAGAGAAACATGGACTTCGATTTCTCCGACGACCAACAAGCCCTCAGAGACGCCGTCGCTAAATGGGTGGAAAAGAGCTACGACTTCGAGCAACGCCGCAAGATTGTCGAAGCCGGCGGATTCGACCGCAAGGTCTACAACGAACTGGCCGAATTGGGCCTCGCCGGCATCTACATCAGTGAAGAGCACGGCGGCCTGGGCATGGGCCCTGTCGAGGCCATGGTGGCCATGGAAGAGCTTGGCCGCGGCATCGTCTGTGAGCCGCTGGCTCAGGCCTTCTTGGCCGGCTCACTCATCCAGGATCAGGCTCCTTCCGAGTTGAAGGAACAATGGCTGCCGCGCATTGCAAGCGGTGAAGCACTGGTGGTATTGGCTCACCAGGAACGCAAGGCGCGCTACCGGCTCGACATCTGCGAAACCCAGGCGACCAAAAACGGCGCTGGGTACGAAATCACCGGCCTCAAGAACATTGTGCCTGCAGGTGATCAGGCCGATGCCTTCCTGGTGCCCGCCCTGCTGGACGGGACTTTGGCGATTTTTCTGGTGGAGCGCAGCGCTCAGGGCGTTACCACCCGAGGCTATGCTACCCAGGACGAAGCGCGTGCGGCAGATCTCAAGTTGGACAACGCGCCCGCCCAACTCGTCACCACCAACGGTCTCGAGGCATTGACCCGCACAGTGGATATCGGCATTGCGAGTGTCTGCGCTGAAGGCGTCGGTGCCATGGAAAAAACGCTTGCATTGACCGTCGACTATATGAACCAGCGCAAGCAGTTCGGCGTCACGATTGCCAGCTTCCAGGCGCTGCGCCATCGCGTGGCTGACATGAAAATGCAACTCGAGCTGGCCCGCAGCATGAGCTACTACGCCAGTCTAAAACTGGGTGCACCTGCAGCGGAACGCCGGCAGGCCCTGTCACGCGCCAAGGTGCAACTGGGGCAATCGCTGCGCTATGTCAGCCAGCAATCGGTTCAGCTGCATGGTGGCATCGGGGTGACGGATGAGTATGTAGGCAGCCACTACTTCAAGAAGCTTACGCAACTTGAAATGACCTATGGCGACACCATGCACCATCTGGGCGAAGTGTCGGCTCGCATGGGCGAGACTGCCGGCGTGTTTGCCTGATTAACGCGCTGCCCCAAATAAGCTGCCCCAAAACGCAGCCCTATAAAGCAAAACGAGATGCCTGCGCATCTCGTTTTTTATGTAGCCCGTGTCAGGCTATGAGGCTATCGAGCTACCGGTAGCTTCCTCGGAAGCTACCAAATTATTAGCTCATTTCGCCGCTTTTCACACGGAAACCACCGGCAATCGCTTCGCGGGTGTTCTCACGCACTTGGGCGCGAGAGAACTGGCTTGACGATGTGGCCGCACGTGCTGCCACGGCTGTGTAGGCGCCTGCAGCTGGTGGGTTGGCAATAGCCTCTTGGCGAACAGAATCGCGGCTCAGCGTGCTGGTAGATACACCTTCATTCAAAAACAGCGGACCTTCACCGGAAGCTGGCTGGGCAGCAAGAGCATTGCCTGCGAAAACAGCGGTCAGCAAAGTGGCGAGGGCGATATTTTTGACTTGCATGATTTTTCCTTTTAGTTCGATCTTTATTCAACGAGGCTGCCGATCTGGCAACCTGCTCTTCGTTGAGTACGGTTGAGTTTCCGTGCTCTCCGCGGAGAGGGTTTCACCCTGGAAGGCTTGTGGCCGACTCCGTAAGACGTAGTTTGCGCCTGAAGCGTCGTGTTTAAAACCACCGGACGAGAACAAGACTTTTTCCAATCAGGAAACAAAAGAAAGGGAACTTTTAAAGTTCTCAGCTTGCCTGAGTGAAAGCGGAGAGCTCCGTTTCTCCCAACTTGTCAGGCGCCAGTGGTACGGCGGTGCCCTAGCAATGGCTATCATCGGCAGCTGCCCTTTTTGCGGCTTGCCTCATGCACCTCTCTGCCCCCACCCATTCACCCCGCGCCTTGCTCTGGCTAGTCGCCGTAGGGTTTTTCATGCAGACACTGGACAGCACCATCGTCAACACGGCGCTGCCCACCATGGCCAGAAACCTGGGCGAAAGCCCTTTGCGCATGCAGTCGGTAGTGGTCGCCTACGCTTTGACCATGGCGGCGTTGATCCCAGCTTCTGGCTGGCTGGCGGATCGATTTGGTACGCAACGGGTATTTTTTGCAGCTATCGTGCTGTTCACTCTGGGCTCAGCAGCCTGCGCAGCCTCCACGCAGCTCGACCAGTTGGTGGCAGCGCGGGTATTGCAAGGCGCGGGGGGTGCCATGCTGCTTCCGGTGGGGCGTTTGACTGTTCTGCGCGGGATCCCACGCGACAAGTTCCTGGACGCGATGAGCTTCGTCGCCATCCCAGGCCTGATTGGCCCCTTGATCGGCCCCACACTGGGCGGCTGGATTGTCGAAACCCTGTCCTGGCACTGGATATTTCTTATCAACCTGCCTGTCGGCATCCTTGGCGCGCTGGCCACGTTTCGATGGATGCCCAATCTGCGTGGCAGCGACCTGAAACGCTTTGACCTCTCAGGTTACCTGCTGCTGACAGGCTCCATGCTGGCGATCTCCGTTGCCATGGACGGCCTCTCCAGCCTGGGCCTGCGTCAGGCCACTGTGCTGGTCCTTCTACTGGGCGGACTCGCGGCGCTGGCGGCTTACTGGCTGCACGCGCTCAAGCACCCTGCCCCCTTGTTCTCCCCGCGCCTTTTTCAAGTACAGAGCTTTCGGGTCGGATTGCTAGGCAACCTGTTCGCGCGCATAGGCTCGGGCGCCATGCCCTACCTGATCCCGCTCACCATGCAACTCAGCATGGGCTACAGCCCGTCACAAGCCGGCATGCTGATGCTGCCAGTCGCCCTGGCGAGCATGGCGATGAAACGCTCCACCACCCGCATCATCAAAAAGTTCGGGTATCGCAAAGTATTGGCGGGCAACACGCTTTTACTGGGCGTCATGATTGCCAGCTTCGCGCTGATGTCTCCCGGACAACCGCTGTGGCTGCGCATCTTGCAGATGGCGTGCTTTGGTGCGGTCAACTCCATGCAGTTCACCGCCATGAATACCGTGACTTTGAAAGATCTGGATACCGCTCGCGCCAGCAGTGGCAATGGCATGCTGTCCATGGTGCAGATGCTGTCCATGAGTCTGGGCGTTACCGTGGCCGCAGCATTATTGGCGCTGTTTCAGGGATGGTTTGCCACACCGGACCCCCGCGAGGCACTGAATGCGTTTCGCGCCACCTTCCTGTGCATCGGCATCGTCACCGCATGGACTGCCTGGATTTTCTGGCAACTAGGAAGCGAGTCAGGGAAACCGGCCAGACCCGAGCACGATGCGGCAGAGCCGGGCTAGTTCAAGCTCAAACTTAGAAGGTGTGAATGAATCCGGCGTGTCCGAAAGGGCCGTCAAAAGGCGCCCGACCAAGGCGCAAAGCGCAGGCATAGCTAGGGCTGTGGCGAGCATTTGTGCGGCCGGCGTAGGCAACGCTGAGCGGGCGATTTTTGGCGGTCAAGACGGGCATGAGGGATTGGTTCACACCTTCTCAGCCAGCTTCTCAACAGCAGGGGCGCGGACAATCCTTCAGGCCTGAATTCTGGCGAAACCGCTTTCAAGGTCTGCGATCAGATCTGCTGGGTCTTCCAGACCGATATGAAGGCGCACGACCGGGCCTCGCTTGCTCCAATCAGAAACCGTTCGCGCTTTGTTCATGTGCGCGATGGTCACCAGGCTCTCGTAACCGCCCCAAGAGGCACCGATCCCGAAGAGCTTCAAGCCATCGATCAAGCGATCAACCGCGGCATCTTCTGTGCCCGGGATAAGCTCGAATGAAATCAGTCCATTCGTCCCGGAGCAATCTCGCTTCCAAAGCTCGTGTCCCGGGTGTTCCGGCAGTGCAGGACAGAACACGGTAGGCACCTCCGGTCTTGCCTGCAGCCAGTTTGCAATCTGCAGCGCGTGCCGCTCATGCATCTGAAGCCGGGCCGTCATGCTTCTCACGCCTCTCATCACCAGCCACGCATCGTCCGGGCTGACCGTCATGCCGAACGCGTCGCAGCACTCGTTCAATGTGGACCAGCACGCTTGCTTGGTAGAGACCGCCCCCATCATCACATCCGAGTGGCCCGATAGATACTTTGTCGCCGCGAGCAGAGAGATATCAGCTCCGAGCTGAAGGGGCTGGTATTGAACGCCAGACCCCCATGTGTTGTCTGCAACAACCAACGCGCCGCGTGTGTGAGCATAGGCCGAAATTGCACGCAAATCACACATCTCGTAGACAAGTGACCCGGGACACTCCACGTAGACCAGCTTGGTGTTGTCTTGCCACTTGGCTTGCAGGTCCAGGCCATTGGCTTCAAAGAAGGTGCAAGAAATCCCGTGCCGCTTCAAAAATCCCTGAGCCAAGGCGCGAGCCGGCTCGTAGACGCTGTCTGCCATCAGAAAGTGATCACCTGGCTCGAGATAAGCGAGCAGCGTCATCCCGATGGCAGCCAATCCGGTCGGGAACAGCCGGGTCCGCCATGCACCTTCCATCTCACTCAGGACATCCTCAAGCGCAAACGTCGTTGGAGTGCCGCGAGCACCATAGCTGAATATTCGCTCACTGCCACGACGACTGCGCATTTCGCGCTGCTCCGCTGTATTGGCGAACAAGACGGTACTCGCTCGCACCACGGGCTGATTGACCGCTATGCCCCCTGAATACGCGGGCGACTTTCCCGCGTGGAGCAAGCGTGTCTGCAACGATGAAGACTTTGACATGAGAAACAACTCCAACCCCAAGAACCCTGAAAACCTCGATAAACCCCAAGTTACAGCGCACGGGTCCTGTCTGGAAGTTCATCATCGTTGCCTGATCCCGCCGGGGTCATTGGCAGGCGAAACGCTTGACGTTCGGGCCCATCCAGTTGGGCGACCAGGCCAGTTTCCCAAGCGAGGTAGCGCCGAGCGGCCTCCTTGTTGCCATCGTGCCGATCATGGACGAAGAAAAGATAGTCAATACATTCGATATCTTCCGGCTCTGAGGAGGTGGATTTCATAGGGAGTCCAACTTCCTCCCAGTCAGCAATGCTGCCGGAAAGCAGAAGCGGCGCAAGCGCCCCCGATGGCCATTCTGAAGTTGCGGCCCACGCTGCCAGCAATGGATCGTCCGCCACCAGGACGACCTGCGCGCGCTCAGGTTTGAGCAGCCCGCCAATTCGTGGACGGATTGACCATCTAGCCCCCGTGATATGTCTTTTTCGAAACTCCGTTGAAGAGCGGAGGTCCATCACTGACACCTTGCCCGTTGGCAGCAATGCCAATAACTCATGAGGTTTGATGTTGCGCAACGCCGGAACCGCAGGCTGCGGCACTGCAGGAAATGCCAGACCACTGTTCATGCCGTCGATCAGCACGCTCGCGTCATGCCCCATCTGTCGCAACCAGCTGGCTGCGGTCGGCGCTCTTACCCCATCATCATCAAACAGCACCAGGCGAGCACCCCTGACGCCGAAATATTGATCGCCAGCCTGGAGAAGTTGTCCTCCAGGAGCAGATTGAGCGCCGCTCAAGCTGCCTGCGGCAAATTCCTCTGGTGAGCGCACATCGCATAGGAATGTGGTTCGACTAGCGTCACAAGCCCAAGCTTGAACGGTCGTGGCCTCGACTCGCGGTACGCCAAAACGCTCTGCCAACTGGTTGGCCGCATCCAGCAGGGCCAAGCTGCCAGCGTCAGGCTTATAGCGACGGGAACTTCCATGCTCAAGGCCCAGGTCCTCCAGAAACCACCCCTGCGTGCCATTTTCCAACGCAAACACTGGATTTTCCACACCCAAATTGATGAGCGTTTGCGCGCCGATAATGCTGCGCGTGCGGCCGGCACAGTTGATCACGATCGGCGTGGAAGGGTCAGGCACCAGGTCTTTCACGCGATAGGCCAACTCTCCATTCGGACAACAGGTGGCACTGGGAATACTCATCTTCTTGAATTCAGTCAGCGGGCGTCCATCCAGCACCGTAGGCGGGTTGTCACTCTTCAACATCGCTGCCAACTGTCTGGCGGTCACCCTAGGTGTGCCGTAAGCATGCTCCGCAAGCTCCCCAAATGTCTTGGAAGGTAGATTGACACCTGCGAAAAGGACATAACCCGCCTCTTTCCACGCGCGGGTTCCGCCCTCGAGAACATGAACGTCCGAATATCCGATGCGTTTCAACTGCGCAGCAGCCCTTATGGCCACCTTATCCGTATCCGCCTCCCCGCTGTCATAGACCACCACTCGGACAGATTGACGTGGTACCAGGCGGCCCACATCGACCTCAAGCCGGCTATAAGGCAGAGGCACCCCGTAGAAAAGGTGGGATTCGCCATACTGCCCGTGCTCCCGCACATCGAGTAAAGCTATTTCGCCACCATCGTGCAGCCACGATTTCAAGGTTTTAGGACTCAGAAAAGACGTCATGAGAAAGAAGTTGAGGTCGATATCGAGGGGCGGGTTTGAAGGGTGACTGGCTAGCCGAACACCAGCGGGCGAGCATGGATAGGCTCTATCGACGGGTTGGAACGCCAAGCCCCATCGTTTGATAGGTACCTGCGACCAGGTCATACGCCGTACGGGAATTGAGCACCTCCAGGGCCCGCCCATACATATGCAAATGGCGAATGACCTGATTCCCCTCGATTTCCACCGAGTGGATGTCTTCCGGCAACAGCGCAATTCCTCGGCCGGGTTCAACCACTACCGTATCAGTCACTCGCAAATGCCCTACGCCCGGAACGCTCCCATCATCTGTACGCACGTAGACTCGATTGGTCTCAGTGCCCTTCACTGCGGCAATGCATGCCCAGGTCGTATGGTTATGGGGAACGATCTTCTTGCCTGGCCGCATTACGTTGAGATAAAGGGCAAAGCTGTTGTCATCATCTTCGGCGATCAAGTAGCGCGCCTGGTGCTCGCCTTGCTCCGGTGCAGGAAAGGTGGCTTCATCCCAAAGCGCTGATTTCGCTGCCAATTTCTCCAATGCAGCAAGCACAAGCGCCAAGCGTTCACGAGTAGGTTCTTCGCCCTCCACGGAGCGTCTCATCTCGGAAATTGCGTTGGCGACCTCTTGATGGCGCTGTTCAGTCAAAGTGGGCATGATTCATTGATCCATATTGAATAAGTCCATACTGAATATATGTCTGCGGAGGATGCCAAGCAATTTAGATATTCAGGAAAATACTTCAATACAATTAATGAATGAATACTTTCGATCTTGAGTTGCTGCGTTCACTCGTTGCCATCACGGCCCATGGCAGCTTTGCCTCGGCCGCCGTCCAGCTTGGTCGAACGCAATCTGCCATCACGCAGCAGATGCAAAGACTCGAGGAGCAAATTGGGCACTCCATCTTCTTGAAGCACGGCCGCCAGAAGCGCTTGACACAACAGGGCGAGCGCTTGTTGACCTATGCGCGCCACCTACTTGCCGTCAATGATGAGGCCATGCAAAGCCTCCGACGCGGTCAGGTGGAAGGGGTCTTGCGGATTGGCGCTCCCCACGACGTAGCCGACACCATCTTGCCGCCCTTGTTGGCGGAAGTGGCGCGCAACCTGCCCAACGTTCAACTCGAGATTCAGGTGGGTCGCAGTCCATTTCTGATGGAAGCTCTCAAACGCAGTGAGCTCGACATGATCGTCAGCAACCGTACGGAGGCCGAGTTCGAGGGTATCTTGCTGCGCAATTCTCCGAATGCCTGGTTGTGCGGATCCTCATATGTACATGATGCGTCCAAACCCATTCCCTTGATCGAAGCGGACGGCCCCAGCATATTCCGCAAGCTCGGGCAGGAAGCACTCGACGCAGCAGGAATGGCCTGGACTCAAAGATCCAGCTCTACCAGTTTGATCGGGATTCGAGCCGCCTTGCGTGCAGGTCTTGGCGTCACATGCCGGGGCGTCGAACAGCTGGACTCGACCCTCCGCATTCTGGGCCCAGCCGACGGCATGCCACCCTTGCCTGACTTGGTGTATCGGCTCTATGTGCGCAGCAACGTGGTGAATCCGCTCGCTCGACACGCGTTCGAACACCTTCGAAACTGGCTAAGACCTGCGGCAGGCCGCATCTAAAAGCGACCATCCCGCCCTAGCCTGGGCGGCAGCGCCAGAGTATGGCGAAGATATCACGACGGCCTTCGAATCAACCTCCCAGTACTGCAGGATGCCGATGCGCGCGTCCGGCTTGCGCATCCCTTTCCGTTGGCCTCACAAGACGTGAAGGTCAACAGCCCACACTCGCTCGCCAAAAACATTAGATCTGCTAATGCAAATGGTGCAACTTTTAAATTGTTGCACCCGCTCGGACGAGCTAGCATAAAAGTATTGAAATATTAATCGTGGCCAACGCTGCTGGGTAGGTTAATGGCAAATACTATAGATATCCTCACGCGCCTGATTTCTTTCCCAACGATCTCTTCAGCCACCAACCTCCCTTTGATTTATTGGCTGCAGGAACTGCTTGCAGACAAAGGAATTGAGTCTTGGTTGAATTTCGATGCAACCAAGACCAAAGCGAACCTATTTGCAACGATTGGCCCCCAAACCCCAGGTGGCCTCCTTATCTCTGGCCACACAGACGTGGTTCCAGTAGAAGGGCAAGTATGGGCAAGCGACCCATTCAATGCAGCTATTCGAGATGGAAAACTCTACGGACGTGGTTCGTGCGATATGAAAGGGTTTATCGCTGCAACTATGTCCTGCGTTGAGAATTTGAATGTCAATGCCCTGAAGAGCCCCATACACCTGGCATTCACTTATGACGAAGAGGTGGGCTGCAAGGGCGTTAGAACGCTCATACCTGCGATGCAAGAGCGGGGACTGGCCCCGACCATGTGCGTTGTAGGGGAGCCCACGAGCATGCGTATTGTGCAATCTCACAAAGGGAGTCGCAATTACCGATGCAGCGTCAGAGGAAAAGCCGCTCACGCTTCTATGGCGAATGAAGGGGTCAATGCAATTCATTACGCTGCATCAGTCATCGGCAAAATCGAAGAATTGGCCGACGCTCTCCAAAAAGAGCTCTACCCTGAATCAGGTTACGAGACACCGTGTGACATGCTTCTGACAAGCCTGATCAACGGGGGCTTGGCAAGAAACATTGTTCCCAGCGAATGTGATTTCACTTTCGGGTATCGCTATCTCCCCCAGAGCGACCCCAACAAAATTTTTCAGCACATCGAAGACTACGGACTTAACTCCGTGCTGCCCCGAATGCGGCTGAAATGCGCAGAGACCAGCTTAGTCTTTGAGAAATTAAGTGATAACCCCGCACTTCATGCAGAAGTAAATTCTGAATTTGCCGCCCAGCTTTCTCAACGGCGAGGTGTTCAAGGCATTGGCCCACACGTCGGATTCATGACAGAAGGCGGCCTCTATCAGCAAGCGGGCATGACTACCGTCATTTGTGGACCAGGAAGCATTGAACACGCTCATCGGCCCGATGAGTTTGTTGAACTGTCTCAATTGTCGCTTTGCTCGGATTTTCTCAGCGACCTCTTTCTTCATCACGCCTGCAACTGACAAGCCCCAAACCTTCAAAGCTCAGCAGGAACCATCGTAACCAGAGGTATATACATGAAAATTCTAAAAAAAGCGCATCTCGGATTTTTACTTGCAGTTTGCATCATGGCCCCGGGCGTGGCCTCGGCGGCATACCCTGAACAACCTATCAAACTGATCGTTGGGTTTCCGCCTGGTGGTGGCGGAGATCTTTATGGCCGATTGATTGCGCAGGAAATGAGCAAGAGTCTTGGTCAGACGGTGGTTGTGGAGAACCGTGCAGGTGCAGGAGGCAATATTGCCGCAGACGTGGTGGCCAAAGCCAAACCGGATGGATATACGCTGCTCTTGGCCATGAGCGGAAATTTCGCGGTCGCCCAAGCGGTGCGCGGCGCCTCGTTAGCGTACAAAGTGCCTCAGGACTTTGAGCCCATCGGGCTGATTCTTGAGTCGCCTATAGGAGTGTTTGTCGCTCACAATTCCCCGTATAAAAGCATTCAGGATCTAATCGCTGCGGCGAAGAGCAAATCCATGACATACGCGTCGACTGGCACAGGGGGTGCGGGCCACTTGGATATGGAAATGGTGAAACAAGCGTCCAAGGTGAACATGCTTCACGTGCCTTATCGTGGGTCTGGGCCCGCCATTACCGACATGATGGGAGGTTCCGTGGATTCATTCCTGACCACAGCATCTCCTCTGATTGGTCAAGTCCGCCAAAAACAACTGCGACTACTCGCCATTGGCAGCCCGAAACGTAACCCGGCGCTCCCAGATGTGCCCACCTTCATGGAGTCAGGTGTCAACGTGGAAGTTGAACAATGGTACGGCCTGGCAGCTCCCGCTCGTACACCGCCTGAGGTTGTCAAAACACTTTCGCGTCATCTCAGCATGGCATTGGCAGCACCGAATGTCCGTTCAGTCATTCGAAAAGATGGAGCGATCGAGCGGGATGTGCCGATGAGCGAGTTCAAGAATTACATACTTCAAGACATTGAACGCTACAAATCGGTAGTGACCCCAGAGCTCTTGAAGGAAATCAGTCCGTAAATCTCTCGACTCGACCTCATCCGGAGGTCGAATGGCATTTATCAGTGGTCCTTCAGCCGTGCAACCGCGAACTCTTGGGCAGGTGGGCCATCAAAAACTCCATCTGGTCAGCCAGGATGCGCCGGTTTCGCAAGATGAAATCTTCCCAGAGGCTGGGTATGTACGGGGTAAAAAGGAGCGGCATGCGTGCCTGCTCCGGCGTGCGGTTACTCTTGCGATGGTTGCAAGGACGGCAGGCAGTCACCACATTCATCCAGATATCCCGGCCCTTCTGGCCCAGCGGGATGATGTGCTCACGGGTGAGATCAACCTCTGTGAAATGGTCGCCGCAATAAGCGCAGATATTCCGGTCTCTGGCAAACAGCTTGCTGTTGCTCAGGCCAGGGCGCAGATCGAAAGGGTTGATGTTCGGTACGCCACGCGTGCCGATGATGCTGTTGACCGTGATGATCGACTGTTCACCGGTGATGGCATTGTGACCACCGTGGAAAACAGCCACTCTTGCCCCCGCTTCCCAGCGCACTTCTTCCGCCGCATAGTGGATCACCGCCTGTTCAAGCGAAATCCAGGATTGGGGCAAGCCTTGAGCAGAAAGCTTCAGGACCTTCACTAACGCCTCCTTCAAACAGCAATGAGCCAATGAACCGACAGCGTGAGCCAGCAACAAACCTTAAGGAACCTTTGCAAAACCCCTCACGGCGCCGCATCACTGACCTCGGGCAGTCTGCGGCGTTGATTTTTTTGCCAATAGCACGAGCTATTGGCTGCAAAACTCGCCTTGCAGCCCATCCCGAGGTCAGCGCCCGGCATCCGCGATCAGTTTTGCAGAGGCTCCTTAAAAATTGGATTCAAATATTATTGATAGCTTCAGGTCACAATATACGCTAGTTCTCATGACGTTTTCGCGTCTTGTCTGCATGGGCCTTGTTCAGCACGCTATCAAAAGCATATTTCAGTCTATGTTCCCCCGATGAAAATCTACCGCGGCCTGCGCCACCCTGGCATTGCACCGGGATGCGCCCTCACAATTGGCAACTTCGATGGTGTGCACCGAGGCCATCAGGCCATGCTGGCGCTGCTGAAAAACGAAGCTGCGCATCGCGGCGTACCCAGTTGCGTGATGACTTTCGAGCCGCACCCAAGGGACTATTTCGCCACGGCCTTGAATCAGCCCCATCTGGCACCGCCGCGCATAGCCACATTGCGCGACAAACTGACCGAGCTGGCGCGCTGCGGCGTCGATCAGACCTTGGTGCTTCCTTTCAATGCTGCTCTGGCGCGTCAGACGCCAGAGAAGTTCATTGACGAAGTCCTTCTGGCTGGTTTGGGCGTTCGCTATGTACTGGTGGGAGATGATTTCCGCTTCGGTGCCAAGCGCGCAGGCGACTACGCGATGCTCGATGCGTCCGGGCGTCAGCATGGTTTCGACGTGGCACGCATGATGAGCTATGAGGTGCATGGCCTGCGCGTTTCCTCATCGGCCGTGCGGGATGCGCTGGCCGAGGGCAGGCTTGATGATGCGGCAGCGCTGCTAGGCCGGCCTTACTCGATCAGCGGACATGTGGTCCATGGACGCAAACTCGGCCGCGCCCTGGCAGAGACCGCCCCGGGCCGTGCAGATGGCTTTCGCACCCTGAATTTGCGGTTTTCGCGCCGCGCCCATGCCTGGAATCCAGCGGCCAGCGGGATTTTTGTAGTCAAGGTGCATGGCCTGGATACCAAGCCGCTGGCCGGCGTGGCCAACCTGGGCGTTCGCCCTTCCCTGGATCCCAATGATGTCAACGGCGGCAGGGTGCTATTGGAGACACATGTACTGGATTGGCCCGCACATCTGGGAGCGGAGGGTGCCTACGGTAAAATCATCCGTGTGGACTTGCTGCACAAACTGCATGACGAATTGCGCTATCACAGCCTCGCGGCCCTGACTGAGGGTATAGCACGCGATTGCGCTGACGCGCGCGCTTGGCTGGCAGCGCCTCCAGCCCGAATTTGAAGGGGCGGCGGACGCCCCCACTACCACGTCACCCAGTCCGCTAAAGTGCCCCGCTCCAGATTCCACCGCTAACTGCGTACGCCCTCGTACGCAGTGAGCTGTTTTCAAGTTTTCGGGTCCATGGCATCCCGTGCCTGATCCGCTCCAAATTTTCCCGAGGTTTTCGCATTCATGAACACCGAGACCAAGCCCGATTACCGCAAGACGCTCAACTTGCCCGATACACCCTTTCCCATGCGCGGGGATCTTCCCAAGCGCGAGCCTGGGTGGCTCAAGGAATGGGAAGACATGGGCCTTTACAAGCGGCTGCGCCAAGCCCGCGCTGGGAGAGAAAAGTTCATCCTTCATGACGGCCCGCCCTATGCCAATGGCCAGTTACATACCGGCCATGCGGCCAACAAGATCCTGAAGGACATGATCGTCAAGACGCGCCAGCTCAAGGGCATGGACGCGCATTACGTGCCGGGCTGGGATTGCCATGGCCTGCCGATCGAGAACCAGATCGAAAAACTCTATGGCCGCAAGCTCTCACGCGATGAGATGCAGGCCAAAGGCCGAGCTTACGCCACCGAGCAGATTGCTCTGCAAATGGAGGACTTCAAACGCGTGGGGGTCCTGGGCGAGTGGGACAACCCCTACAAGACGATGAACAAGGCCAATGAAGCGGGCGAGTTGCGCGTCTTCAAGCGCCTCATCGAACGCGGTTTCGTTTACCGGGGCCTCAAGCCCGTGTACTGGTGCTTCGACTGTGCTTCAGCCCTGGCAGAAGCTGAAATCGAATACCAGGACAAGAAGAGCAACACGGTCGACGTGGCCTTTGAGGCTGCAGACCCAGCCAAGCTTGCGGGTGCCTTTGGCCTGAAGCAGCTGGACAAGCCAGCCTTCATCGTCATCTGGACCACGACCGCCTGGACCATCCCTGCCAACCAGGCGCTCAACCTGGGCCCTCACCTTGAGTACGCGCTGGTCGATACGCCCAAGGGGCTGCTGGTGCTGGCCAAGGCCCGCGTCGAAGACAGCCTGAAGCGATTTGGGCTGGAAGGCCACGTCGTTGCCACGGTGATGGGGGACAAACTCGGTGGACTGGAATTCAAGCATCCACTCTACGACGTGAACGAGGGTTACAAGCGCCTTGCGCCTGTTTACCTGGCCGACTACGCGACCGATACAGACGGTACCGGTATCGTTCACTCCGCACCTGCCTACGGTATAGAGGATTTCAACTCCTGCGTCTCTCATGGGCTGGCCCATGCGGACATCCTCAACCCGGTCCAAGGTGGCGGTAGCTACGCCGCAGACTTTCCGCTCTTCGGCGGCCTGGACATCTGGAAGGCCGTACCCGTCATTATCAAGACACTGGATGAAGCTGGGCGCTTGCTGGCCACCAGCACCATCACCCACAGCTACCCACACTGCTGGCGCCATAAATCGCCGGTGATCTACCGGGCTGCTTCACAGTGGTTTGTGCGCATGGACGAAGGCGAAGGTGTGTTCACCAAGGACAAGGCGCCAGAAACCCTGCGCACAACAGCGCTGCGTGCCATTGAGGACACGGCGTTCTTCCCCCCTTCGGGAAAGAACCGCCTGCGCGACATGATCTCTGGCCGTCCAGACTGGGTGATCAGCCGCCAACGCGCCTGGGGCGTGCCTATCGCTTTCTTCCTGCACAAGGAAACCGACGAGCTGCACCCGCGCACCATGGAAATCCTGGACCAGGCCGCAGACATCATTGACCAAGGCGGCATTGAGGCCTGGAGCCGCGTCACAGCCGAGGAAATCCTGGGAGACGAAGACGCCAAGCTCTATACCAAAGGCAATGACATCCTGGAAGTATGGTTCGACTCTGGCTCCACTTTTGCTCACGTGCTGTGCGGCACGCACCCGAACGAGCACCACACGAGTGGGCCTGAGGCTGACATGTACCTCGAAGGCCATGACCAACATCGCGGCTGGTTCCATTCCTCTCTGCTGCTGGCGTCAGCCATTCGAGGCCGCGCGCCTTACCGAAGCCTGCTGACGCACGGCTTCACGGTGGATGCGCAAGGCCGCAAAATGAGCAAATCGCTCGGCAACGGCATCAACCTTCAAGAAGCCAACAAAAAATGGGGTGCCGAAATCCTGCGCCTGTGGGTCGCTGCGAGTGATTACTCTGGCGACATAGCCGGCGACGACAAAATCATGGCGCGCGTGATCGACGCCTATCGCCGCATCCGCAACACATTGCGCTTTCTGCTGGCCAATACCAACGATTTCGACGCAGCCAAAGACCGTGTGCCGTTCGACCAACTCCTTGAGATCGACCGCTGGATGCTGGACCGCTCCGCAGAATTCCAGCAGGAAGTGCTGGGCCACTTTGAAGCGTATGAGTTCCACCCCGTAGTTGCCAAGCTTCAGCTCTTCTGCTCAGAAGACCTGGGCGGCTTCTACCTTGACGTGCTGAAAGACCGCCTCTATACCACTGCACCCGGCTCACTTGCTCGCCGCAGCGCGCAGACGGCACTGTGGCAGCTCACTCAGGCCATGGTGCGCTGGATGGCTCCATTTCTCAGCTTCACGGCTGAAGAAACCTGGAAGTTGGTGGGTAATAGCGACTCCATCTTTCTTGAAGAGTTCTGGACGTTCAATGACGCAGACAAAGCACTTCTGGACAAGTGGGCACGCATCCGGCAGATCCGCGAACTGGTCAACAAGGACATTGAAGCGCTTCGCTCGCAAGGCACGGTCGGCTCATCCCTGCAGGCCAATGTGGTGATCACGGCACCTGCCGCAGACCATGCGCTGCTCACCAGCCTGGGCGATGATCTGAAGTTCGTGTTCATCACCTCTGCGGTCACGCTGGCGCTCGGAGACGCGTTGTCAGTTGCCGCTACCGTGTCCAGTGACGCCAAGTGCGACCGCTGCTGGCATTACGTACCTGACGTCGGCCAACATGCCGAGCACCCCGCTTTGTGCGGACGCTGCATCAGCAACCTGTTTGGCTCAGGTGAAAGCAGGTTGGTGGCATGAAGCAAGTCGTTTGCGCTTCAGGTATGGCGGGGCGTTACTGACATGGCGCGCTCCAAGGGAACTGGCAGTTCGCTGGCGCTTTGGCTGGCGCTGGCAGCCGTGGTGGTGATCCTGGATCAGTTCACCAAGCAACTGATCCTGGGCAACTACCAGCTCGGTGACAGCACCTATGTGACCACCTTCTTCAACGTCGTGCGCGCCCACAACACCGGCGCGGCGTTTTCGTTCCTGGCCGGCGCAAGCGGCTGGCAACGCTGGTTCTTCGTGGCTCTGGCCACTGTGGCCGTATTGTTCATTCTGTGGCTGCTGCGCTCTCACTCAGGGCAAAAGCTGTTTTCATTCAGCCTGAGCATGATTCTGGGCGGCGCCGTGGGCAACGTCATAGACCGGTTGATGCATGGCTATGTGGTGGACTTTCTGGACTTCCACTGGTCATTTCTGAGCCCCCTCTTCTATCGTGGGCACTTCCCGGCGTTCAACGTGGCCGATGCGGCCATTACGGTGGGCGCGGTTTGCTTGATCGTCGATGAACTGCGGCGGGTAAAAAAGAGCGGCTAGGCGAAACCTCAAGCGCCATCGCCAAGTTTGACGATGAACGCACCTCCAGCGTCGCTGAGTGGCTTGACCTGTCGACCCGGACTCTTCCCGCGCTACAAGACGACCACGTTGCGAAGCGCCGTTCCGGCTACATACCGGCTGAGGTTATCGAGAAATATCTCGACCGTGCGCGGCCCATAGCCTATGGAGGACGCACCGAGATGGGGCGACATCAAGACCCTTGGCGTTTCCCACCATTCTGAATTGGCAGGCACGGGCTCTCCAATGAAGACATCGCTGTAATACCCCGCCAACTTATCGTTTTTCAAGGCGGTGCGTACTGCGTCCTCGACGATCACCTCGCCTCTGGCCACGTTCACAATGTGAGCGCCCGTGGATAGGCGCTCCAGGAAAGCGGCGTCCACCAGAGAATGGGTCTGAGCAGTCAGCGGACAGGCCAGGAACAGCCAGTCCGTTCGAGGCAAGATTTTCCCAATCTGGCTGAAATCAAACATCTCATGAAACTCGGGAAGCGGCGCGGCGGTTCTACGAACGCCAGCAACCTTCATCCCCATGGCCGTGGTGATGCGGCCAATGGCTTGTCCGATCGGACCTGTTCCCACAATCAGGGCCTGGGTGCCGTCGACATCGCGAGGCCAGTGATTCCTGTGCTGAGTGCTCCAGACTTTCTGCTGTTGAGAGCGAACCCAATGCGGCACGTTTCGCGCGAGTGCCAACATGCCGGCTATCGCCGTATGTGCCACAGCCTGAGAACTGGCACCCGATGAAGTGGAAACAATCGCCCCTCGCTTCATGGCATTTTGAAGTACTTCGCGATCTGAGCCCGCGGCTTGCGTATGAATCCAGCGCAGTGCGGGTGTCATATTGGCTACGCGAGAAAATGCCCGCAACCTGGGATGGCCGCCGCCCTCATCTTGCCCGCCCATCAGGTCAAGTGACAGGAATGCGACTTCCACAAGATCCAGGTCAGCGGGCGTGATGTCTGCCACGGCATCAAAGACGACCAAATGGCATGGCGCCTTGACGATCTTGCGCACGTCGTCGGCATGATGCTTTGCAAACTCTGCGGTCACTAGCACGTGCATCAGTCCACCTCCGCGATGGAGGGTGACACACCACCGTACAGAGTCCATCCACCGGCCGTCGCGGAGCCTGCATCAATGGGCAGGCCCGATGGGAAATCCATGCGAACGCCTAGGAGGCTGTCGGACTTGGAGCGCCGATAGCGAAAATGGGCCCCAGCGAGGACAGTTTTCATCGGTTGGCCGACCCCCGGGTGGCCGGCCCCCGGGTTTGCAGGCCCATAGCCAAGCTATGGGTCAAAAAG
>JAECRA010000042.1:0-3551 GCA_015999985.1 Comamonadaceae bacterium
GCTTTCCACCTCTGCCCCCACGACAAATGGTTTGGCCGGCTTACCACTTACTGCGATCAGCGCGGCGCCGCGGCCATCGTGCGTGACCACGCCACGCAAAGCGAGGCGGCTGATCACCTCTGGTGCTGCGGCCGAAGCCCCGCCTGCCGGTGCTATGGCGCCCAGTGCCCGCGCCACCACCTGTGAGTCCACAGAAATGGCCTGCGCGGAGCCAGCGGCAGGGGGAACGGTCTTGTTCTGCGCGCCAGCGGCGTACAAGCCCCAGTAAAGCGCGCTGCCCGCGGCCACCGCCCAAACGGCGAATGTGACCACGCCCACCACCAACCGGGGGGAAGCCATCCTGGATTTCATGGTTTTCCAGAAACAAAAGCTGTCATCATCTGGCGATTATCATTGATGCGACTTGAGTTTCCGGAACGTTTTATGACAACACCCCGTCTATCCCGCTGGCGCCGCGCTGCCGGCTTTACCCTGATTGAGCTGATGGTCGTGCTGGTCATCATCGGCGTGCTGGCTGCTTTGATCGTACCCAACGTACTGGATCGCACGGATGACGCCCGCGCCACCGCTGCACGCACCGATGTTCACAACATCATGCAAGCGCTCAAACTCTACAAGCTGGACAACCAACGCTTCCCGACGGGCGAACAAGGCCTGCAGGCGCTGGTGGCGCGTCCTGCATCACCGCCGGCACCAGGAAACTGGAGGCCTTACCTCGAAAAGCTCCCCAATGACCCATGGGGACGCCCCTACCAGTACCTGAACCCCGGCGTGAAAGGGGAAGTCGATGTCATGAGCTTTGGCGCCGACGGCCAAAGCGGCGGTGAAGGCAAGAACGCGGACATTGGCAGTTGGCAGTAACTTCCAGGCCCTGAAAAACGTGTACATGCCCCTGGAAGTCGGTGCTGTGCGCCATGGCAAGCATTAGTCGCCTCTCATGCGGTCGTCAGTCCCCGCGCGGCTTCACGCTGATCGAATTGATGGTGGTGGTGGCCGTGATTGCCATTGGCACCGCCGTGGCAAGCCTCGCCTTGCGCGACAGCACAGCAGATGCGCTTGCGCGAGATGGCGAGCGGCTGGCGGCTCTGCTGGAATCTGCACGTGCGCGCTCACGAGCTGCAGGTGTCCAGGTCCTCTGGCGGCCAACCGCAGAAGGCTTTGTATTTGAAGGGCAACCGCCCGGGACAGACCCCTTGCCCACCAGATGGCTGGACAGCCAGACCCGAACGATGGGCAATGCTCCTTTGATTCTCGGACCGGATCCGCTGATTGGGCCTCAGTCCGTGCTGATTCACCGTGCAGGCACCCATCAGCCCGTGGTGAGCATTTCCACGGACGGGCTGCGTCCTTTCACGGCAGCCAGCTTATCGCCATGACAAGCTCATCGCGCGGTTTTACGCTGGTTGAAGTGTTGGTGGCGCTGGCGATCACCGCCATAGCTTTGGTAGCGGGCTTGAAAGCGACCGCCGCACTCACCAGCAATGCGGAACGGCAAGGTCACGCCTTGCTGGCGCAAATATGCGCCGAAAACCAGTTGACCGGCCTTCGTCTGGCACGGCAGTTGCCCGGCGTGGGCGACAGCACGGTTGATTGCGTTCAGGCTAACTTAGGGTTGCAGGTCACTCTCAGCGTGCGACCCACACCCAATCCGAACTTCCGCCGCGTAGACGCCGCCGTGAGCGAGGCCGGGGTACAAGTGCTCCGTGTTTCCACCATCATCGGACGCAACTGATGAAGAACGCCCGCATCGCACAAGGAACCCGCGGCTTCACGCTGATAGAGGTCCTGGTGGCGCTGTCCATCATGGCTTTGATGGCCCTGCTCACCTGGCAAGGCATAGACGGCATGACCCGTGCGCAGGAGGCAACACGCCGCTACACGGATGATGTGCTCGCGCTCCAGGCCGGACTCGGCCAATGGCGAGCAGACCTGGACGCCATGATGGTCTGGCCGGCTCCAGAGCCCACCTCTACAGGATCTACCGGATCCGCAAGCTCAACCATCAACCGCAGCCTGTCCTGGAATGGAAGTACGCTGCGCATCACTCGCTTGGCCGCTGGTGACGCAGGGGGCGGCCTTCGTGTCGTGGCATGGACACGTCGCGCGGGCAGCGGCCAATGGCTGCGCTGGCAATCTCCGCCGCTGCAGACGATACAGACCTGGCAAGCCGCCTGGGAGGGCGCGGCTCGCTGGGGCGAGACCGCGTCCTTGCAAGGATCTGTGGCAGGAGGAGCCGCGGAGACTGTCGTCGCTTCGGCACTCGACTGGCAATTGCACTACTTTCGAAACAATGCCTGGACCAATCCCCTTTCCAGCGCCTCTGAAGGCACTCAAACCGAGACTGCGGCGCCGGATGGCATACGGCTGATGATCACGCTCTCGCCGGGCCAGGCCTTGGCGGGGCCCCTGGTAGTGGACTGGGTCAGGCCTACATTCGGAGGCGAGTCGTGAAGCGCTCGCGCGGAGCCGCTCTGCTGGCGGCCATGATTACCGTGGCGCTGGTGGCCACCTTGGCTGCAGGAGCCATGTGGCGCCAATGGCGTGGGGTCGAGGTCGAAACTTCTGAGAGAGCACGCGTGCAGTCCAGCTGGATCCTCAACGGCGCATTGGATTGGGGCCGCCTGGTTCTGATGGGCGATGCACGCAATTCGACCATTGACCATCTTGGTGAACCCTGGGCCGTGCCTTTGGAAGAAGCTCGCCTATCCACCTTTTTGGCAGGCGGAGAAGCCAGCACTGAAACAGAGCGAGAAGCCTTCCTTTCAGGGCATATAGTCGATCTTCAATCGCGCCTGAACGTCATGAATCTGGTGCTGACGAGCGAGACGAGTGACGGCAAGCAGGCGATCGACCGCTTCAAGCGCCTGTTCGAGCTTCTGAATCTTCCTTCGGGCGAGCTGGATTCCCTGCAACGCAATTTGCTGAGCGCACGGGCAGCCATGCGCGAGTCCAATGTTCAAACCGATACCGATGCACCGTTGATGCCGATTCGTTTTGAACAACTGACGTGGCTGGGTTTGAGCCCGGCAACGATGAAAGCACTGAGTCCCTACGCCACCTTGTTGCCGCTGGTGGACAACGCTCCTACGACCGTCAACCTCAACACCGCCAGCGCTCAGGTGATTTACGCAGCCGTGCCTGGGCTGGATCTGGCTGGTGCGCAAAGGCTCGTCAGTGCCAGGACCAGCGCCTACTTCCGCAGCGCATCCGCTGCCTTGCAATCCGTTCAGCAAAGCGGTGCGGAGGCGCTTCCCACCAACTGGACAGGTGTGACCACCAGCTTTTTCGAAGTGCGCGGCAGGTTGCGGCTGGACGACATCGCCCTGGAAGAAACTTCGCTTGTAAGGCGCATCTACACCCCAAGCAGAAAGGTGGCACTGACCTTGTGGCGTCAGCGAACGGCACTCAACATGGCAACCCCCATAGCCAGACCATGAGAAAAGGTCGGGCTTGGCCTGTCAGTCAACGCGTTTCAGGCAGCCCCGGCCCCCAAAACACGCTCAAGAGCCCGCGGTTTTTTTGTTGCTGGGCCGCTCCCAAAACAAAACCCA
>JAECRA010000042.1:3651-36605 GCA_015999985.1 Comamonadaceae bacterium
CCCCCTCGGGGGGCAGCGGACCATGCGCCAGCAGGGGAGCGTGGGGGTTATTTTTATTGCTGGGCCGCTCCCAAAACAAAAACCCACCCCCTCGGGGGGCAGCGGACCATGCGCCAGCAGGGGAGCGTGGGGGTTATTTTTCACCTCAAATGGAACGCCTGGCTTTCTCCTTCACACTAAGCCCATAGAATTACCCGCGCTCATGAGCCTGCTTCTCATTTCCCTGCCCGCCGGCCCGCCCGGCAACTATGACTTCGCCACCTCGCGCGACGGCCAAGGCCTGGACGCGCACGGAAGCGCCACGGCTGGCCTGCTGCCTCCTGCTGGCCGAGGCGTGGAAGTCGTGGCCATGGTGCCGCCGGCTTTGCTTTCATGGCACCGTGTCCAATTGCCCAAGGGTATCGGGCCTGGGTCCCCGCGCTTGCGGGCCACCCTGGCCGGCCTGCTTGAAGAGCATCTGCTGGATGATGCGGACCAACTGCACTTCTCTCTTGAGCCTGGTGCAGGTGGCGCGAGTTCTGCCTGGGTAGCGGTGTGCAACCGCCCATGGCTCAGCGCCCACATGCAAGCGCTTGATGCGGCCGGCCGTACAGTCAACCGCATCGTCCCCGAACTGAGCCCGCGCACGGGGCCGCTGCGCCTTATCGTTGCAGGGGTGCCGGAACGCGCCCAGTTGCTGATCAGCGGCGATGCCGTACCTGGCGGCGTCCAGGCTTTACCACTGGGACCGGGATCGCTGTCCTTGTTGCCCCAGCCTGCCGACAATGAGGCAGACGAGACCGAACTGCTCACTGAGCCGGCCGTCGCCGCACTCGCAGAGCAGACTTTGGGGCGGCAGGTCACCATCCAGCAGGCACCAGAGCGCATGCTGGCAGCCACGCGCTCTTCTTGGGACCTTGCTCAGTTTGATTTTTCGCAGGGAGGCCGCGCCCGTGCGGCCAAACGCGCGGGCGCCGTTTGGCGTGATCTGATCTACGCCCCGGCCTGGCGCCCAGCACGCTGGGGCGTGGCCTTGTTGTTATTGGCCCAAATCGTAGGCATCAACTGGCTGGCCTGGCAAACGCGTGCAGACCTGGCGGCGCGGCGCTCGCAAATAGACACCGCTCTCACGCAGACCTTCCCACAAGTCAAGGTCGTCGTGGATGCGCCTGTTCAGATGGCGCGTGAAGTGGCTGCGTTGCGGCAGGCGTCCGGTGCGTTTTCTTCACGTGACCTTGAACCAGCCTTGAGCGCCTTCGCCCTTGTAGCGCCCGCGGGCTCTGCTCCATCAGCGATTGAATTTGCTGCCGGCGAATTGCGCGCACGCGGCGTGCAGATGGAGGCCAGTGCGCTGTCCGAGGCCAATCAGAAGCTGCGCCCGCTAGGCTATCAAATGCAGACCGAAACCAACGCCGTGGTGCTGAGACCGGAGGGTGCACCATGAAAAACCCCACGAACTCCTCGGCTTCGAGCAGCCGTGTGACAGCCGCTTGGGCCGCCCTGGATGCTCGCGAAAAGCGCCTGGTTAGCGGAGCTGGGGTGGTGGTGGTGCTGGCGCTGCTTTGGTGGTTGGCATTGGCTCCTGCGTTGAGCACCTTGCGTGCAGCAGGCCTGCAGCGACAGGCGCTTGAAATGCAGGCACAGCAGATGCAACGCCTTCAGGCCGAAGCCGAAACTCTCAAGGCGCTGCCCAAATTGGGCCAGAGTGATGCTTTGCGAGCACTGGAAACTGCGGTTCGGCAACGTCTGGGCAATGGCGGGCAGCTCAACGTCGTTGGAGACCGTGCCAACATCACTTTGAAAGACGTTCCTGCCGCCGCACTGGCTGAGTACCTTGCCGATGCCCGAGCCAACGCACGCGCAGCGCCCGTGGAAGCACGCCTGTCACGCGCGCCTGGCGCCGCTCCGGGCACCCCGGCACGCTGGAACGGCACGCTGTCTCTGAGCCTTCCTCAACCATGAAAGCGCTCCCTTTCAAGGCGATGAAACGCACCACCTCAGGCGCCTCGCAGGAGCGGGCGCCCTGGAAATGGGCGCTGGCCGGTGCCTTGGTTGCATTGGTCGCCGTATTGATTCTGGCTGCGCCGGCGCGCTGGCTGGCTTCAGCGGTTGCGCGTGGCACCGGTGGAGTTGTTCAGCTATTGGATTCACAAGGCAGCGTGTGGTCGGGCTCGGCCCGGCTGGCGCTGACTGGAGGAGCGGGAAGCCAGGGAAGCACGGCGCTACCCGGAAGAATTCACTGGAAACTGAGACCTGCAGGACTGGGTGTGCGCGCGCACCTCACGGCCGACTGTTGCACACCTGGCGCACCGCTTGACCTGCGCGTGACCCCCCGATGGAATGGAGCCCGCCTGAATGTGGCCAACGGACAATCATCCTGGCCTGCTGCTGTGCTCACGGGTCTGGGAACGCCCTGGAACACCATTCAACCCCAAGGGGAGCTGTCCCTGTCCACTCGTGAGCTTTCAGTAGAATGGCTGGATGGCCGAGTGGTCATGGGAGGCATCGCGGAATTCACTGCCCGCCAAATGTCTTCGCGCTTATCGACTCTGCAACCTCTGGGCTCCTATCGCATGACGCTCACTGGCGGAGACTCCCCTTCGCTCGATCTTTCCACGCTCGAAGGCGCCCTCCGTCTGGCGGGCAAGGGCCAGTGGGTCGGTTCACGCCTGCGTTTTTCCGGTGAGGCCAGCGCAGCCCCGGGCATGGAGGCCCAACTGGCCAATCTGCTCAACATCATCGGCCGCCGCCAAGGTGAGCGCGCCATCATTTCGCTCGGCTAAGCAGAGACTACGACCGCATGAGATCTTTATCTTCCAGGATGTGTCACCCAGCAACGTCCGGCCATTTCGCCCTGCAAATGCTGGCAAGGAACCGCGTTGCCATAGCGGTCCTGACGCTCTGCGCAATCTCCGTGATTCCCAGCTTGTCTTTCGCGCAAGAAGGCACCAGAGCCGCACGCGCAGGCGAAGTTACGCTGGATTTTGCAGGCGCAGAGATTGATGCCGTGGCGCGCACCATGGCTACCATCAGCGGACGCAACGTGGTGGTGGATCCACGCGTCAAGGGCACGATGACGCTGACATCCACCGCGCCAGTGAATGCGGCGCAAGCGTTGCGCCTGTTTCAAACCCAGTTGAGAACACAGGGGTTCGCACTGGTGGAGAGCAATGGCATCTACCTTGTGATTCCAGAATCTGAAGCCAAGCTGCAGGGCGGCAGCGTATCCGCAGGGGACAGGCCAGCGGGCGGCGGGCAGATTCAGACGCAGATATTCCGCCTGACGCATGAGAACGCCAACAACCTGGTGCCGGTCCTGCGCCCGCTCATCAGCCCCAACAACACGATCAACGTCAATGCCGGCACCAATTCGCTGATCATCACCGACTACGGAGACAATCTGCAGCGCCTGGCGCGCATCATTTCCAGTCTGGATGTGGCGCAGGCCACGGGCGTCGAAATCGTGCGGCTCAAGAACGCCCTGGCGTCCGACCTGGCGCCCCTGGTGTCCAAACTGCTGGAGACTGGCGGCAGTACCGGCGGCGCGGCGGTGCCCGCTGCCACGCCAGGCCTGCCAGGGCAGCCCGCAGCAGCCAACAGTGCAGCAGCTTCCGCCGAGGGTGGTTACCGCACCACGCTGATCCCCGAGCCCCGCAGCAACGCCGTCATCATCCGCGCAGGCAATGCAGCTCGTCTGGCACAGGCCAAAGCGCTCATTGAGCAGCTAGACCAGCCTGCCGCTTCTCGCACGGACGGCTCTGCTGGAAACATCCACGTGGTGTATCTGAAGAACAGCGACGCCACCAAACTCGCCGTCACGCTGCGTGCCGCATTGGCAGCTCTGCCGGGCCAGTCCAATACGCCGGGCTCGAACTCAAGCGGCGGCGGTGCGCCATCTGGTGGATTGAGCAATATCTCCCAGGCGCAGGCGGTCAACACCAATCAGAGCGGCTCTTCGTCCAGTGGCGGCATGAGCGGCATGAACAGCGGCCCCAGCATCAACGCCGCCGGCAATAATCAACCGTCTACCGGCGGGCAAATCCAGGCGGATCCCTCCACCAACTCGTTGATCATCAGCGCTCCGGAGCCGGTCTACCGCGAACTACGGGCTGTCATTGACAAGCTGGATCAACGGCGGGCACAGGTTTTCGTGGAAAGCCTGATTGCCGAGGTGCGAGCCGACAAGGCAGCCGAGCTCGGTGTGCAGTGGCAAGCCTTGCTGGGTGGTGCGGGCATCGTAGGTACCAATTTCTCCACTGCCAGCGCTGGCGGCGGGGCAGCCGCGACCAATATCGTCGACCTGGGCGTGGCAGCACTCACGTATAGAAATAGCACTTCAACCTCAACCACTACTCCGACTATCCGTCCGGGCAAAGGGTTCAATTTGTTGGCCGGTTCCAGTAACCTGGCCGTGCTAGCCAATTTCCTCCAATCCACAGGCACTGGCAACGTCCTGTCCACGCCCACCTTGCTGACTTTGGACAACGAAGAAGCCAAGATCATCGTTGGCCAGAACGTGCCCTTTGTCACCGGCAGCTTCACCAACACGGGAAGCGGCAGCGGCAGCACCTCGGTCAACCCATTTCAGACCTACGAACGCAAGGACGTGGGTCTGACATTGCGCGTGCGGCCCCAGATAAGTGAAGACGGCACCATCAAGATGGTGATCTATCAGGAAGTATCTGATGTGGTAGCCGGCACCGGCGGCAGTGCCAATGGGCCTACCACCAACAAGCGCGCCATCGAATCCAGCGTGCTGGTCAACGATGGCTCCGTGGTTGTGCTGGGCGGCCTGCTGGAAGACAAGTTCGCCCGCAACGAAGACAAGGTTCCCGTGCTTGGCGATTTACCGCTGCTGGGTAACCTCTTCAAATCACAAAGCCGCTACGCCGTAAAAACCAATTTGATGGTGTTCCTGCGTCCTGTGATCGTGCGGGACGCCGCCGCCACCGAGAGCTACTCGCTCGACCGCTACGACTACATGCGACGCGCGCAGCAGGGCAACCAGCCTCCAGCCAGCGTAGTGGAGCACGCTAACCAGGCCCCCGTGATGCCCTTCGTCATCCCTGACAACCCGGAAGCCTGGAGACGCCCTGCCCCTCCCCCTCCGATGATCGAGGGCCCCGCCAGCGGAGAGAACCACTATTTGAGCCGCCCATCCGCTCCTGTGAATAACTTCCCGGCCAGCGGAGAGGGTCACTATTTAGGCGGCGCGAGCGAGCGCCCCTTCAACTAATCTAAAGGCTCAAGGCGCATGCGCTATCTGCTGCCCTATGCTTTCGCCCGTTCGGCCAGCCTGCTGCTGGAAGATGACGGACAAAGCCTCACCTTGTGGCACAACGGCCGTCCAGACCCTGCCGCGCTGAGTGAAGTCATGCGCCGTTTCGGTACGGCCGAAGTGCCACTGGCGCTGCAAGAGTCCGATCCGCAGACGTTTGCGCAGCGCATCAGCACCGCTTATTCCGACAACGAGTCAAGCGCGGCAGCCGTGGTGAGCGAGGTCGAATCCGACGCCGATCTCTCACGCATCATGCAGGAGTTGCCGGCAGTGGAAGATCTGCTGGAGTCGGCAGACGATGCGCCCATCATCCGCATGCTCAATGCGTTGCTGACGCAAGCCGCGCGAGATGGCGCCAGCGACATCCATATAGAGGCTTATGAGCGCCATAGTGCTGTGCGCTTTCGAGTAGACGGCGCCTTGCGTGAGGTCGTCCGGCCGAACCGCGCACTGCATGCAGCGCTGATCTCCCGCCTGAAGATCATGGCGGACCTGGACATTGCCGAAAAGCGGCTGCCCCAGGATGGGCGCATCAGCCTTCGACTGGGTACCCGCGCCATTGACGTGCGCGTGTCCACCATCCCCAACGCTCATGGCGAGCGGGCAGTTCTGCGCTTGCTGGACAAATCCGAAAGCAAACTGAGCCTGGAAGCGGTGGGCATGCTGGGCGATGTACTGCATAAGTTCGAACGCCTGATTGCACAGCCGCACGGCATCATTTTGGTCACAGGCCCCACCGGTAGCGGCAAGACCACGACCTTGTACGCATCGCTTGCGCGACTGGACGCCACGCGCAACAACATCATGACGGTGGAAGACCCCATCGAATACGATCTTCCGGGGGTGGGTCAGACGCAGGTCAACTCCAAGATCGAGCTCAACTTCTCCCGCGCTCTGAGAGCCATCCTCAGGCAGGATCCGGACATTGTCATGATTGGAGAGATTCGTGACATTGAAACCGCGCAAATCGCGATTCAAGCCTCACTGACCGGCCACCTGGTCCTGGCCACACTTCATACCAACGATGCGGCCAGTGCGGTCACGCGCCTGACCGATATGGGGGTTGAGCCGTTCTTGCTCAGTTCGTCATTGCTCGGTGTATTGGCGCAGCGGCTGGTGCGAAAGTACTGCATTTCATGCCACGGCGCAGGTTGCGACGCATGCGGGCAAACTGGGTACGCAGGCCGCACAGGGGTATTTGAATTGCTGGTGGTTGAAGACCAGATTCGCGCACAGATCCATAACCGCGCTGCCGAGGCAGAGATCCGCACTACCGCGCTCTCACACGGCATGCAGCTAATGCGTGATGATGGTGATCGTCTGGTATCACGGGGCATCACAAGCCAGGAAGAAGTACTGCGGGTGACGCGGGACTGAGCTACCCCTCACCTAGAGGGATGGGAGAATGCCCGCTCAACTCAACTTTTTGAGCGGCACGTGCGGGAGATCCGCATGGCGCCGGGGCGGCAAATACACACTGAACTGAGCCCGACCTTCCGAGGCATTGGCCTACAAATGAGCTCCTGAGAACCGGGCAAAATGCACTGATTCTTTTGAGAGCCGGACAGGCCTTGCTCATGCAACACGAAGACATCATCCAGGGGTTGATGCAGCCAGTGGCTCAAATCTCCCCGAAGTATTTCTACGACCAGCTTGGCTCCAAACTGTTCGAGGCGATTACCAATCAGCCGGAGTACTACCCCACCCGAACGGAACGCATTTTGCTGGAGCAGCGCGCGCAAGACATCAAGCACGCGATAGGAGATGCGCATACGGTGATAGAACCCGGCGCCGGTAACGGCGAGAAAGCCCAAATTCTTTGCCAGATACTGCAGCCTCAGTGCTTCGTGGGCGTGGATATCTCATCGGAAATCCTTCAGGAAGGTGTGGCGCGCCTGCGCCACGCAGACCCAAGCCTGGATGCGCGCGCGGTCGTTGCAGACCTCACCAAGCGAGTGCAGCTTCCCGACGAGATTCCGATGCAGCGCAGATTGGTGTTCTATCCAGGCTCATCCATCGGTAATTTCGACCCCCCTCAGGCTCTGGAATGGCTGCGTCAAGCACGCGCCTGGATTGACACTACAGGAGGCCTGCTGATCGGAATTGATCTGCCCAAGGAGGTGGATGTTCTGGAGGCTGCCTACGACGATGCAGATGGGATCACAGCGCGCTTCAACCGCAATATCCTCTCGCACGTCAACCGGCTGATCGGCAGTGACTTCGACCCTTCCGAATGGTCACATCAGGCCTTCTTCAACCCCGCTGCATCTCGCATAGAAATGCACTTGCAGGCCGACGCATCGCAGAGCGTTCATTGGGAAGGAGGCGGCCGGGATTTTGCACGTGGTGAACGTATTCATACCGAGAACAGCTACAAGTACCCGCTGCCTGTCTTCTCCAGCATGCTGCGTCAAGCCGGATTTGCGCGGGTGCAATCATGGACCGATGAGCGGGGTTGGTACGCGCTCCTTTACGCACAGCCATGAATGCTCTGACACGCCAAATCGACAGCACCTTGCTCGATCACTACGATGCCGTGCGCTCCCACACGCGCGAGCTGGTGGCGCCGCTTTCCGCTGAGGATTGCTCCGCACAGTCAATGCCGGATGCAAGTCCCGCCAAATGGCATCTGGGCCACACGACCTGGTTTTTCGAGACTTTCGTACTCGCGGCCCATGAGCAAAACTTCGCTCCCTTTCGGCCGGAGTTTCGCGTGTTGTTCAACTCCTACTACCACGCTATAGGTGAAAGGCACCCGCGTCCGCAGCGTGGCCTGCTGACCCGTCCTGGCCTTGACGAAGTCATGCAATACCGTACCCATGTCGACAACCGCATGCGGGCCTTGATCGCCCAGGCAGATCAAGCAGCGCCGTGGATGCCACTGGTGGTTCTTGGACTGCAGCATGAACAACAGCATCAGGAGTTGCTGCTGACCGACATCAAGCACCTGCTCTCCTGCAATCCCCTGTGGCCAGCGTATTCGGATCAGCGGGCACCTGCACCAACCAGCACGACACCAGAGTGGATGGCCTTCGAGGGCGGGCTGATCGAGGTAGGCCATCAAGGCACAGGCTTCGCGTTCGACAATGAGATTCCTCGCCACAAGGTTTACCTGACACCCTTCGAGCTGTCGTCACAGCTGGTCAGCAATGGTGAATACGCCAGGTTCATCGAAGCAGGCGGATATGAGGACTCCTCGCTATGGCTTGCAGAGGGATGGGATTGGCGTGCAAGCCATCACTTAAGTCACCCCATCTATTGGCAGCCACGTCCTGGCGGTGGTTGGGATGAGTTCACGTTGAGCGGTCGGCAAGCACTTAATTTGGCCAGGCCGGCCATTCACCTGTCCTACTACGAGTCCGATGCCTATGCCCGATGGGCGGGCGCGAGGCTGCCTACCGAAGCGGAATGGGAACACGCGATGAGTTCAGGCATTCACCCTGCAAAGTGGGAGAGTGGCCAGTGGCTTGAACATGCTTGGCAATGGACTCAATCGTCCTACGCACCCTACCCGGGCTTTCGTATCGCCGAGGGGGCTGTGGGTGAGTACAACGGAAAATTCATGGTCAACCAGTACGTGCTTCGAGGAAGCTCCGTCGCCACGCCTGTCGGCCATACGCGCCTTACCTATCGCAATTTTTTCCCCGCCACCGCTCGGTGGCAGTTCAGCGGCATTCGCTTGGCACGACACGTCTGAGCGGCTGTCGTCGCCAGGCAAGATTGAGGCCTTCAAGCCCATGGCCTGCGCCGCAAGGCGCCAGCGCCCAAACCAGCAAGCAATAACGCTATCGCGGAAAGCCCCCAGAGGCCAGTCGATGGCACAGCGGCTGGCGTGAGAGCCATGAACTCATTACGCCGGGGATTTCCCACGCAGTTGAACGTCGTGTTGTCGATGGCCCAGTTGAGATATTGAACGCCGTCTGACACAGTGTTTCCTCGCCCCCGAGGGTTTGCGGGATGTGTGGGGCCTGTGGGGTATCCCCACCAGTTGCATGCCAGATCCAGGACAATTGCGGGAGCGAGGTCTGGATTGTCCGCACCTGCCAAGTTGGCGTAGAACTGGTTCTGGCTCCCACTCACCAAAACGGGCAAGGCGCCAGGTGCCGTCACCGTGCGAATGCCCTGCCTGCTCGCGTTCGTGATGCGATTGCCGCCATTCAGATTTACCGTGGTTGCTGTGCTCGACCCCGCCGCAAACAGGCCTACTTCTGCCCCCGTCAGTGCGTTGTCCATCATATTGAGCACCACGCCCCCGGCCGTCACGTTCACATAAGTCGCATCACTGAACTGGTTGCCTGTGACGGTGTAGGCCTGGGCGCTACTGCCGACCGCATAAAGATTGCCATCCGCATGGCTGACGCGATTGTTGATGACTTCTGTACCGGCGCCGGCGCTCGATAGCAGCACCCCAATCGACCAGGAGGCATCCAACCCACAGTTGGGGTTGGAGTTACTGCACTGCAAATTGGAGACGGTGTTGTCTTCCACCAGCGCTAATGCACCGCCACTGATTTGAATGCCGTTCTGAGCGATGGTAGGCGGCGGCATGGTGCCTGTGATGGTGTTTCCGCGCAATATCACGCTGGAGCCCACGTTGGACACCGTGACTCCGTTTTTCTGGAAATCATCGATCACGGAATTGAGCAATTGGCCGCGACCTACCTGCCCCGTACCCGGCGCGCCAAAGCGCACGCCACTGCCGTTCTGGCTGTTTGCAAAAGGCTCATCGCGAATCGCAGTGATACGGGTGTGGTCCAGCGTGAATCTCGCATTGCCGCCCACGAAGACGCCATACCCAATGGAGCCCGAAGAACTTGGACCGGGCCCGCGCACTTGAAGATGGGTCATGCTGGCATCCGTAGTAGCACCGGTCACGAACACAATCGCAGTCAACTGGCCTCCACTGCCCGGCGAAATGTCGGGATTGGTCGCCAGGACAGCTGGCGCACGGATGATGGTGCTGGCGCTTCCTGCGCCCTGCACGGCCACGCTTTTGTTGATGGTCAGTTGCTCAACGTAAGTCCCTGCACCCACCTGCAGCGTATCGCCATTGGCAGCTGCTTGAGAGAGCGCATATGCAATGCTCTGGCAGGGCGAGGCCTGGCAATTGCCTGTATCCGCTCCCCCCGGCTGCACCTGCAAGGTAGCTGCATGGGCTACGCTGAACATCAGTACCCCCAAAACGCCGCACGCCATCACGATGCCATCAGTCACCCGCTTGAAAAATCCAGCATTCATATACTTTTCTTACATTTAATTTACTATCCGGCGGATTCTGCAGCCGTGAGTCTTTAAATGCAATTAAGAGAAATACTGAGTTTTTGGTTGTGCGAGGCAAGCACGTCGATGGTGGAGTCGCTCGCGCGCTAGGGCTGAAGAGGCATCCTGAACACCCTCATGGAGCCGCAGGAGCGACATGGCAGGAAGCAATATGTGCCTCCAATTGCAGGGCGTAATGCTTTCAGGCGGACGAAGAATTGATACTCGCACGCGTGGAGGACTGCTGAGACAACTTCAGCAGCAGTTATTTGTCCTCACACCGTGATCCTCACGAAAAGCGTTTGAGATCGCTGTGCCGAGTGTTCTACTTCGACTCGCTGCTCACGATAGAGCGCCGCAACAGACTCGGTTGTCAACGGTAGATCTCATCGCATCAGGTACGAGCATCTCCGATGCGATGAAGTTCAACGACGTGCTTCGCGTAACAGCCTGTCGGAATTGAGAATCGCTGGCTGCAAAGGGGCTGCAGCGGCCCGATTTTTCTTTCGGCACTCCAAGTCAGGCAGGTTCCTGGCGCGTTTGGCGGACGGCCTGCTCTTGCGTCACCTTGCCCGAGAAACGCTTGCTCATGACGTCATCCAGATAGAGATAACCGGGCTCAAACGCGCCCGCCACGGCCAAACCATTCCAGTCCAGGATTTCCACTTGTTGATTGCGAACAGTACACAAACCAGCCTCACGCAGTGCGCGCAGCACTCTATTGACATGCACGCTGGTCATTCCGCATATTTCGCCCAAATCGAACTGCGTTAGCGGCAGATGGAACTGCTTGCCATCTGACAAACCGACGGCGGCCAAGCGTGCGGAGGTCTCACAAAAGAAATGCGCTATTCGCGCCATGGCCTTGAGGCGACCAAGCCTGTAAACCCATTTGCGATGCATGGCGGCATCAAGTAGCGTCAGGAACCACAGCTTTCTCGCCAATTCTGGTTCGTCGCGCTGAATATCGAAAAGCGCGGAGTGCGGAACGATGGCCAACCGCACCGCAGTCAAAGTGGCGACGTCATGATCGAGCGTCTTCAGCGGGTAGGCGTGGAGGTCCACAAAATCACCCGCCACCTGAAGCGCGACCATCTGCCGGCAACCGTCAAAGTCGTCCACATGACGGCTCATCATGCCTTCCAGCAACAACGCGCTGAAATTGACGGTTTCTCCTTGGTCGATGAACGTTTCTCTTGGACCCAATGTGACCACTGACTGGAATGAATTCTCCAATGTCAGCCGCTCGGCGTCATTCAAGGTGATACGCCGAGATTGCAAAACACGCTGAACACGCACGCAGACCTCTCTTGCTGATGGCAAACGATTATGAGGCTTAGCGACCTAAAAATGACCCCCACGCTTTCCCGCTTCGCGAGCTCCGCTGCCCCCGAGGTACCGAAGCCGGCCGCGGCGCTTTTTATTTTGGGGCGGCCCGGCAATAAAAAATGACCCCCACGCTTTCCCGCTTCGCGAGGTCCGCTGCCCCCGAGGGGGCGCTTTTTACTTTGGGGGCGGCCCGGCAATAAAAAAGGGGTCGTGTAGCTCAGGCGCCGCAGCACTAACAAAAGTTAGTGCGCGACGGATCAAGAGCAGATACAACCCCACTGTGTTCATTTACAGGCGTTGCTCCGGCCACTTCCAGTGAACATTTTCCTACGAAAGCACTAATGGCATCAAAAATGCGCGATCCCGCAGCGTTGAAAGAGCTGCTTCTTGAGATGGCGGAAGTGGGGATGGGGGTATTAGCCATTTATACGGAGGCCATCGCATGCACGGATCGGCCAAGCCGAAAGGCGAGATGGCAGGCTTGCCTTAACCAGGCAAAAAGGCACCAGGAGATACTGAGTGATCTCTGCCAGGCTGCAGGCATTGATCCAAATGAAGGGTCCGCCGGCCGCACTGTAGCGAAGCATTTGAATGAAAGCTTGCTCACCAGCATGAGAGTGGCCATCGCCATCGCCGATTCGGAGACAGTACGGAGGGTGACTTGTGAGTGCATCCTGCTTGCGGAGACTCGGCGCCAACAAACTTGGGCCCTGCTCGGGCAAGCCGGCGGGATTGCGCCGGGCCCACTTGAAGATGCCATGAACTCGCGTGTGAAGGAAGCAGCCATCGCGCAATTGCACCAACTTCGCCAGACTTCAGAATGGATGCGCGAATCCTGGGTTGAGAGTCTGGGTCTGCCCTCCACCCAGGTCCCAGCCTCGCCCAAGGACGAAGCTGCGGCTTAGACCAGGTTGTAGTTGGCCTCAATGAAGCTCAATGCCTTGCGAAACGTCCACCGTTGAAGTCGCTAATGGCCTCATGAATCTCCGCCTCGGTGTTCATAACGAAGGGACCATATCCGACCACAGGCTCATTCAGCGGCTCACCCGAGAGCAGAAGCAACTTAGCGTCGTTGTTGGCCTCAATCGCCAAGCCTGTTCCCAGGGTGGACAAAGTGGCCATCTCAGCCGCGCGCAGCACCGTGTCGCCATTGATCGCCACCGTGCCTGCAAGCACCACCAACAAGGTCGACCAGCCTTCTGGCTGAGCTAACTCCACGGTACGGCCTGCCACCAAACGCACATCCAGCACGTTGATGGGCGAGAAAGTGCGCGCCGGTCCCTTGGTGTCACCAAACTGGCCTGCAATCACTCGGACCTGACCTGCACCGTCGGGCAAAGCTACCGCTGGGATCTGCGCATCCGTAATAGCTTGGTACCCAGCTGGCGCCATCTTGTCCTTGGCGGGCAAGTTGACCCACAGCTGAACCATTTCAAACGGGCCGCCTTGGCGGGCATAGTCCGGAGAGTGGTATTCCTCATGGATGATGCCGCCGCCAGCAGTCATCCATTGGACGTCGCCCTTGCCGATCACGCCCCCGCCGCCGGTGGAATCGCGGTGTTCAACCTCACCGTCGTACACAATGGTCACGGTTTCAAAGCCGCGGTGCGGGTGTTGCCCCACGCCACGGCGCTCAGTGGTGGGCTCAAAACGAGTGGGCGCGCCATAGTCGAGCAGCAAGAAGGGGCTGCGCTCAGCCACGCCGTCACCGTTGTAGCCAAACATGCCATGCACAGGAAACCCATTACCGACCCAATGCCGGCCTGGGGCGCTGCGTGTGTTCAGAACTTTCTTCATCTCAAACTCCTGCGAGTGGAGCGCCAAGCCGATCTGCCAGCGCATGTATTAATGGTATGGGCAGGACAGGAATAAGAAAAGCGTCCAAAATGCCACACATCGTCCTATGGGTGGAACACAAGCCTCTCGCGCCCTCCGGCCGATGACCCATCCTCCAGCGTAGCGCTAGGGGAGCCTCTGTTTTTTTGAACCATGCAAGACCTGAACGACCTCGCCTACTTTGCCCAGGTTGCCCAACACGGCGGCTTTGCCGCCGCAGAGCGCGCGACCGGCATTCCAAAATCCAAGCTGAGTCGGCGTATCGCAGATCTGGAGGCAAGTCTTGGCGTTCGCCTGATCCAGCGCAGCACACGGCGATTTGCGGTCACAGAAATTGGTCAGCGAACGCTACAGCATGTTCGCGCCATGTTGGCTGAAGCGGATGCAGCACGGGCACTCTCTGCGGAAGAAACCGCCACTCCGCGGGGCACCGTCCGGATTTCCTGCCCACCGGCGCTTTTGCAACATGCGGTGGCGGCCATGCTTTCGCGATTTTTGCGCATGTGGCCAGAAGTGACTGTGCGGGTGGAGTCCACCAACCGAAATGTGGATCTATGGCATGACGGTGTGGATCTGGCGCTGCGGGTGCGGTTTCCTGCGGCAGACGGATCCATGCCTTCTGCCCACCCTGACGAGATTGTCAAAGCCTTGGCACGCAGCCCTCATATCCTGGTCGCTGCGCCGCAGCTCCTGACCGCCACTGCACCCCCTGCCGTACCGGCCGATCTCACCCAGTTGCCCACCCTGGGTTTAGGAAATTCTCCGGACGAATCGCACTGGTCGTTGATCGGACCTTCCGGAGAGTTGGCTCAGGTACCGCATCAGCCGCGCCTGATCGCAGACGACATGGGGGCGCTAATGTGTGCCGCTTTAAGCGGCGTTGGTTGTGCGGCTCTTCCACGCATGCTGGTGCATGAGGCTCTCTTGGATCGCCAATTGCTGGAACTGCTGCCCGGATGGGCGCCACCCGCGGGGACTATCCAGGCCGCTTTTGCCTCGCACCGCGGCATGCGCCCGGCCATCAGGCAGTTACTGGATTTTCTGGGAGAAGAGTTTGCCCAGTTGGCACGAGAAGGCCGATGCCTGCGTGCGGTCTGAATCAGGTGCCGCCATCGGGCGCACTCAAAGACCCCAGCAAGCCCGTGCACGCGTTCTCCACCAGATCCAGAACGCCTTCAAATCCTGACGCCCCACCATAGTAGGGATCAGGCACTTCGTGAACTCCATCGATGGAGCAGAAATCAGTCAAGCGGTAGATCTTGCGCCGCTGCTGCGGCGGACATAACGCCCGGGCGGCCTGTTCATTGGATGAGTCCATGACCAGCACCAGATCAAACTCATCGAAGTCGCGCTTGACCAACTGACGCGCCCGCTGGGCAGTCAGATCAATTCCGCGGCGGGCCGCATGCTTTTGCGCACGCTCATCTGGAGGTGCCCCTATGTGATAGCCGTGCGTACCGGCTGAATCCACCCAGACGCGCGCTTGGAGATCAGCCGATTTAACCTGGTTTTCAAGCACACCCTGAGCCGTGGGACTTCGGCAGATATTGCCCATGCAGACCATGAGCACACGCACCTGGGGCACGCCTTCAAGATGCGACAGATCTGGGGTTACTTTCATGGGTCAGAACGGTGGCTTACCGCCCGGGCCCATCCCTGGAGGCATGCCGCCGCCGCCCATAAGGCCTTTCATGCCTCCCATGCGGCGCATCATTTTCATCAGGCCGCCGCCCTTCATCTGCTTCATCATGCCTTGCATCTGCTCAAACTCCTTGAGCAAACGATTGACATCCTGAACCTGCACGCCGGCGCCTGCAGCGATGCGGCGCTTTCGGCTGGCCTTGAGCAAGTCTGGCTTTTTGCGCTCTTGCGCCGTCATGCTGTTGATGATGCCTTCCTTGCGGCGAATATCCTTCTCTGCACGGTTGAGGTCGGCGTCCGTAGCCTTGGCCATCATTTGCGTGGGCAATTTGTCCATCAGACTTCCCAGGCCTCCCATCTGCTTCATTTGTTGGAGCTGACCGAGGAAATCCTGCAGATCGAAGCCGCTACCGCTCTTGACTTTGTCGGCCAATTTCTTGGCGGCCTCAAGGTCAACGCCGGTAGACACCTGCTCGACCAAGGCAAGGATGTCTCCCATGCCAAGAATTCGGCCTGCATGGCGTTGGGCATCAAAAACCTCCAGGCCATCTATCTTCTCTGACACCCCGGCAAATTTGATAGGCGCGCCCGTGATCTGCCGCACCGACAGCGCTGCACCGCCCCGCGAGTCACCATCCATCTTGGTCAGCACGATGCCCGTCAGCGGCAGTGCGTCCTTGAAAGCCTTGGCCGTATTGGCGGCGTCCTGACCCTGCATCGCGTCGACGACGAACAAGGTTTCCACGGGGTTCAAAGCACCGTGCAGTGTCTTGATTTCCTGCATCAAGGCTTCGTCGATCGCAAGCCGCCCTGCGGTATCCACCAGAAGCACGTCATAGTAATGTCGGCGTGCGTAATCCAGCGCTGCACGTGCGATGTCCAGCGGCTTCTGATCGGCAGTGGACGGGAACCAATCGGCCCCTGCCTGCGCGGTCACCGTCTTCAGCTGTTCAATGGCGGCCGGACGATAGACGTCGCCCGAGACCGTGAGCACCTTCTTCTTGCGCTTCTGTATCAGATGGCGCGCCAGTTTGGCGGTCGTGGTGGTCTTACCAGCGCCCTGGAGGCCGGCCATGAGAATCACCGCGGGCGGCTGAGCTGCCAAATCCAGGTCGGCCACCCCTTCACCCATGGTAGCGGCCAGTTCGCGATTGACGATACCCACCAAGGCCTGGCCAGGCTTCAAGCTTCCCAGGACTTCCTGGCCTAAAGCCTTGTCTTTCACCCGGGCAATAAAGTCGCGCACAACGGGCAGTGCGACGTCCGCCTCGAGCAATGCCATGCGAACTTCGCGCAGCATGTCCGAGACGTTGCTTTCGGTAATACGAGCCTGGCCAGAGATCTTCTTGACGAGGCCAGAGAGTTTGTCGGTGAGGGCTGTAGCCATAATTTGGGGCACGCGCGGCAAGGATCGCATGCAAGTGAGCCGAAGAATGAACGCGACTGCCTGGAAAGAGAGCCGAAGAATGAACGCGACGGCCTGAATTCGAGGCCCGAACCGCTAAACTGTGACCATGATTCTAGCTAGCGCTTCTCCGATCGGCCTGCTGCTTGGCATGGCGGCGGCATTGGCCTACGCAATTCCGGCACTGGCCGCACAAACTCTGGGCACCGTGAGCGCACGGCGCGTGCTGCTGCTGGCCTGGGCTCTGCACGGGTTGCTACTCGCCTCCAGCATGTTGAGCGAAGTCCCCCGCTTTGGCTTTGCACCCGCTCTGTCCATCACGGTCTGGCTGGTTTTGACCGCCTACGTGGTGGAGAGTCAGCTCTATCCCAAGCTTCGCGCACGGTGGGCGCTTGCAGGATTTGGAGCGCTGGCCATCGTATTGGCACTGCTTTTTCCCGGTACGCCATTGCCTGCCACTTCGTCGCCCTGGCTGCCCTTGCACTGGGCCCTGGGCATTGCCGCCTACGGAATGTTTGCCGCCGCGGTGGCTCACGGCTGGCTGATGACACGCGCAGAAGCCCAGATGCGACATGCCGCGCCGGGTAGCGACGGAGGTGTACCGCTGCTGACCCTGGAGCGCCTGATGTTCCGCTTTGTCGGCGCAGGCTTCGTGCTGCTGACACTGACACTGCTGGCCGGCGCTTTGTTCGGTGAAACCTTGTACGGCTCCTCGCACACTCAGTGGCGCTGGGACCATAAGCGCATATTCACCACCCTGTCCTGGCTGGTGTTTGCGGCTCTGCTGCTAGGGCGTTGGCTCTGGGGTTGGCGGGGACGACGCGCGGTGCGGGTACTTTATGTGGGCGCCGGATTGTTGTTGTTGGGCTACGTAGGCTCCCGCTTCGTGCTCGAGGTATTGCTGGGGCGCACCACATGAAAATCCTGATCCTTCTATTGGCGGTCCTCGCTGGCGTCTGGCTTTGGAAAAGAGGAAGGCGCCTGTCCAAACAGCAAGACCCCCTAAAGCCCCAGAAAACCCAGAAGGCCGTCACAGTCCAGCCTATGCTCAGCTGTCCAGTCTGTGGTGTGCATTTTCCTAAGTCGGATGCAGTGGCCGGCCCTGGAGGCAGCTACTGCTCTATCGCTCATCGCGATCAGGAATAGGTCTGTGAAACTGAGAGATTGGCAATGCACCGAGACGCCATCAAGTGCAGGGCAAGGCGCAGTCCGCCATGCGCCGCTCCAGATTAACTTGCTTGGAACCCAAGGGTCCCACCGATGACACAGGCAAGGCCGGCGGACCAATCGTCCTGGTTCAACTCGGCGCGCATCCCTTCCGGCCCCATCTCGAAGCTGACCCCGGAGACAGACCTGGGCAATCCTGAAGACTCGGACTTCGCGCGCCTATGGAGGGCCTTCATGACCGCGCGCGTAATGATCGCGCTGTCCTTGCTGAGTCTCTATCTGTTTCTGTATTTTGCAAGCCATACGGCGCCTGCCTGGCTGCTCATTCTCTCTGCCGCTTACCTGATTCTGACACTCGCGGTTCGATTGCTGGCCCATCCCCGGCGGCAAGGTCGCCACTTTGACGGACAATGGTTGTACACGGCTGGTGCTGACCTTGGATTTTTCGGTCTGCTGTTTTTGCAGCAGATCAACAGCCTCAACTTTTCCCCACTGTTGGCGCTTCCGGTTCTGATGGCCGCTATCTTGGGCTCAAGGGCGTTGGCTCTAGGTACCGCTGCGCTTGCAACCCTGCTGCTGCTGGGCTTCACAATCAGATCCACGTCCTCGCCGGACTGGGCAGGCAGTGCCGAATGGGCTCAGACGGCACTCGCCGGCGCCGGCTTGCTGGTACTGGGGTGGCTGATCAGCCACCTTGCAGGCCGTCTGGCGCGGGAAGAGCGCACCGCTCGTCGTAACCGCGCGGAAGCGCGCGAGCAATCCATGGTCAACAACATGGTGATCGAAACGCTATCCGACGGTGTGCTTGTCGTCGATGCCCATTGCGTTGTGCGTGCGGCCAACCCTGCAGCCAGATGGATCCTGAACTCCGACCGGGAGGTCACGCCGCCGATCTTCAACCTGGACGACAACCCGGCCTGGTCACAACTTGCCGAGATAGCGCACATGAGCTTTGCTGACAGGGCGGTGGATTCCGCTCAGATCGTATTGCGGCATGCCGATCTGCAAAGCTCACATCTGCAGGTACGCACCCTTCTCACCCCTTCCCTGCACGACGGCCGCAGGGGCCTGTGCGTCATGTTTTTGCAGGATATGCGGGAAATGGAAGCGCAATTGCGCACGGAGAAGCTCGCGGCCATGGGGCGTATGTCTGCCGCAGTGGCCCATGAAATACGCAATCCTTTGGCCGCCATCAGCCAGGCCAATGCTTTGTTGGAAGAGGAACTCGAGAAACCTGAGCACCGCCGCCTGAGCGAGATGGTGCGGCAAAATGCTCAGCGACTGGGCCATATCGTGGACGACGTCCTGGCCATCGCTCGCGTGCAACATCAGGTCGACGATGGGCTTGATCAGGTTGTGGAGCTCAATTCCTGCACGCAGGTCATCTGCCAGGACTGGTCACAGCAAAATGGTGCCAGCGGAATTCTGGACATCCAGCTACATGCACCTGAGGTCCATGTACAGTTTTCCAGGGAGCATCTGCGGCGTGTTCTGATCAATTTGCTGGACAACGCATTGCGTTATGCCAGCCGCTCCCCAGGAGCCATAGAAGTCAAAACACATGTAGTGCGGGAAGGACCCGTCATATTGGCCGTCTGGAGCGATGGCGCCGCCATGGAACCCACCGTTCGGCGCCATTTGTTCGAGCCATTTTTCTCATCTGAAAGCCGATCCACCGGCTTGGGCCTGTTCATATGCCGCGAGTTGTGTGAACGGCACGCGAGCTCCATAAGCTACGAGCGTTCTCCGCGTGAGCGTGAAAACAAGCCTGTCGAAGGAAATGAGTTTTACCTCAACATGCGGCGCGCACCCGGGAGCCTTCCTCGCCCGCATCTGCAGGACTTGCCATGAATCCCAGTTCCCTATTCGAACCTGCCCACGTACTGGTCGTCGACGATGAACCAGACCTGCGCACCCTCTACGAACTCACCTTGCTTCGCGAGGGTCACCGAGTCCAGGCAGCCGCCAGCCTCGCCCAGGCGCGTGAGCAATTGGAGCGGCAGCGCTTTGACATACTGATCACCGACATGCGGCTGCCAGATGGCATTGGCCTGGAACTCTTGCGTGAGGTCGCTACAGCACGCCGTCCCGAGCGCTGCATCATGATCACGGCCTATGGTTCAGCCGAAAACGCAGTCGAAGCTTTGAAAGCCGGTGCCTTCGATTACCTGACCAAACCCGTAGATCTGAAGCAATTTCGTACCGTGGTGGCCTCCGCGCTTCAATCATCGGCATCCACACCCACGCGGGCAAGCTCGAGCCACGCTTCGCCTGTCGTCATCGCCACCAGCTTGGACCGTTCCTCTGAGAACTCAGCGTCCATGGCGCTAGGCCGCCTGGTGGGGAACTCTGCCGGCATGCGCGGAGTGAAACAGCGCATTGTCAAGGTGGCCACCAGCATGGCACCGGTTCTGGTCCAGGGCGAATCGGGTACAGGCAAGGAGCTGGTAGCTGGGGCCATCCACGCTTGCAGCCAACGAAGCGCGGGGCCATTCGTTCCCGTCAATTGCGGAGCCATTCCCGAGAACCTTCTCGAGGCCGAGTTCTTCGGAGCACGCAAAGGCTCCTACACTGGCGCCGTACAAGACCGCCCGGGGTTCTTCCAGGCCGCGCGTGGCGGCACCTTGTTCCTCGATGAAATCGGCGATCTGCCCCTGGCCATGCAGGCCAAGCTCCTACGAGCCATTCAGGAGCGACGCGTCCGTGCGCTGGGAGAAACGCTTGAAGAGTCCGTAGATGTGCGCATCGTCAGTGCTACTCACAAGGATTTAGCTGCCGAAGTGCAGGCTGGACGGTTCAGGCAAGATCTTTTCTACCGCCTCAATGTGATCGAGATCCTTGTCCCGCCATTACGCGAGCGTCGGGAAGACCTGCCCGATCTGTGTGAAGCGCTGCTCAAGCGCATCGCGGCAGAATCCGGCGCCGAGGCGCAGCCGGTGTCCTCCCGCCTGCTGAGCGAGGTCAGTGAAGCGCCTCTTCATGGTAACGTGCGTGAACTGGAAAACCTGCTCCATCGCTCCTTGGCCTTGGGCGAGGGCGACAGTGAAGGCAACGACTCCGGGTTCGGCGATTTAGGTATGCCTTTAGCTGGCAAGCCCCCCACCCCTCTGACCACGCCCTCGATTTCAGCTGACCCATCCGCTATTCCATCCGACCTCCAAGCCTGGCTGGATGTGCAGGAAAAGGAAATGCTGGTACGTACACTTGCCGAGACAGGCTTCAACCGCACCGCAGCTGCGGCACGCCTAGGCCTGAATTTGCGCCAAATCCGCTACCGAATGGCGCGCTTGGGCATCACCGGTCCAGTAGGTGAAGACAGTGCCGACGAATCCCCTTGAATCACCGCCTGCCACCGACCTGGCCGAGACACTCTGGGATCAAGGCTGGTACCGGCACGCGCGTCGGCTGGATTCCCCCAATTTTGGGCCCAGGCCGGCGGGCACCGAAGTCGACCTGATCGTTGTGCATTCCATCAGCTTGCCACCGGGTCGCTTTGAGGGCGATTACGTCCAGGCGCTTTTCACCAATCGGCTGGATTGGGAAGAACACCCCTACTTTCAGGGTATCCGGGGACTTGAGGTTTCTGCCCACTTCTATGTTCGGCGTGACGGCGCTCTCTGGCAGTTTGTCAGTTGTTCAGATCGTGCCTGGCATGCGGGCGCGTCCTGCCATCAGGGGCGGAGCAACTGCAATGATTTTTCAGTGGGTATAGAACTTGAGGGTCTTGAGGGGGGCGCTTTCGAGCCGGCTCAGTATGAAACGCTGGCCAGCCTTTGTGCGGCCGTTGCAGCGCACTACCCCATCAGCGCGATCACGGGGCATGAGCATATTGCGGCTGGGCGTAAGCAGGACCCTGGGGCTGGGTTTGATTGGGGGGAGTTGCAGAACAATCTGGGGTGGTCTGCAGAGCGATTTCCGGTGTCTTGAAAGAGCCTCTCTGAGTCGGCTCTTTGAACGACGTCAGCGTCGGTGGCGCGCCCGGTTGTCGCGTGTATTCCTCTCCCTCTCCATCTGGGCGAGACCGGTGAGAGCAAGCGGCGGTTGCTTTCACTCTCTCTCCCTCTGGAAGAGGGTGGGGCGGGGCCGGCCAACCGGTGAGGGCAAGCAGCGGAGTTTTCACTCCCTCTCCCTCTGGGAGAGGGTTGGGGTGAGGGCAAGCGGCGGTAGTTTCAGGCGCGGCGGTTGTTAGTTGCCCTCTGCTCTTTCATCGAGGTCGGAGGCCGGGATTTGCGCCCGGCGGCGCACCTACTCTTTTTGCTCCGCCAAAAACAGTAGGCCCAAAAAGGCGGCCCCACTGTCCGCGTCCCTGCGCTTCGCTCCGGGCAACCTCCGGTGCTCGATCCAGGGGCGGTGCGGCAGAACTCGCTGCTTTCGCTTCGCTCAATGCGCTCAGACAGCTGCCGCAAGCTAGTTCACGAAGCAAGAGCATCTTGCAGTGCTCTTGCCCGCCCCCGGCCCTGCGCTCCTCAGCGCGGCCAAAGGGGTGGGATACCCAACTCGGGCCATCGCTGCGCTCGGCCCACCGCATCGTGCCCCCTAGAGGTGAGCGTGCGTCCATAACTTTGACGCTACTAATACGACTTCGGCAGTCCCAGCGCTCGCTCAGCCACATAACAAAGCGCCAGCTCCTGCGTCACCGGCGCCAGAAGACTCAACACACTCTCCCGGAATCCGCGCTCAACGTGGTATTCCTTGGCAAAACCAAAACCCCCGTGTGTACGCACTGCACGCAAGGACGATTCGAAGTGGCATTCAGCTGCCAGGTATTTGGCTGAAGTGGCCTCCAGTCCGCAGGGCTTGCCTGCGTCGTAGAGGGCGGCCGCTTTCCACATCAAGAGTTCGGCAGATTGCAGCCGCATCCAGCATTCGGCAAGCGGGTGCTGAATAGCCTGGTTTTGCCCGATGGGACGTCCGAACACCACACGCTCTTTGGCGTAGGCCGCAGCGCTCGACAAAGCCGCTTCGGCCGAACCGAGCATGGATGCCGCCACCAAAATACGCTCAGGGTTCAATCCGTGAAGCAAGTACTTGAAGCCCTTGCCCTCCTCACCAATGCGATCGGCCAGCGGAACTTTCAGGCCGTCGATGAACAGTTCGTTCGAATCAACGGCTTTGCGTGCCATCTTCTCAATCTCTCTGATGCGAACGGTGGATCTGTCCAGGTCCGTATAGAAAAGAGTCACACCGTCCATTGGCCGCTCGCACTCTTCGATGGGCGTTGTCCTGGCCACGAGCAAGATCTTGTTCGCCTGCTGGGCGGTGGACGTCCATACTTTCTGCCCTGTCACCTCATAGCCCTCTGCCGTGCGGCGCGCGAAAGTCTTTACCCTTGTCGTGTCCGAGCCCACATTGGGCTCCGTCACGCCAAAGCACGCGCGGTCCTTGCCAGTAATCAATGGGCGCAGCATCCGTTCTTTTTGCTCCTCCGTGCCAAAGACCACCACGGGCTGCGGCCCAAACATATTGAGGTGAATGGAAGACACGGCAGCAGTCCCCAGCTTGCCTATGGTGCGCATCACCATCGCCGCGGCGCTGATCCCCAATCCACTCCCCCCCTGCTCCTTAGGCATGGTCACGCCGAACCAACCGCCTTTGGCAATGGCGTCGCAAAACTCGGTAGGCCACACGCCGTCCCGGTCTCGTTCGAGCCAATAGTCCGGGCCGAAGTCATCGCAAATCGCCTGAACGGCGTCACGAATGGCAAGTTGGTCTTCAGAAAGATCAAAGTTCATCATGAAAGAAATCCTGGGAGTGACAAAATTCAGGCGCAGTGGTCAAGCGGATGCTTCGCTCTGCCCCGCCAGCTCAGTGACCTTCAATCGGGCCATCTCTTCAATCTCATCCTGGGAAAAGCCAGCCTCTTGCAGAATCTCGCTGCTGTGCTGTCCAACTAAAGGTGGGGGCTGCAATGCAGGAAGAGTGGACGCAGACCATTCACTGGGCACCGCCATGGTGCGGAGTGTTCCCTCAGTGGGGTGCTCGTATTCCTGAAAGAACCCAATGTCCTTCAGATGAGGGTCTTCAAGCAAGGTCTCGAACGTGTGGGCACTGAACACGGTGATACCCAGCGGCTCCAGCAAAGTCTTCCAATGTTGTGAGGTTTCTTCGGCGAGCTTTTCCGCGAGCAGCTTGTAGAGCGCCTCCGAATGCATGGTCCTTGTCTCTCCATCCACAAATCGGGGGTCGCGCTGAAACAGATCAGCCTCACCGACGGCGCCAAGAAAATTCGCCCATTGGTCGTCTGTATAGACGAGGCAACATACCAGCCCGTCCAATGTCTGAAATGGCCGGCGCTGCGGATTGAGCAAGCGCGGATATCCAAACGATCCCCGCGGTGGTATGAAGGTATGGCCGTAAAGGTGATCTCCGAGCATCACAGTGGCCATGGTCTCGAACATGGGAACATCGACAGCCTGGCCTACGCCAGTGCGCTCGCGCGCCAACAAAGCTGCGCAAATCACTCCAAATGCGTACATGCCCGTGGCGCGATCGGCCAGGTTGAGGGGCGCGTACCTTGGCGTTTCACTGCCAGCCAGCATGGAAGCGGCGGGAATGGCCACGCCCGCTTGAATAAGGTCATCGAACGCCCGGTTCTTTGCGTACCGCCCGCGCTGGCTGAAACCGAAGGTCCCCACGTACACCAGCCTGGGATTGACCTCCCGCAAAGTTTCATAGGACAGGCCAAGCCGCGCCATGGCTTGAGGCCTGACGTTGTAGACCAACGCATCTGCATTGGCGGCCAATCGAAGCACCGCCTCCCGGCCCATCGGAGTCTTCAAATCCAGAACGAGGCTTCGCTTGTTGCGGTTCAAATTAAGGAAAAGCGGCCCCGCCTGCTTGCGCCCTCCCGGGCCTGTCGCCCGCAGCATGTCGCCACCCGGAGGCTCCACCTTGATGACTTCCGCGCCAAGCTCGGCCAACATCTGCGTGGCGGAAGGCCCCATGACCACTTCAGTGATATCGATCACGCGAATGCCGTGAAGCGGGGCCAGGCCGACGGATGGGGAAGTGGTCATGGGTGTCTCTAGCGAATGAAAATGGCGTAAAAAGGCTTGGGGTCAGCACGTTGCGCGCACCGCCCCACTTGCGATAAATTTTTTCTGGCCACACCATAGCCATGGTGGAGCGAGGCCCCCTCGCAACGAAGTCGGCGTCGCACAGCGGCAGCGAGAAGTCCCAGGCGCGGTTAACCGAAGGCAGGCTCAGCTCAGTGCGTCAGGTGCCCATCAGTGGCCGCTCCTGCCCGGTCTACTCGGGTTGAATGCCGGCTGCGGCCGCTCGCTCAACCCATTGAGCGGCGTCCTTTTGCAGATACTTGGAGAAGGCATCACCGACCAATACTTCAGGGACACAACAAGCCTCAAACCTTTGCAGCAGAGCCGGGCTCCGCATGGCCTGCGACACATCTTCCGTCATTTTCTTGAGTGCCGGGGCAGGCGTGCCAGCGGGGGCGAAAACGCCTATCCAGGCTGAGACATCGAAGTCCTTGACACCGGCCTCAGATGCCGTGGGCACCGAAGGCAATTGAGCAAGGCGCTTGGGCGCAGTGACCAGAAGCGGTTTGAGCCGATCGCCTTTGAGGTGGGGTACCGCAGCCGCCAGGTCCAGGAACATGAACGAAATCTGCCCGCCCATGAGGTCTGTCACTGCTTGCGGACTGCTCTTGTAGGCAACGCCCACAGCATTCAAGTCATAACGCTTCAAGAACCCAGCGCCCGCCATCTGGCTGACTGCAGCCCCCCAACCATAGGACGCTGTGCCAGGGTTGCGCTTGATCCAGTCCATCAATTCCTTGACGTTGGACACTGGCATGTCCTTGCGCACCATCAGGAGGTAAGGCGAGGTGGCGACCATCGCGACCGGCGCAAAGTCCTTGATGGGGTCGTAGGGCAACTTCTTGAACAAGACTGGATTGATGGTGTGCGTCGTATTGGTGGTCACCATGAAGGTTCGACCATCCGGTAACGACTGCGCCACGGCCTGCGCGGCGATGGCGCCACTAGCGCCCGGCCGGTTGTCAAAAACAAAAACCTGCTTGGTGGATCTGGAAATTTCGTCGAATAAAGGTCGCGCAATATTGTCTGTACCGCTTCCCGCCGCGAAAGGGAGGATGACCTTGATAGGGGCGTCATCAGCGGCTGCAGAGAAACCGGTCATGGCGACGCCCAGCGTCAAAACCACACGTGAAAGCAAATTCATGTCGTCTCCTTGGATTTTCAAATGAGTGGGTCATCGCTGTCCGCGAATCTGGTCCAGGCCTGGCCCCTATGTCTTGCGGGTCGGGGCCTGATCGACCACTCAGGTCGCGCCCTCTTTCGTTGCGCCAAGCGGATTCTTCGCTTTTATGAGGTATATGTAAAATTAATATTAGTGATCTTTTGATTAGAGATACTGATGAACCTATCCGAGCGAGACCTTCGAGCCTTCACCACCTTGGCCGATGTCCTTCAGTTCACCATTGCGGCGGAGAGGTGCCACATGACTCAATCTGCCTTGAGTCAGCTGATTGCCCGTATGGAAGAGCAGCTTGGCGTTCGGTTATTCGCTCGCGGCCGCCGAGGCGTCAGCTTGACCGCAGAAGGTGAGCGTCTATTGGGCAGTGCCAGGCGCTTCGTGAAGGAGCTGGATCTCGTTCAGACCGACTTGCGAGCCGTCTCCACGCTTGAAGCAGGTCATGTGACGATCGCGACCGTGCCATCACTGGCCGAGTACTGGCTTCCCGGCGCGCTTCGGCCTTTCCGAAAAAAACACGAACAGGTACGAGTCAGCCTTTTCGATGTGTCCTCGGAGCGGTGCGGTGAAATGACCCGCCAAGGTTTGGTCGATTTCTCCATCAGCTCACAACCTGGTTCGCCCCAGGAGGTCGATTTCCAACCCCTCTTCGAAGAATCCATGTACATCGCCAGCCCACAGGGGAGCGCGGTGCCGGGAAACAAGGAACTGCGCCTTTCCGATCTGCGCGGCATGTCTTTCATTCACCTGCACGGCACGCACAAGATGCTGGTTCGAACGCGTGACGGCTATGCCCCTGCACGCCAGATACTGGAAGAAGCTGGCGCGATAGATTCCGGCCTGGAGGTAGAGCAACTGGCCACTCAGGCCGGACTGGTGGCGGCTGGATTCGGCTCATGCATGGTGCCCGCTTGTGCGCACGCTCACTTTGCCCGCCGCGAAATCACTACCAGGCGCATCAGTGCGCGGGAAATCGTGAGACCCATCTATATAAGCAAACCCAGAGATACCAAAATGTCCATCGCGGCCGAAGCGCTCCTGAACGGATTGATAAGTCATGCAGCCAGCTACGAGCTGCAGGGCGACATCAAAGCCGCTCCGTTCGATTGGGGCCGATTCTCCGGATCTGCGAGAACGCGCCGCGCTGCAGAAAAGACAGCCTGACCATCGTTCGCACGCCAGCGCAAGCGAGCGTTGTTTTTTGCGCAGCCGCGCTCTTGTCCCTGCCGGCACGCACCTCTTTTCACGGTGCGAAAACCGCCGTCTCAGCCTATTGCAATCCAAGCACTTACGCCCCGACAGAAGGTCGCAGGAGCGAAACAAGCGCCGCAAAACGAGAAAAGTGCCGGTTTTGAAGAAGTAATATTACACAACAGGTAGTGCTTAGACCTTGAACAAAGCACTACATCTAGTGTATCGTCATGACCTACGCAGAATAAAGCGCCGCCGCCCGATCTGGCAGGCCGCGCACCTCATTTCACCGAGACAACAACAACTTACTGAGAGGACCTCATGCAATCAGCTACGGCCACTGCGCCCGCCCAAACTGCGCGCCCCAAAACATCGTCTGACCACGCAGCCCCCACCCCGGGTGCTGGCAACGCGCTGGCCAGCTACCAGATCATGCGGCGCAATGGCGCCGTCGTTGCTTTTGAGCCGACCAAGATTGCTGTGGCTCTGATGAAGGCATTCCTGGCGGTTCACGGCACCCAAGGCGCCGCGTCTGCCAGCGTTCGCGAAGTGGTCGACGGTCTGACGCAGACCGTGGTGCGTGCATTGATGCGCTCGCGCCCTGGTGGCGGCACCTTTCATATTGAAGACGTGCAAGACCAGGTGGAACTGGGCTTGATGCGCAGCGGCAACCACGAGGTTGCACGCGCCTACGTGCTCTACCGTGAGCGCCGTGCGCAGGAGCGCTCTCATCAGAAAGCGCAAGCCATCGTCGAGACCCCTGCTTTGCATGTCCTGGACAAAGGCCAGAAACTGGCGCTGGACATGCCGGCCCTCCAGGAGTTGATTGACCTGGCTTGCGCCAACCTGGGAACCGACGTGAGCGGAGAGCCCATCCTGGCTGAAACCCTGCGCAACCTCTACGACGGCATTCCCGTCGAAGAAGTCTACAAAGCAGCCATCCTGGCCGCGCGCACAATGATCGAAAAAGAGCCGGACTACACCTACGCCACGGCCCGGTTGCTGCTGCACACGATTGCCAAGGAAGTCCTGGGCGAGACCGTCAGCTTGCCAGAACTTGCTTCGCGCTATGCAGACTACTTCCCTCAATTCATCAAGAAAGGGGTCGAAGGCGGCCTGCTGGATGAACGGCTTCTGCAGTTTGACCTGACGCGTCTGGGCGCAGCGCTCAAGCCAGAGCGTGACCTAAAGTTCGACTACCTGGGTTTGCAGACCCTGTATGACCGCTACTTCCTTCACCTGCGCAAATCCCGCATCGAAATGCCTCAGGCATTTTTCATGCGCGTTGCCATGGGTCTGTCATTGAATGAAGTTGACCGTGAAGCCCGTGCGATCGAGTTCTACGAGCTGTTCTCCTCCTTCGATTTCATGAGCAGCACCCCAACGCTGTTCAACAGTGGTACGCTGCGCTCGCAACTCTCGTCCTGCTACCTCACCACGGTGCCTGACGATCTGGACGGCATCTATGAGTCCATCAAGGAAAACGCCCTGCTTTCCAAGTTTGCAGGCGGGTTGGGCAATGACTGGACGCGCGTTCGTGCGCTGGGCAGCCACATCAAAGGCACCAACGGCGAATCGCAGGGCGTGGTGCCCTTCCTGAAAGTGGTCAACGACACGGCTGTGGCAGTCAATCAGGGCGGCAAGCGCAAAGGCGCCGTCTGCACCTACCTGGAAACCTGGCATCTGGACATCGAAGAGTTCCTGGAACTGCGCAAGAACACCGGTGACGACCGCCGCCGCACGCACGACATGAACACCGCCAACTGGATCCCGGACCTGTTCATGCGCCGCGTCATGGAAAAGGGCAGCTGGACCCTGTTCTCGCCATCGGACGTGCCAGACCTGCATGACCTGTTCGGCAGCGATTTTGAGAAAGCTTATACAGCTTACGAAGATCGAGCCCTGCGCGGCGAGATCAAACCCAGCAAGACCTTGCCCGCGATCGACCTGTGGCGCAAGATGCTCTCCATGCTGTTCGAGACCGGCCATCCTTGGATCACATTCAAGGACGCCTGCAACGTTCGCAGCCCTCAGCAACACGCCGGTGTGGTGCACTCGAGCAATCTTTGCACCGAGATCACTCTCAACACCAGCGACACGGAAACGGCTGTCTGCAACCTGGGCTCGATCAACTTGCTGCAGCATCTGAAAGATGGCGGCATTGACCACGCCAAACTTCAGCGCACGATCCGTACCGCCATGCGCATGCTCGACAACGTGATCGACATCAATTACTACGCTGTCAAGAAAGCGCGAGATTCCAACCTGCGCCATCGGCCTGTTGGTCTGGGCATCATGGGCTTCCAGGACGCACTCTACGAGTTGCGCATTGCCTACGGCTCGCCCGAAGCCATCACTTTTGCAGATCGTTCCATGGAAGCGGTCTGCTATGAAGCCTATTGGGCATCCACCGAGTTGGCAGCCGAACGCGGACGCTATTCCACCTACCGCGGCTCACTTTGGGACCAAGGTATCTTGCCACTGGACACCCTGGATCTGTTGGCGCAAGCGCGCGGCGGCAACTATGTGGAAGTCGACCGCTCGTCCACGCTTGACTGGGATTCGCTGCGTCGCAAGATCGCCAAAGACGGCATGCGCAACTCCAACTGCGTCGCCATTGCACCTACGGCCACCATCTCCAATATCGTCGGAGTTGATGCATCCATCGAGCCTTGCTTTGGCAACCTCTCGGTCAAGAGCAATCTCTCAGGAGAGTTCACCATCATCAACCACTACCTGGTCAGAGACTTGAAGCGTCTGGGCCTTTGGGACGATGTGATGGTGATGGATCTCAAACATTTCGATGGCTCACTCGCGCCCATCGACCGTGTGCCACAAGACATCAAGGACCTCTACGCCACTGCGTTCGAAGTTGAACCGTCCTGGTTGGTGGAAGCAGCATCGCGCCGCCAGAAGTGGATTGACCAGGCGCAAAGCCTGAACATCTACATGGCAGGTGCCTCCGGCAAGAAGCTCGATGAGACCTACAAGCTGGCATGGTTGCGTGGCCTCAAGACCACCTACTACCTGCGCACTTCCAGTGCAACGCACGCAGAAAAATCGACCGTGCAATCGGACCGTCTCAACTCGGTATCTTCTGGCTCAAGCCAAGCTTCTGCAGCACCAGGCAAGCAGGCTTCGGCTCCTGCACTCGCGTCTTCGGACGCGTTGATGGAGTCACCTGCAACTGACGTGAAGTTCTGCGCGATCGATGACCCAGGTTGCGAAGCGTGCCAATGAAATGAAGCCCCCACGCTACCCCGCTTCGCGAGGTTCGCTGCCCCCCCGAGGGGGCCGTCTTTCATCTTGGGACGGCCCGGCGATGAAAGGCCCCCACGCTATCCCGCTTCGCGAGGTTCGCTGTCACCCGAGAGGCCGTCTTTCATCTTGGGACGGCCCGGCGATGAAAGGATTAGTGGAAGTGGTGATCAGTAAAAGTTCTCGTGGCGATGCCACATAACAACAAATATTTGGTAGCCAACAGCGCGAACACTTTTCAATTCGCGCTGTTGCTCCCATAATTGAAGCATTGGAAATTTCTATGTTGACTTGGGACGAAGAATCAAGGCCTGCTTTGCAACCTGCACTGCAACCTCTCATGCAAAAGCCACGCGATGCATCAAGCGTCGGCGAGCAGGCTGTCTTCGCTTCTAAATCTGAATCGCTTGCGCCTTCTACGCCAGATTCAGCAGCTGCTCCTGTCAGCGCACGCCGCGTCAACGCAGCAGACAAGCGCATCATCAACGGTCAGACAGACGTCAACCAACTCGTACCGTTCAAGTACAAGTGGGCTTGGGAAAAGTATCTCGCCACATGCGCCAACCACTGGATGCCGCAAGAGGTGAACATGAACCGCGACATCGCCCTCTGGAAAGATCCCAACGGATTGACAGAAGACGAGCGCCGCATCATCAAGCGCAACCTGGGTTTCTTTGTCACCGCTGACTCGCTGGCCGCCAACAACATCGTGCTGGGGACTTATCGCCACATCACGGCGCCAGAATGCCGCCAGTTTCTCTTGCGCCAGGCATTTGAAGAAGCGATTCACACGCACGCCTACCAATACATCGTCGAGTCCCTGGGTCTCGATGAATCGGAAATTTTCAATGCCTATCATGAGGTAGGTTCGATCCGAGCCAAGGACGAATTCCTGATCCCCTACATTGATGCGATCTCAGATCCGCTGTTCGTGACGGGAACCCCGGAAGCCGATCAAACCTTGCTCAAGAGCATGATCGTCTTCGCATGCCTGATGGAAGGTTTGTTCTTCTACGTCGGGTTCACGCAGATTCTTGCCATGGGCCGGCAAAACAAGATGACCGGCGCTGCCGAGCAGTATCAGTACATCCTTCGCGATGAATCGATGCATTGCAATTTCGGCATTGATCTAATCAACCAGATCAAACTCGAGAATCCCGGCCTTTGGACGCCGGCTTTCAAAGCAGAGATCAAAGGCTTGTTTGAACAAGCCGTTGAACTCGAGTACCGCTACGCAGAGGACACCATGCCACGCGGCGTGTTGGGCCTCAACGCTTCCATGTTTAAAGGTTACCTGCGCTATATCGCCAACCGGCGTGCCACGCAGATCGGCCTGGAGCCGCTCTTCCCGAATGAGGAAAACCCATTCCCATGGATGAGCGAAATGATCGATTTGAAGAAAGAGCGTAACTTCTTTGAGACCCGGGTGATCGAGTATCAGTCCGGCGGCGCTCTTTCCTGGGACTGAAAGAAACGACATCAACGTGCGTTTATTTTTTTGCACCACTCCACCCTCGCTCAAAGAAGCGAGTGGGGTGATGCACCCGTGTTCATGGCGCTGGAGTCGCAAGCTTCAGCGCCATGAATCGCTTCGTGCGCTCAACAGGCACGAAGTGTCCCCTGTTGAAAGTTCAACTTGATCAAGGAGAAAAACATGGCAACTGCGAAAAAAGCGGCCGCGAAGAAGGCCCCAGCGAAGAAAGCTGCTGCGCCAGCTAAGAAAGCCGCACCGGCTAAGAAAGCGGCAGCACCAGCTAAGAAGGCTGCACCAGCGAAGAAAGCTGCTGCTCCTGCCAAGAAGGCTGCACCAGCGAAGAAAGCTGCTGCTCCTGCCAAGAAGGCCGCCCCAGCGAAGAAAGCTGCTGCTCCTGCCAAGAAGGCTGCACCAGCGAAGAAAGCTGCTGCTCCTGCCAAGAAGGCCGCCCCAGCGAAGAAAGCTGCTGCTCCTGCTAAGAAGGCCGCACCAGCGAAGAAAGCTGCTGCTCCTGCTAAGAAGGCCGCACCAGCGAAGAAAGCTGCTGCTCCTGCTAAGAAGGCTGCACCAGCGAAGAAAGCTGCCCCCGCTAAGAAAGCTGCTCCTGCCAAAAAGGCAGCTCCAGCCAAAACAGCTGCAGTGAAAAAAGCCCCAGCTGCCAAAAAGGCGCCGGCAAAAAAAGCAACCGCGAAGAAAGCGCCTGCTAAAAAGCCTGCCCCTGCGGCACAAACGACGCTGAACCCACAGGCAGCATGGCCATTCCCAATGGCTAGCAAGCCCTGAGGCGTGTAAGCCTTTCGGCCCGTAAGGGTCGATAAATCAAAGCCCGGCATTTGAAAATCTGCCGGGCTTTTTTATTGCCGGGCCGCCCCAAAATAAAAAGCGGCCCCCTCGGGGGGCCAGCG